>NZ_JBHTHU010000001.1:0-881825 GCF_042676765.1 Mucilaginibacter calamicampi
CAAAAAACCTATCGATATGGTAACCCTAAACAACCAAAAATAAACCGCTATTCTGTCATCGAATTACTAAACCCTTACAGCAAAGACGGGTGGGTGAGGTTCCATAAAAGCGGGCAATGGCCTGCCGAAAAACGCGGGCCATGGGTAATGGCCCTGAGCGGGGAAGAATTTTTTCGGCTTGATGTTTGGTTACTTTGCATCTAAGGTAAAGTAACAGCCTCCGCGGCAAATGAGCGGGGCAAGCCAATAGCGTTGGCTAACCGAGCGATAAGCCACGCGCCCGGAACTAGCCAATTAATCAGTAACCCCGCACTTCCGGTCGCTTTGGGATTACTTCGTGCCTCACAATTACGGGTGGGTGAGATTGGCTTGAAAAGCGTTCGAAAAGACTTTTTCCCCTCGCTTCGAAAAGATTTCTCTTTCGCCCCGCCGCGCAATCCCCGCCCTCGCTCTATCGAAATGACAAATTTTTATTATATGTCATCCCGACCTAAGGAGGGATCTATACACATGTTGGTCCGGCGGCTTGGCTTGTGTATAGATTTTTCTTTCGCCCCGCCGCGCAATCCCGCCCTTGCTCTATCGAAATGACAATTTTTATTATTTTGTCATCCCGACCTAAGGAGGGATCTATACATGTTGGTCCGGCGGCTTGGCTTGTGTATAGATTTCTCTTTCGCCCCGCCGCGCAATCCCGCCCTTGCGCTATCGAAATGACAATTTTATTATTATGTCATCCCGACCTAAGGAGGGATCTATACACATGTTGGTCCGGCGGCTTGGGTTGTGTATAGATTTCTCTATAGCCCCGCCGCGCAATCCCCGCTCTTGCTCTATCGAAATGACAATTTGTTAAATAGGGTTTGGTTGTAAAATTTATTTACTCATAATCAATTACTTATAAATTATTAATCAATTAGTACTAATACTATAGTACTAATACTAATTAATTAGTATTATGTTTGTGTAACGAATTTTTAAACCTGAGTATCCGTTAGTATGAGAACCTTTATAACCACCTTATTACTATTTTCCGTTTGCACCTTAAGGGCGCAGCAAAGCTTTAAATTAACCGGCAGCATTACAGACGGCGGGGGCGGCGGTTTGCCTTATGCAACGGTGGGCATCAGCAGCGGCGGACAGCAAACCGCGGTGCTAAGCAACGAGGCGGGTTCTTATTCGTTGCCCTTAAAAACGGGCAGGTACCTGGTAAAAGTAAGCCTGGTAGGGTACACAACCTATCAGGATTCGGTTACCATTAGCGGCGATAAGATTTTGAATATAAGATTAGAAAAAGATGCCAAAACACTGGCAGAAGTTAACGTGGTAGCCGCGAAGCCCATTATTGAGCAAAAGATTGACCGCCTCACCTTTAACGTTGCCAACAGCGTGTTTAACAGGGGCTTTAGCGCTATGGAAGTGTTGAGCCAGGCACCCAGGGTAGAGGTATCGCCGGATGGGCAGTTATCATTAATAGGCAAAAGCACCCTTGCGGTAATGATTGACGGGCGCATTATATCCGGCGATGCGGTAAAAGACCGTTTGGCGGCTATCCGGTCAGACAATATCGCCAGCATTGAGGTGATCACGATGCCGCCGGCAAAATACAGCGCGCAGGGTAATTCGGGTTTGCTCAACATCGCGCTTAAAAAAAATCCGAACCTGGGCTGGCTGTTCAGCTTTAACACGGGGTATCAGCAGCGCACATTCGCGGCGGGTTCGCAGTCGGTAACGGTAAACTACAAAAGCAGCAAGCTGGATGTAAACTTTAATACCAATGGCTTTATTGAAAAGCGCCGGTTTAAAACCGACCTGCAATTTGAGCAGGCTGCTATAAAGTGGGATAATGATAATGTGAGGGACCCATTCGGCAAAAACGTATCGGTCAACACTTCGCTTAATTATAAGCTCACAAAAAAGATGAACGTAGGTTTCCTGGGAGATATCACCACGCAGAAAGTAAAGGAGGATGGTGTAACCAGCAGCGTTTTTCAAACCATTGGTCGCACTGCTGCCGACTCTGCCGCCTCGGCCATAATCAATAATGCTATGCGCTACACCACCAAATCGGCCACTGCTTATTATGATTTTATGATTGATTCGCTGGGCAAAAAGCTAACCGTTAACGGCAGTTACTTTGTAAGGAACAACGGCAGCGATGTTTTTACCAATAACCAGATAAACAGCAAAAACCCACGACAGGAGCTTTTTACCAATACAGATGATACCCGCTACCAGGGCAGCTCGGTTAATTTAGATCTGGAGCTGCCTTACAAGTTCGCCAAAATTGAGACGGGCGGGGCGCTGGCCTATGTAAACAACCATTCGCTCATCAACGCTACCGGCAAGGGTATCCCTATTGGCGTAAACGACTTTTTGTATAAAGAGAATACCGCGGCGCTGTATGTTTCGGGCAGTAAAAAGCTGGGTAAAAGCTGGTCGGCCAAGGCGGGTTTGCGTTATGAGCGCACGGGCATCAACAGCGAGTTGGTTAATACCGGTTTGGGTAATAGTACGGCTATAAATAACCTGTTTCCGAGTTTGTTTTTATCCTATACCCCTAAAAATAATTCCATTACTATTGCTTATTCCAAACGTATTCAACGGCCATCATTCAGCCTATTAAATCCTTTCAGAAGCTACGTTAACAGTTATACTTACCGCACAGGTAACCCTTATTTGCTGCCTGCTTTTAGTGATAATGTAGAGCTTACGCATATTTACAAAAACAACTTAACTACAACGCTTTCGGGCACGGTGCTTAATGGGGGATTTGGCAGCATAACTACTTTCAAACAGGGCGAGGCACTGACAGAATCAAAGCCTTTTAACTATATAAAGACTTACTCGGGTAATTTATACGTCGCTTACACTTTTTCGTATAAATGGCTAAACAGCTACAATAGTTTCAGCTTGACGTATAATCGCTCAGTTGCTAATAAGAATGTGGTTGTTCTGCCTGATGTGAATGGCTTTACTGCCAACTATTCCATCCGCAACACTCTTACGCTGAACAGCAAAAAAACAACCTTTGCAGTGGTAAATTATCAGTATGGTTTTCCGGGCACTTCGGGGTTTTTTACACTGCAAAGCAGAAGCAATTTGGAGGCGGGGGTGAGGTTTCAGTCGCATAATGGTATGTTTATGTATAACCTGGTGGTGTCTGATATATTGCGTACCGGTGCCAACCGTACCGCCATGCAGTATAATGGTGCCAGGCAAACCACCCATATATATAACGACCTGCGGTATTTAAATTTTTCTGTAACCTACAGCTTTGGTAATGCCAAGGCGCGGGCCAATACCAAGTATATAGATGGCGGTAACAAAAACCGTACGCTTTAAAAAATTATATATTTAAATAATAACTTAGTACAATGCAAAAGCTGGCTAAACGCGAAGAACAAATAATGCAGGTTTTCTGGAACCTGAAAAGAGCTTTTATAAAAGAAGTGCTGCCCGAGCTGCCTGACCCTAAGCCGCATTATAACTCGGTATCAACCATGATAAAGGTGTTGGAGGATAAGGGCTTTTTAGCGCATGATGTGGTGGGTAATATCTTTCAATACTTCCCTATGGTATCAAAAGAAGATTATCAGAAACATGCCATGAAGGATGTGGTGAGCCAGTATTTTGATAACTCGTATGCCAACATGTTGGCGTTTTTTGCCAAAGAGCAAAAAATGACCGAAGAGGAATTGAATGACATTATTAACCTGATTAAAGCGGGAAAAAAATGATGAGCTATATTTTAAGCGTTGCGGCTATAATTGGTATCAGCTTGTTGTTTTACAGGATGTTTTTAGACAGGGAAACGTTTTTCAGGCTGAACAGACTGGTTTTGTTGAGCTGCCTTATAATGGCGTTTATCGTACCGCTGGTACATGTGCCCGCTAAATTTTCTTTCAGGAGTGCTGTGCCGGTCGCATTGGATAATGTAGTTGAAACGCCTGTAATTACCCAACCGGAAAAACGTTTGGTTATGCAGCCAACGGAAGAGGTGAATTACATTAAAACGGTAACTCCGCCATCGCCAATAACAATTGGTGGGGTTGTTGCCGGCGCGATAAAATATATCCCATTTATTTACTGGGGAGGTATTGCCATTATGGGTACCAATTTGCTGTTGCAGATATTTGTATTGTTATACCGCTCTCGTAAAAGCCGGATAGTTAGGGATGGCGTATGCCGTATTGTTGAGGTTGATGATGACCGGGCGCCCTGTTCTTTCGGCAATAACATTTATATCAACCCCGGAAAATACGATGTTAAAACCTACAGCAAAATATTAGCGCACGAGAAGATCCATGTTATACAGGCACATAGCGTTGACCTGTTATTGGCCGAGGCCATGCTTATTTTTCAGTGGTTCAACCCATTGGCCTGGATCTATCGCAAAGACATAGAGCGTAACCTTGAATACCTTACGGATGATTCTGTACTGAAGGGTAATAATTTTGAGCCGTCTGATTATCAGTTGAGCTTGCTAAAGGTATCGGTGCCGCACATGGCTTTAAATATTACCACCAATTACAGCCAGTCTATGTTGAAAAAACGCATTCTGATGATGAATGCCAGGCGCTCAAACATTAATAGCATGTGGAAGTATATGACACTTGTTTTGCTGATGGGGGTGTTGGTTTGTAACATAAACCAGCCGCTTGCGGCAATCGCTGCTAATAATGTTCCGTTTAGCTTTAATAAAAATACTGATGCTAAAAATGCTGATGTAGCTGTACATGAACAAGCACCCGCCGCATTACCACCTGCTGCGTCACCATCGCCTGAAAACAATAACAATGAGCCGGTAAAAATAGCTGGTGGTTTAACGCCGCCACCTCCCGCGTTAGATGCCGACACGTCCAACCGGCTTAAATTCAGCAACACCAAAGGCAGGATAGAGATATTTTATGAGCGAGGCACCTATAAAATGCCCTTTCCGGATGATATTGTAGTGGCCGATGCTGCATTTGTCAACGCCATCAGCGGTTTAGGGTATAGCTCGTTAAGTCCAAGCCAAATGGACTCGCTAAAAACAGCCGGGGTTACACCGCAATTTGCTAAGGATATAGCGGCATTGGGTTATACTGATCTGCCTTATAAGATACTTTGCATGTTAAAATTAGCCGGGGTTACGCCGGAGTACATAAAAAGTTTTTCTGATCTGGGATACGGTCACCTGATGATCTCAAAGCTGATATCGTTTAAGTTTTCAAACATAGAAGCGGCGTATATAAAAAGTATGCAGCGTGTAGGCTTAACTATTCCGTTAGAATTGGTTACCATGGCCAAATTAAGAAACCTTACGCCCGAGTACGTTCAAGGTTTTAAAGACCTGGGATATACCAACATCACATATGATAGAATTTCTATGTGGAAGTTGCAGGGCATACATGCCGATTATATCCGGGGTTTTAATAAAATAGGATATAACAACATCCCTGAATCGGAGGTGTCCTTCCTTAAAATCAGTAAGCTAACGCCTGAATATATAACAGCTATGAAGGATAAGGGAGTTGTTTACGCTGATTTGAAAAGGTATACGTTTGGAAGGGATCGGAATTAATATATTAGTCGATTAATTTGTAAGCTGTATTTCTGCTGCCACCAGCTTCTTCCTATGGGGATAGTTTTATAGGCAGGCTTGACAAGCTTTAATAAGCCTGTATCAATACCTCTGCAGGTATATGTAATATCTGGTTAAGTTTTCTGATCATGGCCAGACTTAACTTTCTTTTGCCGGAAAGTATCTCTGATTTTCTGGAGCGGTTACCCAGGATACTACTCAATTCAGTTTCTGACATATTCAATTGATCAAGCCTGAATTTAATTGCATCCAAAGGGTTTGGATTTGGTATAGCGTGGTGCACGTTTTCATATTCTTTAATCAAAATACTCAGTATCTCCAACTCATCAGAAGCTGATGTGCCTTCCTTTACGTCATTTTGCATGAGTTGGTAAACCTGCATCAACGCTTCATTATATTGCTCTTCGTTTTTAATTAGTTTTAACATAACTTACTGTTTTAGCGTCAACCCTATCATATTCTTTATGCGTACCAAACCATACTATAAAAACAATTTTTAATCGGTATTCAATATCTACAATAAGGCGGTAACTATTACCGTGGATATTGAAAACAACGCGTTTGTTGTTAAGTATAGATACATTGCGATATTGATCCTTTAGTTCATTATGATTACTCCAATTTACTATAGAAACCTCCTCGTACCAACTAAACAAAGCCTGATCGGCTTGATGATACCTTTCGGAATAAAATTTTAAGGTTTTGGTAGCTATTACACGCATGCTTCACAAACATACAGAATTGTTACCAATATGGTAACAAATTTAGATAAATTATTTTAACTTATCATGCGGAGATACCCTTTTCAAAACATACGAGAGCAGCGCGCCAAAAAACACATATCCTACAAAAATAAAGTAGCCGGGTTGCAACGATGTACCATTATCCGTTATCATGGTTAATGATGGGGTGTGGATGTTAAGACTGGAAAGCTGCCCTTTTATAATGCCGTTTAAACCAATGTAGGTCATTAACACGCCTACAATCATCACATCGGCCATGTCCCATTTGCCCAGCTCAAAAGTCAAGTAACGTATTACGGGGTGGCGGGCTATTTTTTTGGTGCTTAATACATAAATGCCTTTGGCTATTAACCGTAGCAGGGGCAGTATCAACACAAATAACATAATAAGCGCCCCCACAACAGTAGCATCGGGTTTGCCTTGCCGCATTAGTGTGCTAACTATACCAACAATGCTTTTGCTTTGGTAAAACAACACCTGGTTCTGGAAAGTTATGTTTTCGCCCAAAATTAACAGGTCCAATGATTGCACGCGGGCATCAACTTCAATAACGGGCTGCAGGCTGCCCACTGCCAGCAGCACAAATGCAAAAAGCAGCGAAAAAATAAACAGAGGTGTTTGCAGTTCAACATGCCTGCGCATAGACAACCACAATAGCAGCGCTGCAACAACGCATCCTAACAATATGCAAACGTATTTAATCAGCTCGGCCTTTAAATGCGCCAGGCGCGCCTTTATCTCATCGTTAAAGCTGGTGGGGTTATCTACCTTATATTTTTTATAAACGTATTTGGTCACCTCGTAATTGGCTACGCGGGTGCTATCATAAGTTTGAGTTATTAGTTGCTTAAACTTACTGCCGGCTATATCTTTTAACCTGTCCTCGCTTCGCTGGCTGCTTATTTTGGCAACAATGGTATTGGTAAATGGCCTAACCTGCGCTTGCAATTCGGCGGAGTCTACCAATATATTGAACGCCAATTTTTTAAGCTTGCCGCCGACGCTCTTTTGCGGTTTTTTGATCTCGCGTACCGTTTGGGCAATTAAACCGTGCAGTTGGGCCGATATAGCCTGGCGCATATCTGTACGCTGCTTAGGCGTTATATGATATTCCTCAATTTTGCCGTCCATTAGTTTAGCAATTCTGTCGCTCCACTCATCAACAGAAAAAAGGCCGAATGTAACACTGTTAGATAAGCTGTAATCCTCTTTAACCTGCACGCGTTCATCAGATATAAGATGCAATTTATACCCACAGTAAACCGCACCGGCCAGTAATACGCTTAAGCCGGTAAGCAGAACGATGTTTAAAACGGTATATTTTAATTTAGCAGTTGGCATCGTTAGGTGTTATATATTTAAGGATGGTTGACAGGATCAACCCGTACAGCACAAAACTTATAAATATGATGTAACCCGGCTGCAAGGCCGTGTTGTTGGTGGTTATAATAGTAAGATCCTGGCTTTTAACATTCAGAAAAGCTAACTGGCTCTCCAATAATCCGTTCAGGCCGATATAGGTCATCAGCACAGCAATAACAATAACATCGGCCATGCTCCATTTGCCCGATTGAAAGGCGAAGTATTTTACGATCCTGTTCTCGGCTATGCTGCGCCTGCTTAGTAAGTGTATACCGGTTGAGGATAATTTTAATACCGGGAACAAAATGCTGAAACACAGTATCAGTATGCCAACGGCAATGGCATCAACCGCCGGTTGCTCTATCAGTACCTTTACTACGCCCAGAATGCTCTTGCTTTCGTAAAATAGTACCTGGTCCTTAAACTCTACCTGTTCACCCAGCAGCACAAAGTCGAAGGTTTTTATGCGGCAATCCACCTCTATCATAGACGCGCTTAAACCCACGCCCAGCAGTATGAAAGCAAAAAGTAGTGATAATATAAACAGGGCACCATGCAGATCTGTACGGCTCCTGAAAAACCACCAGCAGCACAGCACAATTATAATACAGCCCAACATACCAAAGCAATAACGGTACATATCTGTATGAATGTTTTTAAGCTGACTGTCTAATTTAGCGTTTAAAGTGGGGGTTGAATTTACATTGTACTTTTTGTACATGCCGTGAAACAGCACATCGCGCGCACGTAAAGCGCTATCTATTGTATCGCCTTTCAATACCTCGGCAAAACCGCCCATGGCCATTTCGCTCAGCTTCGCTTTTTGGTTGGGGTTATCGGCTTTAGCTATAATTTTGCGAGCCAGCTGGGGCACCTGGGCGCGTACTTTATCTGTTTTTACAAAGGTTTTAACTACCAGCTTGCGTATTTTGCCTATCAGGCTTGTGGGCTTTTGCTCCACCATGCGTTCGGCCTTGGCAATTAATGCATACAAAACCTCTTCAACTTCGGTTTGCATTAACTTTTTTTGCTTTTTGTCAAATTTAAGGTTGCGCAGCTGTTTGTTTACAATGCGGGCAACATCATCGCGCCATTGGTCAAGCGAGAGCAGGCCGTAGTTGATGCTATTAACCTCAGAGTAGTCGGCTTTAATGGTTTCCTGCTGCGCGGATAGTGCGCGCAGGCGATACCCAAAATAGCCTTCGGCACCGAGTAATAGCATAAGCCCGAAGATAAGTATTAGCTTATCGACTGAAAAGAAGCCGGTTTTAGATTTTGTGGTCAAGGTTTAAAGCAAAAAATACCGATTAAGCAGCAAGTTTTTGACCTTGCGCTTGTTTCGCGCGGAACGCTTTTAAGTCTTTTTTCAATATAGCTTTTAATTCAATGTCTAAAGCTTTCATTAATACGTCGGTTGAGGTAACAGTTACTTTTTTCATGATATGATAGTTTTACATTAGTTCGGTTAGCTAATTGTAAATATCGTGCCATGGGTTTTTATGCTGATGACAAGCGGGTGACATTATAAAAGTGTAGGTTTTTGTGTACAATTATAGGCGGGTATCTGTATGGATATACGTTGAATTAGCAGTGTTTTGAAGATTTAAAAAGAGCTGCGGTTACTCACCCGGGCGTATCGGTATAGCGATGGGTTTTAAACCCATCGCTATGATAATAACCATCTATAGCTTTTCCCTATCTGATATAGAATTAATTGATTTTGATTTAATGGCCAACCCATCTATCTTTATAAAAAGCACGTAACCGGTGCTTTACATCCGATAAAACCTGATAAAATATTTTATGGAAAACGAATCAAACGACATCAGCAAATGCCCTTTCCACAATGGCAGCATGAAACAAAATGTAGCCGGCGGCGGCACCAAAAATCAGGACTGGTGGCCCAAACATTTAAAAGTTAGCATTCTGCGCCAGCATTCTTCAAAGTCAGACCCAATGGGCGGCGATTTTGATTATGCCGAAGCTTTCAATAGCCTTGATCTGGAAGCTGTTAAAAAGGACTTACACGTTTTAATGACCGACTCGCAGGATTGGTGGCCGGCAGATTTTGGCCATTACGGTGGTTTGTTCATCCGCATGGCCTGGCACAGTGCGGGCACTTACCGTGTGTTTGATGGCCGTGGCGGGGCAGGGGCAGGGCAGCAGCGCTTTGCACCGTTAAATAGTTGGCCGGATAATGTGAGTTTAGATAAAGCCCGTCGTTTGCTTTGGCCCATAAAACAAAAATATGGTCGTAATATTTCATGGGCCGATCTGATGATATTGACGGGCAACATAGCTTTGGAGTCAATGGGTTTTAAAACCTTTGGCTTTGCAGGCGGTCGCGCCGATGTTTGGGAACCCGATCAGGATGTTTACTGGGGCGCAGAAACTACGTGGCTGGGCGGCGATAAACGTTACGCGCACGGATCGGAAGGTGTACCCGGACGCGGTGTGTTATCATCTGATGATGATGCCGATGGCGATATCCACTCGCGCAATTTAGAGAAACCCTTAGCTGCTGTGCAAATGGGTTTGATCTACGTAAACCCCGAAGGCCCGGATGGCAATCCTGACCCGGTTATGGCTGCAAAAGATATTCGCGATACTTTCGGCCGCATGGCTATGGATGATGAGGAAACAGTAGCATTAATAGCAGGCGGACACACCTTTGGTAAAACGCATGGCGCGGCATCATCTGATAACGTTGGTAAAGAACCTGAAGCGGCCGACCTGGCCATGCAGGGTTTTGGCTGGCATAACAAATACGGCAGCGGCAGCGGCCCTGATGCCATTACAAGCGGACTGGAGGTAACCTGGACTACCACCCCCACCAAATGGAGCAATAACTTTTTTGAGAACCTTTTAGGCTTTGAGTGGCAATTGAGCAAAAGCCCGGCTGGTGCGCAGCAATGGGTAGCTAAAAACGCGGACGCTATTATACCGGATGCGTTTGATAGCTCGAAAAAGCGTTTGCCTACGATGTTGACTACGGATTTAGCGCTGCGCTTTGATCCGGCGTACGAAAAAATATCACGCAGGTTTTTAGAAAACCCTGATCAGTTTGCTGATGCCTTTGCGCGTGCATGGTTCAAGCTTACGCACCGTGATATGGGGCCGAAGGAACGTTATTTAGGTCCGGATGTGCCGCAGGAAGAACTGCTTTGGCAAGATCCAATACCGGCGGTAGATCATGAATTGATAAATGATGCTGATATTGCTACATTGAAAGGCAGAATATTGGCTTCAGGATTGAGCGTTGCCGAATTGGTATCAACGGCCTGGGCATCGGCATCAACCTTCCGCGGGTCTGATAAGCGTGGCGGTGCAAATGGTGGTCGCATTCGTTTGGCGCCGCAAAGATACTGGCAGGCTAACAACTCAACGCAACTGCAAAAAGTACTGGATGTTTTAGAACAAATTCAGCAGGACTTTAACGCCGGTGGTAAAAAAGTATCCATAGCTGATCTGATTGTTTTGGCAGGTTGTGCGGCTGTAGAAAAGGCTGCTCAAGATGCCGGCAAAAATGTTACCGTTCCATTTACTCCGGGTCGTATGGATGCTTCTCAGGAAAAGACCGATGTGGAATCATTTGGTTACCTGGAGCCGATAGCTGATGGTTTCCGTAATTACCGCAGGTCAAAATCGTCTGTATCAACTGAGGAGTTGCTGATAGACAAGGCGCATTTGCTTACGCTAACCGCGCCGGAGTTGACGGTATTGATAGGTGGCTTACGCGTGCTGGGCAATAATTACGATGGCTCCAAGCACGGCGTGTTTACCAATCGCCCCGGAACTTTAACCAACGACTTTTTTGTGAACCTACTGGATATGGGCACCGCCTGGAAAGCCGCATCGCAAGACAGGGAAGTTTACGAAGGCAGTGACCGCGCTACCGGTGCCATAAAATGGACCGGCACCCGCGCCGACCTGGTATTCGGTTCCAACTCTGAGCTCCGCGCCGTTGCCGAAGTTTACGGCAGTGCAGACGCGCACGACAAATTTATAAACGATTTTGTTGCCGCGTGGAGTAAAGTGATGAATTTGGATAGGTTTGATCTGAAGTAGTAGATACAGGGGCATTACCCTCTCATTTTTGTCATTGCGAGGTACGAAGCAATCGCTAACGGTGCATAGTCCGCTTTTCTCCGTGCGATTGCTTCGTACCTCGCAATGACATATTGTCTTTTGCTTTATTCATCATTCAGTAAATGGATTTGATTGATTACCTGCATTGCAATTTCAGGTGTTAAATCTCCGTTTATTTCCGGGTCTGTCAATCCCGCGACTAAGTCGAATAATTCCTCATTATCGAAATCAACATGCTCGGCAAGTGTTAACACATCCATTATGTAATAAACATGGTTTTCTTCTATACCGCCATCTAAATAAGCTTTACAAAGAAGAGCTATATCACTACCACTTACTTTTAAAGTTGCGTCTTCAGTGATGTAAATAGGCACGCTACTACCTTTCTTTTTAAGAAGTGTTACGTAGTCTATAACTTCTTTTTCAATACTCTTCCGTAAAACGCCTATTACAATGTTATTTGAAAATAGGTCCTTTAATTGACTTAATTTCATTTATCACTAATTTTACCCCTCAACCTCTCCTTCACCCCACCAAACCACTCATTCTTTAAAATACTCAATAATATAGAATCGCGGCGACCGCCTTCGCGTAAAATGCCGTGACTGCGTACGGTCCCTTCAACCACACAGCCAATACTTTTCATAGCGGCAATACTAACCTGGTTACGGGCATCAGCGCGGAAACCAACCCGGTCTGCGTTCATGGTTTCAAATGCAAATTGCAGCAGAAGGAATTTGCAATGCTTGTTCATGCCCGTTCCGCGGAAATCTTTTCCATACCACGTATAACCCAGCTCAAGCGCGCCGTTTTCTGTTTGAATATCATAAAAGCGGGTACTACCGGCATAGGCGTTCGCGGTTTTGTCAAATACAATAAAGGGATATTCTACGCCCTTATCACGCGCCTGCAAGGCATCTTTAATGTAATCCTTTAGTAGCTGTTCGCTTCCAGCGGTTTTGCTTGAATACCGCCATGTTTCCGGTTCGTTTACTGCAAACGATAAAAGGTTGCCAAAATCATCAACCTGCAATGGGCGTAACAACACCCGCTCATCCTCTAATATAATTTCTTGCTGTGGGTTAAAATTCAACGACATAATTTTTTGTGATAGATCTTAAAATATTATCGGCTGCTGATCGTCTGTAATCTTAATCAAAAATATACATAAGCTTTAGTATTTTTGCACGCTCATAAAAAACCGTATGTCTGTAAAACCCAATGCTAATACACCAAAACCGCCCGGTATAGGCAGTTTACTTAAGCCGTATAGCGGTTTGGTAACAATGCTTATTGTATTGGCGCTGCTAAGCAACGGCATTAACTTGTTTTTGCCGCGAATAATTGCCGATGGAATAGACGCGTATACCCATAAAGCTTTCGACATAAAAGCCATAATAACGGAGTTCAGCGTAGCGGTTGTATTGGTTTTTATCTTTGGATACCTGCAAAGTGTTATCCAAACCTATGCTTCGGAGCGCGTTGCCCGCGATCTGCGTACCCGGCTGGCCGATAAGATCTCGCGCCAGAGCCATGCTTTTATTGAACAAGCCAATCCATCCAAATTATTGACCAACTTAACTGCCGATGCTGATTCTATAAAGCTGTTTATTTCGCAAGCCATTGTATCCATCGTATCATCATTAGTGATAATAATAGGCGCGAGCGCGCTGATGTTGAGCATTAACTGGCGGCTGGCGTTGACGGTAATAGCCATTATCCCTATTATAGGCGGAACGTTTTTCTACGTGTTAAAAAAGGTGCGGGTGCTGTTTATTCAAAGTCGCGAAGTGATTGACTGGCTGAACAGGATCATCAACGAAAGCATTTTAGGTTCGGCGCTGATACGTGTTATCAACTCGCAAAACCTGGAATCGATGAAGTTTTTAGAGGCTAACAGCAAGGCCCGGGATTTTGGTTTAGCCATACTTAAAATGTTTGCGGGACTGATACCGGTAATTTCATTTACAGCCAATCTTTCTATGCTTACCATATTGGCGCTGGGTGGGCATTACGTAATAAACGGAACCATGACGCTGGGCGAATTTTCGGCATTTAACAGCTATCTTATTATGTTGATCTTCCCGATACTGGTTATAGGGTTTATGAGCAACATTATTGCGCAGGCTACGGCATCATTCCAAAGGCTTAATGCCATTTTGAACGCGCCAGATACTGAAGAAAAAGGAACAGATACAACACCGATCAAGGGTAATATCGAACTAAAGCATGTTAGCGTACTTTATGGACAGAAACCCGCACTCAAGGATGTATCAATAGCGGTAGATGCCGGATCAAAAACAGCCATAATAGGCCCAACCGCCGCAGGTAAAACGCAACTGCTTTACCTGCTTACCGGGTTAATAAACCCAACAGAAGGTTCGGTTGAGTTTGATGGGAAAAGCATAGCCAATTATAATAGCGAGGCATTTCACAGGCAGGTGGGTTTTGTGTTTCAGGATAGCATTATCTTTAATATGAGCATTCGCGAGAACATCGCGTTTAGCGATACCGTAACCGACGAATCATTACAAAAAGCGATAGAAACCGCCGAACTGAGTGATTTTATAAATGGTTTGCCTGATAAGCTGAATACCATTGTTTCTGAGCGGGGATCAAGCCTTTCGGGCGGACAAAAACAACGGATAATGCTGGCACGGGCGCTGGCTGTAAACCCAAAGGTTTTATTGCTGGATGATTTTACCGCCCGTGTCGATACAGGCACAGAGCAGAAGATATTGGCTAACGTTCAGCTTAATTACCCGGGCACTACACTGATATCCGTAACACAAAAAATTGCTGCCATTGAACATTATGATAAAATTGTAGTGCTGATGGATGGCGAAGTAGTGGCCGAAGGAACACACGATGAACTAATGAGCATGAGCCCTGAATACGTACAGATTTTTAATTCGCAACAAAGCACCAGCAACTATGAATTACGATCTTAACGAGTTATCAAAAGGGCAGCAAAAAACGTCAACGCTTGCCGGTTTAGGAAAACTGTTTCAGTTAATAGCGCACGAAAGAAGGAACTTGCTGCTGGCACTTTGCGCCATATTGGTTACCTCAACTATTAACCTAACCGGGCCTTTTGTTGTGGGCCATACTATTGATCAGTACATCGCCCCGCACAATGGCGCGGTAGTTGCTAACCCATATCACGGCGTGCTGGTAAATTGTGGCATACTGCTTTGCCTGTATTTTGTTTCGCTGGTTACCAGCTATCTGCAAACGCGGTTGATGGGAGGGGTAGGGCAGCGTATGTTGTTTACGCTGCGTAACGCGGTGTTCAATAAACTGCAGCAATTGCCGGTAGCCTTTTTTAACCAAAACAAAGCCGGCGACCTGATATCGCGGATAAATAACGATACCGATAAGTTAAACCAGTTCTTTTCGCAGTCGCTGATGCAATTTATAGGCAGCATTGCTACTATGCTTGGAGCAGGTATATTCCTGATAGCCATTAATGTAAAATTGGGCGCGGCTGCGCTTGCACCCGGCTTGTTGATATTGTTTTTTACCATGATCGTATCGCCGTGGGTAAAACGCACCAATGCCAAAAGCTTGAAAAGCGTAGGCGGCATGAGTGCCGAGATACAGGAAAGCCTGCACAATTTTAAAGTGATCATAGCCTTTAACCGCCGTGATTATTTTAGAAAAAGGTTTGATGTTGCCAATAAAGAAAACTATAGAACCGCTATAGGTGCCGGCCTGGCCAATAATATATTTATGCCGGTATACACGCTGTTTGCAAGCATAGCGCAACTGGCTGTTTTAACTTTTGGCATTTACCTGATAAGCGAGGGCGAGTTCACTATTGGTTTGCTGGTAAGTTATTTTTCGTACACCACTAACTTTTATAACCCTTTAAGACAATTGGCTACGCTTTGGGCCAACTTTCAGACGGCCATGGCGGCCTGGGACAGGATATCGCAGATATTGGCAATGGAAACAGACCTTGCTACGGTAAGTGCCGGTGAAAAGGAAGCATCTGATGCCTTGCTGGAGTTCAAAAATGTGCATTTTGGCTATGGCGATAACAAGATATTGCATAACATAAGTTTTAAACTTGAACAGGGTAAAACTTACGCGCTGGTTGGCCCAACAGGTGGTGGTAAAACCACAACGGCATCGTTAATTGCCCGTTTATATGATCCGCAAAGCGGCACGGTTTTGCTTTGCGGTAAAGATATAAGGAGTTACAATGCTGCAGATCGGTCTAAAAAAATAGGCTTTATTTTACAGGAGCCATTTTTATTTACCGGTACCGTGCGCGAGAATATATTGTACGGAAATGAGCTTTACGCGGGCTACACTGATGAGCAGTTGGAGCAGGCAATTAAACAAGCCAATCTGGGTAATTTACTGGCCATGTTTGATGACGGATTGGAAACTAAAGTATTATCAAGCGGAAACAGTATTAGCTTAGGGCAGAAACAGCTGATAGCCTTTATGAGGGCCGTGTTGCGCAATCCGGATCTGCTGATATTAGATGAGGCAACGGCCAATATTGATACCATTACCGAAAAATTGTTAAGCGAAATACTCAATAATTTGCCACAGCATACCACGCGCGTAATAATTGCCCACCGGTTAAATACAATAGAAAATGCTGATGAGATATTTTTTGTGAACTCGGGTGAGGTTGTTAGGGCAGGGTCTTTTAACGATGCTATGAATTTGCTGTTAAAAGGCAAACGGGTTAGTTAACAACCTTTGGAGAAAAGGATGGCGATGGAGGGTTGCCAGCCTCCAAATACTGACTTTCTGTGCAGAATCTGAACAAAAAGCAGGTTAATACGCTTTAAAACGTGTTTATTTAATTTTTTTAGATGTATAATTACCGTACGCTTTATAATTAATTTATGGCAGTTGGAGTATTATACGTAGATGATGAGGTTAATAACCTTAACAGTTTTAAAGCAGCCTTCAGGCATGATTTCGACGTATTTACGGCGATATCGGCTAAAGAGGGCCGTAAAATATTAGACGCTACCGAAATTGGCGTAATTATAACAGATCACCGTATGCCTGTTATGACGGGCATCGAGTTTCTTGAATCGATAATACAGGCTTACCCCGATACCATAAGGATTTTACTTACCGGCTTTGCCGACATAAACGCGGTTATGGATGCCATTAACCGTGGCCACGTTTATAAATACCTGGTAAAACCATGGCAAAATGATGAGTTGAAAATGTACATTATAAACGCCATTGAGATATACAAGTTGCGCCGCGAGAACAAGGACCTTGCAGCAAAACTCCGCCTTGCCCACGCAGAAATTGAAACCCTTAAAAAGTTAATGTAACAGTATTGTTATTGTGTTTTGTAAGTATGTATATTAGAGGGACTATTTTTTAAACCGCCTAATTAATTTACGTACTTGATAAACGCCAGGACATTATATTGTGCTGCTTTAGTTTTATTGCTGTTTTTTTGGCGCGCGGATGCGTTTGCCCAGGGAACCAGCAATAAGGGTACAGAATTTTGGACGCTGTATATGGATCATATTAAGCCACCCACGGCAACTAATGGCCCCAGCAGCATGATCCTGTATATTACTTCCGATTTGTCGACTTCCGGCACAGTCGAAATTGCCGATGGATCATTTAACGCAATAACTTTTAGTGTAACTGCCAATGCGGTAACGATGGTTAATATACCTACAAGCGCCTTTGTGGGTAGCCAGGGTAAGTTTTCAAAAGGCATCCACATAAAATCGTTAAAGCCTGTAGCTGTTTACGCGCATATTTATGCGTCGTCAGTTTCGGGTGCTACCTTATTGCTGCCCGTTAGCGCAATGGGTAAGGATTACATGTCCATCAATTATAAACAGTTATCTAACTCCAACACTCCCAATCAACCTAATAATAATGATGGGCCGTCCTATTCTACATTTGCTGTTATAGCAACTGAAGATAACACAGCTGTTGAGATAACACCATCCGAACAACTTTTAAATGGCGCAGCCAAAGGCGTAACTTTCACGGTTAACCTGCAAAAGGGAGAACTATATCAAGCTTTAGCAGATAACGACCTCACAGGTACCAAGATAAAATCGGTAAGTACAGCCGCGGGCACTTGTAAAAAAATAGCGGTTTTTTCGGGTAGCACTAAAATTGGTATCGGATGTCCGCCTGCTGCTAATTCTCCCGCAGGTTACACAAGTCTTACCTCCGACAATTTATTTCAACAGATTTATGCTACGTCAACATGGGGCAAAAATTATATTACCGCACCATTAAAGTCTCGCCCTTACGATATCTACCGTGTTATACTAAGCGATCCCACAACGCAGGTAACCGTCAACGGTGCAGCTATTGCGGCTAATCAGTTTGTAAATGGTTTGTATTATGAATTTCAGTCAACCACTACCAATATAATATCGGCCAACAAACCTGTGCAGGTGGTGCAATATTCAGCCAGCCAGGGCGAGGGACCTAATTGCACAAAGGTAAATGCCGATGTGGGCGACCCTGAAATGATCTATTTAAGCCCTATTGAACAGGGATTAAGCAAGGTTACGCTTTATTCAAGCGGGTATTTCGACATATTAAATAGCTATATTAATGTGGTGTTACCAACAAGCGCGGTATCCTCATTCACGGTTGATGGAAATCCGTATAGCGGCTTTACACCTGTGGCCGGCAAGCCTGAATATTCTTACGCGCAGATAACGGTGTCATCCGGGCCGGCTAACAGTCGCCCCGGTTCAGTAACATCAGGAACCCATACGCTAAAGGCCGACGAAACCTTTACCGCAATTGCCTACGGTTTTGGGCAGAGAGAATCATATGGCTATGCTGCCGGTACCAATCAGCTGGATCTGAATACCCACCTGGTTTTTGAGGACCCTGCAGATAATACCAAAAGCCTTGTTACGGCCTGTAGCGGGCAGTCGTACAAGTTGCAGTTAACCCTGCCTTACGCAACAACCCGCATAAGCTGGGATATTGGCGACGGTACCGCGCCGCTTGTACAGCCTAACCCGGTACCAAAATCTACTACCTTAGTGGCCGGAGTTACATTATACAATTATGAGTATCCTGGTACGGTTACTTATCCGCCGGGTAATCATACCGCTACAGCAACGGTGTTTAATCCGGTTATTGACGAGTGCGGATCTGACCAGGAAGTACAGTTTTATTTTACAGTTAACAGTCAGCCGGTAAGTACCATACAGGTTGCCGCGAGTAGTTGTTTGGGCGATGTTGTGCAGTTTAAAGATGCATCTGTTATTGCCGATGGAGGTGCGGCCCAAAAATGGTTATGGGATTTTGGGGACGGCACCACTTTTTCAACCGAGCAGAGCCCCACACACCTTTATGCCGCCGCCGGCGACTACAAGGTTACTTTAACGGTTACAGATGCCAATGGCTGTAGTACAATTTCGCCCGAAACGACTGTGCATATTAAAAAATTACCGGTTGCCTCTTTTAACGCCACAGCATCTGATTGTGTAAACAGTAATGTATTATTGACCAATAACTCAACGGCACCCGAGGGCAACATCGTAAAATGGACCTGGAATTTTGGAGACGGAACGCCTGCTGAGGACAAAACAACAGCGGCGACATTCAGTCATGTTTTTACGGCTGTAGGCACTTATACTGTTAAACTGATAGTTACTACTGATATGGGCTGTATAAGCGCGGTTTTTCAAAAAGATATCACCATTCATCCCGTTCCGGTTGTTGATTTTATTTTACCCGATGCCTGTATTGATGATGTGGCCAAGTTTACAGACCTGAGCACCATTGATGACCATACCGAATCAGAATTTACTTACGCATGGAACTTTGGTGATGTCAATGCAACTGCCGCCAATAACATATCCAACCAAAAGAACGCGCAGCATAAATACAGCGCCCCGGGTAACTACACGGTTTTGCTTACAGTAACTTCTAAATACGGCTGTAAAAGCACAAAGCAAATGCAGTTTAAGGTGAACGGCGCAAACCCTATCGCTAAATTTTCTGTACAAAACGCTAATAACTGCAGTGGTAGCGAAGTTAGTTTTAAAGATGAATCAATTGTGCCTGGTGGTTTTGCCAGTAACATAGTTAAACTTGTCTGGTTTTTTGACTATGACAATCATCCCGATTTGTCGCAAACTTTTACTGCGGCCGATATGCATTCCGATAAAATATACACGCATAAGTACGCGCTGTTCAACACCCCCGCAACAAAAATATATCATGTTAAATTGATAGCTTATTCTGGTGAGAGCCAAAGCTGTACAGCTGTTTATGATAATAGCGACGTAATTGTTAATGCTAACCCCATTATAACGCTATTATATAATAATGTAGCCATCACAACTGATATCTCGCCGCTATGCCAGGATAACGGTGTTGTTGAGATAAAAGAGAACAAAGGAATCTACGCCGGCACAGGTGTTTTTAGCGGTACGGGTATAACAGCAGATGGCTCTTTTAACCCGGCAGTATCCGGGGCCGGTACTTTTACCATTAGCTACACCTTTACCGCGAGCGCAACAGGTTGCACCTACACTACAAGTTTCAAAATTACAGTTAACCCCGTGCCGGTTATACAGGATGATGAACAATACGTAATGCTGGAGGGGCAAAAAATATTGTTAAAACCTACGGTAAAAATAAGTTCGGGCACGCTAAAGTATAGCTGGCTCCCTGCCGCTACGCTTGATCAGGCTGATATTGAAAAGCCTTATGCTAACCCCGTTGAAAGCACAACCTACACATTAACTGTAACGTCTGATAAGGGTTGCCCGGCAGTTAAAAATATTTACGTAAAGGTGTTAAAGGCCCCGCTTATACCCAATGCTTTTACGCCCAACAGTGATGGTATAAATGATCTGTGGGATATAAAATATCTTAATATGTACCCCAATGTAACAGTTGAAATATTTAGCAGAAACGGCGAGAAAGTATATTTTTCAAAGGGATACGCTTCTCCGTGGGATGGAACATCGCGCGGTGCAATGTTACCTGTTGGTACTTATTATTATATTATTAACCCCGGGAGTGGGCGAAAAACGGCTACGGGATACGTTAGTATTATTAAGTAGTGAATTTTTTTATAGTTTATTTATACAACAGATAAATAGAGAAAAAGCTATATTCGTCGATAATTGTTCTGAAATGAAACCGGTAAAAGGTTAAATTAACCGCCGAAAACTTAAACCTTCATTTTAAAGCAATTAAGCTAAGGGTGGTATTCTTTAATGAAAAAACTTCTACTATTCATTTTAATTATCAGTGTGCGCTCTGCAATGGCGCAACAACTGCCACAATTTACCCAGTACGTATTCAATAACTATCTGCTAAACCCGGCTGTAACGGGTATAGAAAATTATACTGATGTTAAGTTAGGCCATCGCAACCAATGGGTTGGTTTAGAGGGGGCCCCGGTTACAAGTTACCTATCAGTTAACGCGCCGCTTGGCCGCAATTTTATACAAGGCGACGCCACGGGTTTTGCTGCTCAAAATGGCATCAATCCTTCAAGCAGATTATTTACGCAAAACTACCAGGCGGCCGAGCCGCATCACGGCATAGGTGCCATGGTTATGACCGATAAGGCCGGGCCCATAACGCAAACCAATGTTAATGTCACATACGCTTACCACCTGGGCTTAACCAGCCGCATGAACCTGTCAGTAGGGGTTATGGCCGGGATGAACCGCATGACCTTGAATACCCAGGATATAACGCTTACCGACCCTAATGACCCTGCCATAACCAACGGAGCAAACAACAGCCAGTGGAAGCCCGATATTGGCGCAGGCGTGTGGTTATATTCGTCTAACTATTTTGTGGGTTTATCGGCGCGGCAGTTGCTTCCGCAAAATTATTATTTCGGTACCTCGCGCACTACGGGCAGCCCTACTGTTCCGCACTTTTATTTAACGGCAGGTGTTAAATTGTTCATGACGGATGAGATCACCTTTATGCCATCGGTATTGGTAAAAAGAACCAGCCCTGTACCGCTTACTTATGATGTTAACGGCAAGTTCAATTTTCAGGATAAATTTTGGTTAGGCGCGTCCTACCGCCATAAAGATGCCGTAGCTGTTTTAGCCGGGTTTAATCTTAGCTCGCTTATTAATGTGGGTTATAGTTATGATATCACCACATCAGCCCTTAATACTGTAAGCCGTGGCACGCACGAGATAGTTCTCGGGCTTATGTTAAACAACAGCTATAAAGTTACCTCTCCGCAGCACGGGTTTTAGGTGTAGCCGTATACGGTTATCCACTATTAAAAAAGCGTATACACCTTTATTTTAATTTTCTGACTATCAGATAAATATAAAATACACAGTTTTAAAAAGACACCAAAAAGGCGCTGTATTCCTGATAGTTGTATACACTTGATTGAGCTTTTTTAGCGGTTTTTGCACCCTAGTCCAATTCGAAAGATTGGTTACCATCAAAACTCCTTCCCTGGGGAAGGGCGGGGTGGGCTGTGAAATGGCGGGTAGGGGTTTTGCGCAAACATAAAATGTCCTGTTTACCCCTTCCTCCTCCTTCCCAAAGGAAGGAAACGCACTGCTCACCACTTTTTTTGAATCTTTAGAACACGATTATTTGCACCCCATCCCGGTATTCTAAATGATGCCGGAAGCATACTTATTTCCTAATTTACAGCCTATTTAGCCAGCGTATATTCTCCCCAAAAATTGGTTGGCGTTGCCAGGCTCCAGTTTCGTGGTGTGGGTTCGCCAAGCACATAGTCCTTTCCGTCGGCGCCTCTGTAAGTTAAAAATTTATCCCTGATAGATTTCAGATCTGATCCGCCGAAGGCATAACCATTGATTTGGATATTATAATTTATACTTTTTGGCGTTGCGTTACCTACTACCAACTTTAGGGGAACGGCCAATTCAAAATTATAATATAAATTTTCGTCGAATACAGCCGTTGCCAATATGCCTTCGGCGTTGTAAAGCGATATCATATCACTGATAACTCCTTTTAACCCCGATGTGCCTATAAATTTAAATCCGTCTTTAATTTTCTTATTAAGGCCGTTTTTTAAAGTGTCCAGTCGCATGTTTACGTCAACCCCATCGCTTTTAATTTCTTTTGATTTATATAACATCAGGTAAAGGCGTGGCTTTCCGTTTTCATAAACCGGGAAGGTTACAACAGCACTATTTTTGTCTTTTTTATTACCATCTGTATTCATTGTTAAGGCCAATCCGCGCGAAACGATCTTGTCAATAATATCTATATCAGTAGCCTGTATGGTTAGATACAGGTAGTCTTTATTGTTGGCTATGGTATAGTAAATTTCCGTTTCTTTATTATAAGCTTGTAGCTTATCACCCCATTCTGTCAACCTTCCATCCACTTTAACATTAGCAGGGGCCACTAAGCTTGCCTGTTGCACATCAGGTAATTTTTGCGCATTAGCGACAAAGCAACATCCCATCAAAAAAATAAAAGTCAACGTTCTCATAATTATTTCGCTAAAGTGTATTCGCCCCAAAAATCTGTGGTAGCGGTTGAGTTGTTGGTTGAATTTTCAAACCCCTCAATATTACGCAACTGTGCTGCAGTTAAACCGCCGGGAGTATTGTTTGAAATACTTTTAACTACATTCATAATCCCTTTAAATGAATACCGGTTAGGTTCGGCATTAACCATAAGGTGATAGGAAAACTTTGAGGCATTTACTACCGACAGGTTCAGCAGCGAGAGATCAATGGCCATTTCAAGCGTGTATTTTCTTTTAATGTCTACGCCATGAGCTACCGTTATCCCACGGTCATTGTAAACAGATATCAGGCTATCTACACCTGTTATTCCGCTGGTGTAGATCCATTTAGCCTTAGTAAGCGCTTTATTGTCCTCCCTCATTGCTGCATCCGCATCAGCATTTGCCTGGCCTTTAGGTGGTATCATTATATGGCTTTTTACCATATAAGGAAATTTGATGACCGGCGCCCCGGCGTCGTTTTTCTCACCGGTTTTTTGTACAGCCAGCTTTATGCCGCCATTGGCAATGTTGGTTATCACTGTCCAGCTTGTGGCCTGTACAACCAGGTATAGGTTTTTATCGTCATTAGCCACAGAATAATTAATTTCGGTAGCCGCGTTGTACGCTTGTAAAGTTTTACCCCACTCGTCGGGCCTACCGTCAATTTTTATATTATTGGGGACACGCAAACTAACCTGCTGCACATTGGGCAGCTTTTGCGCCTGGGCGTTTACAACGACAAGGCCGGCGAAGAAAAATAGGAGTAGCTTTTTCATAATTATTTAGCTAAAGTGTATTCGCCCCAAAAATCTGTTGACGATGCCAGGCTCCAGGAGCGGGGTGACGAGTCTTCCATCCGGTAATTTTGGCCATCGCGGCCTACCCAAATCACAAACCTGCCGCTATCCTTCAGGTCAGAGCCACCAAAAGCATGACCGTTTAGTTTTATATTATAGGCCAGCGTTTTAAGTGTTGTACCGCCGCCAAGTAACTTTAGCGGAACGGCCAGCTCAAAATTGTAAACCAACTTATCGTCCAGCATGGCCGCGGCAGATATGCCTTCAGTATTATAAACGGATATCATATCCTCCGCTATATCCTTTAGTCCCGATGTGCCTATAAATTTAAACCCGGCTTTTATTTTGTTGTTAGATGTATTTATTAAGCTATCCCAACGCGATGCATAATTTGCGGCATCTCTCTTTATTTCGGTAGCTGTTTCTAACGTAACAAAGGGATAGTTTTTACCTTTTTCGTAAAAGGGGAAAGTGATAACAGCACCATTCTTGTCTTTCTTATTGCCGCTTTTATTAATGGTAAAGGCTAACCCGCCTACTATTATTTTTTTAATTATCTGAGCATCGGTAGCTTTAACAGTCAGATATAAAAAGTCGTGATTGTTGGCTATGGTATAGTAAACTTCGGTACCATTGTTATACGCCTGTGGTATATCGCCCCATTCTGTCGGCTTTCCATCAACTTTAATATTGGCAGGGGCGCGTAAACTTACCTGCTGCACATTGGGCAGCTTTTGCGCATGTGCGTGCAGGCAAATAGCCAGTAAAAACATCAATGCTAATATTCTCATAGTTATTTAGCCAAAGTATATTCGCCCCAAAAGTCGGTAGATGCATTAAATCGGCCATCTGCAACCCGCAGGTTTTCTAACGCCCGGTCACTGTCTTCTCTGGTTAAAGAAAATACCTGGCTGTTGCGTTCGAAAACATTTTTTATATAATCCATATAAACCGCCATTGAGTATTTGTTAGGTTCGGCATTTGCAATGATGTGATAGCTGAATTTGGAAGCATTTTCAACAGACAATCCAAAAAGCGAGAGATCAACAGCCATCTCCAGAGTGTATTTCATGTCACTATTAAAATAGCCGGCAGCGGCTACGCCACGGTCATTGTAAACCGAAAGCAAGCTATCCACCCCGTTAAGTCCGTTTGTATATATCCACTTAGCGTTTGTAGTTAATTGTTTATTATACTTCGCTACTATGGTATCCGCAGCACCATTAAAGTCTCTGGGGTTTATCGGTAACCGTTTCGCTTTTTCCAGATATGGATATTTAATGAACGGGGCCCCTGTATCGTTTCTACCTCCATTTTTTTGTATCGCTAATCTAATTCCCCCGTTTGCAATGTTGGTTATAAGCCCGCCGCTTACCTGTACAACCAAATAAAGCTTTTTATCATCATTTGCTATTGTATAATTAATTTCTGTTGGCGGATTATATGCCTGTAGTTTACCCCATTCCGTTGTTTTGCCATCAATTTTAATGTCATCAGGCGCGCGTAAACTTATCTGTTGCGTAGTGGGTAGCTTTTGCGCATAGGTGTTAAACACAGTTATTACGGTTACTAAGAGCAGCGCTATCTTTTTCATTTTATTTTGCCAGCTTATATTCGGCCGAGAAATCAGTTGATAATGTTGTTGCAACCATTTCGGCCTGTTGCCTGGTCATATCCTTACCGGCAACAACGCCCTGCCCTTTAAATACATTAACAGGTGCTTTATTGCCCTCTAATTCTGGTATGTAAACGGGTACCTGCACCGGCCGTAATTTAGGCCCGTTAAGTTTAATGTTGTAGCTAAATTGATCGCCCCGCAGGTTGAGCAGGGTAAGCGGGATCTCAAATTCGCAGGTAAGAATGCCTTTCTGTGATAGCGCTGCAGCAGCTTTTATCCCCTGTTCGTTGTAAATGGAAATAAGCGAGTCGCTAACATTTTTTAACCCCGATGCCTTAATCAGTTTTATCCCTCCTGCCAGCTTTTTATTGGCGGCTAACGTAAGCGCGTCGGCATCCCCGGCTGATGAATTTTCCATAACATCCCGCATGGACTGAACAATTCCCCTCAGTTCAGCCGGTTCTATCAGCGGAAAGGTGATTGAAGATGCCGGCGCACCATCTTTTTGCGCGTTAGCATTAACGGTGAGCGTTAGGCCACCGCGTGTAACTTTGTTGGTTATGTTATAATTGGCTGTCTGCACAATAAGGTACAGCCGGTTTTCGCTGTTGGCCAGGCTGTAAAACGCATCAGTAGCCGCGTTAAATGCTTTGAAAGCTCCCCACTCATCAGCTTTGCCATCAATTTTAACAATAGCAGGTGCTTTAACGCTGCTTTGTTGAACATTAGGAAGTTTTTGGGCGCTTACACCCGCAAATACAAGAATCGCGAATATTGTAGATGTAATTTTTTTCATTTCAATTATCATTTTGCAAGGGTGTATTTAGCCGAAAACTCTGTGTTTGTAAAGCGCGGATCAGGCGGTGGCGGCGGCGGTGCAATTGCCCCGGGTTTAAGCATGGGTGGTGGTGGGGGAAAAGGTGAACCAGGCGTAGGTTTTTTCCACATCATTCTTCTTACTACTTCGTCATGGGCACTCAAGCAAACAGTGTAGGTAAAAGGCGCCGCATAATCCTTATCCATATCAAGATAGGAGAGCGGTACGCACAGTTCATAAACCAGGTCAAGGTTTTTATTAAATCTGATGCCGGCCACTATGTTCAGGTCGTTATAAACCGGCACATCATCGCCATTTATCTCAAAGCGTTTTAATAGTACTCCTATTTTTTTATTGATGACAGCCAAAAGGGAGTCGGAGTTTTTGTTGTTTTTGTCCAGGTACTTATCCATTACTTTGATGAGCTCATTTCGGTCGTCATTTTTGAGCAAAACAAAATCGATCATCTTTTTCAGGGGATCATAATACACGTTCTTCTTTTCAACCTTAACCACAGAGAAGGTTATGCCGCCCCGCAACGCTTTGCGGCAGGCATCCTTGTTCGGAGCAATGAGCGAGAGGTACAGGTTTTTATCATCATTGCTTATGGTGTAATATAAACCGTCGGTTTTGTTAAAGGCCTGTAGTTGATTGTTCCACTCGTTTAAATTGCCATCAATTTTAATGTTAGCAGGTGCTTTAACGCTTGTTTGTTGAACGTTAGGTAGTTTTTGGGCAATAGCTGGGGTAGCAATCACAACAGCAAATAATAAGGCAGGTATAAGTGCTCGCATGGTTGAGTAAGGATAATTGGTTGCACTAATATAAAACTATAATATTAGTTATTTACGTAGTTTTTCATTTTTTTGATAATTACTCACTAATTACTTAGACTATTGACCAACGCTGCTTTTTTAAATAGCTTTACCGCCATTATAACATAGCAGCAAAATGAATTATTGGTTGATAAAATCTGAGCCCGAAAAATATAGCTGGGACGAATTTGTTGCGGATGGCCGCACTTTTTGGGATGGTGTACGCAACTACGCGGCGCGTAATAACCTGCGCGACATGCGCGAGGGTGATTTAGCCTTTTTTTACCATAGCAACGAAGGCAAAGAGATAGTTGGCATAGCCAAGGTAGTAAAGGAAGCCTACCAGGACCCAACTACTGATGATACCAATTGGGTGGTAGTTGAGTTTTCGCCGGTTGAAAAACTAAAAACCCCGGTAACGCTGGCGCAAATAAAGGCCGACGAAAATTTGAAAGACATTCAATTGGTAAGGTTAAGCCGCTTATCGGTAGCCAGCATTAAGCCGAAAGAATTTGATTATATTTTACAATTAGGAAGCAATTAAACTACACGCCTCTAAGTAGGTAATACACACCATGAATTACAGAAAATTTAAAGATACAGCCATAGCCGAAGTGGGTTTAGGTACCTGGCAATTAGGCAGCGCCGATTGGGGTAACATTAATGACGAGGATGCCTTTGCGATATTATCAGCTTATGTTGACGGTGGCGGAAATTTTATTGATACCGCCGATGTTTACGGTATGGGCGTTAGCGAACAGGTGATAGGCAGGTTTTTAAAGACTGTTGACACACCTATTTATGTTGCTACCAAGTTAGGTCGCCGCGGAGATGCGCCTAACGGTTGGCCGCAAAATTTTACTTATGATGCCATACGCCGCCATGTGGAAGACTCTTTGCGCCATTTAGATGTACCGCAATTGTTTTTGGAGCAGCTGCATTGCATCCCAACAGAAGAAATGCGCTCGGGTAAAGTGTTTGATCACTTGCGCAAGCTGCAGCAGGAGGGTTTGATAGCCAACTTTGGTGCCAGTGTTGAAACATCAGAAGAAGCTTTGATATGTTTGGAGCAGGAGGGGTTGGCATCTTTACAGATCATCTTTAACCTGTTCCGTCAGCATGTGGCTGATGAAGTGTTTGCCAAAGCTGCCGAAAAAGGTGTTGCCATTATAGCACGCGTGCCATTGGCCAGCGGCTTGCTAACCGGCAGGTTTAACAAGCAAACGGCTTTTTCTGCAAATGACCATAGAAACTATAATGCCAACGGCGAGAAATTTAACGTGGGCGAAACTTTCTCGGGCATTGAATATAACGAAGGTGTGCGTTTATCTGAAACGATAGGTGCAATGCTGCCTGATGAGCGCATGGCGCAATGGGCTATCCGCTGGATCCTGGATCATCCGCAGGTAACAACAGTTATTCCCGGTGCATCTAAAGTAAGCCAGGTTGAAACCAACCTGCATGCCTCAACATTGCCGCCTTTATCTGCACAAACTTTCAGCGATCTGCGTAAGCTTTATGATGCAGAAATTCATGATAAGATAAGAGGAGTTTATTAATATTTTGGCGACTTACCACTAAATGATTAGTTTTAGGTCGCCAATTTAATAATTTACTACTCTATGAATTCCCTTTCTTTAAGCATCCGTTCCATTCTGTTTATAACCGCATGGCTGTTAACTGTTGTTAGCGTTACCGCTGTCGCCCAGAAATTACCCGTTAAGCAGGAGGGAAGTATGCGTGCGCCTGCCAACGTAAAGATTGATGGTAAGGCTACCGAGTGGACCTTTAAGGCCTATAACCTGGCAACGGATGTTTTTTACGCTATGGCACATGATGACAATAACATTTACCTTGTTATTAAATCTGCCGATGAAAGTTCTGTAAGAAAAATTGTAAGCAGCGGCCTTACTTTTATAGTAAACAACATCGGAAAAAAGAATGACACTACCGGTGCTAAGGTAACGTACCCGTTATTTAATTATAAAAACAAACCCTATATAAATTTTTTGGTAAAGTCTGCTCCGGCAGATAGTGCAGACTATATAACTACAGCCAACAATAAACAGTTTAACAGTATAGGTAAATTTGTAAGAGTGCGGGGTATTAAAGATGTAGATACCCTGCTTTCTATTTATAACACGGATGGCATCAGCGTAGCTTCATCATTTGATAAAGAGGCTAACTATACCTATGAGTTGGCAATATCACGTAAACATATAACGCCTTATATTAACCCCAACGGAGCTTTTTTTTATAAAGTGATAGTTAACGCGCTTCAATTTGACGACCTTCCCGGCGTATCCATCACGCGCGATCCAAGCGGCACAATAACCGCGATAATGGTTAACAAGAGCAATTCACGGCCCAACCTTAACCCGGCAATGAATGTGGAAACAGATTTTTCAGGCGAGTATACATTAACCAGGTAGCTACCGGGCAAGCGGCATCGCTATGTTATTGTTTCCCAAAATAGCTTGATACATCAAAATAGACCTGGGTTTCTCTGCCATCGGTGGTAGTGATATTTACTATTTCGTGCTGTTTGTCTTTATAGATCTCGTAGCGTTGCGAAACCCTTTTGCTGCCGGGGAATAATGTAATTAGCTGTGTGTTTTCCGCGTCGAGCCCTGCTCTTTCTGTTTTTTCGTCTATTATTATTGCTTTGTCAAATGAGCTTCCATCGCGTTGAGAGGCGAATCCGGTAGCTGTTTTAGGTAGAGGCTTGTCGGTGTTATCAGTTGTTCCTTCAAGGGTGTTTCTGTTGCTTGAACAGGCGGTTATTACTGAAGCACATATAAGCAGGACAAATATTTTAGTTTTCATAGTAGGTAGATTATATATATAATACAAGCTACCAGGCTGCAAAAGGTTTTATTCTTTATCCATAAAGAGCGCTTTTAGCTCTGTAGCATCATGTGGTTTTAATTTGCCATCCAGTATCAACCTTAGTTGGCGGCGGCGCAGGGCGCTATCAAATAAAGCCTGTTCAGCGGGTGTTTCAGGTACAAGTTCAGGCACAGCTAATTTGTTACCCTCCTTATCCAGCGCTACAAACGTATAGTAGGCCTCGTTGCTTTTAACGCGCGTGCCTGATGGAATGTTCTCTGCATAAACGTCCATACGTACTTCTACCGAGGTTGTAAACGCGCGCGATACCCGCGCCTCAATAGTTACCACATCACCCAGCTTAATAGAATGTTTGAATGACACGCTGTCAACCGATACAGTTACCGCCAGTGTGTTGCAATGTTTTTGCGCAGATATGGCGGCAGCGATATCCATCCAGTGCAGCAGGCGGCCACCCATAAGGTTGTGCAGCATATTGGTATCATTGGGTAACACCAACTCATTCATAACAGTGTGCGAGTCTTTGGGCGTTTTTTTTAACATAAGCAGTGTTTTTGTAAATATACATTGTTAACACAAATTAAAGCCCGGGTGGTTTTAAATGTATTGTAATGAACATACTGAACTGAATAATATTAGCTATTTTTATTGCCAACCATGTTGCTGCCAAATTAACCTTGCTACTATGAAAAAAATATTCTTTGTTATTTTATTAATGATCTGTGCTAACAGCACTCTGTTTGCCGATACGGTAAGCATTGATCGCTTTGTAGTAAAAGAAAACCCCTTTGCCCAAAGTGAAGTGGCAATAGTGGCTGTTGATACGTTGGATAATATTCGCGAAGATGTGGAAGGCCTTTTCAGCTTCACGGTAAATGGCTTTCAGGAGGAAATGCGGTTTGAAAAAGGTACAGCATTCTATCACCACAAGTTGGATAAATCAGCATTTTTTTTCGTTAAGCATGTTAATGATAACGGCACCCACTCAAAGCTTTACTACATTTATAAACAAGACGGTAAACTACGCCCCATTGGCATAAGCTGGTGGCTGCTGCTGGGGATACCGCTGGGGCTTGTTTTGCTGGGTTATTTGTTTAAGCGTTTTATAGCCATAATTCTGATCGTATTTTGCATATTCCTGTTCTTCAATTACCAAAACGGACTAACCATTTCCACCTTTTTTGAAAGTATTGTGAATGGATTGAGGGGATTGTTTTAGGTGTTGAAGATTTGTTGTTAAAGGTTGGTTATTAAAGATTGAAGATTGGTTGTTAAAGATTGGTTATTAAAGATTGAAGATTGGTTGTTAACGATTGGTTATTAAAGATTGAAGATTGGTTGTTAACGATTGGTTATTAAAGACTGGGTTAAGCCGCATGCACTAATCTTTAATCTTCATTCTCTAATCTTCATTCTTTAACATCAAAACGGCATTCCTATACCAAAGTTAAGCTGCATAAAGTTGTAGCTTTCGCCGCCATTGGCGTTTTGATAGTTTTCTTTGAACGTTCCGCTTTTAAACAGTTCATCCGCATGTTTAAACAGTACCCATTGGTCTGATCCTCTAAATTGAGGGTCTTTTACCTTAAACGCGGCATCTAAACGGAACACAAAAAAGCTCAGATCAAATCGTAAACCTGTACCTATGCCAATAGCTGATGATTGCAAAATACGGTTAAATTTGAATTCGCCATTCGGATTTTCCACCTCAGGGTGCAGGCGCCATATATTACCGGCATCTACAAAAACCGCTCCTTTTAAAATTGTACCAAAAAAGTTATTGGCCAGTTTATAGCGGTATTCTGCATTCATCACCAACTTTACCTCGCCAAACTGGTCTATATACTTCAGGCGTGCGCGGGTAGTATTATCGTTTCCATAGGCGTCGCCGCGGTTAAATTGTCCTGGCCCAAGTGTGCGTGGCAGCCAGGCCCTTATATCATTTGCGCCCCCGGTGTAAAAGTTTTTCTCAAAAATAAGCTGCCTGCTGTTACCATAGGGTATACCAAGCCCCGGGTTTATCCGAAAAATAAATTGCTTGTCGCCGCCGAGGCTCTTATAAAGCCTTAAATCAATTTCTGCCTTAGCGTATTGGGCAAATGTGTAGCCAAAAAGGGTGCGTTGGCCCTGCGCGTCGCGCGGGGTATTAAAGGTATTACTCAGCAACGATAGCAGGTTGCCGCCTACATCTAACAACCCGCGGAAATAGGTAAAATTGCTTAATGTATTTAACTGATTGCCGTTTACCTGGTAAGTGTACTGGCTACCGGTGGTAAACGTGGTGCGGCCGATAAGATATACGTACGAGTAGCGGTTTCTTGCAATAAGTGTATCGCGCGCTGCCGGATCTATAGATCCTCTTGAAAATTCAAAATTGGCAGCTGTAAGGCTGTGCAATTTGTTAGCTGTTTCGGCAAAATCATAAGTAACCGAGTTGATAAAGCTGGTTCGGGTAACCAGGTCGCGCTGAAAGAAAAGCGAATAGTTGCTTGCAAATGTGGTATGCGGAACGCCGTATTTACCCGGCTTGGCCAATTTAAACGGCGAAATAATTCGCGGATAGGTTAAGCTTACACCTATCTTAAAATCCTGGTTAGTTACTCCGCTTGCACCCGGCGCATCTCCACCGGTTGAATATAAAACGCTGTAATTAAACTTTAGCTGTAATATTGCCGCTTCTTTAAAAATATTGCGGTTAGTAAACGTATTACCAATGTTGTAACCATAGCGCCCTCCGGCAAACAAAAACTCGCCCTCCACGCGGTCAGACATTTTTCTGAGGGGTACAATATCTATTGTTGAGTTGAGCCGGTTGGTACTATCAGCAGTTTTGGTGTAAGTAGGGTTGGGCACGTTTCTGAAAACGTTGAGTTCTGATAGGCGCGATGTAGTTATGGTTTGCATATCCACATCATAGATATCGCCTTTTTTCTGAAAAATATAGTCGGTTACGGTGTGTGGCTTAAATCTTTTGGAGTAATCTACAAACGTAAACTGCGAATCTACCTGCAAAGTATCAGCGGGACCGGTTTTTTGGCCGTTGCTGTTAGATATCGTAATAAGCGTATTATTGATAGTGTAAACCGGGTGTGCATTTTTATTCTCCGGGTTATCAAGTACCATGTGCAGATCAATAACGCTATTGTTAAAAACAGAATCATATTCAAAGTTGATGAACTGTCTTTTAAAATCATAATAACCATTGCGTTTCATTACCTGGTAAAAGGCATCGCGATTATAGGCAACGCTGTCCAGATCGAATCTGCCGCCCGGGTGCAAATGCGAAAAAGTGGCATAGGTATTATGGAAAAGTGCGCGGACTTTTGGGTCGGCAATACTATCGCCTAACTTACGTATTCTGAATAGCGGGCCCTGGTCAGTAATAAACACCAGTTCGGCCTTTTGCTTTTTGATAACTATACTATCTCTGATCTTTGCCTTAAGATAGCCCTTGGTCTGAATAAACTTTTCCATTTGGAAACGCGAAAACTCAACCAGGTTACTATCCAATATAGAAGGTGGCTCGCCTATTTTTCGCTTGCCGTTTTTACTGAACCAGTAGTAAAATTGCAAATTAACCACGCTATTGGGCTGTTGCTGTTTATCAACGTAGTTAACAGCAGCCTCAGAAAACTCTTTATCCATACCCTTTATAGTGATTTTACGCACTAAATTTTGGTTGGGGGCAAGCTTGCGTGTTAAACTACAGCCGGTGCCCATAAAAAGCAGAAGAATACCTAATATTGTAAAGCGATAAAGATTTGTTTTAATAAAATATGCTTTCAAAATCTCAGGTTAGTTTATTACAATCATTACAACATAAAAAATTCCGCAAAGAGCATGGCGTTTTTTTGGTGGAGGGACTAAAATCAGTTAATGAGTTTATCCAATCTGCCTACACCGTTCAAACCATATACCATACGCCCGCAATTGCGCCAAAATTGCTTAAATTATCGCATAATATAAACACGATAGAGATATCATTAACCATTCTGCAGAAAATAAGTTCTTTAAAAACGCCTGCAGATGTAGTTGCAGTGGTTAAAATACCCGATTGGCCTGTATTAAAGCCCGTTTCGTTAAAAAATAAGTTCTCTCTGGTACTTGATGGAATACAGGATCCGGGCAACATGGGTACTATAATTCGCACAGCAGATTGGTTCGGTATTGAGAATATTATTTGCTCTGAAGATACTGTTGATGTTTATAACCCAAAAGTTGTGCAGGCTACTATGGGTTCGCTGTCTCGGGTTAGTTTACACTATACAGATCTTGAGGCTATATTGGCTAACAATGACCTGCCGGTATATGGCGCCTTGTTGGATGGTGTTAATATTTATGATACCGATTTTGGTACAGAAGGCCTGGTAGTTATGGGTAACGAAGGCAACGGGTTGCGCCCCGAAGTTATAAAGTTGATTAAAAAAACCATTACCATACCGCGTTTTGGCAGTGCAGAGTCGCTGAATGTGGCCATTGCCACGGCCATATTTTGTTCAGAAATAAACAGAAATAAGCGCAAATAAATATTGCTGTGCAATTAAATAATTACTATTTTTGCAATCCTTTAAAAAGGGTCGGGTGGCCGAGTGGCTAGGCAGAGGTCTGCAAAACCTTTTACAGCGGTTCGAATCCGCTCCCGACCTCAAGGTTAAAAATATTAAATAAAAAAATTGTCATGGGCGTAACTCGTTTAAAAAGAAAAGATAGAAGAAACAAAACTTTTTCAAGATTAGAAGTTCAGTTTTTAAAGAATGCTACTAACCTGGAGTATGGTAGCCGTTCGCACGAATCTGCTAAAAGCCAGATAGCTAAAAACAACGACGTTTTAGCTGCGGTTGCAAGCAAATAATTGCTAAGAAATTTATGGTATAAAGTCTTGTTGGTGATAACCGGCAAGGCTTTTTTTATGCGCCTGTTTTTGTCTGAACCAGGATTCGTGGGATTTTTAAGATTATAAGATTTTTATTTATCGTTCATGGAATCCTAAAATCCCTTAATCCTACAAATCTTAGTTCAGACAGTTTCCCCTAACATTTTCTTATTGATCTCCTTGATCAGCCCCGGGCCCTCATAAATAAAACCCGTATAAAGCTGCACTAATGATGCACCCGCTTTTATCTTCTCCAGTGCATCTTTTGCCGAATGTATACCCCCGACACCTATAATAGGGAAGGAACGGTTTGATTTGTCGGCCAGGTAGCGTATTACCTCGGTAGATCGTTCAGTTAAAAGTGCGCCGCTTAACCCACCCGCCTCTGTTTTTAAATTTTCTTTTTTTAGGCCGGATTTATCAATTGTGGTATTTGTAGCAATAATGCCTGCAATTTTGGTTTCCTGTACAATCTCTACAATGTCGTCCAACTGCTCATTGGTAAGGTCAGGCGCTATTTTTAAGAGGATGGGCCTGCTAATGCCATCTTTATTATTACGTTGCTGCAAAGTGTTTAAAATATGCATTAACGGCTCTTTCTCCTGCAGGGCGCGTAGACCGGGGGTATTGGGCGAGCTTACGTTTACCACAAAATAGTCAACCACATCAAACAAACGGTCAAAGCATTTTATATAATCATTAACAGCTTCTTCATTGGGCGTGTTTTTGTTTTTGCCAATGTTGCCGCCTATAATAAGTCCTTTTTGCGCCGCAGGTTGATTTTTGCGGTAGGCCGCTATCCGCGACGCCAAAACATCTACCCCTAAATTATTAAAACCCATCCGGTTAATAATAACCTTATCCGCCGGACTACGAAACATCCTCGGTTTTGGGTTGCCCGGCTGGGGCAGGGGAGTTACGGTACCCAGCTCCACAAAGCCAAAACCCAGGTTGGCCATTTCGCTTATCACTTCGCCATTTTTATCAAACCCTGCTGCCAAACCAACCGGATTTTTAAACGTCAGGCCAAAAATCTCTCTTTCCAATCTATTGTCTCGCATGTCCCACAACGCCCTGCTTAAAGCGGCCCCACCCGGAAAACGGTTAAAGCGCTTTAAATTGCGGGTTACAAAATAATGCACATTCTCGGGGTCGAACTGAAAAAGGATGGGTTTGAGTAAAGAATACATGCGGCAAAGTTAGTAGTTTGGTTTGTAGTTTATAGTTAATGGTTCATTTGTAAATCATTTAGGCAAATACCTATATTAGTAAACCAATTATACTATTAACCAATAATCATGAACCAATCAAACACTCGTCGTGGTTTTCTTAAAACCGCCTCCTTAGGCACGCTGGCCGCGGTTAGCATCCCTCAAATTGTATCAGCTGCTATGGCGGCCGAACCTAAAGGAAAAAAAGTTACCATTGAAAAAGGCGATATCATACTTTTTCAGGGTGATTCTATCACAGATTCCGGCCGTAATAAAACCAATAATACGCCTAACCTGGCATCGCCGTTGGGCAATGGCTACGCGCTGATGGCCGCGGGTGAGCTTTTGCTGAAACACCCTGATAAGGACCTCAAAATATTTAACAAAGGCATTAGTGGTAACAAAGTATACCAATTGGCGGAGCGCTGGGATGCCGACGCGCTGGATATTAAACCAACGGTGCTAAGCATTCATATTGGTGTGAACGATTTTTGGCATACGCTTACCAGTGGCTATAAAGGAACGATTGAAACCTACATTGCCGATTACAAAAAGCTGCTGGACCGTACCAAAGCCGCCCTGCCCGGGGTAAAACTTATTTTATGCGAACCCTTTGCTGTAATGGGGGTGAGATCTGTTGATGAAAAGTGGTACCCTACTTTTAACCTTTTCCGCCAGGCAGCCCGCGATATGGCAGACCAGTATAACGCGCCGTTTGTACCTTACCAGGCAGCTTTTGATAAAGCCATAAAACAAGCGCCGCCAATTTATTGGACAGGCGACGGTGTACACCCATCAGTTGCCGGAGCCGCGTTGATGGCACAGACTTGGTTGGAAGCTGTTAAATAGTGTTAAACATTACAGTGGAATAATAAAAGGTTGTAATATAGCGGCGTTATTAAAGCAATGCTTAACTCTCAAACCTTTATCCATCAATTATGAAACCACATTTTTTATTTACCGTTCTGCTTTGCTTTGGCTTAAAGGCATCGGCACAAAACCAATTTGTTTTATCAGGAAAGATAACAGGGGTGCCTGTAAATAGCTACGTTAAAATAATTTATACTGACAGTAAGGGGGGGAATGTAAAAGACAGCGCCCTTTTAGTAAATGATAGTTTTATTTTAAAAGGAGATATCAGTGAACCTACCCGGGCTAACTTGATTGTTAAGGATAAACGTATTGAGCTATTTTTAGAAAAAGGTGCATTAACACTTAACGGAAATTACCCCGATGTAGAACATTCAAAACTTACAGGTTCAAAAACCAATGACGAGAACCTGGAGTTTAAAGTTATTTCAGAGGCTTTAAGCAAAGAATTTAAACCGGTAAGTGATAAGATAAACGCGGTGTATGCAGAACTAAGACTTGCCAAGCTGAATAAGAAATCCCAGGCAACTATCGACTCGCTGAACGACCGGCTTTTAGTTGTTGGAAAAGAGCGCGAGCCATACGCTGCCAAATACGAGCAGGCCGTGCATGATTTTGTGGTAAAGCACCCCCACTCATTTATTAGCCCGTTGCAAATGGGTATTTATTCTACCTCGTGGGCGCTTAATGATATGAAAGCGATTTTCAACAGTTTTTCTGAAGAGGTAAAAAACAGCACGCAAGGTAAGGTTATTAAAAAAACAATTACAGAAAGAGAGATACAGCAAGCCGGCTTGGCTAAGGATTTTACAGCTATGAGCCTTGATGGAAGACCGCTTACACTGTCAAGCCTTAAAGGCAAGTATGTACTGCTTGATTTTTGGGGAAGCTGGTGCGTGCCCTGCCGTGCCGAAATGCCCCACGCCAAGCAACTGTACAACCAGTACCATAAAAGCGGACTTGAGATTGTTGGTGTAGCCGTAGAACAAGACAAAGACAAGGAAGGCAGATGGCGAAGAGCCGTAAAGCAGGATGGCACCGGTATTTGGCATAATGTTTTGCAAAAGCAAGATAAAAAAGGCGAGCCGGGCAACATTACCGGTCTGTATAACATTGGTGTGTACCCCACAAAGGTGTTGATAGATAAAGAAGGGAAAATTATTGGCCGTTATGACGGTGGCGGATCAGATGAATTAGATAAAAAACTGGCAGAATTATTTAAGTAATTTAACGCCAAAGGGGGCATTTGGTAGTAAACTACAACAACCTTTTACCTTTCGCCTTTAACCTCGAAAAACCGTACCTTTGCGGCCAAATGATCGCGATAAATAATTTAACGTTCGAGATAGGTGCGCGGGCGTTGTATGATGAGGCCAACTGGCACATTAAACCCGGAGAAAAAATTGGACTGATTGGTGCTAACGGAACCGGGAAAACCACACTTTTAAAAATAATAGTAGGGGATTATAAGCCAACATCGGGCACCATATCAATGGCTAAGGACCTTACCATGGGTTACCTTAACCAGGATCTGTTATCCTATTCGTCTGATAAAAACATTGTGCACGTGGCCATGGAAGCTTTTGAGCGCCAAAATCAGCTGCATGATGAGATAGAAGTTTTGCTGAAAAAACTTGAAACTGAATATACCGAAGACATTCTGCATAAGCTAAGCGACAAGCAACACGAGTTTGAAGCGTTGGATGGCTATAATATTGAATACAAAGCACACGAGATATTAGCGGGTTTAGGTTTTAGCGAGGCAGATTGCCAGCGTAAGCTAAGCACCTTTTCGGGCGGGTGGCGTATGCGGGTAATGCTGGCCAAGATACTATTGCAGGCACCCGATATTTTGTTACTGGATGAGCCTACCAACCACTTGGACTTACCCTCAATACAATGGCTGGAAGATTATTTGAAAGCATTTACCGGCGCTATCATCATTGTATCGCACGACAGGTGGTTTTTAGATAAGGTTATTAACCGTACAGTAGAATCGCGCAAGGGCAAACTGACTGTTTACGCGGGTAACTATACCTTTTATTTAGAGGAAAAAGCACTGCGCGCCGAGATACAGCGTGGCGAGTTTAAAAACCAGCAGTCTAAAATAAAACAGGAAGAGCGTTTGATTGAGCGTTTCCGTGCCAAGGCATCCAAAGCAAAAATGGCGCAGTCGCGTATAAAAATGCTGGATAAGTTGGAGCGGGTTGATGATGTTGATGATGATAATCCTGAAGTTAACTTCAGCTTTAAATTTAGCAAGCAATCCGGCAGGCATGTAAGCACTCTGGAGCATATCACTAAAAAATACCCTGCAATAGATATTTTGGATGATGCCGAGGCGATAATTGAAAAAGGCGATAAAATTGCGCTGATAGGTGCCAATGGTAAGGGTAAATCAACCCTGTTGCGCATTGTAGCAGGTGCTGATAAAGAATTTAAGGGAACAGCAATTGCAGGGCACAACGTTACCCAAACCTTCTTTGCGCAGCACCAATTGGAGTCGCTGCATCTGGAAAACCAGATCTTGCAGGAACTGCAGGCCTTTGCACCAAAACATACTGATACAGAATTACGCTCCATATTAGGATCATTCCTTTTTACAGGTGACGATGTTTTCAAAAAGATCAAAGTGCTTTCGGGCGGCGAGAAATCGCGCGTGGCATTGGCTAAGGCCTTAACTGCCGATGCTAACTTTTTAGTACTTGATGAGCCTACCAATCACCTGGACATGGCATCTGTTAATATATTGATACAGGCATTGCAGCAGTATGAGGGTACGGTGATAGTAGTATCGCACGACAGGTATTTTCTGGATAACGTAGCCAATAAGATCTGGTTTATTGAAGATCAAAAGATCAAGCAATATCCGGGTACATATGCAGAGTATGATGAGTGGAACGCCAAACGCAAGTTAGAACCCAAAGCCGCTGTGCCAACACCTGCTCCTAAAAAAGAAGAGAAAAAGGCCGAGCCGGTTAAGCAACAGTCATCAGAAAATAAACATCAGCAGCTAAGAAAGTTGAACCAGGATCTTTCTAAAATGGAAGAACATATAGCTGTCTTAGAGAAAGCCGTTAAGGATTTTGAAGCTAAACTGGCCGACTCAACAATATATAACGACAGCGCTAAACTTAAAGAAACCAACGCCGCCTATTCGCAAAAGCAAACGGAGTTGAAGCAAATGCAGCAACAATGGGAAACTTTGGCGGAGCAGATAATGGAGCTGGAGGGATAAGCGTCCTTAACTCTTGCGTCATGCCGAATTTATTTCGGCACCCCACAGGACATGAACGTTTGCCGAGCAAGTGGGATGCTGAAACAAGTTCAGCATGACTTATCTTGTTTTTCGTTAATATTGTAATATGAGGAAAATAACCCTTCTGTTATTGCTTTTTATCAGCATAAACACCTTCGCTCAGACACCATACATTAACAACGTATTTAACCCCGCCATAAAAAGCGTCGAGTTTTATAATACCTCAAAAGTGGGCTCCTTCCCAGTCATCAATTTAAACACGGCCGACCAGTTGCTGATAACATTTGACGATCTGCGCGGGAGCTATCGTAATTATTATTATACTATTGAGCATTGCGATAATAAATGGAACTCATCCAACCTTTCGGCGGGATTTTACATGCAGAGTTACCAGGATGATCGTATTATCGACTACCAATATTCCACCAATACCATGCGTAAATACACGCATTATGAGTTGAAATTTCCGAATGACAACATCAAACCCAAAATATCAGGCAATTATGTGCTGAAGGTTTACGAGGATGGCGACCAGAATAAAATGGTATTTACGCGCCGTTTTTATGTTTTGGGTAGCCGCGTTTCTGTAGCTGCTGATGTAGTTACACCCAATCTTGTCCAGCTAAGGCAAACCGGTCAGAAAGTTAATGTGCAGGTTAATTATGGCGGCCTGGTTGTGCAGAATCCTAATTCGGACATGCGGGTAGTAGTAACGCAAAACGAGCGCGGCGAGACCACACAGACCAATATTGCCCCAACTTATGTGCGCAATGGTCAGTTGATCTATAACGATATCAGCATAAATAATTTTGCCGGGCGCAACGAGTTCAGACGTTTTGATACGCGCACGCTAAAACTTAACTCGCAACGCATAGCGCGTATCTACCGGGATACTGCTTATTCTATAGTATTGCTTACTGAGCCGGTACGCAACAGCCCCGATTATTTATTTGAGTTTGACAACGATGGCCGTTTTTTTATCCTTAATCAGGACGGCAATGATGCCCGCAGAGACGGTGATTATACGTACGTTTATTTTAGCCTGGCCCCTGGTAATTTACCGCCACAAGGTGCCGTGCACATAATAGGAAAATTTAATGATTACCGCATTGACGGCCGCAGCAAGATGGAGTTTGATACAAGCGTAGGAAGGTATATTGGTAAGCAATTGCTAAAACAAGGTGTTTATGATTATGAGTACACCTGGGTAGATAACGCGGGCAAGGCCGACGATGTACCCATAGAAGGCAGCCACTTTGAAACAGAAAACGAATATCAGGTACTGATTTATTACCGCCCCCCAAGTGCCCGCTGGGATGAATTGGTGGGATATCGTTTGTTAAGTACCGCCAAAAAGTAGCATAAACTATTACCTTTGGTTAATAATGAACCACCCCAACCCTGCAATTGATAAACAATGGCTGTACCTTTTTATAGGTGTTGCCGTGCTTATCAACCTGACCGGATTATATATTCCAATTATGGGGACAGACGGCACACTGTATGCCACTATTGCCAAAGCCATGGTACAGCGCAATAACTACATTGAGCTGTTTTACAATGGTACCGACTGGCTGGATAAACCCCATTTTCCTTTTTGGATAACGGCCTTCTCTTTTAAGCTATTAGGCTTTACCACATTTGCTTATAAGCTGCCCGCTATACTTTTTATGCTGATGGGAGCAGGGTACACTTACCTGTTTGCCAAAAGGTTATACAATACGCAGATTGCCTTATGGTCTGTGCTGATACTGTTAACCGCACAACATATAGTGCTTTCTAACAATGATGTACGTGCAGAACCTTATTTAACCGGATTGATCATCGCCTCGGTATATCATTTATACCGCGCCCAAAAAGGAAACTACGCGCAACTGGTATTGGGCTGCATTTTTGCCGCCTGCGCTGTTATGACGAAGGGCCTTTTTGCGCTGGTGCCCATTTGCGGAGCCCTGGGCGGGCATTTGTTTATTACCAGGCAATGGAAGCAGCTTTTCAATTTAAAGTGGCTTATAGCCGCTGTTTGTATCCTGATATTCATCCTGCCGGAGTTATATTGCCTCTATGTACAGTTTGACGCGCATCCCGAAAAGCTGGTGTTCAATTCACATCATGTATCAGGTGTAAAGTTTTTTTTCTGGGATAGCCAGTTCGGGCGGTTTTTTAACACCGGGCCAATTAAGGGCCACGGCGATCCTTTCTTTTTTGTGCATACCGCGCTGTGGGCTTTTTTGCCTTGGTCGTTATTGTTATTTGCGGCCTTGTTTCAGTTTGTAAAAAAAGGAAGCCGCATGATATTCCGCACGGAGTGGTATTGCATTAGTGGGGCCATGCTAACCTTCCTGCTTTTTTCGGCATCAAGTTTTCAATTGCCGCATTATTTAAACATTGTATTCCCGTTCTTCGCCATAATTACAGCGCAGTACCTGTATAATGTAAAAATGTCCGCCAGCGTTAAGGCGGTTAAAATAACACAGGCCATTGTTTTCGCGTTGTTACTGTTAATAATAGCGGCGCTGCACTATTTCTACCAGCCGGAAACACTAACATTTGTTACAGGCTTCTTTTTAGGGGTGATATTCTTATTCTCTTTTTTGTTGCCGCAACGCATTAGCAATGGCGTTATATCCCAGGCCATTATCCGTACCGTGATGATATCGTTCATTGTTAACCTGTATCTTAATGAGGTTTTTTACCCGTCATTGTTAAAATACCAGGCAGGCAGTGAAGCGGCTATGTGGATCAATGAGCACAACCCCCAGCATTTCCCGGTGATACAGGTAAATGAGGATATGACCACACCATTTGAGTTTTATATTGATGGTGAGGCCGAAACAGTTTCGGCACCTGCGGTTGCAATACATGCAAAAGAGGTTATTCTGTTTGGTTCTAAAGCATATATCAACACGCTTATCAGCAAGGGCTGGCAAATTAAACCGCTTAAAAGCTTTGAAAGATATTGGATAAGCAGGTTGAAAATTGGTTTTTTAAATAAGAAAACGAGGAGCAAAGAGTTGACAGAAATGCAGGTGGTTTTAGTAACCCGAAAATGACAATGGCGCCAAAATAAAATCCTACTTTTGCCGCTGATGAGCACTTCTTTAAAAAACACATACGACAGCATAATTTTTGATTTGGATGGCACCCTTTGGGACAGCACCGGCGTTGTTGCCGAAGCATGGCAGGCAGCCAAAGAACAGGTTGATTTTATAAACGAAGATGTAACTGCCGACATGGTAAAAGGCATTACGGGCATGACCTATAAAGCCATTTTTGAGAAACTGTTCCCGTATCTTACAGATGAAAAGCGCGAGGAGTACAAAGCCATCGCAGCAAAGTACGAGCTGGAAATTTTGCATACAAAGGGCGGGCAGTTATATCCGGCTTTAGAGGAAACCTTAAAGTACTTATCAGCCAAATACAAATTGTATATAGTTAGCAATTGCCAAAGCGGATATATAGAGGTTTTCTTTAAAACCAGCGGGTTAGAAAAATACTTTCTGGGTCACCAATGCTACGGCACTAAAAATATGCCTAAAGCTGATAACATAAAGGATATAGTGAACGACCATGGCCTTAAAGCGCCTGTATACGTTGGCGATACCATGGGCGACTATAACGCCGCTGTTGGAGCCGGTGTGCCCTTTATATTTGCAGCGTATGGGTTTGGCAAGGTAGATGAAGACCAGGCGGCGACGATTGAACAGGTGAGTGATCTAATTCAGCTATTATAACCCACTTCTATCATTAAGCTGTCAAAGTTGAAGTAAAATCCAAAAGTGTCTCTTATTTTGCCGGGCCCTTTTCCAACATCAATGCCACCATTTTTTAAACCTTCATAACACTTTATAACTTCTTCTTCACTTGCTAATATAAAACCGATGTGAAATGCATCGGGATAATTAACAATGCCCATTTTGTTTTTCATAATAACAAGGATAAAACCGTCCGCGCCATTTAAAATGGCTATGGCATTATCGCCTTTAATAGCTTGGCACCTAAAGCTAAAATGCGTCTCAAATAGCTTTACGGTATTTTCAACATCACGTACTACTAAGTTAATATGGTTAAGTTTCATGGGTTTATCTGTATTCGGCATAAAGATAAAATTTAGCCCTTATCTTTGATTACATGAAGATCTCAAAATACCTGCACTCCTGCTTAGTGTTTGAGCTGGATGGCTACAAGCTGTTGTTTGATCCCGGAAAATTCAGTTTCGCTGAAGGTTTGGTAACGCCCGGAATGTTTGCTGATGTCGACGGCATTATCATTACACATATTCATCCGGATCATCTGGATATTGGTATTCTCGATCAGATTTTAGCGCTGAATAATGCGCCTGTTTACACCAACGCGCAGGTGGGTGAGGCATTGACTAAAGCAGGCCTGACACATACCATTTGGAACGACGGGACATACAACCTTGGTCCGTTTAAACTACAAGCAAAAACCGTAAAGCACGAATTGATACTGGATAACCCGCTGCCGCAAATGACAGGTTTTATAATAAACGATAAGGTACTGCATCCGGTTGACTCCATGGAGGATGCATTACTGAAATGTAAAGGAATTGAGCTGCTAATAATGGTAACAATGGCCCCATTTACCAACGAACTGCGCATAACAGAATTTGCAGATAAGCTGCAACCTAAACAGATTTTACCTGTGCACGATGGTTACGCTAAAGATTTTTTTATTGAACAGCGCTACGCTGCCTATGAAAAACATTTCGAGAAACACGGCATTAAGTTTAACCCGGTATATAAAGTGGGCGATAGCTTAACGATTTAATTTATTGCAGTTTTTTTATCAGAGCTGCGCCCAGGGCATCTGTGCTCTCGGCAGCGTTTGATAGTACTATCACCGCCAGTTTCTTTTCGGTATTAAAAGCTAAGAAGCTGCTGCTGCCATAGGTGCCGCCGTTATGGAAAGTATAATCAGCACCCGCAACCTTTATAATATGCCAGCCCAGGCCAATTGCCGTGTCTGAATTTTTATAAGTGATTTGATGCGTTAGTTCAAACGCTTTAGACAGTTTGTTGCCATCGCCGGCAAGGTTTGCTTTTACATAATTAGCCAGATCGCTTAATGATGATCGCAGGGACCCGAGGGCCGCCAAAGCATCAAAATCCCAGGCCGGGGTTAATTCGCCATTCTCGCTGTATACAGATGTAAACCGGTCGTTTTGTATGCGCGAAAGGTGCTGCCCTGTATTTTTCATCATCAATGGAGCGCAAATAATTTCCTGCACCATTTGATCATAAGATCTGCCACTAATCTTTTCTAATATTACACCTAATAAACCGGCTCCCAGGTTAGAATAGGCATAGGTTTTACCTGGATCGGTATTAAGCCTGCAGCGCTTTAAATAACTAAACAATAGCTGCCTGTTATAATTTTTATAAGGGTTTCCCCTGTCATAAGGCACTTGCGCGCTGTAATTTTCGGGCATGCGCGCCAAACCGGAGGTATGATTACTCAGCGAAAGAAGGGTAACGTTTTTTAACTGAGGATTGGCTGCTACAGAGTCCGGCAGATACTTTGTTATGGGGTCATTTAATTGGGCTTTACCCTCGTTTACATACCAGGCCAGCAGCGCGGCTGTAAACGTTTTGGTTATAGATGCAATTTCGAAAATGGTATTACCGGTAGGTAGCTTGCTATTACCCTTAGTGGTTTCGCCGTAGTTGTAAATATTAAGTGTTCCGTTTTTTATTACCCCAATGCTTAAGCCAACGGTATTGGCTTTTTGTATATACTCCCGGGCAACGCTGTCAACCTTTTTATCAGCAAGTGTGGCTAATTTGTTATCAGTAGCAGCTTTTAATATTTTTTTTACTGAAGTGTCTTTAAAGGGTTGAAAAAGAAATACCTCTATTTTATCAAACTGGTCAAGGCTTAATAAAAATTGCATGGTAACTGCGTCAAATTGAAGTTTGTAAGTAGCCAGGTTGTTGTTTTGGAAACTAATTAGCGTAGCTGATTTGATATTGCCCAAAGGGAACAACTGTTGTTCGCAAACCTGTTTGAATGCAAGCGGGGTTAAGGCTGCATGCAATTTATCGCCGGCTAAGGCGTATAATTCATTTGCGTTTTTTAACGCGAATTTTTGCTTTATCAGCGTTAAAACCGAATCTGTTTTTTGTAACTGACGATTTTGGGCCAGACCCTGATATTGTAACCCACAACAAAGCAGCAATAACAACACCAATCGTTTCATTGCCATAGTTATTGAGCAGGAGTTTGCCCGGCCAGCAGATACAGCACTGCCATACGAATTGCCACGCCGTTTTCAACCTGGTCAAGTATAATAGATTGCTTGCTGTCTGCCACGTCGCTGGTTATTTCAACACCGCGGTTAATTGGGCCCGGATGCATTACGGTTATCTCTTTATCCAGCGAGTTGAGTATTTGCTTGTTCAAACCGTATAGCATAGTGTATTCCCGCAGCGATGGGAAGTATTTAATATCCTGACGTTCTAATTGTATACGCAGCATGTTGGCTACGTCGCACCAGTTAAGTGCTTTTATTAAATTGTGTTCTACTTTAACGCCCAGTGCACCAATATATTTTGGCATAAGGGTGGTAGGGCCGCACACCATTACTTCTGCACCCAGTTGTTTAAGGCATAATATGTTTGATAAAGCCACGCGCGAGTGTAAAATATCGCCAACTATTACTACCTTTTTCCCCGCTACATCGCCATATTTCTCGCGGATGGAAAAGGCGTCAAGCAGGGCCTGTGTTGGGTGCTCATGCGCTCCATCTCCGGCGTTTACTATCTGGGCCTTTACATGTTTTGACAGAAAGATACCGGCACCGGCGTAGGGGTGACGCATCACCACCATATCAACCTTCATAGCCAATATGTTGTTTACGGTGTCTATCAATGTTTCGCCTTTGCTTACAGATGATGAAGATGCTGCAAAGTTCACCACATCGGCAGAGAGGCGTTTTTCTGCCAGTTCAAAAGAAAGCCTTGTTCTGGTAGAATTCTCAAAAAAGATGTTAGCTATAGTTACATCGCGAAGCGACGGGACTTTCTTTATAGGGCGGTTTAATACGGATTTAAAAGTATCCGCAGTTTCAAATATCAATTGAATGTCCGCTTCGTTTAAGTCCTTTATTCCGAGTAAGTGCCTTGTGCTTAGTCCCATATTTTTTATTTCGAATGTCGGATGTTCGATTTCGAATTTTTAATTTTTTATTCCTCGTCATGCCGAACTTGTTTCGGCACCTCATACTGCTTGCCCGCGCGTGAGATCCTGAAACAAGTTCAGGGTGACTTTACTATTTTTGGATTTGGACCGCCCGACTCTAATTCCGAAATCGAACATCCGAAATCCGGTATCATTTTATTTTGCTTCTGATAACAACACAATCCTATCCTCACCATCCGTTTCTTTCCAGCTCACCACTACTTTTTGCGATGCTATTGAGTCTACTTCTATCCCCACATAATCAGCCGATACCGGTATATGGCGCGAGTAACGGCGGTCAACTAAGGTAAGCAACTCTATTTTTTCAGGGCGACCAAAAGCCAGCATGGCATCCATAGCAGCGCGAATGGTGCGGCCTGTCCAAAGTACATCATCCATCATGATCACTTTTTTGCCTTCAATAATAAAATCTATTTTGGTTTGATTGGGCAATAGCGGCGATTCGCGTCTGCGAAAATCATCGCGGTAAAAGGTGATGTCAAGGTCGCCTTGTTCTATTTTATGTTCCGGTAATATCTTGCGTAATTCTTCAGCAACCCGCTTGGCTAAATAAATGCCGCGTGGTTGAATGCCTATTAAAACTGATCCCGAAAAGTCGTTATGATTTTCAATTAACTGACGACACAAACGTTGAATGGTTATCTGAAATTTCTTTCCGTCGAGCAGTGTTAGATTTTGCATCGTATGGGTGGATTTGGGCAAAGGTAATTATTTTGGTGATTAGTTGAATAGTGATTGGAGATTAGTTTTATCGTTTTAATTATTTAAAACATGAATAGGTTGCTAATGTGCTTAATCAAATCTACAAAAATACCCAACAAAAAAGCCCTGCTGATTGCTCAACAGGGCTTGCAAAAAATTATGGTTAAAGCTTAGTTAGCTTCTTCTTCAGATTCTGTTTTTTTAGCAGCAGTTTTCTTTGCAGCAGCTTTGGTTTCAGCACCTTCCATTTGCTCTTTTAGCTGTGCTAAAACGCTCAGGTCGCCTAAAGTTGATTTCTCAACTGAATCTTTAACCTTTTTAACTGCATTGCTTGCAGATTTTGCTTCTTTCTTGCGGTTCTCAAAGTCTTGTACACGAGCTTCAGCGCGAGCTTCTTCCCATATACGTGAGTGAGATATCACAATACGTTTGCTGTCTTTGTTAAATTCAATAATCTTGAATTCGGCAGCTTCTTCACCTTTAAGGCTTTTGCCATCTTCTTTAACCAGGTGTTTGGTTGGCACAAAGCCTTCAACACCATAAGGTAAAGCAACTATAGCACCTTTGTCAGTTACTTTTAACACAGTACCTTCATGTATAGAGTCTATAGTGAAGATAGTTTCAAAAGTATCCCAAGGGTTTTCTTCTAATTGTTTGTGGCCTAAGCTTAATTTACGGTTATCTATATCCAACTCTAAAACAACCACATTCAGTTTTTCACCAACTTTAGTGAACTCGTTAGGGTGGTTAACTTTTTTAGACCATGAAAGATCAGAGATATGGATAAGGCCGTCAATTCCGTCTTCCAGTTCAACAAACACACCAAAGTTGGTCATGTTTTTAACTGTAGCAACGTGTTGTGTGCCTATAGCGTATTTCTCGCCGGCATTTTGCCAAGGATCTGGGGTTAATTGCTTAATGCCTAATGACATTTTGCGCTCGTCGCGATCCAAAGTCAATACCTGTGCTTCAATCTCGTCGCCAACTTTCAGGAATTCCTGAGGGTTACGCAGGTTTTGAGACCATGACATTTCTGACACGTGGATCAAACCTTCAACACCAGGAATAATTTCTAAGAACGCGCCGTAATCAGCAACGGTTACTATGCGACCTTTAACTTTAGAACCAATTTGGATTCCTTCGTCAAGCGACTGCCAAGGGTGTGGAGTTAATTGTTTTAAACCAAGAGCGATACGTTTTTTCTCGTCATCAAAGTCAAGAACAACAACGTTGATCTTTTGATCTAATGCCAATACTTCGCGTGGATGCTCTATGCGGCCCCAAGATATATCTGTAATGTGTAGTAAGCCGTCAACACCACCTAAGTCAATGAATACACCAAAGTCTGTAATGTTTTTAACTGTACCTTCCAATACCTGACCTTTTTCAAGTTTGGCAACAATTTCAGTTTTTTGATTTTCCAGGTCGTCTTCAATAAGCACTTTGTGTGATACCACAACGTTTTTAAATTCGTGGTTGATCTTAACAACCTTGAATTCCATAGTTTTACCTACATAAACATCGTAATCACGAATTGGCTTAATGTCGATCTGAGAGCCTGGTAAGAAGGCTTCAACGCCCATTATGTCAACAATCAAACCACCTTTAGTTCTGCTCTTCACAAAACCGGTGATGATCTCGTCGTTATCCAATGCAGAATTAATTTTTTCCCATGATTTTTGAGTTTTTGCACGTTTACGAGAAAGAACTAACTGTCCGTTAGCATCTTCTTGTGATTCAACAAAAACGTCAACTTGATCACCGATCTTCAGATCAGGTGTATCACGGAATTCAGAGACAGATACCAAACCATCAGATTTAAATCCAACGTTTAATACTACATCCTTGTTGTTAACATTTACAACAGTACCGGTAATAATTTCGCCTTTAGTGATAGAGCTGAAAGTTCCATCATAAAGTTTTTCCATTTTTTCGCGCTCACTGTCGCTGTAGTTACCAAATTTTTTGTCGTCAGCGTCCCAGTCAAAATCTGCGTCTGGTGCTGTAGCGATCTGAGATTTGATGTCTTCGATCGATATTGAATCAGCTTCTGATTCAATCGTCTCTTTTTCTGCTGTAGCAGTTGCTGTGCCCAGCTCTGCCTCTTTAGCTTTTAATTCTTTTTCTGCTTCTTGTTTTTTTGCCATTAAATTTTTTATCTCCTTTTCCCAACCTTAATTGGGACTGCAAAGGTAGAACTATAATTCTATTCAAAAAAATTTAATTTGAGGTTTATTGGTTGATTTTAAGGCTTTTTTGAGTAGCTGCTACCTTTTTATGTAATATTATTAATGTTATAGTTATTAACTACCGTTATCGGGCATCAGCTTTTCCTCTATTTCATTAAAAATCAACAGGTAATCAGACAAAAGCGAGGTATTGTATGCCCTTATTACCCGGGTCATTTCCTGCTCTTGTTCTGTTGTGAACGGATTCTGCCATATCCGCATGCAAATTCGTTTTAAGGCATAAGTTATTTGGGGCATTTCGGCATAGGTATGCAGGTATCTGTCTTTTTTAAACCTCTCAAAATATCTAAAAAAGAAGTCGGAGTTATTTAGGCCCGCCAGGTCAAAAAACGCTCGTATAATATCTTCATGGCAATTGCTAAGATGATCATAAAAGCTATCCACATTTATTTTTTGATGGGTTATCAGTAAGCTATCCAGAATGATTTCTATAGCAATATGCCCCAAAAAGAAGGGTTTAACCGGCGAGTCGTCCATGGCAGGCAACAGCACTTTTTTTAATTGGTGACTATGGTTCTTAAAAAAATCGGAAGAGTGAAAATGGCGGTCAACTTCAAGATGTTTGTTCCACCCTTTAATTATGCTGTTAACATGGCTGTTATTATGATGAAGGCTTTCGGGGTGAAGAACGATCGTTTTATCCGCATTTTTAAGCAGATCAGGCAGTACGGTACCTAATATATGGTAACAATCGGTAACATCGCGGTCAAAATAGTAATGAGATAAAAAATTCATAGATAGCGCTTCGGGTACGACCTGCTTTAAAGCTACACAAAATATAGCAATTGCGGGCCATTTATAGCTATATGTTATTCATTTAACCGGCAATGTTTATAAACTATTATCTTTGGCGTCCCGATAGCTATCGGTATTCAAATAACATAAAATGAATTTTGTAGAAGAACTGCGCTGGCGAGGCATGCTGCATGATATAATGCCCGGAACTGAGGAATTACTGAATAAAGGAATGGTATCCGGGTATATTGGTTTTGACCCTACTGCCGACTCTTTGCATGTAGGCAGCCTGGCGCAAATTATGACGCTCATACATTTTCAACGCGCGGGGCACAAGCCATACGCGTTGGTTGGTGGCGCTACCGGGATGGTGGGCGATCCATCAGGTAAATCGGCCGAGCGTAATTTATTGTCGGAAGATGTACTGGAGAAAAACCTGGCAGGCATAAAAGCGCAGCTGGAAAAATTCCTCGACTTTAACAGTGGTGCCAACAGTGCCCAGATGGTTAACAATTTCGATTGGTTTAAAGACTTTACTTTTCTGGATTTTATACGCGAAGTAGGCAAGCATATTACTGTAAACTACATGATGGCTAAAGATTCGGTAAAGAAACGGCTGGAGGGCGAAACCGGCATGTCTTTTACCGAATTTACTTATCAGCTGGTACAGGGTTATGATTTTTACTATTTGTGGAAGCATGAAAATTGCGCTTTACAAATGGGTGGAAGCGATCAGTGGGGTAATATTGTTACAGGTACAGAGCTGGTGCGCCGTAAAGGTGCCGGCGAAGCTTTTGCGCTTACCACGCAACTGATAAAAAAATCAGACGGCACCAAGTTCGGTAAAAGCGAAGGCGGTAATATCTGGCTGGATGCCACTAAAACATCGCCATACAAATTTTACCAGTTTTGGCTAAACACCAGCGACGACGACGCGAAGGCATACATCAGAATATTTACGCTGTTTGATGAGGGTGCTATAAAAGCTTTAGAGGCCGAGCAAGACGCGGCACCGCATCAGCGGGCGATACAAAAAGCTTTGGCTAAGGATATTACCATACGTGTGCACGGTGAAACCGAATACGAGAAGGCTATAAAATCATCGGAGTTTTTGTTTGGCAATACCGGTATTGAGTTTTTAAATGAGTTAAATAGCGACGAAGTTATTGGTTTATTTGAAGGCGTACCAAATTTTAAGGTGGCTTTAACCGATATAAGGCAAGGTATAAATGCGGTAGATCTGTTAGCTGCTAATACGGCTGTCTTTCCATCAAAAGGCGAAGCTAAAAAAATGATACAGGGCGGGGGAGTAGCTATCAATAAAATAAAAATCCCTTCGGCAGAAACTACCTATAGCGCTGATTCACTTATTAATGACAGGTTTTTAGTGGTGCAAAAGGGTAAGAAAAACTACTTTTTGATAATTGCCGAATAACCACATTGAAATAAACGGAAAGGGCCGAAATATTTCGGCCCTTTCCGTTTATTCAGTATTTAAAACGTGATTAAAAATCACTTAACAAATCCAGCTTTTTGTGGTTGTATTCTTCCTGCGAGATTAATCCGTTCTCAAAAAGAACCTTCAATTTCGTTAATTTTTCGGTAAGTTCATCAGATTTTAATACCTCAGCAACAGGCGCTGGGGTAGGGGCTGCTACAGGTTGCGCAGGCTCAACAGGGGATGCCTGGATTGCAGCCGCTGCAACCGGTTGCGACGGTGTCTCAAATTGCACCGAACCGGATTCTGCACGTTTTTGTTCAAGCTCACGTAGTCTTCGCGCTTCACGCTCGGCTTCTTTACGTTCCTGAGCGTATTGGTATAATTTGCGTGCCTGCACTTTAGGCAGGTAATCAACACCCATCTCGGCACCGTTGGTAGTGCGCACGCTAAATATGGCGCCTATTATTTCTTCTTTAGTGTGTACATCAACAATGTCTTTCCAAACAAAATCTACAAATTTTATTGAAAGACCCAGATTGGCGGGAGTAAAGAATAAAATGCGTTTATTGGTTATAGCAATGCAATCAGGAAGCAAGTTTACCAGAGGCTTTTTTTGAACCGCTATGTAAATTATCTCTTCGCCCGTGGTTAACAGATCGGTAAGGCGCAGATAAACTTTTTCAACCGCTTTTGGGTCCTGCTCATCGTTCAAAAATTTCTCCATCATAAATGATAATATTTAGTGGGCAAAAATAACAAATTCTGTTAGTTATAATATTAAGTTTTACGCTATCAATAAATTGCAGCCCCGTATATCAGCGTTATCAAAACGGCCTAATACTTCAAATTCGGCATTGTTGCTTAATCTGCCCAGGTCCTGCGTAGCAATAAAGGAGCAGGAGTTGATATTGGCCAAGTCTATTACATTAATGCCCCCGGTTTTATTTTCAGTTACAAAACTTAATGGGTCATTAGTGTCCCTCATCATTACACGCATCCATGGCGGGCATGCAAAAAACCCCTCGCCTTTTGAGTAGGCCTGGGATAATAATTCCGTCATGCCGTATTCTGAATGTATTGCATTAACACCAAATCCATTACATAAAATATTGTGCAGTTCTTCGCGTATCATTTCTTTGCGGCGGCCCTTCATACCTCCTGTTTCCATAACTATCAATTCGGGGAAATCTATACTGTGCCGTTCCACAAAATCAAGCAAGGCAAAGGTTACGCCTATTAACAAGGTAGGTTTTTTATTTTCTCTTTGCTTAACAAGCTGCCGGTAAAGGTCATCATGGTTATATAAATAAAATCCGCTGTCTGTGTTGTCTGATTGTTTGATCAGATCAGCAGCCATGTAGATAAGCGACGAGCCCTCTCTTTCCAGGTAAGAGGGTAATAAAGCTAATACTGTATAGGTTTTAATATCGCCATAAAACAACTCAAAAGCTTTTCTGAAACTTTGTTCATACCAGGTTAAATCAATTACGAAGTGTTGGCTGGTAACCATGCCTGTAGTGCCCGAACTGGTGAAAATAGTTTCGGCCTGAGTGGTATCGCTTTTTATAGCGTGGTTTTTAAAAAAGCTGATGGGTAAAAACGGTATCTCATTAACGCTTGATATTTGGTTACGATCTATTTTTAAGCCTTTAATAAAATCGTGATAAACTTTGCAGTTTTTAGCCTGATAATTAAATATTTGCAATGCAGCAGTGGTAAACTGAAGATCATTGTTAATAGAAAACACCTGTTCTTTGTTCGGCTTAATCATTTATGCAAAGATAAGCAATGCTGTTGTTGCTTATACCCGCAGATCAATCTTCAGCTTGATATTTGAGGAAATCTCCGTCAACTATTAAAAGTTTAACAGCATTTTCAGTTACAGACCGATGCGAGCTCAACTCGTCTGATACGATATAACTCATCCCTTTAGTAAGTTTAAAGCTTGTTCCATCGGCAAGTTCAGTGGTAAACTCTCCTTCCAAACAATAAACTATGTGTCCTTTTTGGCACTAGTGGTCTGCCAGATAGCCCTTAGAATATTCAACTATCCTAACGCGTAAGCCGGAAAAAATAAGTGTTTGCCAGAAGGTATTACCCTTCTCTCCGGGATAATTCACTTTTTCTATATCATCCCAATTGATTACCTGAAAAGGGATGTTTTTTTTATTATTCATAATTAAAGACAAAGTTTTATACGAGATCGCTTCCTGCTAAATTGCAAAATTTTCATAAACACCGCCTCATTTTTAAAACGTTTTTAAATTTTCAATTTATGCTCATAATTAGGTTGGGTAATAAGGTAATTGTGCAATAAAAGTCGTTTATTAGCTGTTGAAACAGGTTTTTGGCTGCCCGTTTTTATTTTTATTTGCGGGCAGGTGCATCAGTTTAAATTGTTATATGGAAGAAAACAAGACAGATCCGGAAATAGAATTGAATAAGGCAGTTGCTGATGACGAGGATTTTCAGCATATTAATAATCCGATTGTTGGCTTAAAACCCATCCAGAAGAAATACCTGGGCGTGCCCAACAGCTGCGACAAGCAGGGTAATAAATTCTATTTCACAGATGGCGATGCTAAGGTTGAGGTAGTAGTTGTTACTGATCAGATCATTCGCGTTAGGCTTGCACCGCATGGTGTGTTTTTGGATGAATTCTCCTACGGCGTACCTAAGCTTGAGCAAAGCACAACTGAGTTTGCTTTGTCTGAAGACGAAACAGAGTTTCGCGTTTCAACAAACGCGGTAAACTGCCACATACGTAAAAGCGACTTTTTTATATCATTTTCTGACGCTGAAAATCACGTTACCAGCTCTGACGCTATATCTATGCATTGGGAAGAAAATGTTTCTTTTGGTGGATATTATGTGTTCTGTACAAAAACATGCGCTCCGCAGGAAAGCTTTTTTGGCTTAGGTGATAAAGCTACGGACCTTAACCTAAGGGGCAAGCGGTTTGTAAACTGGAATACCGACGCCTACTCGTTCCAATGGAACCAGGACCCCATTTACCGTACCATACCTTTTTATATAAGTGTAAATGAAGATATAGCGCATGGTATTTTCTTTGATAATACCTACAAATCGCATTTTGACTTTGGTAAAGAGCAGAAAGACCACACCAGCTTTTGGGCTGATGGAGGTGAACTGAGATATTATTATATCCACGGCCCGCACATGATGGATGTGGTAAAAAATTACCACCTGCTTACAGGCACCCACCCAATGCCGCCGATGTGGGCATTTGGCTATCACCAATGCCGGTGGAGTTATTACCCTGAGTCTAAGGTTAGAGCAATAGCCAAGACATTCCGTGAGCAAAAAATACCATGTGATGCCCTTTATCTGGACATTGATTACATGGATGGCTACCGTTGCTTCACATGGAATAAGAAGTATTTTCCTGATCCGAAAAAAATGGTGAAGGAACTATCAGATGATGGCTTTAAAACAGTGGTAATTATTGACCCGGGCATACGTGTTGACGATAATTATTGGGTGTTTAAAGAAGGAAAAGAGAAAAACTATTTTTGCCGCCGCAGTGATGATTACTTTATGGAGGGCCATGTTTGGCCCGGCCGTTGTCAGTTCCCTGATTTTACTAATCCTGAAGTGCGCGAATGGTGGGGGGGCTTGTTTAAGGGATTAGTTGAAGCAGGAGTTGCCGGCGTTTGGAACGATATGAACGAGCCGGCTGTGTTTGGCACAGGTACTTTCCCTGATGATGTTCGTCATCAATACGATGGGCACCGCGGGTCGCACCGTAAGGCGCATAATGTTTATGGTATGCAAATGGTGCGTGCAACTTACGAAGGGCTGCGCAATATCCAGCGGAATAAGCGACCGTTTACTATAACACGCGCGGGGTACTCCGGTGTTCAGCGCTACTCGTCAGTTTGGACCGGTGATAACGTTGCTACCTGGGAGCATTTAAAATTGGGTAATGTGCAATTACAACGTTTATCCATATCAGGCATTCCGTTTTGCGGTACTGATATTGGCGGATTTAGCGGCGAGCCGGATGGCGAATTGTTTACCCGCTGGATCCAGATTGGAACCTTCGCGCCATTTATGCGCGCGCACTCTGCGGGTGATACCAAGGAGCGTGAACCCTGGAGCTTTGGCGAACCATACACTTCTATTAACCGCAAGTTTATTGAGTTGAGATATCGCCTGATGCCTTATTTTTATTCTACTTTCTGGGAGCATCATCGTTATGGTTTCCCTATACTGCGCCCGATAGTTATGCAGGAGCAGGGCGAGGTTAGCAACCATTACCGCCAGGATGAATTTAAATACGGCGATAAATTATTGGTATGCCCTGTGCTGGAGCCCGGACAAAAAAGCAGAAAAGTATACCTGCATAAAGGTCAATGGTACAACTTCTGGACGCAGGAAGTTGTTGAAGGCGGTAAAGAGGTAGAGGTGGAGACACCGTTAGATACTATACCTGTATTTGTTAAGGCAGGCGCGGTTTTACCTGAATACCCCGTGATGCAGTATGTTGGCGAGAAAGAAATTGAAGAGGTAACCTTAAATGTTTATTTCAACGATGTAGAAACCAACTCGTTCTTCTTTGAGGATTACGGAGAAACTTTTGCTTACGAGCAAGACATCTATTCTGAAAAGAAATTTGCCGTACACGGAAGCACCGTCAACTTTGTTATTGAGCAAAGTATGGAGGGCCTTTATACCCCGCGTTATGAAACCTACCAGTTTAATGTATTTGGTTTGCCATTTACACCAACCAAAATAACGGCTGATGATAAAGTAATTACCGAGTTTAGTATTACCGATACCAAAGTACTCGAGTTTCAGACCAATAAGAAATTCAAAAAGATAGAGATCGCGCTGTGATCTTAAATAACCCCGGCTAAAACCGGGGTTATTTTTTTTATCCTAAACATGCGCCTCGCATAAGTGTTGAATAATGATATATTTGATCATTATTCCAACTCCTAATTCCCGTAAGGGCTTCTATATGGCTAAAAGATCCGTTAATAAGGACACCGAAATTCCGGCTTCAACACCTGCTAAAACTACCAAGCCTAAAGCAACTAAAACAATAAAGGAAATGCTGCCCGAGCAGCAACAGCCATTATCAGCCGTTGAACCTTACAGCCGTTTTACTGATTTTGATGTTTCGCTTTTTCAGTCGGGTAAGCATTATAAGCTGTATGAAAAATTTGGCTCGCATGTGGTAGAGCATAAAGGTGTTGTGGGGACTTACTTTGCTGTATGGGCACCTAACGCGCAATACATTTCTGTTATAGCAAACTTTAACGGGTGGAATAAGGGGTCGCATCCTTTATATGTCCGTTGGGATGGCTCGGGCATTTGGGAGGGTTTTATCCCGAATGTGGGCAATGGAGAGGTTTATAAATATTTTATTAAGTCATCAAGCGGGGAAGAACTGGAAAAGAGCGACCCATACGCTTTGCGTTGGGAAGTAGCGCCGCTTACCGGCTCAATAGTTGCCGATACCTATTATGAGTGGAATGACTCGTTATGGATGTACACCCGCCATAAGCATAATAATCTGGCCCAGCCTTATTCGGTTTACGAAGTGCATATTGGCTCCTGGGCGCGCAATATAGAAAGCCCTGACGATTTTTACACATACGAGCAGTTAGCAGACAGGCTGGTGCCTTACGTTAAAGAAATGGGCTTTACGCATGTAGAGTTTATGCCTATAGCAGAGCATCCTTATTACCCAAGCTGGGGTTACCAGGTGAGCGGATATTTTGCTGCATCATCACGTTACGGTACACCTCAGCAGTTGATGGAGCTGATAGAACGTTTTCACCAGGAAGGCATAGGCGTTATTTTAGATTGGGTGCCTTCACACTTCCCCGGTGACGCGCATGCATTGTACCGTTTTGATGGTACGCATTTATATGAACATGCCGACGTTCGCAAGGGCTTTCATCCCGACTGGAAATCGTATATATTCAATTACGGCCGTAACGAAGTACGTTCATTTTTAATAAGCAATGCTATTTTTTGGTTGGATAGGTACCATATAGATGGTTTACGCGTTGATGCCGTGGCATCCATGCTATACCTGGATTACTCGCGCAAGCATGGCGAGTGGGAACCCAACATGTTTGGCGGGAATGAAAACCTGGAAGCGATATCCTTTTTAAAGGAATTCAACGAGGCCTGTTACAGCCACTATCCTGATATACAAACTATTGCCGAAGAGTCAACCTCTTTCAGCGGGGTTAGCAGACCGGTGTTTTTAGGTGGTTTAGGTTTCGGTATGAAATGGATGATGGGCTGGATGCATGACACCATTAAATATTTTGGCGAAGATCCTATCAACAGAAAATATCACCACAACCAGTTAACTTTTAGTTTGATATACGCCTTTACTGAAAACTTTATGCTGCCTTTCTCGCATGATGAGGTGGTTTATGGCAAAGGTTCCATGCTGCGTAAAATGCCCGGCGATGAATGGCAGCAGTTTGCCAATTTGCGCTTAGTATATAGCTACATGTTTACCCATCCGGGCGCTAAACTCATGTTTATGGGCAGCGAATTTGGCCAGGGCACAGAATGGAGCTATCAGCATTCGCTGCCATGGCATGTACTGGAGTATCCTAATCACGTGGGTATAAAAGAAACTGTAAAAGCGCTTAATGCGCTTTATAAAAGTGAACCGGCCTTGTACGAAAGGCAGTTTGAAGGTGATGGGTTTGAATGGATAGATGGCGGCAACGCGACCGACTCAATAATGATTTTTGGCCGTAAAGGAAATGATGCAGCTAATGATCTGGTAATTGTTTTGAACATGACACCTGTTACGCGCCATAATTTCAGGGTAGGCGTGCCGTATGCAGGTAACTGGAAAGAAATATTCAACTCTGATGCTACCGGTTTTTGGGGTAGCGATGTAAAGAACAGCATAGCTGTAAAAAGCGAAGGCGTAAACTGGCACGGGAGGGAAAATAGTATTAGCGTAACTGTTCCGCCTTTGGCTGCTACTGTGTTTAAAAGAATAAAGTAATAAAAAAGCGTGCTGTCATCCTGAGCTTGTCGAAGGATATACGGGGGGCTCTGTACTCAACCCTTCGGCAAGCTCAGGATGACACCCGTCGCGCGCTATTTATTCACTCTTAATCAGGCACCGATACCTGTTCGTCTTTTTTTGAAAGTTCTTCGCGTTTAAAGCCGCGGATGATAAGCCGCGTACCACCGTTATTGCTAAAATAGCTACCTACCCAGTTAATAAATACAACAATTTTATTACGAAAACCCAGTAACGATATAAGGTGAACGAACATCCATATCAGCCAGGCAAAAAAGCCTTGAAATTTGAGTTTCCCTAAATCTGCAATAGCCTTGTTGCGCCCTATAGTGGCTAATGATCCTTTATCATTATACTCAAACACTTCGGTAGGCTGACCTTTTAAAATATGCAATATATTTTTAGCGGCATGCTGGCCTTGTTGTATGGCCACTTGCGCCACGCCGGGATGGCCCTTGGGTGTTTTATCTGTTATCATTGCCGCCACATCCCCAATGGCAAATATGTTATTGTAGCCGTTAAGGCGTAATGAACCGTCTGTACGTATCCTGTTGCCTCGCTCTAAATTATCTTTACTTAAACCTTCAGGAACAACCCCCATCACACCGGCAGACCATATCACGTTCCTGGTTTTAATGCTCTTCCCGCCTTCAAACTTTATCTCTTTACCGTCATAGCTTTCCACTTTCATATTCAACAGCACTTCAACTCCCATGCCTGTTAAAAATTCTTTGGCTGCGTTTGATCCTTCGTCAGAGAATGGCCCTAAAACTTTCGGCAAAAAGTCAACCAGGTAAACTTTCATTTCTTCTTTTTGCAGTTCGGGGTAGTCTTTCGTTAAAATATGGTTTCTAAGCTCTGCAAGCGATCCGGCCAGTTCCACGCCTGTAGGGCCTGCTCCAACCAAAACAAACGAAAGCAGGGCAGCTCTATCATCTTTATTGGTAGTTCTTACGGCCTCCTCCAGGTTTTGCAAAATCAGGTACCTAAGGTTAAGTGCTTCGGGTATTGACTTCATTGGCATGGCAAACCGTTCAATTTCCTTGTTGCCAAAAAAGTTGGTTGTTGATCCCGTAGCTATAATTAAATAATCATATGCTATGGGGCCTATTGTAGTATCCAGTAAATTATTTTCGCTATCAATGGCTGATACTTCGGCAATGCGGAATCTGAAGTTTTTTTGCCCGCTGAAGTTTTTCCGAAGAGAGAAGGCTATAGATTCTGCTTCTAAGCTGCCTGTAGCAACCTGATATAACAGCGGTTGAAAAGTGTGATAATTATGCTTATCAAGCATTAATACTTCTACAGGGGCATCAGCCAGTTTTTTAGCTACCTCAAGGCCGCCAAAACCGCCGCCGATGATAACCACTAAAGGGAATTTTGATGTGTTATCCATGGTAAGGAATTATGTAATTATAGTATAACAAAAAAGGCTCCAAATATTCTTCGGAGCCTTTTTTGTTGTTAACTGATTGTCAGTTTATCTCAGGTCTTTCTTTCCGAAGTCAACTATAACCGGGGTAGCTACACAAATAGACGAGTAGGTACCGAATATTATACCGATCAATAACGCGAAAGAGAAGCCACGAATAACGTCACCACCAAATATGAATAATATTATCAGCACAAATAGTACTGTTAAAGCGGTAATAATGGTACGGCTTAACGTGCTGTTAATTGCTGTATTAATAACTTCTTCCGGCTTATCAGCTTTTGAGTGATGTAAATGCAGGTGCTCGCGGATACGGTCAAACACAACCACAGTATCGTTAATTGAATAACCAATAACTGTCAATACGGCAGCTATAAATGCCTGGTCTATTTCTAAGAATGGAATTACATTTCTGAATATTGAGAAGAATGAAAGTACCATCAGCGCATCATGAGCCGTAGCTATCATTGCAGCCACACTGAAATGCCATTTACGGAAACGTAACAGAATGTACGCGGCGATAATTAATATGGCGAATAACACCGTCCACACAGCTGATTTTTTCAAACCGTCTGCAACAGTTGCCTGCACTTTTTGTGAGCTCAAAATGTCTTTTTTAGACATTTGTGTTACAGCTTTTTTATTTAAGGCTTCAATTAACGTTTGCTCTACCTTCGTGTCGGTAGCGGTTGTGTTTTCTTCTATCAGGTAGTTGGTTGTGATGCTGAACTTATCTGTTCCGTAAGTTTTAACCTGCGTACCACGACCTAATACATCTTCAACAGCGCCACGTACATCTTCATCCGTTACATTTTTGTTTTCGAAATGAACAACGTAGCTGCGGCCACCCTGAAAATCTACACCATAGTTAAAGCCTTGTGTAAACATGGATACAAAGCCTGCTGCAATAAACAAACCTGAGAAAATGTAGAACTTGCTACGATTTTTTACGAATGCGTAGTTAGCATTTTTAAAGGTATGTGAGCTCCATGGATTTGAGAATTTGATATCGCCGCCTTTATCAAGCAGCCATTCAAACATCAGCCTTGAAATTAATAGTGAGCAGAACAATGAAGTAACAATACCGATCATTAACGTTGTTGCAAAACCCTGGATAGGGCCGCTACCAAAAATGAACAGGATAAGTCCTGTAAGGAAGGTACTGATGTTAGAGTCCAAAATGGATGAAAGCGCGTGTTTAAAACCATCGCTTACTGCAAGGCGTAAAGATTTGCCTAAAGCGAGTTCTTCCCGCACGCGTTCGTATATCAACACGTTAGCATCAACAGCCATACCCAATGTAAGTACTATACCTGCAACACCGGGCACTGTTAGTACCGCGTGTAAGCTGGTTAGAACGCCCATCAGAAAAAATACGTTTATGATAACCGCAATTACGGCAATGGTACCCGCACGATTGTAATAGGCAATCATAAATACCAACACCACAATGAAACCCAGCAAACATGATAGTAAGCTGTCCTGAATTGATTGCGCGCCTAATGAAGGGCCCACTACGTCTTCCCCAATAATACGGGCAGGAGCATCTAACCTACCTGCTTTTAATACGTTGGCCAAATCTTTTGTATCATCAACAGTAAAGCTTCCCGAAATAGAAGATATACCACCTGATATTTCGTTTTGTACGGTTGGGGCAGAGTAAACATTATCATCTAAGACAATAGCGATAGATTTTTTTGGAGTTGTCGCGGCAGCTTCGGCAGTTATAACACGCCACTTTTGGGCACCTGTAGAGTTCATGGTCATCTCCACTTCAGGATTACCACGTTGGTCGGTAACACTACGGGCATCATTAATAACATCGCCTGCTAAAACAGGTCCGTTTTCAGCACCGGTCAATTTAATTGCGTACAGTTCAAATGTTTTGCTTTTTTCGCGTGGTTTAACTCCCCACAAAAGCTTCATATTACGCGGAATGATATTTTTAACTTCAGGGCTGTTAAGTAAATCATTTATTTTAGAGATGTCCTTTTGCTCAGCCAGTCCCGCTATTGCTCCCGGCGCTAATTGCTGCTGACCGTTGGCATCAGCATAAACAGGTGGCACAAGCATACTAAATAAAGGGTGATCGCTTGCCATTTTTGACCTTAAAGCGCTTGCTGAAGTGTCTTTGGCATTTTTCTGAACTTTATTTAATAACGCAAGTCCGTCTTTTTTGGTAGTATCAGTAGCAGTAACTGCTTTTGCTGTGTCTTTTGCGTTTGCTTTGTTCTTTGCTGCTAATAAATTATCAATGCTGCTAAGTAACGGATAAACTTCCTGGCTTTGGAAAGTTTCATAGAACTCCAATTTAGCAGTTCCGGATAATAACTTACGTACACGGGCAGGATCTTTAACGCCCGGAAGCTCAATTAAAATGCGGTTTGTCGCTTTCTCTCTTGAGATGTTTGGCTGTGTAACACCAAACTGGTCAATACGGGTATTTAATACTGTATATGATTGTTGTACAGCAGTTTCTGATTCTGATTTAAGATATTTTTCAACTTCGCTGTTAGATGCGTTGTATTTTAAGTTAGCCTGATTATCCTTTGTTGAAAATATAGCCGCCAACTTACCATTAGGGGCAAGTTTCTCGTACTCTTTTACAAACAGCGTTACATAATCAGTCTGGCTGGTTTTCATCGCCGCTGTTGCGTTTACAAGCGCCTGGTTGAATACCGGATCAGGATTTTTATTAGATAGCGCTCTAACCACTTCTTCAAGTGATATCTGCATGGTAACATTCATGCCGCCTTTAAGGTCCAAACCAAGCGCAAGTTCGTTTTCCAAACAATATTGATAAGTATGCCCAAGCACCGGATAAACGGGCTGAGTTGAAATTGAATCCAGATAGGCTTTTTCAACGGCAGTATCACCCTTGGCGTATATATGGGCATCGTTTTCAACCTTATGTGCCACCCACGTAAACGAAAGCTGATATATACAGGCCAAAGCCAGTATTATAGCAAAAAATTTAATAACCCCTTTTCCTTGCATTGTGGTATTTTATATAAATTAATTAGTTTATAGCTGTTTATAGCATTTTTAACAAGACGGCAAATCTAACAAAATTTTATTAGCATGAAATTTTAAATTAAAACAAAATAATGACAGTAGCTGTTACCTCCGCTCCATGGTAACGAAAGAGTAAGGGAGCTTGTTTTTTTCGTCGGGCTGGTAATCTTCGCGCTCAATTTCAATCCAGGTATTTTCTTCTATATCAGGGAAATAAGTATCTCCGTCAAAATTTTGGTGTATTATGGTAAGATATATTTTATTAGTTACTGCCATAGCCTGCCGGTAAATTTCGGCACCGCCTACAATAAACACTTCTTCTTCTGTTTTACACAAAGCCAGCGCATCCTCCAATGAATTTACCACCTCGCAACCCGCTATATCCATTTGCTGCCTTGTGATAACAATATTGCGGCGATTAGGCAATGGTTTGCCCACAGAATCGTAAGTTTTTCTGCCCATAATAATGGTGTGCCCGCTGGTTATGGTTTTAAAATGCTTTAAGTCGTTTGGCAGGTACCACAAAAGCTGGTTATCCTTGCCAATCGCATGGTTTTGGGCTATGGCTACTACTATGGAGATGGTCATTTGATTTTGACATTGATTATGTAAGTCATTGCAGGTGCGAAGCAATTGCTACTATGCATGCGGGCTTTCTACCTGCGATTACTTCTTACCCGGCAATGACAAGTAAATATTAAACTGCAACCGCACCCTTTATATGCGGCCACGGATCATAATTTTCCAAGGTAAAATCCTCAAACTTAAAATCGAAAATATCCTTTACTTCCGGATTGATCTTCATGTTGGGCAATGCCCGCGGGTCCCTGCTTAATTGCAGGCGGGTTTGTTCTAAATGGTTATTATAGAGGTGCGCATCGCCAAAAGTGTGTATAAAATCGCCTGGTTGCAGGTTGCAAACCTGTGCCACCATCATGGTAAGCAATGCATATGATGCTATATTGAATGGTACGCCCAAAAATATATCGGCACTACGTTGATACAACTGGCAAGACAACTTCCCATCCGCCACATAAAACTGAAAAAGCGAGTGGCAGGGCGGTAATGCCATTTGGTTAACATCGGCCACATTCCATGCCGATACTATTATGCGTCGCGAATCAGGATTGTTTTTTATTTGATGGATGATCTGCTTTATCTGGTCGATGCTTCCGCCATCAGGCGTGGGCCATGATCGCCATTGATAGCCATAAACCGGCCCCAGGTTGCCATCAGTATCGGCCCACTCATCCCAAATGCGAACGCCGTTATCTTTTAAGTATTTAATATTTGTATCGCCCTGCAAAAACCATATCAGTTCGTGAATGATGGATTTAAGGTGCAGTTTCTTAGTTGTAACCAACGGAAAGCCATCCTGCAGGTTAAAGCGCATCTGATAGCCAAAAACGCTGATGGTGCCCGTTCCGGTACGGTCATGCTTTTGTGTGCCGGTTTCCATTACATGGCGCATTAGGTCGAGATACTGCTTCATAGCTTAATTTTGAATGATTGAATTAGTGATTGAGTGAATGTTTATTTCGCGCAATTCTATTTCTGCACTACAAATAAAAATAAACTAATTTTGGTATCCTACGGATGTTTAAAAATAGGCACCGTGTTTACCATTTTATGATATTATTCCCAAACGCTAAAATTAACATCGGCCTTAACATAACCGAACGCCGCGCCGACGGTTACCATAACCTTGAAACTATTTTTTATCCCATAAAAATAAATGACGTGCTGGAAGTTATTGAAGCCGATAGTTTAAGTTTCACCTCATCAGGATTGGATATTCCCGGCAGGATGGAGGACAACCTTTGCGTTAAGGGCTATCATCTTTTAAAAAAGGATTTTAACATACCTCCGGTAAGTATTCATCTGCATAAACACATCCCAATTGGTGCGGGTTTGGGGGGCGGATCATCTGACGCGGCGTTTTTTATTAAGCTGATGAATGGCAAGTTTAATTTAGGCCTGAACATAGAGCAGCAGCAAGATTATGCCCGCACACTTGGCGCCGACTGCGCTTTCTTCATCGAAAATAAACCAGTATTTGCTTTTGACAGGGGCGATGAGTTTGAGCCTATAAAGCTCGACCTTTCTGCCTACCATATAGCGTTGGTGATGCCGCCGGTACATGTATCAACTTCGGAGGCTTTCAGAGGGATACAGCCCGCGCCGGTAAAAGATTCATTATACGACCTGATCTACGAACCTGTGCGCGAATGGAAAAAATACATCAAAAACGACTTTGAAGCCAACATCTTCAAAAACCACATAGAGATACGTTGGGTAAAGGCTGCCCTGTACGAGGCCGGCGCGCTATACGCCGCTATGAGCGGCAGCGGGGCATCGGTGTTTGGGATATTTGAGACGAAACCGGATCTGAGTGCTCTGGAAACTGATAACCAGGTATTTTACGGCGTCTGATTATAGCAACTCATTAGCCAGGTTAGCCAGCTCGCTGCGTTCACCTTTTTGCAGGGTGATGTGCGCGTAAAGGGGGTGGCCCTTAGCTTTGTCAATTAAGTAAGACAGGCCATTGCTCTCTGCATCCAAATAAGGCGTATCTATCTGGTAAATATCACCGGTGAACACGAACTTACTGTTCTCGCCCGCGCGGGATATGATGGTCTTCACCTCATGCGGGGTAAGGTTCTGTGCCTCGTCAACAATGAAGAAGATCTTACTCAGCGTGCGTCCCCGGATAAAGGCCAGTGGCGCTACCGAGATCTTTTCGTTAACCACCAATTCGTCCAGCTTGGCTTGCATCTTGTCGTCATCGGCAAACTGGTCTTTAATGAACTTCAGGTTATCCCATATAGGGGCCATGTAAGGGTCGACCTTTGACTTTACATCGCCGGGGAGGAAACCGATATCCTTGTTGCTTAGCGGCACTATGGGGCGGGTAACAAAGATCTGCCGGTAGTTTTTGCGCTGCTCCAGCGCTCCGGCCAGCGCCAGCAGCGTTTTGCCCGTACCGGCGTTGCCCTGTATGGTTACCAGTTTAATATCCGGGTTTAGCAGGGCATGGATGGCAAACGCCTGCTCGGGATTTTTGGGGAAGATGTTAAATATAGGCTGATCAGTTATACGCTCCAACTGCTGCTGCTGACTGTTGTAGAAAGCGGCGGCACTGCTCTTCTTGCTTTGCAGCAGGTAAAAGTGGTTGCCGCTGTAGTTTAGCGGTACGGCACCGGCGGGTAGCACATCCTGCTTGTTTAGTTGGGAGATCAGCTTGTCGGTAACGGATATGCCGGTTTTGCCGCTGTATAGCTCCTCTACGTTCTTCACCTTGCCGGTTTCGTAGTCTTCGGCGTGCAGGTTAAGGGATTTGGCTTTGAGGCGCAGGCAGATATCTTTAGATACCAGCACCACCTTTTTATCCGGGTACTCCTGCTGCAGGCCCAGGGCGGCGTTCAGTATGCGGTGGTCGGCTTTGTCTGAGTTGAAGATGGTAATGGCATCGTTAGCCAGGTTGGGCGGATCAAGCACCACTTTAAAACTGCCCTTGTTATGGCCGTTTAGCGGTTGCCACTGGTTAATGAGGTCCTTACGCGAGATCTCGTCTATCATGCGGATAAAGCTGCGCGCCTCGAAGTTGCGGGTATCGTTGCCGCTTTTCTTGTCGTCCAGCTCCTCCAGTACCTGTATGGGTATGGCTACGTCGTGCTCCTGGAAGTTCTCGAAAGCGCTATGGTCATACAATATAACCGAAGTATCCAGTACAAAGATCTTCTTCCTGCCGTTGGCCCTGCCTTTATCGTCCTTTTGCATAATTGCTAAGGTAGTGAGTTTAGTTGATTAGTATGGCTTGATTAGCGATTAGTTGCTGTTTTGTCCCGCGTGAGTGTGAGACAAAGTGAGACAGGGTGGGACAGAATTTTTAGTAAGAAGTTGGTAGTGAGCAGTTTGAAGTTTTGGGTTGGGACAAAGTGAGACTACTTATTCGTCAGGAAGTTTAGCTGTGAATTTTGGTTAATTAATTGATAATCAGATGTGATATGAAATAATGATTTTTTTGTCCCATTTCATAATTTTTCAGGCGCGTAAATAAATGCTTTTGCCGGTCGCTGGGTGAGGCGTTTACGCGCTTGGCTTGCCCCGCTATGGCCGCGGAGGCCTTAGTTCTTTTTTCTTGATAAAAAAGAACCAAAAAATCAAGTCAGCAGAGAGGCTTCTTTGCCGCACGTGGCCTTTGCGCCGCAAAGCAGGAAAACCACGGGCTGTAAAATTTTGCCCTGCTGTCGCTCGCACAGGCCATACGCTTCAGCAAAAAATTACTATGCCCCTCCCGCGCACGGGCCATCAGTTTTTCCTGCTTTCACCCGAAGCTTATCTGCTGACGAATTTCGTTTCAATAATAATCCTGGTTCAGACAATTGCGCGGAGTTTCTTACGCGCCTGGCTTGCCCCGCTAGGGCCGCGGAGGCCTTTGTTCTTTTTCTTGATAAAAAGAACCAAAAATCAAGTCAGCAGAGAGGCTTCTTTGCCGCACAGGGCCTTTGCCCGGCAAATCAGGTAAAACCGCGGGCTGTAAAATTTTGCCCCGCTGTCGCTCCCACCTGGCCTACGCTTCAGCAAAAAATTACTATGCCCCTGCCCACGCAAGGGCCATCAGTTTTTCCTGCTTTCATCCGAAGCTTATCTGCTGACGTTCCGATCCAAACGATAATATTGCAAAATTAAAGGAAGCGTAAAGGCCCGCCAAGGTGCGCGGCCGGGAGTCTGGCCTGTGTAGTGGCAGCGATCAGCTTGGCTTGATCTTTTGGTTACTTTTGGATCAAGCCAAAAGTAACAGCCACCGCGGCAAATGAGCGGGGCAAGCCAAGCGCGTAATTGCCTGCCGATGCAGGTAACCAAGCGACAATAGAAGCACAACTCCCTGATAACCAAATACTGACAAAACACTGTCACCACTTCCCACAAAAAACCTCCGTACCTTGTAACCATCCCAGTCACAACCTAAATCCCGCAACCTACAACTTACAACCTACAACCCACAACTTTCAACTCAAAAAAATGAACTACGACCAACTCACCAATCACCGCCCTGCCGAGATAGAACTTATTCGCGATATGGCCCGCGGCGCCTTAAGCGCCAAACAGAAAAAGAAGATGGAACAGGAAATAGAGCGTCCGCCCGATACCCGCGAGGCCTTTATCATCAAACCCGCATCGCAATGGCTGCAAAGCGACGAGCAACCGCACGACAACCAATGCCTGTTTGGCGACTTTTGGTACCGCGATGAACTCTGCATCCTGTTTGCCGATACCAACGTGGGCAAATCCATCCTGGCCGTGCAAATTGGCGATGCCCTAAGCAAGGGCGAACCTTTGCTGCATCCCTTTGAAACCCCGCCCCAGGCGCAAAAGGTGTTGTATTTTGATTTTGAGCTGAGCGCCCAGCAGTTCGAAAAACGGTACAGCACCCGGCATAGCCGCTATGTTTTTAGTGATAATTTTTACCGGCTGGTGTTTAACCCCCACGCCACCGGGCAAAAGCGCTTTAACAGCTATGCCGAGTACATGAACAACGCTATAGAAAATGTGCTGGTAAGCACCGGCGCGCGCACGCTCATTATTGATAACATTACCTGCCTGCGCACCGGTACCGAAGCCACCGCCGGGGCCGTAAGCCTGATGCGCAACCTGCAAACCATTAAGCAAAAATATGGCCTCAGCATTTTGGTGCTGGCCCACACCCCCAAGCGCAACCCCGCCCGGCCCATTACCCGTAACGATTTGCAGGGCAGTAAAATGCTCATCAACTTTGCTGATAGCGCCTTTGCCATTGGCGAAAGCCAAACCCAGGCCGGCCTGCGCTATTTAAAGCAGATAAAGCAGCGCAGCGGGCAGCAGCTGTATGGCACCGCCAACGTGTGCCTGTTCCGCGTAGTTAAGCCGCTTAACTTTTTAAAAATGGAGTTTATTGATAACGCCGCCGAAGCCGCCCACCTGATGGCCTATACCGAGCAGCACCGCCGCGATACCGAACGGCACATTCAACTGCTGCACAGCCAGGGCCGTAGCATCCGTTTTATTGCGGATGAAATGGGTGTATCGCGCATGGCGGTGCATAGGGTGGTGAAGAGGCTAGGGGAGGAGATGTAAAAATAAAAATATTATATATACACTATTGTATATATGCAAAAATGTATATATTTGTATTAAATTATTTTTCATGAACAACATTACTGGTCCTCCTGTAGAAGGGGATAATTTTTATGGACGAGAACCGGAAATTGATTACGCCTGGGGGAGAATTTCTACTGGTAACAATCTAATTTTACCGTCTCCAAGGCGCGTTGGGAAAACTTCTTTTGCCCTCAAGTTGTTGGATATCGCAAAAAGAGAAGGGTGGGATACTATTTCAATTAACTTAGAAAGAATTACTTCAGAACAAGCCTTTATTGAAAGGTTTGTAGAAGAGTTAAGAAAACTATCTTGGTGGGACCAAGCTTCAACCCAAATAATCAATTTTTTATCACTATTTAAGCAGCTTAAGCCATCATTCAAATATGGAGATGTTGAAATGGAGTTAAGTTGGGAGGAAAACAAAATAGATATTTACAAGCAACTTGCAGATATACTTGATCACCGCAAACCGACGCTTATATTTTTTGACGAATTGACCGTTTTGCTCAACGTAATATTAAATGCAGATGAAAATGGCAAAAGAAACGTATCTGCTTTTTTGCATTGGCTGAGAAGTCTGAGAATTGTTGGACGTTCTCGAATAAAATGGATTTATTGTAGTTCGGTAGGAATAGAAAATTTTACACATCAACATGGTATTAGTGACACAATGAATGACATCAGTGATTACCGTTTAAAATCATTCTCGCATAATGAAAGTATAGGTATGTTGCTTAATCTGGGAAGATCAAATAATTTAGATGTTACTAAAGAAATAGCTAAAGATGTTGTGGGATTATTAGATTACTGCCTCCCTTTCTTTTTACAAATCATGTTTGACAAGTTAAATTATTTGGTCAATATAGAGAATGTACCTATTGATAGAAAAATTTCTCAGTATGCTTATGCTCAAATAATAACGGAAAATCATTTCAATACGTGGATTGAGCGTATCGAAAATCAGTATGGTTATCAAAAGAAATACGTTTTCGCTTTATTAAAATTAACTTGTCAGGATAAAAGTGGCGTTTCTAGGGCTAATCTAATTAATGCAACAACGGCATCTGGACTTGATATAGACGATGCTGAAGAAATTGTGCGTAAGCTAATTTATATGTTAAAAAATGATGGGTATTTGGTTGAGGATAATGGATTATACCGGTTTCGCTCACCATTACTTAGAGATTTTTGGTTCGAAAGATTTGTAAGATGAAAGTATTACACCCACTTAATAAAATAGGCTTTTTTAACCCAGGTAGATTATCTGACCGTGAAATTGAAGATATATTTGTCGCACGCATACCTTTTTTTAATCTGCTGTTAAAAAAAATAGTTTCAGAAACACCTGATTCTATTCCGCAACATTATTTAATAATAGGGCAGCGTGGCATGGGTAAATCGTCATTGCTTAGCAGACTTGCTGCTGAAATACGTAAACCATCTTATCAAAATAATTTCATTCCCTTATCTTTTCCTGAGGAGCAATATAATATTGACCGATTATCGAAATTTTGGTTGAATTGTCTAGACGCACTTGCTGATGCTTTAGATAAAGAAAGAAAGACAAATCAATTAGTAGAATTAGATAACGATATTAGTGTATTGTCAAGAGACCCCCACTTGGATCAAGAGATCGCCTATAAGATGTTTGACGATTGGGCAAGAAAAATTGGCCGGAGGCCTGTTTTGTTAGTCGACAATCTTGATCTGATTTTTTCGAAAATAACGAAGGAAGATCAACACCAACTGCGAGCTATACTTATGAGCAAAGGCGCTCCAATTCTTGTAAGCGCAAGTTCATCTACTGTAGACGCCACTGTAGACTACCAAGCGCCTTTTTATGATGCCTTTCAAATTAGTTATCTAAAAAAGTTGACATTTGAAGAAAGTCTTGACGTGTTATCTAACCTCGCTAGGTTGACAGGTAATGAAAAAATATTAAAGGAGATTTTTCAAAAAAAGGCACGCCTACACGCACTTTATCAACTCACAGGAGGAACTCCAAGGACTCTAGCAATTTTGTTTCCGTTAATACAAAGTGGTTTTAGCGATGAACTGCAAAACGATCTTGATGCCTTATTGGATTTGGTAACCCCACTTTATAAAGCACGCTTTGATGAGTTGTCTCCACAATTGCAAGTGGTTCTCGACGCAGTCGCTCTAAATTGGGACCCTATGACATTAAAGAAACTTCGTGAAGCAACTATGCTTGATAACCCACAATTATCGCCCCAGACTAAAAGGTTGATCGAGATAGGTTGGTTACAAAAAATAGATGCATATAAATCAAAAGGTGGTGCCTTAGAAGTAAGCGAACGTTTTTTTAATATTTGGTATTTAATGCGACGCAGTAGTCGGCGCCAAAAAAGAGAGCTTTATTGTCTAACAAAATTTTTAGAGTCCTTTTATGGAAGTGACCTGAAGGAATTGGCGCTGTCGCGCATGTCTTGTAAAAGCAGGAATGCAGACCATATTGCTTTGGATTTAGCACTTGCTGACGCAATGAACGATACCGATCTGCGTTCTAAATTGAGGAGAAAAGGCTTTAACGAGCTATTTGAAATGTCATTACACGACAAGAATTTATTGAATGAATTCTCAATTCCGGAAGACATAACCTTAGAGCTTTTTAACGAGTTGAATACGTCCTTAAAAAATCAGCAAGCTGATAATGCGCAGGCCGTATTACAAAAATTGTTAAGAATAAATGATCAGAACATTTCTTTATGGATAACATTTGGTCAATTGCAATTTTATATTAAAGGAGACTTAATAGAAAGTGAAAAAGCTTTTAGGAAAGTATTGACTATTGATCCGGATAATGCACTAGCATGGAGTGGAATAGGAGAAATTTTGTACGAGCAAGAAGACTTGGAAAGCGCACAAATTGCATTGAAGAAGGCGATAAGTTATAATAAGGAGTTAACTAACGCGTTGAGTTCTTTAGCAAACATTTATATTGATAAAGAAGAAAACCTGGAGGAGGCCGAAAATCTCCTAAAGCGCGCAATAGAAATTGAACCTGACGAAGGTAATTACTATACAGATCTTGGGCGGTTATACCAGTATTGTCTTAATGCTTTTGACAAAAGCGAGGTTGTATTTAAAAAGGCAATTGAAATTAACGATGATGACTATATTAATTGGTATCATTTGGGTATACTTTACAGATACCGAAAGAATTTTACTTTATCTGAGGACGCTTTTATTAAAGCTCTTAAATTGTCTAAAGATACATGGAGCATATATCTACAATTGGGTTTGCTTTACATGTATGATTTGAAAGTTTATAAAAAGGCAGAAAGCATCATAAAAAAAGGCCTTAAGCTGGTTCCTCAACAGACTGAGTTAATGACTTCGCTTGGTTATTTATATTTATATTTTTTGCCGGATGCTCAAAAAGCGGAAGATCTGTTCAAGAAAGGGATTGCCTTGCATCCTAAGTATGCATATAATTATATCGGAATGGGTGAGCTAAAATCAAAAGATTCTAATGCGACAATAGAAGCAGAAGATTTCTTTCAAAAAGCTGTGCAACTTGACTCTAAATCCGCAAGCGCCTGGAACAATTTTGGTGTATTTTATGTCTTAAGAAATCGGTATCAAGACGCTGAGCAAGCATTTCTAAAAGCTGTGGAGCTAAATAAAAACAATGCAGATGCTTGGAGAAATTTAGGATATTTATATGCCGAAAGTTTGGGTCTATATGATAAAGCAAAACACGCATTGACATCCGCGGTAAAATTGGACCCGGAAGATCTGAAATTATGGATAACGTTGGGTAACATTTATATGAATAATATAGGAGATTATTTACAAGCAGCAGACTGTTTCAATAAAGCGTTGAAAATTTCTCCGAACAATTGTACACTTTTGAATATTGTCGGCAATCTAAATAGTGACTATCTCAAAGATTATCAACTGGCAAGGAAATCGTATCAAAAAGCTATTGAGATCGATTCAGTTGATGAAATAGCAAATTATAATCTTGTCTTTCTGTTGCGAGACAAGATGGATAATTTGGAGGAAGCGAAAGAATTATTCAAAAGACTAAAAGAAGGAAGAGAATTAAGAGATAGTTACCTTTTGAATAAGGCGTTATTTGCATATTATGATAAAAATCAGGGCATAGCAGAGAAATATCTAATTGAAGCATTAGAATTTGTCGATGAAACTATTCCTGCTCAAACAATTGACGATTGGTATAGAGCGGTAGCAGTAATTATTAAATTAAATTACGGTGAGGGTTTATTAAATATCTTTCAAAAAACAGGTTATGACATTACTTTTAAGCCCTTATATGTTGCAATTCAAGCAATCGTTATTTATAATGATGCTAACTTTTTGAATAGTGTAGCAGTTGAGGTCCGCGAACCAGCTGAAAAGATATGGAAGGCAATTCAAAATCATATGAGTTAATTCTAAAGCCCGCTGTCGTATTGAGAGAAATTGACGGCGGGTATATTATGAACTATTTTGCGTAAAGGATTAAAGCGGATACCGGCCTGCGCCTAAGGCCTGCAGGCGTATGAGCGGAAAGCCTGACCCGCAGGGAAACGCCCATCTTGTTTGGACTATATTTTTAAGATAATTACGAGATACGCAACAAAAGGGCCTGCCCGCTATGGTTCGACAGGCTCACCATGACAACCCACCTGCTGTCACAGCACCTTCAAAGTCGCGCTGCCGATTGTAAAACCCGCCACGATGAATTGTTAGCAAAACAAACCTTTTATTTCCCCAGTTCTTTAAGTTCTGTTATATTTGTTTAATTATTAATAAAAAACTTAAACCTCCGTATGAAATTCGGCATACTACTTACCGCCTTTATAATATTTGGCCTTTCGGGCTGTAAAAAGGATGGCAACTCTAACTCATACAAAAAAATAAGATCTATTACCGGCTACATGGTACCTGCTGAAGGGCCATCGTACGGACAAAGGTTTATTGCTGATGAGGAGGTTTTTGACGAGGAGGGGAGATTGATAAGTTCGGTAAAAGGAGCGTTAATATACAACCAGTCCAATTATTTTAATCCCAAAACCTACACTTACCAGGATGGCCGTTTAATTGAAACCAAGGATGCGGGCGAAACGCGGAACGAATATAAATACACCAATAATTTATTAACGCAGGTTGATATTTATTATGGTGATAATTACATGGTAAAATCGTTAGCAGGAAAGGAAGTATACTTTTACGATAGCCAGAACCGCAAAATAAAGGCGACGTTTTTTAGCTACAGGCCGGGCTATGGACGCAACCCGCCTCCGCCAAACCCCAACGGCTACACCTATACCTATGAGTATAATGCCGCCAACTTACTGACTAAAGAAACAGACGAGGGTGGATCGGTTAACGCCTATGAGTACGACGCGCATAAAAACCTTACCAAAATTACTTATAGTAATACTTATACGCCCGGTACCGTTTACGTAAACGAAACCCATACCTATAAATACGATTTTAAAGACCGGGTAATAGAAGATATACAAACTGACTACCTGGGCGCTTCAGTTAAGATAGAAACCGTATTTGATTTTGACGGAAGGATACAAACCAAAAACGTTTTTAAAAGCTTTAGCGGCCAATACTACCTGGCAAGCGCCATAACCTACGAATACAAGTATTATTGATAATAACATTACCGCGCCGGTGCAGGTAAGTAGGGAGGGATAGTGTGCAATTACTACTTGTGCTGCGTAAGCTGCAGGTATCAGATCGCTTCGAAAAGATTTCTCTTTCGCGCCGCCGCTTAAGCTCTCCAGGCTCTATCGAAATGACAAAAATGGTTGGGTTGGTACGGATTACTCGGCTACCTTTTCTTTCACTACCACAAAAACATCCTCATTGTCTTTGCGCATAAGGTATTTTTCGCGGGCAAATTTTTCAAGTTGCTGGGGGTTTGAGGTAAGCTCGTCAAGGTCTTTACTTACTTTGTCGGTCTCGGTTTTGTAGAAATCGCGTTCCTGCTCCAGCTTGCTTACCTGTTGCTGATATTGGTATTGAGACAGCAGATCGTTTTTATCAAAAAATGTCATCCACACAACAAAGGCAACTGTAACCAGGAAGAATTTATTTTTAAAAAGATCTATCAGGCGTTTCATTGTTGGTATGTATATTTCGATATAAAATTATTTAATAAAATTGATTGCTGCAAGCGTTGTTTTACTCACATATTAACATGGCAGATAAATAATACTATCCAATTTGTCATTTAGAGCGGCAGCGAGAAATCTATACAGCTATATTGCGTGGTGCTTAGCATGTGTATAGATCTCTCCTTAGGTCGAGATGACAATAATCTTTAATTACAAGTACCTTCTTTTCAGCACAGCGTAAAACTTGGCTACGGTATCTGCCTTGCTTTCCCAGTTATTTTTGGCGATATAATTTTTGCTTAAAAAGCGTTCAGCATCTGCAAAAGAGCCAAGCCGGTTCAATATCTCAATGGCTTCGCTATAGGCCAGGTTATAGCCGTTAAATAGGTCTTTTATATAAAGCAGCTTATCATTTAAACTGATGGCCTGCTTAAGGTCGGTTACCGGCTGTCCGGCAGGCTGGTCTGTAACGCCGCCCTTGTTTAACTGTGCAGACATGCGCTGATTAATGGTCAGCACTTCGTCTTTATCTTTAGGCTGCTCTGCGGGTGGCGCGGCAGGCTCCGGCGTTGGTTTTACCGGCTCGGGCAATGCTGCAACCGGCTCAACTACTTCTGGTTCTGCATCGGCAGGTAAAATTTCTTCCTCCTCGATAGTTATTTCCTCTATCGGTTCCTCTTCAATTGCCGTTTCTTCCTCGTCCCAATCGGGTATTTCTTCAACATCAAGTTCGTGGCGTATAATTTCAGGTTCTTCATCAGCAATTAGTTCTGCCGATGGTTCGATCTCAAAATTTACTACAGGCAGTTCCTCTGCCTTGTTATTTGCCGCGCTTTGTTTTTTTGAAGGCTGGCGCACTACGGGTTCAAAATATTTTTCTTCGGATATTGGTTCTTCCTTTTTAGGCTCTTCCTTTTTAAGTTCCTCTTTCTTCGGCTCTTCTTTGGCAGGGGGCAGCGCTGGTTTAGTGTTAATTATTTGCAGGTTGAGTTTATTGAGTATTTCGGCATGGTCTGTCAAAAAATGAGCATTGGCAACAAAAAGTTCCAGCTCAAGGCTGTTCATGTCATCCGGATTAACCTCAAGGTATTTGTACTGGTCGTTAAGCTCTTTTAAAATTACTCCTATTTTATTGAATACGTCCTTTTGCCTCATAGCGTGTATTGTGGAAAATCTATCAAAATTAAGCATTAAATTCTGATATTAGGCCCACACAAACCATTGGAATGCAGCTTAGCGACGAGATTTTTAGCAGGAAGAACGAATCAGGAGGGGGGATTGAGGTGATATGCGGCTCTATGTTTTCTGGGAAAACGGAAGAGCTAATCCGCCGCATAAACCGTGCGCGCTACGCCCGCCTGAGCGTAAAGGTTTTTAAACCCCTGCTTGATGTCAGGTACGATGAGAACGACGTAGTATCTCATAATGCCGTAGCTGCGGCCTCAACCCCTGTTGATAAGGCCGAGAAAATATTATTATTGGTGGGCCATGCCCAGGTGGTTGGTATTGACGAGGCGCAGTTTTTTGATGCCGGCCTGCCCGAGGTTTGCACCTCATTGGCCAACAAAGGTGTAAGGGTTATAGCAGCCGGCCTTGATATGGATTTTAAGGGCCGCCCCTTTGGCCCCATGCCTGCGCTGATGGCCATTGCCGAGACTGTAACTAAAGTACACGCCGTATGTGTTAAATGCGGTAATCCCGCGCTGTACTCCTACAGGCTGGTGCCGGGCCGCGAAAGGGTGTTGCTGGGCGAAAAGGAAAGCTACGAGCCGCGTTGCCGTTTTTGCTATAATAACAAAGGCTAAATTTTAGCATAATCAAAAACAATTTTCTGCTGTAAAGGGTTATTCAATTAATACCGTTGATACCCCGAAACAAACGTGTATTAGGCTTAAACTACTATGGCGAAGAAAATTTTAGTTATTGAGGATGATAGAGACATCAGAGAAGCTATCCAGTATGCGTTGGAGGAAGGCGGTTATGATGTTACAACTTCTGAAGATTCCAGGATACTTAAATCGTTTAGCAAGATAGCGCCCGATATGGTGCTGCTGGATAACTGGCTTACCGAATGGAAAAGCGATGTTAACGGTCAGCAGATAAGCCGGGAGTTAAAAAGCAATGCCGATACCAGCCACATCCCGGTAATTATTATATCAGCGGTAAGCAACATAAAGGAGATTGCCGAGGCTGGCCTTGCCGACGGCTACCTGCACAAGCCTTTTGACCTTGAAGTGCTTTTGGCACTGGTTAAAAAGCATGTGGGCGAGTAAGCCATTGCTGGTCGCCAATTAATTATTTTTCTTTTCTTGAAAATAACTTAATAAAGTAAATAACTTTAAACCAGTTGTTTACATAAATAGGTGCTATAAATGCTATTTTTTTAATGTTTAAACGCAGTTTTTTTATTTTATCAAATAAAATTATTTGTAGATTTATAAAATAACACTCTGTTATTAAACTATATTAAAGCCTTACGCAATGAAGACAAGACAACACCATTTTGTTGGCAATAGCTGGAAGGATTTTCCTTCAGATCTGGATGCCGGAAAGAGCCAGTTGGTTTTAGTGTTTGGATCATCTGATACGATAAAAAAGCCTGAGATCTATGGTCATTTAAAATCGGCCTATCCAAATGCTGATATTGTGTTTTCTTCAACAGCCGGCGAGATATTAGACAATGCCGTTTATGATGATAGCGCGGTAGTTACTGCTATTCAGTTTGAAAAAACCACTATAAGTTCTGTTAAAACAAACATTAAGCACCATGCTAACAGCTTTGATACGGGTGTGTTTTTAATGGACAAGCTCTCTGGTGCTGATCTGAGCTGCGTGTTCATTATATCTGATGGTACTTTTATAAACGGCAGCGAACTGGTTGCGGGTTTAAATAAAGACAACAAACACCAGGTGCCAATTACCGGCGGTTTGGCCGGCGATGCCGCCAGGTTTGAAAAAACCTATACAGGCATTAACCAGGTGCCTTCGCAGGGTAACGTAATTGCTATAGGCTTTTACGGTAAAAATATTAAGGTGGGGCATGGGTCTGTTGGCGGCTGGGACGAGTTTGGCCCTGAGCGTACCATCACCAAATCAAGTCAGAATATTTTATTTGAGATTGATGGCGATAACGCGCTTGACCTGTATAAAAAATACCTGGGCGATTATGTGAAAGAATTGCCGGGCTCTGCCTTGTTGTTCCCTTTATCATTGCGGATGAACGGCGATGATAAAAATGTGGTAAGAACGATTTTAAGCATAGATGAGGAGCAAAAATCTATGACTTTTGCCGGTAACCTGCCTGAAGGGAGCAAGGTAAGACTGATGAAGGCTAATTTTGATAAGATAATTGAGGCATCATCCAAAGCGGCAAACAACGCGTTTGCTGACATAGAGAACAGCAAGCCCGAGCTGGCTATTTTGGTAAGTTGCGTGGGACGTAAACTCATATTACAGGAGAGAACGGATGAAGAGCTGGATGCTGCCAAAGAAATTTTGGGACAAAACGCAACCATTACCGGGTTTTATAGCTATGGCGAGATCTCGCCGTTTAATGAGAGCGTGCAATGCGAACTGCATAATCAAACTATGACAGTTACTACCTTTACCGAAGTTTAACCTGATCTGAATTTTACAGCGCCGCACCGGGATGGAATACCATAATATATTAAGCAAACAGATAAAAAAATTCATACCTGATCATGATCTGAATGATGAGGCTTTGCAGAAATTTCTGGAAAGTGTAAGTAACTCGTATAACTCCTTTGAGAAATCAAAAAAGCTGTCTGAGCATGCATTCACGGTTAGCGAGCGCGAGTACCAGGAGGTTAATAGCTTTTTGCTTAAAGAGAATGAGATAAAGCATAAATCCATATCCGAAATTAAAAAGGCCATAAGCGCGCTTACGCCTGATGCTGTTGCCGATGTGCACCAATCAGACGATGACCTGATAACCATTATCAAGTTTTTGCAGTTGCAGATAGAAAAGGCAAAGGAGCTGGAAGCGCAACTGATAGAGTCAAAGGACGTCGCCGAAAAAGCTGCCATGACCAAAGCGCAGTTTCTGTCTACCATGAGCCATGAGATACGCACGCCCATGAACGCGGTGATAGGCTTTACGCATTTGTTGCAGCAACTGAATCCTCGCGAAGATCAGATGGAGTATATAAAAATGCTCAAATTTTCGGCAGAGAACCTTTTGGTGCTGATAAACGATATTCTGGATTTTAGTAAGATAGAGGCAGGACGGATAGAATTTGAAGAGGCGGATTTTAATTTGAAAGAGCTCATCAGCAATATCAGATTGGCCCTGCTGCAAAAGGCATCTGAAAAAGATATCCAGATAAAACTGTTCATAGACGAAGATCTGCCCACTGCTATTAAGGGTGACCCGGTAAGGTTGGGGCAGATACTCACCAATCTGATAAGTAACGCGGTTAAATTTACTAAAGCGGGTAAGGTGACAATTACAGCCTCGCTTACCAGTAAAACAGATAGTATTACTACTATTGATTTTGAGGTTACCGATACCGGCATTGGAATTGAGCCTGAAAAAATTGACCATATATTTGAGAGCTTTACACAAGCCAGCTCGGCAACTACCCGCAAATTTGGCGGAACAGGCTTGGGCCTTACCATAACCAGGCGTTTGCTGGAGTTAATGGGGAGCCAGATCAAGGTGAGGAGCGAATTTGGACGCGGGTCTACTTTTTACTTTAGCCTGGATATGAAGAACAGCGAAAAGAACTTTGCTGATCATAAAAACAATGAGTATAACGTTGAGACCAAAAGCCTTAAAGGTGTTAAGCTGCTGATAGCCGAAGATAACCAGATAAACGTTATACTGGCTAAACAGTACATGAGATTGTGGGACATTGAGTGCGACGTTGCCGAGAATGGCGAGATAGCACTTATGCTGGTGCAGAACAGCGACTATGACATGGTATTAATGGACCTGCAGATGCCCGAAATGGACGGCTATCAAACAACAACCGCCATAAGGAACCTGCCCGATGAAAAATATAAAAAGCTGCCTATAGTTGCACTTACAGCTTCTGCAATGCTTGACATTAAAGACCAGGCATTTATTGTAGGCATGAACGATTATATAAGCAAGCCCTTTAACCCGGACGAGTTATATCGAAAGATAGCGCAATACACAAGAGGAGCAGAGGTATAGGTGGGGGTTCGTGGTGAGCCATTCCAGAATTGTCATCTCGAACGATAGTGAGAGATCTATACATATTTTATTCCGCCATGCTAGCGCGTGTATAGATCTCTCCTTAGGTCGAGATGACATGAGCTAAATATCGGGTTTATGAATTCCAACTACAGCCATCCTTTACAACGTACTCATATCAATAACAAAGCGATATTTAACATCAGCTGCTAATGTACGCTCGTATGCTTCGTTAATTTGGTCCATGCTTATCACTTCAACGTCTGATGTAATATTGTGTTTGGCACAGTAATCCAGCATTTCCTGGGTCTCTTTTAAACCACCTACTAATGACCCTACCAGGCTTCTGCGTTCCATAAGCAAAGGGAAGGCAGACACAGGGATAGGTTTTGCGGGGGCACCCAACAAAATCATTACGCCATCAGACTTGAGCAGGTTAAGGTATTCATTATAATCATGATCGGCAGATACCGTATCAATTATAAAATTGAATGTTCTGCCCACCGTAGCCATTTGGTCCTTATCGGTGGTTAAAACAAAATGTTTGGCCCCAAGTTCGGCAGCATCCTGCCTTTTGCTTTCAGAGCGGCTTAGCATAGTAACTTCGGCACCAAATGAAGCCGCCAGTTTAACGGCCATGTGGCCCAATCCGCCTAGACCTACTACGGCCACTTTATCGCCCGCTTTAACGCCCCAGTGTTTCATGGGCGAGTAGGTTGTAATACCTGCGCATAATAAGGGTGCTACGTTGGCTAATGGTAGTTTATCAGAAATATTTAGTACAAAGTGTTCCCGCACAACTATGTGGCTGCTATAGCCGCCCTTGGTAATGGTTTTCTTATCCTGACTGGGGGCGTTGTAGGTTTGTGTGTTGCCGTTTTCGCAATACTGTTCCAGGTCGCCCTCGCAGTTGGAGCAATGCATGCACGAATCTACAAAACAACCAACGCCAACAGTTTGCCCAACTTTAAAACGCGTTACATCAGCGCCTGTACGGGTTACTGTGCCTACAATTTCGTGGCCGGGTACAGCCGGGTATACGGTACCGCCCCATTCGTTGCGTGCCGTATGAATGTCTGAGTGGCAAACGCCACAATACAATATTTTTATTTCCACATCATCGGGGCCGGGTTCGCGGCGTTCAAACGAGTAGGGAGCAAGTGCTTGATCTGCGGCTTGCGCCGCGTAGGCTTTAACAAGTGTCATAAACAGATGGTTAGTTTTTTTACAAAAGTGCCAAACAGCCATCACAATATTTATCGCTATTACTATAATTATTTAGTTAGCGTTAGTGTGATTAATTAAAGCTGTTGATATTGAGGGGTTATCACATCAGACATCTGATGCAAGTCGTTAAAGTAAATTTCAGCCAGGTGCTCCCATTTAAAATTTGAACTAAAATTGAGGCTCTCTTCTGCAAATTGTCGCCTTAGCGCTACGCTTTGCAATAGCATTTTTATTTTCTCTATGTAGTCTGAAGCATCGTGCGGGATGCACTTAAAGCCATTCTCTCCGTGTGTTATAAAATCGCGCGCGCCGCCACCATCGGCCACAATGCAAGGCAGGCCTGAGGCCATGGCTTCCAGCACTACATTGCCGTATGTTTCTGATACGGACGGAAACAAAAATAGATCAGCAGAGGCATAAAGAACCGATAATGTCTCGTGGTCAACCTTGCCGGTAAAAACAGCATCGGGCATGCTTTGTACGCACGCGCTTTTGGCAATACCATCGCCAACTATTAAAAAGTTAACCTTTAATGCAATATGCCGGGCGTGGTTATAAATGGCAATAAGGGTTTCCAGGTTTTTTTCCCAAACCAGCCGGCTTGCAAATATAATAGTGGGGTAGGTGTTTCCCGTAACTCCGTAAAGCAAAGCCGTATCGCGTTTCGCAGGCGAAAATAAACGGGTGTCTATCCCCCGTTTCCATATCGTCATCCGGTGCGCCTCAACACCCAACGCTATAAGTTCGGTTTTTATAGTTTCGGCCGGCACATATATTTTATCGCAGTTATTATAAAACGCCCGTTGTCCGCCGGCGGTTAAGGATTTTGCCGCCTTGATAAGGAACGGCGCATGTTTTAAATAATAATCAATGTAGGCTATAAAGTGCGTGTGATAAATGGAAATAACGGGTATTGCGCGTTGGGCAGCGTACTTAGCCGCAAAACTGCCCAGCAGTGATGGGGTAGCAATATGTATTACATCAGGATTAAATGCTTCCAGCTTGTATTTCAGTTTGTAATAATACAGGCCGGGCAAGGCCATGGAGTAGCCTGAGTTGATAGGTAAATTTACTGTAGGTATTTTAAAGCATTCAAAGCCATATAATTCATCGGGACCTACACCGCAAATAAATAAAAACTCAAAGCGGCGCGGGTCTATCCGCTTTATCAACTGAAACATGGTGCGTGTTGCACCGTCCAGGTCCTTTTCTAATATTTCGGCAAAAAATGCGACTCTTATCCTTTTCATTAGCCGTTGTTAAGGAACATTTAATTGAGGGCAATTTACCGCCTCTATTTGTAGATGAGGTTAGCAAAGCATGAAAAAAAGGGCACTTATATTATGTTTCTGTTAATATGGCGACTGCATTCGTTAGGTCAGAAATAATATAAACGTGTTTGGTAAGACGCTGTTTTTAATTGTTAAGGCCTGTTAATGCCAGGAATTTTTTGCCTATCTGCAGCAACAAGCCACGGTCGTCTTTGGCTTCGTCAAAATTTTCTTTTAATAGCTGATCTACAGCTTCGTTATTTAATTTTGAACCAGTAAGCCGCAACATTTGAAAGGATGTAGCTTCAATACTTTCGATATTTTGAAGGTAAAATATCAGTGAAAGATCGCAAAGTGGTTTATCAACTTTATGTGTGTCTATACCCTCAAACATCTCCTGTAACAAGGCGGTCATGCCAACGCAACCTTCATCATTGCGTTCAAGCTTCAGCAAGGCATATATCTCGTTCATTCTGTCTATCTGGTTGCGTACATCGTCGCGCAACTCTAAAATAGCCAGTTTAAGGTCGTTAAAGTGGGCTTGGTTGGCAAGGGCGGGCAAGCTATCAACCAAGTGTTGTTTGCCACAGTAAATGCGGTCTAAATGGTCGGCGAAAAATTTAAGCAGGGCGGTTTGGGAAGTGTTACTCATGGGCAAAATTTACACCATAACAGCAGGCCCACGTTTTTTGTTTATAATTAGTATAGGTATATAAGTAAAAATGCCCCTGGTTGGGGCATTTTATTAATAACTGTTGATATTAGCATCCATCCACGCAACCCGCTGCGTCATAAACGCCTTATAGTATTGCACTTCCTTATCATATGTACCCAGCCACACCACATTTGGCCATACGTATTGATCAAGAGTGGGCCATTTTTTAAAGTTTTGCGCTGCAGATAATTGAAGATATTTTGAATAATAATCTATATCTGAAAATATCTGCGAGGTTGCTTTGGGGCGTTCTTCTGCCCATTTGGCCCGCCATTTAAAGTTCCAGGCCGGATCTTGCGCTAAGCGTATCATCCACAGGCCATTCCGGGTATACCAGTCTATAAAGTACTGACTCGGAGAATAATTGCAATTACCGCCGCTCAGGTCAAAATCCCAAACCGGGCCCATGCTTAATTTACCGTTTACATTCTTGTAATAAAATACACTGCTAAAATCCCACGAATCCTGATTTTTTACCGTTTCGTTCACCATGTACCAGCGCATAAACGATTCGGCATCTATATACTTCGCGTAGCCAATATTGGGATCTTTCCAGTCGGCAGAATATAGCGCTGCCTCGGTTTTGTTCATGTAATCCTTTATATAAGCTAACTGAGGGGCGGTGATTTCCTCAGGCTCTTTAATGGTCATTGGCAGGTTTTTTAAAGTGGTTCTAAACCAGTTGGTTTCATCCAGTTTGCTGTCTATTTCAACCAGGTAACCACCTGTTATATCCGTTGATGCCGCTTTAAGTTCAGTTATATTAACCCTGTTTTCTTGTACTTCTACCTGGCTGGTTAGTAAATAATTTCCTAAAAACTCGCCATTCATTACCACCTCTACAAAGCGGCTTTGTGGTGCAAAATCTGATTTTATACGCCGGGCATATTCAAATGCAATTTTTGTACGCATTAACGTTTTGTCGTCATAATTAGCTAACAAAACCCAGTTTTTGGCGGCAGGCATACCCAAAAAGGCAGCTTTGGCATCAAACTTTAAACGGTAGGGTTTTTTAGGAAACAGCACCCAGGTTGAATTACCGCGGCCTTTTATTTGTAATGATATATGATTAATGGGTTGCTCCACATCAACATTAGGGTCAATATCGATCTTGCCTTTAACATAGGTGTCTTTTGAAACTACAGGGCCTGTGGTAGTTAAATAGAGTACAGGTAAACCTGTAAAAACCCTTAGTTTAACGGTATAATTTTTAACCGCGCCGGTGGCTGATGTAAGCGAATAAATTACCGGCCTTGAAAAATCGGTAACTGTTGTGCCGCTGGTTTGTAAAGTATCATTAACCTTTACAACAGTGCCCGTTTTTTTTGTGTCAAAAGTAACTACCCATTTGTTATTCTGGGTCATTTCCGGAACAATAGCTATTATGGAGTCGCCGGTAACGGTGCAATTTAAATCAGCTGCAATTTTGCCGCTGTTGTTTTTTGCCTCAATTTTAAACGAAGCGAAACCTGCGCTATCAACAGCTGTAGGGGTAGGAGTAGGTGTTACTTTATCTTCAGGACCGTTTTTTGAACATGACCATACACACATGGCTATTAGCAACAGTAACAATAATTGTTTTCTCATTCTCATCTAAATAATAGCCACAAAGATAATTATTTTACTCTCAGGTAATTGCAAAAAACAAATTACTTCATTAGGTTAATAAAATCATCAAACAGGTAGCGGCTGTCATGCGGTCCCGGAGATGACTCAGGGTGATATTGTACCGAGAATGCTTTTTTACCTTTAACGCGTATCCCTTCTATTGACTGGTCGTTCAGGTTAACATGGGTTATCTCCACTTTATCAGATGCACGTACAGCATCAGGCACCACGCCAAAGCCGTGGTTTTGCGATGTTACTTCGCAATGGTTAATTATGATGTTTTTAACCGGGTGGTTCAAACCACGATGACCGTTAAACATTTTTTTAGTTGGAATGCCGTTAGCCAGTGCCAGCAACTGGTGACCCAAACAAATACCGAACAGGGGTTTGTCAGCATCTAATATCTCTTTTACGGTATCTACCGCGTAAGGCATAGCAGCCGGGTCGCCGGGACCGTTTGATATAAAGTAACCGTTAGGTGCAAAGTCTTTTTCCATTTCGCCGAAAGTGGTTTTCGCGGGATAAACTTTGGCATACACCTCGCGACTGTCAAAGTTGCGGAGGATATTCTTTTTTACACCCAGGTCAAGCACAGCAACACGGTAAGGTGCTTTTTCATTGCCTATGGTGTAAGTTTGGGTTGTGCTTACTTTAGATGAAAGTTCCAACCCATCCATTGATGGTACCTCGGCCAGTTTAACCTTAAGTTCCTCGATATCCAGTATCTCTGATGAGATGATGGCATTCATAGCTCCCTTATCGCGGATATGGCGCACCAGTTGACGGGTATCAATATCAGAAATACCTACAATGTTTTGCTCCTGAAAATAATCCTGTATAGACTCGTCGGCCTGTTTGCGGCTGTAGGCTATGTTGTAATTTTTACAAACCAAACCGGCTATCTGGATATTGCCGGATTCAACTTCCTCATTGGCTATGCCATAGTTACCAATATGCGCGTTGGTAGTTACCATTATCTGCCCAAAGTAGGATGGGTCTGTAAAAACCTCCTGGTAGCCGGTCATGCCGGTATTAAAACATATTTCGCCGGCGGTTGTACCAATTTTGCCTGCGGCTTTTCCATAAAAAACAGTACCGTCAGCCAATAATAATATGGCCGGTAATTTGGTGAAATAAGTCATTTATTAAGTAAATTGAATGGTTAAAAACGCGGCTTATCCGGTGCGGTGCGCCGTGAAAATAGGATGGGAAAACGGTGTTGTTAAGTCCCTTGTTCACGCCGCAAAAGTAGTGATTTATTTCGGATTTCGGAGGTTGGATTTCGGATTTTTTCAACACTACTAATTACAGCGCTTATGCTACATTTTGCGCTCCAGGTCTGATATAAGTTTAATTAGCGTTTCGCGGCTTTTTGCCGCTTTCATCCAATCAGGTAATTTTTCAACCATCGGCAAGCCTGCAAAAAGGAAATAAATCCGAAATCGAACATTCGAAATTCGAAATCAAATTATCCCTACATTTGCCAATTCAAAACTGATCAACCATGTCGGTAAATAAAGAAATAAAAAGGGTAACCACGCATACCCTCCAGGATATGAAAGGCCGGGGCGAGAAGATAAGCATGCTTACCGCTTACGATTACTCTATGGCAACCATTGTAGATGCAGGGGGAACCGATGTAATATTGGTTGGCGACTCGGCATCAAATGTTATGGCGGGCCATGAAACTACGTTGCCTATTACGTTGGATCAAATGATCTATCATGCGTCGTCTGTAGTCCGTGCAGCCAAGCGCGCGCTTATTGTTGTTGATCTTCCTTTTGGTACCTACCAGGGTAACTCAAAGGAGGCTTTGAACTCGGCCATCCGCATTATGAAAGAGAGCGGCGCACATGCTGTAAAACTGGAGGGCGGTGTAGAAATAGCCGAATCAATTACGCGCATTCTTACCGCGGGCATTCCGGTTATGGGGCATTTGGGTTTAACGCCGCAATCTATTTATAAATTCGGCACTTATACCGTACGTGCTAAGGAAGAAGCAGAAGCTGCAAAATTGAAGCAGGATGCTTTAAAGCTGCAGGAATTGGGCTGTTTTGGTATTGTGATAGAAAAGATCCCGGCTCAATTGGGGAAAGAAGTGTCTGAAAGTTTGAGCATTCCAACAATAGGTATTGGTGCCGGGCAGCATTGCGACGGACAGGTGCTGGTTATACATGATATGCTTGGCCTGAACAAAGGGTTTAAACCACGTTTTTTACGCCAATACGCTAATTTGTATGAAGATATGAACAAAGCCATACAAAATTATGTTAGCGATGTAAAGGGAGGCAGTTTCCCTAACGAGAAGGAACAATATTAATTGGGGTCGATAGTCGATGGCCCATAGTCCATAGCAGAAAGCTAATACTATGGTCCATGGACTATGGTCTATCGACTAATTATGAAGCAGCAATTTACCTACATCCCAAAAGAGATAACCGATGCCGATGTGCTGTATGAGGATAACCACCTTATTGCGGTTAACAAGCGTGCGGGTGATATTGTGCAGGTTGATGAAACCGGGGATGAGCCACTGGACGAGAAAGTTAAAAAATACATTGCTCAAAAATACAATAAGCCCAACGGCGCTTTTTTAGGCGTTGTGCACCGGCTTGACAGGCCGGTAAGCGGCGTAATTTTGTTTGCCAAAACCAGTAAGGCATTAGAGCGGATAAACAATATGTTTAAAGCGCGGGAAATGCATAAAACCTACTATGCAGTGGTGCGCCAGCGCCCTAACCCCATAAGCGGCACCCTTGTACACTGGCTGCTAAAAAACCCTCAGAAAAACGTTACCAAAGCGCATGATAAGGAAGTAAAGGGAAGTCAACGCTCTGAGCTGCATTACAAACTGGTTGGCGAGCTGGATGGATATTACTTGATTGAAGTAGATCCGATAACCGGCCGGCCACATCAAATACGGGTGCAACTATCAACCTTAGGTTGCCCAATAGTTGGCGATAATAAATATGGTTATCCGCGTGGCAGTTTGCGTAAAAGTATTTGTTTACATGCCCGGCGGTTACAATTCATGCATCCCGTTAAAAACGAACCTGTGTTAATAACAGCCCCTGTACCTAAAGATGGTTTTTGGGAAAGGTTTGAGGCGATGATGGGGTAGATTTATTCTCCTTGGTGTATCCAGATATATTTTTTACCGTTCCAATAAATTAATCCGCCGGCAGTCTGCGAGCCATCTTCAACATCATGTACATATATTGCCGGTCTTACAAGCTGAATTTTCTTACTGCCTAATATATCACCATCTTTACTAAAAGTAGTTTCGTATGCGGTTTTATCTTTAAACAAACTCCAGCCTCGCATCCATTTAAAGTCGTCAGATCCACTACCAAATTTATTTCCTGCGCCAAAAACAAAGTATTGATTACTGCCACCATGTATCAGCAAAACTCCACGCTTTTTAGTTGTTTTTTTAATTATCAAAGCAGCCATATCTTTAATGCCGTCTTTGTTAAAATCAGATTGTAAGTATGAGGTCTTTAAAAAGGCAACGGGTTGATATTTTACAGATAAATTCAATCTTTTAAAAGCGCTGTCGAACTCCTTTGGAAGCTTGGATTGGCCAGCCACAAGGTTCGAGATAAAAATCATGAAATATGTGATGCAAGCGGTTTTCATATTTTAGGGTTTAATTTGTTTAAAGGGCTCTCACCTCCTCCCAAATCTTTTCATCCACTAAAACACCCTCATCTAAACTTTTAGCACGGGTTTTCAATGTGTTTTCTCCGGGATATAATACCGGCTCATTCGCTCTGGCAGATGGGCTGCTTTTTGTAAATGCAATAATTTGGTTTACAATAGATTCCGTTTGCTCATTATCACCGGGTTTTATGGCGATGAACAACTGCGATACTCCGGCCTCGGTTTTCTCCTCGGTCATGTCTTTTACAGCCCTTCCCTCGCTTAAAACAGCAACCAGCAGATCAAGCATCATAGATAGGCCCGATCCTTTCCAAAAGCCAATGGGCAATAAACGCATGGATGCTGCAACCGCCTCCGAGTCGGTAGTCAGCACACCTTCACTATCATATCCGCCCTGAAACGGCAGCGGTTGGTTATAACTTTTATACTGTAATACTTTACCGTATGAGTATTGCGATACCGCCATATCCAAAACAACATGCCCTTCTTGGCGCGGCACTGCAATAACCAGCGGGTTGTTTCCCAAAGTAGAGGTGGTACCACCCCATGGTACAGTGGTAGCTGTGGCGTTAGTAATACAAATACCAATAAGCCCCGCCTCGGCCGCCTGCCAGCCGTATGACCCGCCGCGCATCCAATGGTTGGTATTTTTTAAAGCTACACAGGCAATGCCGTTCTGTTGGGCCAGCGTTATAGCGCGGTCCATACAAAAACGGGCATTAATAACACCTGGTCCCCAATTGCCATCCCAGCGTTCAAGCGCGCCCAAACCATTAACCAGGGTGGGCATGGCATCGCGGTTTATCTCGCCCGCTTTAATAGATTTAACAAATTTCGGGAAGCGATTTAACCCGTGCGTGTAAACACCATCGCGGCTGTTCTCTGCAAAAGCAAGCGCGCATAGGTCGGCTTTTTCTTCAGCGAAGCCAAGTTGCAGCAAAATTCGCTTAAATTCAGCTACCAGTTGTTCAAAAGGAATCCGCATAATGGCAAATATAACAGCATAGCTGCAGGCTGCTAAAATAATAGTAAATAAAAACAGTTATTATTACGGTCCGTTAACTTGTCATTAAATATGGATTTATATTTTTGTTGCATCTGATGAAGAATATACCGTTCCTGTTTATTTTATGCCTGGTAGGGCTTAGTGTGCTTTGTAACTCTTGTAAAAAGGTAAATCAGAGCTCAATAGAGAGCCTGTTCTCTCAGGGTAGCTGGGAACTTGCCACTGTAGTGGTAACTGTTTCAGTAGGCACCAACCGCGAATCTGAAGATACCCTTAACACCATGTGCGATAAGAAACAGATCTTTACTTTCAATTCAGCAAGTCATACCTGTTCCTACACCAATTTCCAATGTAAAGATCAACCGGTGGCCTCGGGAACATGGTCGCTGTCGCAAGATCAGCTTTATTTAAAATCTGACATAGTTTGCCAGGATACTTCTAAGCTGGGCACGGGTACTTTAATGCCTTTTGAAAATGCGCAGATACAAACCCTGGGGCAATACGCTATGGTATTGGTAACGGGCGATATACAAAACTATTCGGCAACACAACGCAGAACGGTAAGGCGGTATGGTTTTGTTAGGCAAAAAGTTGCTACGCGATAAAAACAAAGCGTTAAAAATTTATATTTGACAAGTAATCAATCAAATTACCTGTGATTTTGAAAAAACGAATAGCCATTTTTGCGTCCGGATCGGGATCAAATGCTCAAAAAATAATGGAGTATTTTAAACGAAGTCCCGACGCTGAGATTGTACTGATACTCACCAATAATCCGCAGGCATACGTGCTGCAACGCGCCGACAACTTTGAAGTTCCATCGCATATATTTAACCGGCAGGAGTTTTATCAAACCGACGAGGTGATAAGAATATTAAAAACCCTGCAGGTTGATCTGATAGTACTGGCGGGCTTTTTATGGCTGGTACCGGCATCATTACTAAGTGCTTTCCCCAATAAAATAATTAACCTGCACCCGGCACTGCTACCAAAATATGGCGGCAAAGGCATGTATGGCGATAATGTACATAAAGCGATATTGGAAGCCGGGGAAGAAGAATCTGGCATTACCATTCATTTTGTTAACGCTGAGTTTGACGAAGGCGAGATCATTCATCAGTCGCGCTTTAAAATAGATGCTTCGGATACCCTGGAGATGGTAAAATTTAAAGGCCAGCAACTGGAACATCAGCATTTTCCTAAAGTGATAGAAAGTTTGCTTAAAAAAATGAAGAGTTGATGGTTAGAGATCAGTTAATTAGTGATTAGCGATTAGTTACTTTTAACCTGCCCGCTGCCTGCAACAGTTAATTTAAAAAAAAACTTAAAAAAACCAATCACTAATCAACAAATCTCTAATCTCTAATCCCTACCTTTGCGGCTCAAAATTTCCCATATAAATGAGTCAGCCTGTTACGATAAAAAATGCCTTAATTTCAGTTTATTACAAAGATAACCTGGAGCCTATTATTCAAGAGTTAAACCGCCTTGGTGTGAATATTTATTCAACCGGCGGGACGGAAACTTTTATACGCAGCCTTGGCGTTGACGTGATTGCGGTTGAAGATCTTACTTCGTACCCATCTATATTAGGCGGACGCGTAAAAACCCTGCACCCTAAAATCTTTGGTGGTATTTTAAATCGTCGTAATTCAGACAGCGATCAGCAGCAAATAGCGCAGTACGAAATACCTGAGATAGACCTGGTGATAGTTGATCTTTATCCGTTTGAAGAAACGGTAGAATCAGGAGCAGGGCATGATGATGTTATTGAAAAAATTGACATTGGCGGTATCTCACTTATCCGCGCGGCGGCTAAAAACTTTAAAGATGTTGTAATTGTCGCTTCAAAGGATGATTATGTTGAATTGGATGGATTGCTGAAAACTCAAAACGGCGCTACTACCATTGATCAGCGCAAGCGTTTTGCCCAAAAGGCTTTCAATATCACTTCAAATTACGATACGGCCATCTTCCAATACTTTAACCGCGACGAGCCAATGCCTGTATTTAAGCAGAGCATTTTAACCAGTCAGGTTTTGCGTTATGGCGAAAACCCGCATCAAAAAGGTGTATTTTATGGTAACCTGGATGCTATGTTCAATAAATTGAACGGCAAAGAATTATCTTATAACAACCTGGTTGATGTGGACGCCGCTGTTGCGCTGATAGATGAGTTTACCAATGAGCCTACAATAGCTATACTTAAACATACCAATGCCTGTGGTATTGCCAGTCGTCATACTATTAAAGATGCATGGTTAGATGCATTGGCCTGCGATCCGGTTTCGGCATTTGGTGGTGTTATTATTGCTAATGATGAAATATGCGCTGCAACGGCTACAGAGATTGACAAATTGTTTTACGAGGTGTTAATTGCCCCGGCTTATTCTGACGAGGCTGTGCAAATATTAACTGCTAAAAAGAACCGCATAGTGCTGGTTAGGCAACCGGTTGAACTGCCCGCAAAGCAATTTAAAACATTATTAAACGGCGTTATTGAGCAGGATAAAGACAATACTGTTGAGGGACCCGATCAAATGAAAACGGTAACCAACGCGCAGCCAACCGCGCAGGAGTTGAAAGACCTGTTCTTTGCCAACAAAGTAGTAAAGCATACCAAATCAAACACCATCATATTCGCTAAAAATAATCAACTGATGTCAAGCGGCGTGGGCCAGACCTCACGGGTTGATTCATTAAAGCAAGCGGTGAATAAGGCACACAGCTTTGGCTTTGACCTTAATGGAGCGGTTATGGCGTCTGACGCGTTTTTCCCTTTCCCTGATTGTGTTGAACTGGCTGCAGAGGCAGGCATTACAGCTGTTTTACAACCCGGCGGATCAATAAAAGATCAGGACTCTATTGATATGTGTAACCAAAAGAACATTGCTATGGTTACCACAGGAGTGCGCCATTTTAAGCATTAGTGGGCAGTAATTGGTTGATTAGTGGATTGGCGATTAGTTAAAATTTTTTACAATAAAAATCTAACTAACAAGTTAACATAATCAACTTAATAGACTAATTTTATAAAATTCATAAAATATCTGGAGCCGTAGTAAAATGAGCTTATTTAATTTTTTCACACAAGAAATCGCCATAGATCTGGGTACTGCAAATACCCTTATTATACATAATGATAAAGTTGTTGTTGATGAACCGTCTATAGTAGCTTTTGACCGCTCAACCAACAAAGTTATTGCCATAGGTAAGCAGGCCATGCAAATGGAAGGCAAAACCCACGATAATATTCGAACGGTACGTCCGCTTAAAGATGGTGTAATTGCCGACTTTAACGCTGCCGAACATATGATACGGGGTATGATAAAAATGATAAACCAGGGCAAAGGCTGGTTTTTCCCTTCATTGCGTATGGTTATCTGTATCCCGTCAGGCATAACAGAGGTAGAGAAACGTGCTGTGCGCGACTCGGCCGAGATTGCCGGTGCTAAAGAGGTTTACCTGATACACGAGCCAATGGCCGCAGCAGTAGGTATTGGTATTGACGTGGAGGAACCTATGGGCAACATGATCATTGATATTGGTGGTGGTACTACCGAGATCGCAGTTATCGCTTTATCAGGTATTGTTTGCGACCAATCCATTCGTGTTGCTGGTGATAACTTTGATTCTGATATCGTACAATACATCCGCCGTCAGCATAACATAATGATTGGCGACCGTACTGCCGAAAAAATAAAAATTGAAGTAGGTTCGGCCTTGCCTGAACTTTCTGATCCACCGGCTGATTTTGCTGTGCAGGGCCGCGACCTGATGACAGGCGTTCCGAAACAGATCATGGTATCATATACAGAGATAGCGCATTGTTTAGATAAATCAATTTCAAAAATTGAAGAAGCGATACTAAAAGCGTTGGAGATAACGCCACCAGAGCTATCTGCTGATATTTACCAAACCGGTATTTATTTAACCGGCGGTGGCGCATTGCTTCGTGGGCTTGATCGCCGCGTATCGGCCAAAACCAAACTACCGGTTCACGTTGCCGAAGATCCGCTGCGCGCCGTTGTTAGAGGTACCGGTACAGCACTGAAGAATATTGGTAATTTTAAATTCCTGATGCAGTAATCTTATTTACGATTTACGATTTTAGATTTACGAATGTTGATCTGAATCGTAAATCGTAATCCTAAAATCGTAAATCCAGATGCGTAACCTGTTAATTTTCATCAGCAAGTACAACGCATTTTTCCTTTTCGTTATTTTTGAAGTAGCGGCCATTGTTATCTACATAAAATACAACTCTTTTCAAAAGGCCAGCTTTATAAACAGCACTAACCAGGTTGTAGGCAGCTTGTATGCCCGCGTTGATGGGTTTAAAGGATACTTAACACTCAGAGAAGTTAATGATAGCCTTGCAAAAGAAAATGCGCGGTTACGCAATCGGCTTAAAAGCTCATTCTACATTGATAGCGTGGCTAAAGGGAAGGTAATTGATACAGTATATAAGCAGCAGTACGAATACATAACAGCTAAGGTTATTAATAACGCTGTTAACCGGCCCGATAACATTATTACTATAAACGCAGGTTCTAGCGCGGGTATAAAAAAAGGCATGGGGGTGATAAGTGACAAAGGCGTTGTGGGTAAAGTTTTACGTGTGAGTGAACACTTTTCTGTTATTCAATCGCTTTTACACTCAGAAACGATTATAAGTGCCATGCTGGCTGATTCACGGCAAATTGGTACATTTTCATGGGAATCAGATCTTAATCCACACAGGGGTTTGCTGTATGATGTTACCAATGACGCTTCACCCAGAGTAGGCGAACAGGTTGTTACTTCAGACCATTCACTTTATCCTACGGGTATAACTATAGGTAAACTGATCAACCTGCGCGCAAAAAACGCCAAGGGATCGTTTTTAAGTATGGATGTTGCCTTAGCGGTAGATTTTAGTAAACTGCAATATGTTTATGTAGTAGTTAATGAGTTTGCAACAGAACAAACGGGACTGGAGGCTCAGGTGAAGAAAGATGAGTAGGACTATTTTATATAACCTGATACGGTTTGTAGTACTGGTTTTTGTTCAGGTATTTTTATTAAAGAACATTACATTATATAATATATCTACGCCGTATCCTTATATACTGTTTGTGCTTTTGCTTCCGTTTGAAACGCCAAACGTTTTGCTGTTTCCATTCGCTTTTTTATTGGGCTTAACGGTTGATTCTTTTTATGATACACCCGGCCTGCATGCTGCCGCCTGTGTGCTATTGGCATTGGTTAGGGTATTGTTTATAAGCATTACCGTACAAAAAGACGGCTTTGACAATGAACCCGAGCCCACTTTAAGCATAATGGGTTTCAGATGGTTTTTTACCTACGCTATTATACTTACCCTCGTACATCATACGTTTCTTTTTCTACTGGAAGCCTTTAGTTTTTTAGACTTTACATTTATACTGCAGCGGGTGCTAACCAGTACAATTTTTACAGTGATTTTGATGTTGATAACCGGCTTATTGTTTTTCAGAAAAAGAGAGCGTAAATGAATACTTTTTTTCAACGGCGTTATGTCATTGCAGGGGTATTTATAACCCTGATACTGATTTTGCTGGTCCGTTTATTTTATATGCAGGTAATTGACGACCGGTATCTGCAAATTGCCAACAGCAACGTCATTCGCCAGTTTGTGCAGTATCCCGCACGCGGTACAATTTATGACAGGAACAAGCATATTTTAGTACAAAATAAACTGGTTTATGATGTATCTGTAATACCACGCCAGGTTAAAGCTTTTGATACTGTTGAATTTTGCCGGCTTTTGGAAATAACCCGCGAGGATTTTGATAAACGGTTTAAAAAAGCCGTGGGGTACTCCAGGGCATTGCCATCTAAATTTGACAAGCAAATATCTACCGAGCTTTATGCTTCATTGCAGGAGCGCATGTCTGAGTTTCCCGGTTTTTTTGTTGAGCCGCATCCCGTTCGCATTTATCCTGACTCGGCCGCGGCCCATTTTTTAGGCTATATCAGCGAGGTGCGCCAGTATGATATCGAGAAGTCGGGCGGTTATTATCGTCCGGGAGATTACATCGGAAAATCAGGAGTAGAAAAATCTTATGAAACGATTTTGCGGGGACAGCGCGGTATAAAAAACATGTTGGTTGATTCGCGCGGTATACAAAAAGAATCATACGCCAATGGTGCCTTTGATACGCTTCCTGTTCCCGGTGAGCGGTTAATATCAGCCCTTGACATACGCATACAAAAGCTGGGCGAAAAATTAATGCATAACAAGGTAGGAAGCATTGTAGCAATAGAACCTTCAACGGGCGAAATATTGTGTTTTATCAGCAGCCCTACCTATGATCCTAATTTAATGGTAATTGGCCCCGACAGGGGAAGAAATGCAGTTGCGCTTGACAAGGATCCGTACAAACCATTTTTGGTAAGGCCAATTACCGGCCGGTATCCGCCGGGATCATCTTTTAAGCCCTTAAGTGCGCTTATAGCACTGCAGGAAGGCATTATAACACCACAAACAACTTACAATTGCCCGGGCTATTATGTATCTGGCAACAGGAAGGTTAAATGTACGCACGTGCACGGAACAGTAAACTTAAGCAGCGCAATTGGCGGGTCGTGTAATGGCTACTTTTCAATGGTATTTGAAAAACTGATCAACAGGCAAGGCGCTAAAAAGACCGAAGCAAGTTTTACGGATTGGAGAACGAATGTGGTTAAATTTGGCTTGGGCCAAAAGTTAGGCATTGATTTGCCGGATGAGAAAGCAGGCAGTATGCCACAACCCAGTTTATACGATAAATGGTATCACAAAGGCGGCTGGCGCTCAAGTACCATTTTATCATTAGCCATAGGGCAGGGCGAAGTGGAAGCCACCCCGTTGCAGTTAGCAAATATCGAATGTATTATAGCCAATCATGGTTACTATTATTTGCCGCATATGATAAAATCAACCGGCAATAACAGCGCCACAGAAAAAATATACACAGAGCGGCATGAAGTAGGAATTAACGCTCAGTATTTTGAAGCCGTTATTGATGGTATGCAAAGTGTGGTTGATTATGGTACAGCGCATGGATCAAAAATACCCGGTATAAATATGGTGGGTAAAACCGGTACTGCACAGAACAGGCACGGTAAAGACCACTCCGTTTTTGTGGCTTTTGCCCCGCGCGAAAATCCTAAGATCGCCATTGCCGCTATCGTAGAAAATTCCGGAGATGGGGGTACATGGGCTGCGCCTATTGCCAGCTTTATTGTAGAGAAATATTTGCGCGATACTATATTGCCTCGCCCCACCATACGGCCTGATTATTATATGAATTCCAATCTGCTGCCACAGTTGAATATAAAGAAAAAGCCAATGCGGGCCGACAGCGCTAAAATAAAAGCCGGTGCTGTACCACCTGTAAAATCAGCCGGTGCCGCGCAGAAACCGGGTAAAAACATCATTGCTAATGTTGTAAACAAACCAAACGCAAGATGAACAACCAAAGAAGCTTCTTTTTTAATGTAGACTGGCTTACGGTATTTGTGTACCTGGCCTTGTGCACCATTGGTTTATTAAGCATTCACTCGGCCGTATTTAATCCTGACCACCCGGGACTGATTGACCTGCAAACCAATTATGGCAAGCAATTTATATTTATAATCGTTTCCATTATAGTAGCAGTGGTTATATTGCTACTGGAGAGCCGTTTCCTGTCGGCGCTATCTCCGGCAATTTATGTGGTTACTACGTGCATGCTTGTACTTGTATTGGTAGTGGGGCGTAATGTGGGGGGTAACCAGGCCTGGATAGATATTGGCGGCGGCTTCAGGCTGCAGCCCTCAGAGTTTGCTAAAATTGGCACTTGTTTACTGCTGGCACGTTACTTAAGCGGGGTTAATATCAAATTAACAGAGGTACGCTCGTTCGCGGTGGCGGCAGCTATCATCTTTGTGCCTATGACGCTTATTTTGTTGCAGCCGGATGCCGGCTCAACGCTGGTGTTCAGTTCGTTACTGTTTGTGCTATACCGCGAAGGGCTTTCGCCCTATTTTTTAATCCTTGAGGGCTTATTTATACTTTTGTTTGTGCTTACCCTAAAGCTGGATAATATGCTTTGGGTAGTAGGCGGGGTAGTAGGTGTTGCGGTTTTAATAATGTGGCTTTACAGGCGTAACCGTAAGTTGTTAATTACGGTAGCGGCAGGCGCAGTTATCTGCGTTGCATTTATATTCAGCATAAAATTTATTTATACCAGTGTTTTAAAGCCGCATCAAAAGGGGCGTATTGATATTGTTTTAGGCATAACCAAAGATCTGCGCGGCAAAGGGTATAACGTAAACCAATCAAAAATTGCTATTGGCTCGGGTAAGTTTTTGGGTAAGGGCTACATGGAAGGTACGCAAACCAAATATTCGTTTGTGCCCGAGCAAAGTACCGACTTTATTTTTTGCACCGTAGGCGAGGAGTTTGGCTTTGTGGGCTCAATAGTTGTACTGGGGCTTTATTTGCTGCTGGTACTGCGTATTATATTGATTGCCGAGCGGCAGCGATCGCCATTTTCTCGTATTTATGCTTATGGGGTAGCATCGGTAATATTCTTCCACGTATTCATCAATATTGGTATGACGATAGGTATCGTGCCATCAATAGGCATACCTCTGCCATTCATCAGCTATGGCGGGTCTTCGCTTATCGGCTTTACCGTTATGCTGTTTATCCTGCTTAAGCTGGATTCTAACAGGATGGGAATTATTTAGTAATAGTTATAATTATGTTGTCATTCTGAGCGACAGCGAAGAATCTTATACGCTTTGCAACTAAGCGCTTTGCATTGCATCGTTTATAAGATTCTTCGCTGTCGCTCAGAATGACAATGTTTGTTAACAAAAAAAGCGATGAGCCAAAACCCACCGCTTTATTTTTCTTAAATCCGAAATCGAAAATCCGATATTCGAAATTATTCTGCTACTACTGAGAAAGGAACCTGAACCTTAACTTCTTTGTGCAGGTTAACGTTAGCAACATAATCACCAACAAATTTTGGTTCCTGATCAAACGTGATGCGACGACGGTCAACATCAAAACCTTCTTTCTTCAAAGCATCAGCTACCTGAATGGTATTGATAGCGCCGAAAATTTTACCGGTTTCGCCTGCTTTTGCACCAATAGTTAGTTTTACACCTTCTAAACGGGCAGCAATAGCGTCAGCATCTTTGCGTATTTTTTCTTGTTTAAATGCAGCTTGTTTAAGGTTTTCTGCCAAAACTTTGCGTGCACTCTCTGTAGCTAATATAGCATAACCTTTAGGGAACAAAAAGTTACGACCGTAGCCCGGTTTTACCGTTACTATATCGTCCTTATCGCCCAGGTTTTTAATATCTTGTTTTAAAATAACTTCCATTGTTTATACCTCCCGATTATTTTAATGAGTCTGTAACATAAGGTAATAAACCAATGTGGCGCGCGCGTTTAACAGCTTGTGCCACTTTGCGCTGAAATTTTAATGAAGTACCGGTTAAACGGCGAGGTAAAACTTTACCCTGATCATTAATAAACTTTAATAAAAAGTTAGCGTCTTTGTAGTCAATATATTTAATACCGTTCTTTTTAAAGCGGCAGTATTTTTTACGGTTGTCCTCTACTTTAGGGGCAGTTACGTATTTAATTTGTTCGTTAGCCATTAGTTTGCTTCCTCCACTTTAGCTGCAGGTTTTTTGTTAAAAGCACCGCTGCGTTTTTTGTCGTTGTAAGCAACGGCATGTTTATCCAAAGCAATTGTAAGGAAACGCAAAACACGCTCATCGCGCCTTAACTCAACCTCCAATTTGTTAATTAATTCACCCGGAGCCTTAAATTCAGTTAAGTGATAGTACCCTGTAGTCTTTTTTTGAATAGGGTACGCTAGTTTTCTCAAACCCCAATTATCCTCCTGGACAATTTCGGCTCCGCCATCGGTTAGAGTTTTGCTGTATTTGGCAATAGCCTCTTTAGCAGTCTCTACTGAAAGCAACGGGGTTAGAACGATCACGATTTCGTACTGTTGCATTTTTGTACTTTGATTTTTAATTATTTAACCCGACAATTCGGGGCTGCAAATATAGGTAATAATTTAACGTTTTCAAATTGAAGATTTAAAATAAAAATTATAATTTAAATGCGCTAACCTTGGCGTTATCAAATTTTATGAAATACATCATACTTAGTGTTTTAGCGCTTTTTTGCAGCGCTGCCCGCAGTCAAACTGTTGTTAAATTGGGCCCTACTGAACAGAAAGTTAACGACGCGATTTGCGAGTGTTTAACCAATCAGGATTTGTCTAAGATTACTACCAGAGAGGATGCAGCCAGTATGCTTAATGGTTGCATACTACAGAAGCCCCAATTGATTGTAGATCTGGCGGCAGAACGCAAGATAGATCTAAATGATGTGAAGGCTATGACCACCCTGGGCGAGGAGGTAGGGGAAAACCTGGTATTACAAGGATGCCTGGCCGCAAAGCAATTATTCATTAAAATAAGCGGCGGGGCGTCGGATAATACTAAGGTGGTAAAGCATACAGGTCAGGATAGTATCTATGCAGTAAAAGTAAAGCAAGATGCGGAAAAGATTGTAAAGGGAATATTCAACGGCGATTTTGAAACCGCGCTTAAGTATACATATCCTGAGGCGCTTAAAATGGCTGGTGGTAAGAACATGATGATAGAAACTATTAAGAAAACTATGGATGAATTCAAAAGTAAGGGTATCACCTTTAAAAATGGCGTAATTGGCGAGCCGGGTGAATTTATAAAGGCGAAAGGAAAGATTTTTTCTATTGTGCCCGAAGAGATCTATTTGAACGTGAATGGTAAAACACTTTATAGCAAATCCGCGCTGTTAGCAATAAGTTTAGATAATGGCCTTAATTGGTATTTTATTGACGCGGCAGGATTAACTGATGAAAAAGTGCACGATTTGTTTCCGGAAGCTAATCATAAACTGATACTGCCCAAAAAAAATCAGCCGGTTTTGCTTGATTAAAAGTGTTGTTGAATTTTCAACTTCTGTCAATAAAAATAACACCCATTTAACATTCAGTATAAAACATTCAGGTAAGTTCGTTTGTCTTTTAAACGTTGTCTTATTTATAACAATTAATCATTACCGCCATGGATTTTAAACACCTTGAAAGCCAATCAGTAAGTCAAACATCCTTTATGTATGATACCATTTATTTTCAGTCGCCTGATGTATATAGCCGTGGTGATGAAGATGATGAATGGGAGGATAATGAAACAGATGAAGAAGACGAAGATTTTGATGATACCGCTGCCGATTTAGATGATCTGAACAGTATACGCGCAGGTGATGATCTGGATACAAGCGACGATGCTTACGATATAACCAATCCTGATCCGGATGATGACCATTTACCGGATGATGATCTGCAATAAGTAATAACTATTCCTGTCATTCTGAGCGATAGCGAAGAATCTTGTACGCCCGGCAAGTGCACGCGTGCAAGTCGCTTTTACAAGATTCTTCACTACGTTCAGAATGACAATCCCAATGAAAATTCCCCCCGTCGTTATTTTATCCACAATCCCTTTTCCTATTTTCAGGTAAGGTAAATTCTGTTTACCTTAGTAGCAGTGGATAATTTTATCGTTTCGGCACGCAAATACCGCCCGGCTACTTTTGATACCGTTGTTGGTCAGCAACATATAACCAACACCTTAAAAAACGCTATTAAAAATAACCAGTTGGCGCAGGCATTTTTGTTCTGCGGGCCGCGGGGTGTTGGCAAAACCACCTGCGCGCGTATACTGGCTAAAACCATTAATTGTACCAATTTACAACCCAATGGCGAGGCCTGCGGGCAGTGCGCATCGTGCGCTTCTTTCCAAAACGGTAACTCCTTCAATATTCACGAGCTGGATGCGGCATCAAACAACTCTGTTGACGACATACGCAGCCTGATAGAGCAGGTACGCATACCGCCACAAGGTGCCCGTTACAAGGTTTATATTATTGATGAGGTGCACATGTTGTCGCAGGCGGCCTTTAACGCCTTTCTGAAAACGCTGGAAGAGCCACCGCATTACGCTATTTTTATTTTAGCTACTACAGAGAAACATAAAATACTGCCCACCATACTTTCGCGCTGCCAGATATTTGACTTTAACCGCATAGGGGTTGAGGATATGAGCGCGCACCTGGAAGGCATTGCAAAAAAGGAAAGCGTGGCTTACGAGCCGGATGGCCTGCACATTATCGCTCAAAAGGCTGACGGCGGCCTGCGCGACGCGCTATCTATGTTTGACCAGATAGTTAGCTTTTCTGGCAGCAACGTTACTTACCGCGCGGTAATTGACAATCTTAACATACTTGATTACGACTACTACTTTAATATAACCGGGAGCCTGTTAGGCGAAGAAACGGCTAAAACCCTTTTGTTTTTTGATGAGATACTGCAAAAAGGATTTGACGGCGCTCACTTTATTTCCGGCCTTTCTGAGCATTTCCGTAACCTGCTGGTAAGTAAAGATGCCTCAACATTAAAGTTACTGGAAGTTAGCGAAGGCATAAAAGCTAAATACCTGCAGCAATCGCAGGCGGCCAGTGTATCGTTTTTACTATCGGCGCTGGGTATAGCTAATCAATGCGATATTAATTACAAGCTGAGCAAGAATCAGCGATTGCAGGTTGAGCTGGCGCTGCTAAAAATGTGTCACCTGCAATCGGTGTTTAACATAGCATCCGGAAACAGTGCAATGCCCGATAACAACGGGCAATTAAAAAAAAAACCTGATACCCCATCAAGCGTAGCTGCCCCGGCGGAAGGTGAAATAAGGAACCAGGTTGCAGTTTTAAGCGATGCGCCTGCTGTTTATAACACAGCTAAACCGGTGCCGCCGCCTGCTGCTCCGGCTCAAACACCTGCTACAGAAGCCGCTGAGAAGCCAAAAGTGTTTGTACCTAACGCAAGTACGTCTTCTGTAAAAATACCTTCACTTAAAGGGCTGGATGCCGCTACAGAAATAATTGAAGAAGAAGACCCATATTTAAAGGGAGATAGCCGAGAGGCATTTAGCCCCGAGCAGTTTTTGCACTACTGGAACATTTATGCCGAAAAAGCAAAGGCCGAAGGCAAAGCTACATTATCAACCATTTTTGCAGGCAAGCCTACAATGTTAAGCCCCGTGTTGTATGAGGTTATTGTTGAAACTAAGGCACAGGATGCTGTATTGCGAGACGAAAGACCCAGCTTACTTAACTTTTTGCGGTCAAGCCTTAAAAACTTTGACCTGGATATCGCGTCGCGTGTTGACGAGATAAAAGTTAACCGCAAACCATACGGAGCTAAAGAAATTTACCAATACATGGCAGCTAAAAACCCTCAGTTGGCAGAGCTGCGCAAAATGTTCAATCTTGATTTTGACTAACAAAAATCTGAGCAACATAATTTTGTTTTTTATAGGTAAAAAGGCTAAATTACGTTCAGCAATTATCACATTACGTTGAGGCAAAAATTACCTTCCGCACACTTCATTTTTATTATATGCCTGTTGGCAATGGCTTGTAAAAAGGATGTACCCCTTTATCCCGGCGACCCCGGTTTTGTGCCCTATAAAGGCACCGCAAGTACAACCAACACATCAACAACAATTGATGAAACACTTTTAACAGGCAACTGGGAAATTATAAGCACACGTACAGAAGTTTATAGCGCTACAAACACGGTTCTAACCAGTTTCCCGGCAGATATTAACCCATTTATATCTATCCAGCTAAACAATTTTTCAAAAGGTTTTTTGGCAGAGGGCGCGGTAACTAACCCATTAGGCAGCTATACACTATCTAAAAGCGGAACAAAAACCTATATGCAGCTGTCTGTTGACCCTTTTAACAGACTTACAAATGAAAAGATTTTGATTGTAAGCCTTACCGCAACCGCAATGACCTGGATAGCCTATGGTTCAGCACCGGAAAGTGCAGGCACTAAATCCGGTGCTAAAATTGTTTTTATAAAAAAGCCTTAATTAAACCGTGGCTTTTTATTTAGGCGTGTCATTTTTAGGATAGCCCTCTTCGTCAAGGTCATCACGGTCATCCTCCGGCGTGTGTCCTAAAACCTCATCTATAGGGTCCAGATCAACTATGCTGCCGGTGCTGTCAATATGCATGCCTAATTTGTCAACGTCCATCTCCAGGTTTTCATTAGGAATATATTCATCAACCGCGTAGGGGTTTGATTCATCGTAAGTTGATATAGCATCTTCCCCGTTTTTAGCCGAAGTATTATAAGGGTCGGGATGATCGTAGTCAGGATCATCGCTTTTAACATCAAATTCGTAGCTATTATCGTCGGCGTTAAAGCTCAGTTGTTCGTTATTAACAGTTTCGCCAAGCTCATTCTTTAGGGTTAGATCCCTGTCAGAATTTTCGTTTTTAAATTTATCGGTGCTCATATAGGTTAAGTTTTACTATATAGATACAGTAAAAACCTTGCCAAAAATTGCGCCTGCTAAATATTAATACTTAATTGCTTTACGGTAGGAGGTAATACCGCCAATGCCAAATTTCACACCAATAGAAACCTGATCATACACATCGTTCTGGCTGTTACCAGTTTCAAAACCATCCAGATCATCGCCCAATACATAATTAAATTGATAGCCAAGATCAATTTTAACAGAAGGCTGGTTGTATTTGTTGAAAATTTTAAACTCGTAACCTATACGCGCCGGTATAAGTACCTGGTTGCTGTGGTTACGCCCCGGGGTGTAATACCCCAGATCATCCGGTATTCTTAAGTTGGGATCTATATCGAGTTTGTTAACCACAAAACCTATCCCGGTTGAAAAATAGAAATTTTTAAGGCCATTCATTATTCTGCTGTCCGAGTATTTAATAAACTCGCCGGCTTGTATTTGCGCCCTGAACATAGCGGCCGTGTACTGGTTTTCAAAATACCGCTTTGAACGCGAGGTATAAGATCCGCCTTTTAAAATACCGCCCTGAACCTCAACAACATAGTTTATATATGGAGTTAGATTGTAAGCGAAATTAACGTAACCTGTTGGTGCAAAGGTTACAACCTCGGCGTCACTGCCAATAACCCTGCTTGCGGCTGCCCCAAAACCAATATCATACTGCGCGTATTCATATCCAAGCTGCGCCTTGGCGGTTAAACATAAAAAACATATAAGTAAAGTTGCTACCGGCGCTTTAAAAAAACGTTGGCTCATAATATTCTTGGGGGCATATAATTTCAAAACCAGGTTATAAGTTTAATGGTTCAGTATAATCAGAGGTGATAAAAATACAACTAAGTTTTATAAAACAACAACACAACGCAATTATCTGTACAATGTTCGTTGCAAATTGCCAATTAATTAACGGGTAAACTCAATTTTCTTATATTTGCGGCCTAAATAATCAATAGCATCTGGTATGGCAAAAATTAAAGTAGACAATCCTGTAGTTGAGCTGGATGGTGATGAAATGACCCGCATCATCTGGAAATTTATTAAAGACAAACTGATCATCCCTTATTTGGATCTGGATATTAAATATTATGATCTGGGCCTGGAGTATCGCGATGAAACAAATGACCAGGTAACTATTGATGCCGCCAATGCTATTAAACAATATGGCGTAGGTATTAAATGTGCCACCATTACGCCTGATGAGGCCCGCGTTGAAGAGTTTGGCTTAAAGCAAATGTGGAAATCGCCAAACGGCACTATCCGTAACATATTGGATGGTACCGTGTTCCGCGAGCCTATTGTAATGAGTAACGTACCACGTTTGGTACCTAACTGGACAGCGCCTATCTGCATCGGCCGTCATGCTTTCGGCGACCAGTACCGTGCTACTGATTTTTTAACCAAAGGTAAAGGTAAGCTAACTATCACCTTTACACCAGAGGATGGTGGCGAAACGCAATCATTTGAAGTATTTAACTTTAAAGGTGATGGCGTAGCGTTAGCTATGTATAATACTGATGAGTCTATCCGCGGTTTTGCCCATGCCTGCTTTAACCAGGCAATAATGAAGGGATGGCCATTATACCTGTCTACCAAAAACACCATCCTTAAAAAATATGATGGCCGTTTTAAAGATATTTTTGAAGAGATATACCAAAGCGACTATAAAGCGAAATTTGCTGAGTTAGGTATAGTTTATGAGCACCGTTTAATTGACGACATGGTTGCATCTGCCCTTAAATGGAACGGTAACTTTGTTTGGGCTTGTAAAAACTATGATGGCGACGTACAAAGCGATACAGTTGCACAAGGTTTTGGCTCATTAGGATTAATGACCTCTACTTTAGTTACTCCGGATGGAACTGTTATGGAAACAGAAGCTGCACACGGTACTGTAACCCGCCACTACCGCGAGCACCAGGCAGGCCGCCCAACATCAACCAACCCCATCGCATCTATATTTGCATGGACACGTGGTTTGGAGTTCCGTGGCATACTGGATGGTAACCAACCATTAATAGACTTCTGCAAAACTTTAGAGCAGGTTTGTATTGAAACGGTTGAAAGCGGTAAAATGACGAAGGACCTTGCTATCACCATAAAACCTAAAGTAGCACACGGTACAGATTATCTGTATACCGAAGAGTTTTTAGAAGCGATTAACGAGAATTTAAAAGCTAAGTTGGTTTAGTAAACAAACACTTGCTAAATGCAAATGCCCATCTTTTTTTAAGGATGGGCATTTTTTATTTAAAATAGTGTGTATTTTTATAAAACCCAATTAAATAATACCTGAGCCATGGAAAATTACTACATCATTTTTATCGTATTTTATTTTTACTTCGCAACGCGGTTTGCAGTTCAATGCAGCTTTAAATATGCCGGCGTATATCAATTTAAACATTTTTTGATAGTGGTGCTGATACCTTTTGCAGGTTATTTTATCGCTGTTAATTTGCTGAATAAAAAGTTAGAATTACAAAGCTAACCGCGATATAAACCAACAAAAAAGACCGCACTTGCGCGCGGCCCTTCTCAATTATAAACTAAACGTAAACTAAAATTAACTGTTTTGGGTTTCAATTTTGGTGATCTTCCAATCTTCACCTTGTTGTTTGATGGTAATGGTGCTTGTACGCACGTAGCCTTCGTATTTCATATCTAATCTTAACACCATGGTTTTATCAACGTCAGATAAAATTGATGTGGTGTATTGGCAGCTTTGTTCAATGTTCTCAGAAGCTTTAAACGAATCAATCAAAGCTTGTTTGTTCAATTTAAAAGTTTTGGTACCGCGGTAGATGGTGTATTCAACATCCTTAGCCAAAGCCTGCTCTAAATTTTGCAGGTTGCCGTGAATAACAGCGTTGGTGAATACAGATACCACGTCGTTTTTTGACAGGAAGTTGGCATTATTGGGTTTTGCGTTTGCTACGCTGGTAGCTACTAATAAAGCAGCACCGAAAAGTATAGATTTTAAAGTTTTCATAATAATATGGTATTAAAGGTTATTAATTTAATTTTATACCCATATGACAACGTCAGGGGATGTTTCGTTACAAGGCATTTGAATTTTATTTTCGTTTTAACTAAAATTTAACATTTCAACCCAAACCGGCATCAATGATCGAGTTCAGTACTATTATTCTTCAGTTTGAGTCGCAGGGTGAAAAAACCGGGTGGACATATATTGAGATCCCCGCGGATATTGCTCAACAGTTAAAACCCGGCAATAAAAAATCATTCCGGGTAAAAGGTATGTTAGATGGCCTTGCAGTTGCAGGTATGGCCCTGATGCCTATGGGCAGCGGCAATTTTATTTTAGCGCTTAAGGCAGATGTGCGCAAGGCTATCCGTAAAAATGCTGGTGCCGTACTAACAGTTAAACTGGAAGAAGATAAAGACTACAAAGTAGAGGTTCCGGCTGATCTGCAGGAGTGTTTTGATTTTGAGCCGGAGGCTTTGCAGCAGTTTAACACACTGCCAAAATCTCACCGCGATTATTTTATAAAATGGATAGAAAGCGCAAAAACCAACGAGACGCGGGCTAAGCGCATAATAAACACCGTAAATGCCATGCTGCGCAAATGGGATTATAACACGATGATAAGGGAGATGAGGAAGGAATTGTAGATATGCGGATATGCGGATGTGTAGATATGCAGATGCGCAAATAGGTAATTATTTAGCTATTGCTATCACCACCCTAAAACCGTCAGGATCAACCACGGTAACTCCATTTTCTTCCCAGTAAGGATTTTTAGGCTTAACTGTCTCAATGTTATTAGCTGCTATCCTTTCTGTAATAACTTTATATTCTTCAGGCGATACATAAAACACCAGCAGATCGTCATCATCGCTTTTGTTCGAAGGTGCTTCGGTTGACTCAGTAAACTCCAGATGCCAGCCGGTATTTCTACCACCAATAAAAACACCGTTGTAGCCACCGTGATTTTTAAAATCGCCAATAACTTCTAAATCCAAAATGGTGGTATAAAAGCTGATAAGTGGAGTTAATTGGGTGGTGTGGCGGGCTACTCTTAGTTTCATAAACTAAATATAGATGTAAACACTGTTTATATCCCCCAAAGTGTTTATAAAATCTGCATATCTGCATATCAACACATCTGCACATTCCCTTATATTTACCCATCCAAATTTTTTGTTACGAATGAGTGAAGAGCTGAACGACAATACATCTGCCAACGAAGAAAAATTACATAACATCACCTCACTTGACGGCTTGTACGAGAACTGGTTTCTTGATTACGCGTCGTACGTAATTCTGGACCGTGCCGTTCCGCATATTAACGACGGTTTAAAGCCCGTACAGCGCCGCATACTGCACTCGCTTAAAGAGATGGACGACGGGCGCTTTAACAAAGCAGCCAACGTTATAGGCAACACCATGAAGTATCACCCGCATGGCGATGCTTCTATAGGCGATGCGATGGTGCAAATAGGGCAGAAGGACCTGCTGATTGATTGCCAGGGCAACTGGGGCGACCCTGTAACCGGCGACTCGGCCGCAGCACCGCGTTACATTGAGGCCCGTTTATCTAAGTTTGCGCTGGACGTAGTTTTTAACCCCGATACTACTGTTTGGCAGGCGAGTTATGACGGGCGTAACAAAGAGCCTATAACGCTGCCCGTTAAGTTTCCATTATTGCTTGCACAGGGTGCCGAGGGTATTGCCGTCGGCTTGGCTACTAAGATACTGCCGCACAACTTTATTGAATTGCTGGATGCATCCATAGCTGTATTAAAAAACGAGCCAATAAATTTATTGCCCGATTTCCCGACAGGTGGTATGGCTGATGCTTCGGCTTATAACGAGGGGCAACGGGGCGGACGCATAAGGGTGCGCGCCAAAATTAGCGAGCGCGATAAAAAAACACTGGTTATAACCGAAATCCCTTTTTCAACCACCACCGGCAGTTTAATTGATAGTGTTGTTGCTGCCAATGATAAGGGTAAGATCAAGATCAAGAAGATAGAGGACAACACCGCTAAGGATGTTGAAATAGTGATACACCTGGCACCGGGGATATCGCCGGACGTTACCATTGACGCGCTGTATGCCTTTACGGATTGCGAAGTGTCCATATCGCCCAATACCTGCGTTATACAGAACGACAGGCCGCGCTTTATAAGCGTAAACGACATGCTGACAGAAAGTACGCATAAAACCCGCGATCTGTTAAAGCAAGAGTTAGAAATAAAGCTTAGGGAGTTGATGGAGAAGATATTTTTCAGTTCGTTACTGAAAATATTTATCCAGGAGGGTATGTACAAACACCCTGATTACGAAACATCTGCCAATTTTGAAGACGTACTGGTAGTGTTAAACCGTTTGTTTGAACCTTTCTTTCCGCAGTTTTACCGCGAAATATTGCCCGAGGATTACAAGAAGCTGATTGATAAACCTATGAGCAGCATTACCCGTTTTGATGTTAAAAAAACGGACGAGCAGATAAAAGGCTTAGAGAGCGAGATAAAACAGGTTAAGCAGCACCTAAAACATCTAACAGATTATGCTATAGACTGGTTTGTCAGGCTTAAAGAGAAATATGGCAAAGATCGCGGACGTAAAACAGAACTGCGCACCTTTGATAAAGTAGAGGCAACACAAGTGGCCCTGGCTAACTTAAAGTTATATGTTAACAAAACAGACGGTTTTATAGGTTCGGGGCTTAAGCGCGATGACAATGTTGAGCTGGCAGGCGAATGTTCTGATATTGATGAGATAATAGTTTTCCGCGAAGACGGACGCTGCCTGATCACCAAAATTCAGGAAAAGGTATTTGTTGGTAAGGATATCATTCACGTTGCCGTGTTTAAAAAGAATGATGAGCGCACGGTTTATAACCTGATCTATAAAGACGGGCAAAGTGGCGTAAGCTATATTAAACGTTTTGCCGTTACCGGTGTAACACGCGACAAGGAGTACGACCTGACCAAGGGCAGCAAAGGCTCAAAAGTGTTATACTTCTCGGCCAACCCTAATGGCGAGGCGGAGATAATTAACATACAGCTTAAGCCACATGCTAAATTAAAGAAGCTGCAATTTGACGAGGATTTTGCTGCTATAACCATTAAGGGCCGCAACTCTATGGGTAATATAGTTACCAAGTATCCGGTTAAAAAGATAGTGCTTAAAAGCAAGGGCATATCAACACTGTCCGGTCGTAAAATATGGTACGATGAAATATTGAAGCGCCTTAATGTTGACAGTCGGGGCAAATATTTGGGTGAGTTTGATGGTGATGATCGTATTTTAATTGTATTGAGCAATGGTATTTACGAATTGACAGGCTTTGACCTAACCAACCATTTTGATGATAAAATGGTGTTGATAGAAAAGTACAATCCTGAGAAGATTTACTCGGTAGTGCATTTTGACGGAAAATCAAAAAACTACATGGTGAAACGCTTCCTTTTTGAAAACATTGCCATAGGTAAGCAAACCAGCCTGATAAGCGAGGAAAGCGGATCAAAAATGCTATTGATATCCGGCGCCGCGCAAGCTGTTGTAAAGGTAGAGCAATTAAAAGGGGCCACTAAAACGCCCGAAACTGTTGAGTTAAACCTGGCCGATCTGATAGATGTTAAAGGGATGAAAGCCATGGGTAACCGTTTATCGGCGCACGTGGTGCAAACCGTTACGCTGATGACCGAGCATGACGACGCCGAGGATGTACCCGACCCACAGCCCGATTCTGTTGAGGATACCGAAATAACTATTACACCTGAAGACAAAACGGTGGCTGATGTGGCGCCACCGGCTGATGTTGAGGTTAATACGGATGTGTCGCCGGTGCCTTATGAACCGGCTGAAGACATTGCTGCTGAACCGGAGAAACCTTCGGTCGCGCCAATTGAATCGGCAGGCCAATCAGAAAAACCATCAATACAACCGGTGGAATCCTCTGAAAAATCAGTGGAATCACCTACAAAGAAAGTAGATTTTGAGATAACCAATCCTGATGATATTGATATAGACGACAGAGGGCAATTGGGGCTGTTTTAACAGCCGCTGTTACGATGGGTAATAAAAAAAATTATTGTGGCGAAAGATATAATTATGCCGTATTTTGTTAAACTTAAAAACAGGTTGTAATTGTATAACGGCTTGGCAAAAAAACCACCTTATTACCCACTTATGATAGCAAGTAGACAGACAGTTTTTGTATCGGCAGTTGTATTTACAGTTGCTGCAATGTTATACAGCTGCAAGGAAAAGTACTTTCCCGAACTTAAGGAAGCCAACATTAACTACCTGGTAGTTGAAGGTTTGATCAACACCGGTACAGATTCAACAATATATACGCTTACCCGTACCTACAAACTGGATGGTAAAGCTGTTACCGCCCCGGAGCGGAATGCTTTAGTGCAGGTTGAAAGCAATGGCGGCGAGGTTTACCAGCTATCCGCACTATTAAAGCCGGGCAGATACGGACGGCCATCATTTGGTGCTGATCCAACAAAAAAATACAGGTTAAGAATAGTAACTGCTAATAAACGTGAATATCTTTCAGATTTTGTAGAAAGCAAAACATCGCAGCCATTTGATTTTAAGTATGATTTTGATAACGAGGCTTTAAACTTTCATATAACCACTCATGATCCATCCGGAAAGAGTATTTACTACCAACACAGCTTTGTAGAAACGTGGGAGTATGAAACTTTATTAAATCGCAGAGGGCCATACGGCAGGTGCTGGCATGTTGTACCTTCGCCCAATATTTTACTATCATCAACAGCTAATCTTTCCGAAGATCGTATAAACGATAAGCTTATTCTTTCGGTACCGGGCCTTTCACCTAAGTTAGATGTTGAGTACAGCGTTTTGATAAGGCAAACTGCGCTTACACGTGAGGGCTTTGATTTTTTTGAAACGCTGAGGAAGAACACAGAAGCCGTAGGAACTATTTTTGATGCGCAACCATCGCAGCTACCAGGCAATATTAGATGTATCACAAACCCTGCGGAACCGGTAGTAGGTTTTATAAGCAGCGGTACCGTTACCGAAAAGCGTTTTTTGATTCAATTAGCCGATTTGCCAACAAAATGGTTTTCTATTCCGGATGCCTCTGAGTGTACAGAACCGCCAAACCCACCACCTTTCTGTACAGATTGCCGGGTACAAGGAGGAACCATCCAAATGCCGTCTTATTGGAAATAATACCCTTAGCACGGTTATTTACAGCATGCTGTAATTTTTTTATATTTGACTACAATACAACCTTATAATGTATTCTCTATTCGGCAACTGGTATTATATCCCACTTATTTTACAGGGGCTGTGCCTTATCCACAGCTTTCGCAACGGTACCCAGCAAAAATGGCTTTGGATAATTGTTTTCCTGCCGGTTATAGGCAGCCTTATTTATTTATACCAGGAGATATTAAGCAACCGCAGGATAAAGATAAATGCACCCGATATAAGCGCGGTGTTTGATCCTGGTGTAAAACTAAAACGACTGGAGAACGAGGTTAAGTTTACAGATACCTTTGCTAACCGCATAAAGCTTGCCGATGCCTATCTGGATGCCGGATATGTAGATAAAGCAGTTGAAATATACACCACCAGCCTTACCGGCGCTTTTGCCGAAAATGAGCATGTGCTGGCGCAACTGATTGTAGCTTACGATAGGCAAGGCCGTTACCAGGAAATAATCCCTATTGCCCGCAAACTGTACAAATTGCCACAGTTTGCCCGCTCGCGTATACATGTATTATATGCTAAGGCACTTGAACATACAGGCGATATTGCCGCTGCCGAGGAAGAGTTTAAAAACATGAAAGGCCGCTACTCTTATTTTGAGAACCGGTTTGAGTATGGGTTGTTTTTGATCCGTCAGGATAGGATTGAGGATGCCCAAACTATATTCATGGATATAATAGAAGAACAGCCCCACTTAAGCCCGGTTGAGCGTAACAGCAATAAGGTATGGTTTGCAAAAGCCAAAACCGAGTTAAAAAAAATAACCGCTTAATTATTCCGCACTGATAAAATAGGCTGCTTCAAAAACGTGCCCCACTTTTAGCTCCTGTATCGCTTCTTTTTTACTGATATCGGTAGGTTTGCCTTCCGTATCGGCGCAGCCCAGCCACGGTTCTATACAAACAAAATCAGCACCGGGTTTTGCCCATATGCCTAAGTAATTAAAGTGAGGGAATTCAACCGTTAGACTAAGGCCGTGCAGTTTGCTTTTTATGCTTACCTCGCGCGAGCGTAATTTTTTAAATACCAGCGCGTCTTTCTCAAAAAGGTCGCGGGTTAAAAACAGCATTTTTTCACGGGTAGGTACAGGGCGTGTTTCGCCGGTAAAGAAACCATCTGCCGATAGCTGGTGCGTTTCTAACTTTTCATCCAGTTCAAACTCCAGGTAATAATCCTCGTACTTTTCGCCTTTGTGAAAAGGGACGTTAAAAGCCGGATGCCCCCCAACCGAAAAATAGATAGGCTTTCTATCGTGGTTAATTAACTTATAGGTTATACGCAGTGCGGTATCAATCAGATCATAATGAATTTGAAAATCAAATTTATAAGGATAAATGGCCAGCGTTTTTTCGCAATTGGGTAATGAGAATTTTGCAGATACCGGGCTGCTTTCTATCAATAATAATTCAGATGTACGGGTAAAGCCGTGGCGCGGCATGTTGTAGGTTTTTCCGTCAACCGTCAGCTCATTATTGATTAAGCCGCCAACTACCGGGAAAAGGTTAGGCGCATGCCATGGCCATACCGAGGCATCAGCTTGCCAAACATGTTCAACACCGGTTGATTTGTTGTAAAACGAAGTAAGCTCGCCGCCCTGGTTACGGATGGCTACTTTGTAAAGGTCATTCTCAATGATGGTCATATTGGTTTATTTGTGTTCGGCTGATTATTCAATATTTATAACGTAAAAGCGCTTTATCCTGTTTCCCTTTTTTACTATAAACTTACTCGGTAACCTTAATAATGGCGCGTAATACAGAATCCTTTTGCGCCGAATTAAGCTTTTGGTTGCCAAAAAAAGCATTTTCAAAATCGCCGTAAGTGGGGTTAGGTATCACAATGTACTTATTGCCAAAATACTTTTTTAAACGCTCTGTAGCAGCCGCCCGGCTATCCTGCAGCGGCTTGTTATCATAAGCCGAATCAAAATCAGGCAAATTATCCCCGCAGTATAAAACAACATTGTATTTTTTTAAGATCTCCTGCCGCCGCGCTTCTTTGCTTGATGTTGTTTGCTTTAAAATAATGTGTGCTTTATCCGCATTAGGCAGGTCATACAATTTAAGGTTTCTGGTAGTCCCGTCGCGCTCGTCCTCATCGCGGTTGGTAACATAAAAAACGGTAACACCTTTTGAGGCCGCGTATTTAAAAAACGATGGCGCGCCCGGCACGGTATCGGCTATGCCTTTTGCCGTCCATGCTTTCCAGCCTGCCAGGTCAAAGTCTTTGTTTTTAACCGCCCGCGCTGCATCATACGGACTATTATCCAACACAGTCTCGTCAACATCAGTAATAACCGCTAAAGGCTTTTTGCCTTTATGTTTTAATGCATCGTCCAACCGCAGGCGTGCAATATTGTAGGCCTGAAAGCAAAGTGCCTTATACTCGGCCGCGCGCTGCTGATATAGTGATGCCCAAACCTTGCCCCCGTTAACAATTGATAGCTTACCCGCATCCTGCGCGTTGGCGGTAACGGTAATTACAATCATCAGTAAACCAATCGACAGTAATTTTTTCATTTGTATTACTAGTAGGTTCCGGGCCTCAATTTATCCTGAAACTCTTTAACAAACTTATTAAGCTTGGGTTGTATCACAAAGGCACAATAAGGCTTATTGGAGTTATCATTAAAGTAATTATGATGATATTTTTCGGCAGGATAAAACTCAGTAGCAGCAGTAACTTCCGTTACTATTGGATCGTCAAAAAGCTGCTTATCGGTAAGCGTTTTAATGGTTTCCAAAGCCTTTTGCTTTTGCTCTTCGGTATGATAAAATATACCCGAGCGGTATTGCGGCCCCACGTCGTTTCCCTGGCGGTTAAGCGTGGTTGGGTCATGTGTTTTGAAGAAGATGAGCAGCAATTCATCTAAATTAAGTTCATCGGCGTCATACTCCAATTCAATGGCCTCGGCATGGCCGGTAGCGCCTGTGCATACCTGCTCATACGTAGGATTTTTTACATGCCCGCTAATATATCCGGATGTAACACTTTTTACACCTTTTAGTGTTTGGAATATAGCTTCGGTGCACCAAAAGCAACCGTTAGCTAAAGTTATTTTTTGTATATCCATAAGTTTCTTTAACAAAGTTAAGATTAAACGTTATGAAAACAGCAACATTAATAGCCCGCGTTTTGTTAGGCCTTATTTTTCTCTTATTCGGCCTTAATTTCTTTTTTCCGTTTATACCCATGGCGCAGCCTAAAATGAGCGATGCTGCCACAGCTTTCTCCGGCGGCTTGTTTGGGTCAGGTTATTTCTTCCAGTATATGAAGGTATTGGAAATTTTAAGTGGTTTGGCCTTATTGGTTAACAGGTTTACCGCATTCTTTTTGCTGGTATTGCTGCCTATCAGCCTAAATATTTTTCTGTTCCACGCTGTGCTTGCACCTTCAGGTGTTCCAATTGGTGCTGGTGTAATTTTGTTGAACCTGTTTTTGTGCGTTGCTTACTTTAAGTATTACAAGCAGGTTTTTACGTTTGAACCGAAAATTTAATTCCCATTAATCAATGTGTATAAGTTAAAGATAAATTAGGTCAGTATGATTGTAAACCGCTGATATAATATTAAAACAGGTTATATTTGATTTTATGAGACAATACCTGTTGCTCATCTTTACCTGTTTTACGCTCTCATTGCAACTGAATACCTATGCCCAGCACCAAACGGTAGCGCCTGGTCAAACTACGGGTGTTTTTGCATTGCCGGCCGGGGCTTGCGCGCGTAAGTACGCCTGGACCAATGATCACCCCGAAATTGGCTTAGCTGCATTTGGTAACGTTACTATACCGGCGTTTGTAGCAATAAATACTACCGGAAAGGATATAACTGCAACCATTAGAGCAGTGCCCGCGGGCACTGCCTATATTGGTAGCCCCAATAATACTGAATTCACCGTAATTGATCTGGCTACTTTTGAGCGCATAACAACTGTTAATACGGGTAAAACCGCCAACAGGCAAATTGTAAGCCCCGATGGCAAGCATGTTTATGCCGTTAGCAATGCATCTAACGCGTTAATAGTAATAAATACCGCCAATTATAGTGTCGCCACTGTTGATGTAGGGGCTCCACCGGACGATTTGGCCATAAGCCCTGACGGCAGCCGCGTTTACGTTACCAGCTTTGGTCAAGGTACCATAAAGGTTTTTAATACCGCCGACAATTCATTAATAACATCAATATCAGCGCCTACAGTAAGTAGTATAGTGCAAAGCCCTGATGGTACAAAATTATATGCTGCGGCTTATAACAAGGTATATGAAATAAATACTACTACGTTTGCCCAAACAGATTATCCGTTAAATGTGCAGAGCGCCAGTAATGGTATGCTCATCAGCCCCGATGGAAAGGAAATTTACATTGCTACAGTTAACAATTTGTGTATATTCAATACCCAAACAAAAACTGTAGTTACATTTATTTACGTAGAAGGTGTTGCTACAGATATGGCCCTGAGTAAAGATGGCAGCACGCTTTACAGTACTAATTCAATAAACAAGGCAATTACTACAATAGATGTGTTGGCAAGAACTGTAAAGTTTATCACTACTGTAACCTACAGCCCTACCGGTATTGATCTATCGAATGACGGCAGCAGGCTTTATGTTACCGACGGGAACAATAGTGTTTATGCCTATAATACCGTTAATAATGCTTTCATAAGCAGAATAGACGCGGGCAATGCGCCAACAGCTATTGGATCTTTCGTTGTTCCGGGCACATGCGAGGTGGTTAATTATACGATAACAGTAACCGCATCTACAACAGCGCCAGGTATCAATATTATAGGGGCACCCGCTGCTTTAAGTACAACATACGGTGTAGCATCATCTTTAACAAGCGTTGGTATTTCAGCAACCAACTTAAGCTCCGTTTTGCAACTTGCAGCACCATTAGGATTTGAGCTGAGCACTGATAGAATAACATATAACCGCAACCTGGTTATTCCGAATAGCAACGGGAGGGCAGATGTGGAGGTTTATATTAGATTAGCTGCCAATGTGCCCGCGCGAAATTACAATGGAACCCTCACTATAAACGCAACCGGGCTGATTGAACGGTCAGTGCCTATACCCACCGGTGTAGTTGCAGGAGCACCTATTACCATTGTATTGGATAATGTAGAAAAGCCTTATGGAAACGTACTTGGCAGCTTAGCAACAACAAGCGGGTTTAAAGTTCTGGCCGGATTGATGAACGGCGAAACAATTACCGGCATAACCAGGGTTTATAGCACCGGAGCTGCAGCGGCAGATAAGGTAGGTGTTTACCCAAAATCAGTAGACGCAAATACTCCCACGGGAAGCAACGGCTTTGATGCGGGCAATTATATAGTAACTACGCAACGCGGGGACATTGTGGTGGTTAAAACAATGTTGAAAGTAACTGCTAACAACAAAAGTAGGGTTTTGGGGGAAGATAACCCATCACTAACTTACCTCATAACCGGCTTTGTAAATAACGAAACATCTGCCGTATTAAGCAAGCAACCTACCATAACCACCACGGCCGACATTACGTCGCCGCTGGGGAGGTATCCTATTGTTGCAGATGGCGCGGAAGCAGACAATTACAGCTTTAATTACATACCAGGCACACTCACCATTACTACCTATTCAACAGCTGCAATTACAGCGCCCAGTGCCTTTACACCCAATGGCGATGGTATCAACGATACGTGGCTAATAAAGAATATAGAAAGCGCCCCTAAATGCACTGTTGATATTTTTAATCGCAACGGGCAAAAGGTATTCGCCTCAATTGGCTATGGCACACAATGGGATGGAAGCTATAAAAATATACATGCCCCTGCCGGGGCCTACTATTATATTATAGATCCGCGCAATGGCGGGGCTAAACTATCGGGCACTGTTATAGTTATTCGTTAGCAGGCCGCTCGCTGGGACGAAAAAATAAAGGGAGGCAACTATGTGCCTCCCGGGGTATATTATTATATCAGTAGCTGTTACCAGATAGTTTTATTGATATTGAATATATATTGGGTTAGGTGTTTTTTTCAACACTTCCTCAGGCGTCATCATGTGATGAGGGGCCTTTTTTAAATCGTTTTTATAGAAAAGTTTAAAGCCTGTAAATTGCACGGGCTCATTTTGGATAAAATAGCGCCATGTGCCGCCCTTTAATTCAGGCTCGCCCCAGCCATCCATATCCATAACTACCTGTACCTCGGGGCGCAGTTTTATATTTTGGTAATTAGTTACCATCTTTTTAGTAAAGCGGTGTACTATTAAAACTTTTGGAGGCAGGTTGTATTTTTTAACTATTCCGGCCAGGTAACCGGTTACGTAGTTTATATCAGCAGCATCATAAGTGCCAATTTTTTTGCCCGGTTTTGAACCATCTTTCATAGAAAACTCAGGGTCCATGCCAAAGTGCACATGCGGCATGGCCAAATATTTTTCAAACAGCGGTAATTCTGCCTGTATGTTGCTTAAAGCTACCTGCACATCTAAAAATACCAAACCGTTTACCCTTTTAGCTAAGGTTAATACGCTGTCAATCTGTTGAAAAGGCATGCGGTAACGATATTTTCCATCTTTACCACCATCGCCCTGCGCAACTACGGCGATGTAATGCAGGGCAGGTTGAACAGGTGTTTTAGGATCAGCTTTTTCCCAGGCCTTAACTTCTGCTTTCAACTTTGCCAGCATTTCTTTTGGCGGTAATTCGCCTAAAATGCCCATTTTTTTCGAGTACAGGTTGCCGTAATAAGCAACTACACGTTTGTAAGGAAAAACAGCTCCGGCCAAAGGGTACGGGGCATTTTTAACAGGCCATTTGCCCGTGGTATCGCCATGCGACAGGCGTTTCATCAGCGAGTCGTATTGTGCTTTATCAATAGGAGGGTAGTTGCGGGTAATAGTAGTTGTGTCTGGTGCCTCGGTATTGGCGGTTGCGGCTTTCACTTTGGTAGTATCACCGGTTTTGCTTCCGCTGCTTTGTGTGCAGTTACTAAATAGTGTTAAAGAGCCTATTACTAATGCGAACGATAGAAAAATTTTCCTCATAGGTTAGATTTTATTTACAGACGCAAAATAGCATCTTTTTGTTTACCAAAAACAACAATTTTATCAACAGATTACCTGTGTTTGCAAAACTTGCCAAACACGCCAAGTGGCAACTTTATGCCCGATGTAGCCTGTAAATAAAGTTCGCCTATTTCCAGGTTTTCAACCTTGGGGTAAGCCCCGCGGATAAGATTTTCAACTATCACGGATGAGAAACCCAGAGAGTAGGTATTAAGAATAAGAAAATGCTCATCAGGGTGAAGCAACTGTGTAACTTCGGCCATCATTTCGTTTATCTGGTCCTCCAGTTTCCACTTTTCGCCGTTAGGCCCATGGCCGTAAGCCGGTGGGTCTAATATAATACCGTTGTACTTTTTACCTCGTTTAAGTTCTCGCTTTACAAATTTTAAAGCGTCCTCAACCACCCAGCGGATATCTTTTAAGCCGGATAACTCCTGATTCTCGTTTCCCCAGGTAACTACCTGCCGTATAGAATCAACGTGCGTAGTATCAGCACCGGCGGCGCGGGCTATTAATGATGCCCCACCTGTATAGGCGAAAAGATTAAGCACCTTCGGATCGGGCGTTTTAAATTTTTTAACGTTTTGCGATATATAATCCCAATTAACAGCCTGCTCGGGGAATATACCTACATGCTTAAAAGAAGTAAGCGCCAGGCGGAATTTAATAGCCGCCTCGGGGTTTTTGTATTCAACATGCCAACGGTCGGGGGTTGCAGGGTTTTTCTTAACCCACTCGCCCGATGTTGCCGAACGGCCCTTAAACCTGATGTTATGCAGGCGCTGCCACTCGCTTTGTGGTAAAGCCTTGCTCCAAACAGCCTGCGGCTCTGGGCGAATCAGCACAACATTCCCAAAGCGCTCCAACTTCTCAAAATCGCCGCAATCAATTAGTTCGTAGTCTTTCCAGTGGGTGGGCGTAAGCAGTTGGATCATTTTTTTATGTTATGCCTGGTACGTTTTGCGTAATAGGTTGTATTTGTGCAAAATTAAGATAAAAAATTATATGCAGCCATGTACAACTAAGCATCTTTATAACTAAATTAGTAGTTGTAAATTATTATGAGGAAATTCCTTTGTTTATTGTTGATTATTACTTGTATTGGTGTAGCCAAAGGCCAGTCTGTCTATAATGTAACCGGTATAGTTACCGATGGAAAAGATATCCCCATTCCGGGTGCTACAGTTTTTATAACAGACTCGCGCATGGTTACTGCTGCTAACGCCGATGGGAAATTTGCTTTAAGGCAAGTGCGAGCGGGTAAGTATACTCTGGTTGTTAAAATGATGGGCTATGTTGCCTCTACACATGCATTTGTACTGCAAAATAATGATATGCGGTTTAGGGTAAAGCTGCAGGAGGACAATATTGAACTTAGAACGGCTAATATATCAGCGATGTCTCTTGCTGAGCGGAAGCGACACCTGGCAACATTTATACGCTGTTTTTTAGGCATATCAACAAATGCTAAACAATGTAAGATCCTGAATACAGATATTTTGGTATTTAAGTTTGATAAAAAGAAGAACATCCTTTCGGCCAACACTGACGACTTTTTGGTGATTGAAAACCGGGCGCTAGGTTACCGGCTAAAATATTTGCTAAATAGTTTTGTTTATGACCAGTCTGGTTTAGAGGCTATCTTATCTTTTGACGGGAGCGTATTTTTTGAAGATATGGAAGGAAATGCGCGGCAGAAGAAAATGTGGCAACAGCAAAGGGTTGATGCGTATCTGGGTTCGTCAATGCATTTTTTTAGATCGTTGTTTAGTAATAAAGTGGAAAGGAATGGATTTACTGTTTACAACATGTTTAACCGTTTGGCTTTAGAAGCGCGTATAAAAGAGAAGAAAACAATACCTATTAAATATTTTACCTCAATTAAGCTGTTCAGAAAATATACTAATGTGGCAGATAGCAACTCAAGAGGGTTTAATCTGGGTCTGTTTAAAAAAGATTCGACAGAGTTATATGTAGTGTATAGACGTAATGAAGAGCCCCGCGAGTTTTTAGATGGGGGTACTGTAATAAAAAATACTTTTAACATGCCCGAGGGTCAAAAATCCATTATTACCCCTTTGAGCGATAAGGTATACATCAATAAAAACGGAAGCGTTAGTCCTATTGGTCATACACAGTTAGCCGGCTTTTGGATGTGGGGGAAAATGTCATGGGCGCTGCCTTTTGATTATGAGGTACCACCAGGAATGGAGCCTTCTAAAATAGAGGATGAGGGTGACACTGTTGACGATGAAACAGATAGCAATGGCATTAACAACCCTGATCTGAAAAAATGAGAAAGTTATTTTGTTTCCTTTTTCTTTTAGTTTGTTTAAGTACAGTTAATGCGCAGTCTGCTTATGATATAACAGGCGTAATTACCGACGAGAAAGATATGCCCATTCCCGGGGCTACAATTTTTTTAGGCGATTCGCGCAAGGCCACCGCGAGCGATGCTGACGGTAAATTTATACTGCGCCAGGTGCAGCCCGGTAAATATAACGTGGTTGTTAAAATGCTGGGGTACGCAGTAACCACCCATGAGTTTATACTGCAAAACAAAGACGTAAAATTCAGGTTTAAACTCGCCGAGAATAATCTGTTGCTTAATACGGCTAATATCTCTGCCATATCCCGCAGTGACAGGGAGTGGTATCTGGATATCTTTACACGCTGTTTTTTTGGCGTGTCTAATAGTGCCCGCGATTGCAAAATAGAAAATCCCGATATAATACGGTTTCATTACGATAAACAAAACAGTGTGCTAACAGCGAGTACCGACGATTTTTTAATTATCGAAAATAAAGCGCTTGGATACCGGATAAAATACCTGTTGACCAATTTTAGTTATGATAATGGCCATGCAGGTGGGGTTGTAGCTTTTACCGGGCGCCTTTTTTTTGAAGATATGCAGGGTGACGGCCAGCAGCTTAAAAAATGGGAGCAAGCCAGGGCAGATGTTTACCTGGGTTCTATTACGCATTTCTTTCGTGCCCTTTTTAACAGCAAAACAGATGAAAATAAATTCGTGATTTACCAGGTACCCGATGAACGGTTGTTAAATGCATACGCTAAAAAGCATAAGCAAATCCCTCAGCGGTATTATAAGCCTGTCAAATTGCTTGACAAATTTATTACTACAACGAATAATGGCTTTAAACTATTTGATCTGCGGCCATTAATAGCGGACTCTACGGAACTATATGTTCTCTATACGCCCAAACGCGAACCAAAGGATTTTATGGCGCATGGTGTTGAAATAACAAGGGGTTTTAAAATGCCCTTAGGGCAACTATCCTTCCTTCGCCCCGTGCGCGATAGCATTTTAATAAACAAAAACGGCGATGTAAGCCCGGCTGCTAATTTAATAAAAGGCGGCTTCTGGACATGGGGACAGATGGCCGCATTTGTACCGTCGGATTATCAACTGCCGCCAGAGTTTGAACCGGCGAGATTAAAACGGTTTGGTCGCGGTGAGGCCAGGCGTAATAATCAGAACGAATGATAAATACACGCCATTGCTTATTTTATGAGAAAACTGCTTTGTTTCATAATCCTCTTTATTTGTATTGGCGCGGTCAGTGCCCAGCAAACTTATACCATAACCGGTATAGTAACAGATGATAAAGACGCGCCCATCCCCGGAGCCACCGTTTTTATTGGCGACTCGAGAAAAGTTACTGCAAGCGACAGCGAAGGGCGCTTTACTTTTACGCAGATGCGGCCGGGCAACTATAACGTGGTGGTAAAAATGATAGGTTATGAAATTTTACAGCATGCCTTTATGCTGCAAAATAAGGATGCAAAATTTAGATTTAAGCTGCAGGAAAGCAATGAAATGCTTAATACAGTTGAAATTAATGCGATGTCGCTTGCGGAAAGGAAGCGGCTGCTTGCCATATTTATGGAGTGTTTTTTGGGCAGATCAAAAAATGCCGCGCAATGCAAAATTTTAAATACCGACGATATAAAACTGCGGTTTGATAAAAAGAACAATATACTCACTGCCAATTCAAGTGAGTTTTTGATAATAGAAAATAAGGCATTGGGATATCGTATGAAATACTTGCTGAATAACTTTTTATATGATCGCTCAATAGGTAATAACCTGATATTTTTTGACGGGACTTTGTTTTTTGAGGATATGAAGGGTAATCCGCGACAGCAAAAAAAATGGGATGTGGAACGGGTTACTACTTATTTAGGTTCTGTTCCACATTATTATCGCTCATTATTCAGCAACACATTAGAAGAAAACGGGTTTCTTACTTATGTAGTTCCAAACCCTAAATCTTTTAATAGTAAGGCGATATTAAACCCCGACATGCTTTTAAAATATTTCATGCCTGTTGGCGACCTGAAACGATATATCAAAGATGTAGACGATAATTTTAAATCCTTCAACCTGGGTTTGCTCACTAAAGATTCTACGGAACTGTATGTTTTGTATACGCCTAAAAATGAGCCGGCAGATTTTAAGGAGCGTGGTAATGTGGTATACCGGGCATTTAAAATGCCTGCCGGGCAGTTGTCTATCATCCGGCCAACCGCCGATAGTCTTTTAATAAGCCGGAGTGGCGATATAACCCCGGTTAACAGCATTTTATTTGTTGGCTTTTGGGGATGGGGGCAGGCCGCTGCTTTTTTGCCGTCAGACTACATGATCCCGGCAGGAATGGAGCCGCCTAAAATCCCGAAAAAAGCGGAGGCAACAGTAGGGCCGCTACCAAAAGTCGGTAATTGATGATTACAATTTAGACTTTGCTGCCTGCATAAACTTGCTGGCAAATACAAAGTCATTAAGCTCTTTGTTATCCGTATGGGCAATGTCTTTGTTTGATCCTTCCCACCATTTTTGCCCCTGGTTTAAAAATAGAATATGATCGCCAATACCCATAACCGAGTTCATATCATGCGTAACAATAACGGTTGTTATCTTGTACTCTTCGGTAATTTCATTGATAAGATTATCAATAAGAATAGAGGTTTGCGGATCAAGGCCAGAGTTGGGCTCGTCAACAAAAAGATATTTGGGCTGCATGGATATGGCGCGGGCAATACCCACCCGTTTTTTCATACCGCCAGACAGCTCAGATGGATATAGTTTATTTTTACCCTCCAGATTTACCCTTTCCAAACAAAAATTGGCACGGTCTAATTTTTCGGACCGGGATTTTTCTGTGAATAAATTAAGCGGGAACATAATGTTTTCCTCTACCGTCATAGAGTCAAACAGGGCCGAATTTTGAAACAGCATGCCTATTTCTGTGCGGATGGGTACCCGTTGCTCAAAACTCATTTCAGTAAAATTCTCACCATTAAACAGTACCTGTCCTTTAGTAGGTTCGTGCAGGCCAACAATACATTTAAGCAAGGTTGTTTTGCCTGATCCTGACCCGCCTATGATGAGATGGTTTTTACCCGGTTCAAATTTGGCGCTTATGCCTTTTAGTACCTCGTTTTCGCCGAATGTTTTATAAATATCCTTTATCTCTATCATAAAAACATACTTGAAACAATAAGGTCGGCAAAAAGCACAAATATACAGCTGTAAACCACGCCACGGGTGGCAGACTGACCAACCTCTAATGCGCCGCCCTCAGTATAAAAACCATTGTAGCAGCAAATTGAAGTAATTAAAAAACCATATACAATTGACTTTACAGCGCACACCGTAACAATTACCGGATTAAAGCCATCCTGCAAGCCGCTAACAAAATCGGCAGGAGAAATATCGCGGGTAATAACGCAGGCCAGGTAACCACCGCATAAACCTAAACCCACAGAAACAATGGTTAACAGCGGAATCATAGAAATGCCGGCAATAACTTTCGGCGCTATCAGAAAACCGGGCGCGTTTACGCCCATAATTTCCAGCGCGTCTATCTGTTCAGTTACACGCATGGTGCCTATCTGCGATGCCATGCTTGAGCCTACACGCCCTGCAAGCACCAAAGCTGAAATGGTTGGACTAAATTCTAATATTGTTGAATCGCGCGATATACCACCTGCAATGCTCATAGGCACCAGCGGGCTTGATAATTGGAATGCCACCTGTATGGTAGCTACCGCGCCAATAAAAACAGATATAATACAAATAATACCTAAAGAGCCGATACCTACTGATACCATTTCGCGCATTACCTCGGTCCAGTATACACTGAATTTCTCGGGTTTTTTAAAACTTAATCGTAATAAGAGGATATATCTGCCTAAACTATAGAACATATTATAAGTATAATGCCGGTTAAAAATACATTTTTTACCTTGAGCTCCCGCATGGGGCAGATATTAATTGTAGGTTAACCGTATTGTAAACGGAAATTATTAAAGATTGTTTAAACTTTGGTTTGTGTAAAGCTTCTATTTTTATCTTATTGTTTAGTGGTTGGTAAAATTCGCCTACATTTAATACCATGAAGAACGCACTGATAACCGGCGCTACCAAAGGTATGGGCCGCGCCATAGCCATAGCTTTTGCAAAAGAAAATACTAACCTGGCCATTTGCGCCCGCAACGCCGATGACCTGGCCGCGTTTAAAACTGAACTCCAAAATATAAACCCAAATATCGAAGTAATAACCGTTGTTGCCGATGGTAGTAACCGCGAAGAGTTGTTGCATTTTGCCGAAACGGCTCAACAAAAATTAGGTTATATCCATATCATTGTTAACAGTTTAGGCATGTATGTGGCTTCAAGTATATTGGATGACGAAAAAAACTTATTCCTAAAAGTTGTAAACACTAATCTCATGCCTTCCTATGAACTATACCGTTTTTTCGGTAAAACCATGGTTTCTGTCGGTGAAGGTCACATCTTCAATATTTGCTCCATCGCGGCGCTTGATCCTATACCCGAAGCCGGGATTTATAGCGTAACAAAGGCCGCGTTGTTATGTCTTAATGATGTAATGAGGCTTGAAATGGAAAAGCACGGCGTTAAAGTAACTGCAGTAATACCCGGCTCAACATTAACAGACTCATGGAAGGGCATAGCCGTTGATAAAGACAAAATGGTGCTGCCCGAAGACATAGCTTCGGCCATAATAAACATTTATAAAATGAGCGCCGGTGCCAATGTTGATCAGATTATAATAAAGCCTGTGTACGGACAGGTGTAAACTAAACAACAAACTAAAAAAAAAATTAAGATCATGGAAAAGAAATTATATAGAGACGAGCTAAACAAAAAGGTTGCAGGTGTTTGCGCCGGTATAGCCGACTATTTGAATGTTGATGTAACCTTAGTCCGCGTAATATTTGCGCTGGCACTTGTTGCAAAAGGCGGAGGCGCCCTCCTTTATTTTGTATTGTGGGCGGTATTACCTAAAAAGCCATACCACTTAAACAACCCGAATGTAGATTATACAGTTCCGCCGGTAAATGAGCCTTTTAATCCCTTCAGGGGCGGAACGCCACCTTTTAACCCTGGTAGTGTGCCTCCGTTTGCTATGAAGCCTAAAAAAGAATCGAACGCCGGGTTAGTAGTAGGTATCCCACTGGTGTTGTTAGGTTCGTTCTTTTTGTTAAACCAGTTTGATATTATCCCCTTTATAAGGTTTCATGATGTTTGGCCGGTTGTACTCATTATAATTGGTATTATGGTTGTAATATCGGGTATGGAGAAAAAACCTAAAGCCGTTGAAAAAGAAAAGTGGGACGGCGCGGAGGGACAACCCGAAGACGCGGCTCCTGCCGGTGATAATGCATCTGATAACACTTTAAACCAACAATAAAATTTTACAACACTGATATTAAATATACAAGATCATGAAAAGTAATAAATTATTCCCCGGCGTTGTATTAATACTAATAGGTTTAATGTTCATGTTACGTAACTACGGTTTCCTGCACTTTCACTTCTGGAACCTGTTTTACCTGTGGCCAATTATAATTGTTATTATAGGCATCAACCTTATTTTTGCCAACAACAGATCTACCTGGGCCACAGTATTAAAATTGGGCGTTATAGTTGTTGGTTTCGGATTACTGTTTTTCGGTAACTTTTCAAACCATAACCCGTTTTGGGGTCGCTACTCTTATCATGTAGATGACGACGATGATGATGACGACAATTACAGCGAGGGCAGAAGGATAACCAAATTAGAAGGCGCTTCAGTTTTTACAGAAAACTATACTGATAGCATTAGGGTAGCACAGCTTAACATAAGCGGCGGGGCTACAACCTATAAGTTAAATGATACCACTAACCAATTATTTAGCGCCAATACGCAAGAGTATTTTGGCAACTATCAGTTAACAACTAATAAAAATGATTCGTTATACGTATTGAACTTTAAAATGCGCGATAACAGCAAGGGCCGGTTTGATTGGAACGATGGCCATAAAAAATCTAACATTGCAATGTTTAAACTTAACGTAAACCCTGAATGGGATATTAACATTGCCACAGGCGCAACCGACCTTGATTTTGACCTGTCAAAATATAAAGTGCGTAAGCTTGATCTGGCAGGTGGTGCAGGCGCTTTCAAGATCAAATTTGGTCAGCCTTTAACTACTACTAATGTTGACATTTCAACCGGCGCGTCAGATGTTGACATTGATATACCCAATACTGCAGCTTGCCGTATAACAAGGAGCAGCGCGTTTTCATCAAGCGATTTTGAAGGCTTTACTAAAGTGGGCGATGGCGCTTATGAAACCCCGGGCTTTGCAAATGCCACCAATAAAATATACATTAAAATTAAAGGCGGAATGTCGTCTTTTAGTGTAAAAAGGTATTAGTACACCTTTAAATAAAAATAGCGATGGGTTTTAAACCCATCGCTATTTTTATTTAATTGGTTTTTACTACGTAAGTTTTCGCCAGGCTGTCATACCAGTTCTGGCGATGCTCGTTAAAAAGCATGGTTAAAAAGGGTACCCATAACATTATTGACATTACCACGCCTAGATTGCGGCCTAATGATTGAAGTATTGACGGAGCGCTGCCATTAATATCCACCACAACCAGCTTACATATTTTTTTGCCTATTGTAGCTTTAATGGGCGATGACTCAATTATTGCTCTGTAAAGTAAAAACAAGACCGAAAAGCCCAGGTTGAATAAAATTATAGACTGAGGAAAGGGTTTATTAAGAGTTAAGTCGGTTGGTAGCTTTATAAAGCCTGTATTTACGGCCACTAACTCTAATACTATGTAGAGCGGAAAGTAATCTATAATAAAGGCCACCGCTCTCGTTCCAAAGTTGGCCAGGTTATCGCCGGTAGGAAAGTAAATACCTTTTGATTGAAAATAATCGTAAAATTCCGGCATTTCTGATGCAAATTGCAGCTTATCGTTCATTGAAGTTGATAACTGCGTGTTTACATCAAGTCCGTTTTGCACTAACTCGTGGTAGGTAAAGGGTCCTGTTTTCTCGTAACCATCCAGCAGATAATACTCTTTTTCCATATTGCCCGAAGGTAGATATTTAACAGCGTTTTTAAAAGCGCATCACCCCGTACGTTTATATGCTATTGCCCTTATAAAATCGTGAAAAAAGGCTTTTGAATGAACGGGGGTATAATGACGCTTGCTGAAAAGATTTTTTACTTCAGGCAATCGCGATGCTTCTATACTGCATAAAAGCTTAAAGAACAAATGCATGGTTTTAAGCAGTGTTTTTTGCCATAATCTGTCTTTCGGCTCAAAATCAGCATACAGCCATAATCCATTAGGTTTTAGCGCTGAGTTTAAATGATCAAATACTTTTTGAGCAGTTTGCTCACTAAAATTATCAAACAGAAAAGGCGTAATTACAACATCAAAATTGGCATCTAAAAACACATCCTCAATAGCTGAATTGATATAAGTTACCTTGTTTGCACCTGTATCTTTTTGCTGCGATAGGGCCATCATTTTAGGCGATAACTCCACATAGGTTATGTGCAATCCGGTGGGGTGAAGCCTTGTCAGTTCATCCAGGATCCAACCGGTGCCGCCGCCTGCTATCAGAATATTTGTAGCCGGGGGCACAAATTGAAGCAGATATACCTGCGCGTTCACCAGCGCCCTGCCAAACACCAGTCGAGATAGTTTGTCGTAAAACGGGGCCGCGTTATCGTAGTTATTGGCCAACTATGTTGTCAGGCTAAAGAGTAATAAAAAAATATATTGCAGTATCAGTACCCCGTCCAGATAAAAAAAGTAGTAGTACTCATTCTTTTGCCAGTTAGATTTAAAGATCAGCCAACCCGTTAACAAGGCCACAACAGTCAGTGCCCAAAAATTGGCATTAAAACCGTTATTGTGAAACAGGAATAACAGCACAATATATCCGCCTAACAAAAACTGGCAAAACAAGTAAGCTTTGCGCTCGCCCCAAACAACAGGTATGGTACGCAGGTTGGTTTTGCGGTCCTCAAACAGATCGCGAATATCAAACGGAACAGTAAGGGCTGCAATAAACAGGAAACGTTTAGCCAGAAGTATAAAACTGTCTCGCATAGAGATATCAATGTTATCTATATCCTGTGCTTCTAAAATTGGCAGCAGAACAATGCTCAATGTCCAAACAAGGGTAATTAAAAATGGCTTCAGGCCGGGGATGTTGCGTAATCCAAATTTATGATCGCCTACTGAGAACAAGGGCAAACCATACGCAAAGGAGAGCACCCCTAAAAATATAAGCAGCAGCCTTGATTGTACCGATATTAAAAAGAACAATGGCACCAGGCAAAGCAAACACACTATAGTAATGGTAACCATTAAGCGATGATGCGCATAAAACCAACGAATACGGATGTAGGGCGATTGCTGTGGGTTGTTCTTTTTATCAATAAGAATGCAGAAGTTATAAATGCCAAGCGTAGACGCGAAGAGCAAACCTAACACCGTATAAATAGGGGCCGTTTGCAGTAAATGGAACGTAACCAGCGCTTGCGCTACTGCGCACAATGCCATAAAAACATTGCTGAACAGCAAGAAATCCAAAACAGATTGGAAGATTTTTTTCATCCGAGGCTGAAAAGCTACCGGCAATTAGGCTTTATTTAGAGATGGGTCGGCGGCTGATCGTAGTTCAAATATCGTAATCTCGGGCAAAATTCCAACCCTCCCCGGAAAACCAAGGAAGCCATAGCCTACATTTACATATAATTGCTGATTAGCCTCCCTGTAAAAGCCAGCCCACTCCTGATAAACATATTTAACCGGACTCCATTGAAAATGCTCTGTCCGCACACCAAATTGCATCCCGTGCGTATGGCCGGAGAACATTACGTCTATATCCGGATATTTCTGTAACACCTGTGCCCGCCAATGCGATGGATCATGTGATAGAAGCAGTTTAACAGGCAGGTCTTCTGTACCTTTAACTGCGAGGTCCATACGCCCCCGTTTTGGAAACCTACTTAAAGAGCCCCAGTTTTCTACACCCAAAATGCCAATTTCTTCACCGCCAACTTTTAACTTTCTGTGCGTATTCATCAACAGATCCCAGCCCATATTTTTGTGGGTGGCTATCAGGTCTTCCAGATTTTTTTGCTTAGCGGTCATTGAGGGCCAGGAGTTGTAATCGCCATAATCATGATTACCCAGCGTAGAATAGACACCCAGGGGAGCTTTTACCTTATTAAAAATATCCTGATAATCGCGCATCTCGCTAGCTACGTCATTAACCAAATCGCCGGTAAAAAATATAACGTCTGGTTTTTCAGCCAATAGCATTTCAACGCCCCCCAATACCGCTTTTTTATTGTAGAAACTGCCGGAATGGATGTCTGATATCTGTGCGATGGTCATTCCCTCAAATTGCTTAGGGAGATTGGGCAGATAAAGTTTGCGCCGCAGTATTTTGTAGTCGTAAACGTTCGAAACTGATTTAACTCCCATTGCAACCAGTGGTATTGTACCGGCCAGCAACCCGGCTTTCATTAAAAACTCTGAGCGGGGAATTTCTTTTATTTGTGGGTTTGCATTAGGTTTTTTCTTTTTTGAAATAAAGTACCTACGAATATCGTCGGCTAAAACAAAGAATAGAAAAATGAACTTAACAACAATCTGTATAAAGAAGAGACCAAGCACGCCTGCTCTGATGCCCACAGGTAGCTTAATGTAAATGCTTGCAAACAAACCCACAATAAGAAACACCGATAAGCTAAGCATAAGCCACTTAAAGGTTTTACCGTGTATAAACTTCCATTTGGGAAATGCGCCTTTTAAACCGCTTAATAGATACAGGTCTGCAGGCAAAAGCAACAGGCTTACCAAAAGTTTTATCAATCCGCTTCCGAACATATTTAAATCTTAATAACGGTCATCATCTAAATCCAGATCGTCATCATCCGGCTGTAAATTGAAAAGACTGTTAAACATGTCTGAGAACGCGAAGCCATTGTCAAGAAAACCTTTGCTGAGTTGCGAGAATTCGGCAAGACCGTGTAATATAAATTCCATTAACAACAGTTGCTGATTTTCGGTCAGGCTTGGATGGAATTTTTTGATGAGGGCTTTTAAACCCGGTACACTATTTAAAGCATTTTTATAGGCAACTGCCGACAGATCGTCTAAAACGGAAAGCGTATTGCCATCGGCAAACCACGCAACAATTTCTGAATATGGATTGGGTGCTTTACTTTTCTTGGCCTTTTCAGGATCAGGGAAATATTTAAGTAATAAAGTTTTAATGGCTTTGCCGATAAGGATATTGGCAACCTTTGCTGGGCCTTCCAGTTCACCTTCATAAACTAGCTCTATTTTACCGGTAATGGCAGGGATAACGCCTAAAAAGTCTGATACCCTAACGAAAGTATTACTCTCGTGGTTAATGATCATGCGGCGCTCTGCATTGCTTATCAGGTTCTCGTAAGCGGCGATGGTTAAGCGTGCAGACACCCCTGATTTTTTATCAATATATTCTGAGTTGCGCGCCTCAAAAGCAATTTGTTCTACCAGATCTTTTACTAGGCCATCTGCTTCCACTGCAACCTTTTGCTCAGGTGTAAGCGATGCTTCCTGCTGGGTGATCTTGCGCGAGATCTCAACCGAGCGGGGATAATGTGTTAATATCTGGCTCTCTATCCGGTCTTTTAACGGCGTAACTATTGAGCCACGGTTGGTATAATCTTCGGGGTTGGCGGTAAACACAAATTGTATATCCAATGGCAGGCGTAGTTTAAAGCCACGGATCTGTATATCGCGTTCCTGTAAAATATTGAATAATGATACCTGTATGCGTGCCTGCAAGTCGGGTAGCTCGTTAATAACAAAAATACCCCTGTGCGCACGCGGTATCAAACCAAAGTGGATAACCCGCTCGTCAGAATACGTTAACTTCATGGTGGCGGCCTTAATTGGGTCAACATCGCCAATCAGGTCGGCTACGGTAACATCGGGCGTTGCCAATTTTTCAGTATAGCGCTCACTGCGGTGGATCCAGGCTATGGGGGTATCATCGCCTTTTTCCTGAACAATGTTATGCCCAAACCAGGAGATAGGATTCAATGGATCATCAAACAATTCTGATTCTTCAATATAAGGAACATACTCGTCTAACAAATTAACCAGCAAACGCGCTATGCGTGTTTTTGCCTGCCCGCGTAAACCCAGCAGTAAAATGTTGTGACGGGAGAGGATAGCGGTTTGCAGATCAGGAATTACAGTATCTTCAAATCCGATGATACCTTCAAAGCCACCTTCTTCTTTCTTTTTAAGCTGGGTAATAAGGTTACGGCGCAGTTCATCTTTTACCGATTCACTTTTGTAGCCGCTGGCTTTTAGTTGGCCTAATGTTGTTATATTTTGTATGTTACTCATAAGTCTTTAAGCATTCTGTCATATCAAGCGATAGCGAGAGATCCATACATTGATTTGCCGCTTGCTTAGCGTGTGTATAGATTCCTCCTTAGGTCGGAATGACAATCATTCAATAATTATTTGCACATCTGCACATTCGCACATCTGCATATCTACCGCACATTTTTCCTTCTGTTCCGCGCATAGTCCTCAAAAATATACTCACCCAAATTATTCAGCGAGCTGTAAAAGGCCTTGCCGCCGTTTGTCTCGGTAAATTTACGCACAAACTGCTGCAGATAGGGGTCGTTAGCTATCATAAATGTGGTGATAGGTATTTTTAAGCGCTTGCACTGCGCTGCCATGTTAAGTGTTTTATTAACTACTTTACGGTCAAGGCCTATGCTGTTTTTATAATATTTGGTACCTTCCTTTAGGCAAGTAGGTTTACCATCAGTGATCATAAATATTTGTTTGTTGGATGTTTTCCTTCTACGCAGCAGATCTGTTGCCAACTCCAAACCCGCGTAAGTATTGGTATGATAGGGCCCAACCTGTAAATAGGGCAGATCTCGCAGGGTAACGGGCCAGGCATCGTTGCCAAAAACAACAATATCCAAGGTGTCTTTAGGGTATTTGGTACGGATCAGTTCGGCCAGTGCCATGGCTACTTTTTTGGCCGGTGTTATCCTGTCCTCGCCATAGAGTATCATGGAGTGCGATATATCTATCATCAGCACAGTTGAGGTTAGGGTTTTGTAGTCCTTTTCCTCAACTTCCAAATCGCGCTCGGTCATTCTAAAATCGCCTATACCGTGGTTAACCTGCGCGTTGTGGATAGACTGCGTCATGTCTATCTGATCCAGGCTGTCGCCAAATTCAAATTCGCGCCGCTCCGCGTTCTTTTCATCGCCCTGACCGCTTTGCGGCGAACGGTGATTGCCTTTGCCCGATTTTTTTAACTTCCCGAAGATCTCCTCCAACGCCGATTGACGAATGCTTTGTTCGGCTTTGGCAGTAATTTTAAAGCCGCCGCCTTCGCGGTCGTCATCCAGATAACCCTTTTGTTTAAGCTCGTCAATAAAATCGCCCATACCATACTCATCGTTGGTGAGGCCGTACTGTTTATCCAACTCGTTCATCCAGGCCAAAGCTTCGCCGGCATCGCCCGATGTGTAATTGAGCAACTCCAAAAATAATTTCAGTAATTCGTCAAATCCGCCTTTGGGTAGTTCAGTTGGCGTAAACTTTGAAAATCCGTAACCGCGCATAGTGTGCCTTTCAGTTATAAATTAACGCAATATTTCTCTCAATAGTTTGATAAAGTGGAATTGTTAGGATGGTATGACAATAAGCGCTATCAGATTTATAAAACCCATTTGTAAATAGATGGTTTATTAAAAATACTTTCCTAAATTTAAATTATGCCATACACCAACCTGCCATTAGTTAACAATGCCGAAAATCATAATTTTGAGATGTTTGTTAACGGCCACCGGGCTTTTATTGATTATCAGCTGCGTGGAGATAAAATGTTTTTAATACATACCGAAGTACCCGTTGAACTGGAAGGACAGGGTGTTGCGCCCGCACTGGTTGAAAAGGTGTTTCAGTATGTTGACGAACGCCAGCTAAAAGTAGTGCCGTATTGTGCCTATATTAAGATCTGGCTAAAGCGCCATCCGGATTGGGAGCGACTGGTTGCCTAAACCTACCAGGTTTCCATCAACTCTGTTACACCTTCAACATAACGTGGGTTGGCACCGCGTTTACCGGCCACAAATCCGCCTACTGCGCATGAGCGTTTTAGAATATCGGTCATTGGTAAATTGTCAAGCAAACCCTTAACAAAGGTAGCCAGAAAGGCGTCGCCCGCGCCAACGGTATCAACCACCTTTACCGGATAGCCGGCGTGCTCATAAAATTCATGGTCGTGCCAAACTACCGCGCCTCTTTCTGCAAGTGTAACGCATATGGTTTTAACGTGGTATTTTATATGAAACTCTGTTATCCTGTCTTTCAAACTGCCTTTTTTACTTGACAAAAGCAGGTTGGCTTCCTCCTCATTCATCTTTACCACATCGGCATGGGCAGCCAGCGTTTCAATGGTAGTCTGCGTATAATGTGGTGAACGCAGGTTAACGTCAAACACCTTTAATGCTTTTGTATCACTTAAAAGGTTCAATAAAGTATCTCTTGATACCTTATCGCGGCAAACCAGGCTGCCAAACACAATAGCGGCAGATTTTGCAACTTGTTGTGTCAGTTTTTTATCCGGAAGGATCTGGTCCCACGATACCGGCTGAGGAATTACATATATGGCTTGCTGTTTATCATCCAGCTTAACAGCAACCTGGCAGGTGGGCAAATTTCTGCTGCTTTGAACAAGCGGACCGAACAGGTTGTTATCTTTTAAAAACTCAAGCAACTCTGCCCCGGGCTTATCATTACCCACGCTGCTTACAAAGCAAACCGGTGCACCCTGCTGCATTAAATGGAAAGCAACATTCATTGTTGCTCCGCCCGGCTGTTTGCCGTCGGCAAAGGTGTCCCATAAAATTTCGCCAAAACAAAGTATAGTTTTATTCATATCGTTTTTTTAAGTAGAGGTGTTGCTAAGCACGCGGCTAAAGTTAAGGCCTTTTTTGTAGCTACAGTGTTAAATTATTGTTAGCTGTATGTTTAGTTTAGCTACAGGCACAGCGCGCTATAAAAAGATAAATGTATATTTAAGTATGAAAAAACTTTTGCTGATATGCGTTTTTACGTTAACCGCGCATACAATGTTTGCCCAGGATAGTAAGAATATAATTGCCGTAATGAACAAGCAGATGGCTGCCTGGAACAGCGGCGATCTGGAGGGTTTTATGCAGGGCTACTGGAAGTCTGACTCGTTGCTGTTTGTGAGCAGTAAGCCTACGCACGGCTGGCAGGCCACGCTGAACAATTATAAACGCGGCTACCCTGATAAAGCCGCGATGGGCAAATTGTCTTTTGATATTATTAAGGTTGATGTTTTGGATGATAAAAACGCCTTTGTGTATGGCGCCTGGCATTTAAAGCGCGAAAAGGATAACCCAGGGGGATACTTTACGCTGTTATTTAAAAAGATAAAAGGGGAGTGGAAGGTAGTGGTTGATCATACGTCGTAGAGGATTTTTGTCATTGCAATCATGTAACGCTGAATTAAGAAATCCAGGGCCTACAAGGGGGAATGACAAAGAGCGGTGTCATCCTGAGCCTGTCGAAGGATATGCGGGCGGGCCTTTGCGCTCACCTTTCGACAGGCTCAGGATGACAGCCCACGGGCGAATTCGTAACACGTCATGCTGAGCTTGTTTCAGCACCCCACACGCTAAGCAAGGTTCATGTCCTGTGGGGTGCCGAAATAAATTCGGCATGACTAAGTGAACTAAAGCATTCAAATAAATTAATACGGTCTGCCCTTTGCCAAAGCTTTATCAGCACGTTTAACAGCCACGCGCTCCCTGTACTTAGCATAGTCACCTTTGAACGCCATTTTAAGCGCGCTATCCAATCCGCCTTTTATAGCCAGGTTGTACAAGCTGGCCGCTTTACGGGTTAGGGATGCATCCCAGGCACGCAGGCTTAAAGAATAGCCACCATCCAGGTACTTCATCCAATGCCAATAACCTGTAGGCATAAACAGGGTATCGCCATGCTCTAAAAATACTTCAATACCCTTTACACCTTCCAACGCAGGGAATTTTTTGGTATCCGGGTTAGCTACGTCATAATCTTCTAACGCGTAGGTGGCGTTGGGTAGGCAGTACAAGCGCTCTTTCCATTTATTCTCAAACAGAATGATATGCTTATTGCCATGAAAGTGGGTATGGAAAATGTGCGGCAGGTCAATATCATAATGTAGAAACGTAACCGAGTTTGATCCGCCAAAAAACATAGCGGGCATACTTTCTATAAAACCACCCATCAAGTCTTTCGGTAATATCAGATCATTTAAAAGTTCAGGAGCGTGTTTAAATATATTGAAGAAGAATATCCGCAGCTCTGTAGGCTGCGCCATTATCAAATCAATATAGTCATCAAAGGGCATTTGTGCCGCTGCCGAGTTAATAGGTTTTGATGGATCAGCTTTTGAATTATCATAAAGCGGAACCACCTTTTGGCCCACCACTTTCTTTAAATATTCAGGCGTCCATTTATTTATGGCGGGCCAGTTGCCGGTTAATCCTTTTATTACCAGCGGACGGCGCGGGTCCAGATAATTTTTTTTGAAGGTTGCCGCATCAATTGTGTCAACAGTATCAATAGCGCTAAGTATAAAGCCCATTTTAAATAACAAGGGGATGAGTTACCGGGTTAGCTTACGTAAGCTTTGCCGCAAAACTTCAAATTAACGGCAGGGGTATTAGGTTAATGATAAGACAGGGTTAAGTTTATATGTAATGAACTATTTATTGCATCTAACTTAATTGTCATTCTGAGCAACAGCGAAGAATCTTATAAACTCTGCAAAGCAAAGCGCTTGGTTACGAGGTGTACAAGATTCTTCGCTGTTGCTCAGAATGACAGACTGTTTTTTTGACTAAACAAAAAAAGCCCCCCGAAAGATCGGGGAGCCTGATATTTAAGTTTACGAATTGTCTTTTTTAGTCGGCAGATAGCGCTGCTGCACCGCTTACAATCTCGGTAAGCTCTGTAGTAATAGCTGCCTGGCGCGCCTGGTTGTACGAAAGCTTAAGGGCTTTCAACAGTTCGCCTGCGTTTTCAGTCGCTTTATCCATCGCTGTCATACGGGCACCATGCTCAGACGCTACCGAATCTAACACGCCGCGATACAATTGAATTTTGATGTTCTTAGGGATCAATTGCTCAACTATTTCCTCTTTTGAAGGCTCCAATATGTAGTCTACTTGCGCATTGATTTCGCCTTTAGCCGCTGTAGCTTCTGTTTTTTCAGCTTTAGGTACCGGCAACAATTGCTCGGTAATTAAAAACTGCATAGCAGCATTTCTAAAGTGGTTATAAACAATCTCCACACGGTCATACTTACCTTTCAGGAAACCATCCATAATGCTATCGGTAATGGCAGATACAGTGGTAAAGCTAAGGTTGTTATAAACCTCGTTATTGTTGCCGATAACGTTGTATTTACGACGCTCGTAATACTCCTGTGATTTTTTACCTATCGCTACAATAGAAACATTACCCGCTTTATGCTGCTCGCTGTATTTCTCAGCAATCAGGTTATTGGTAGTTTTAATAACGTTGGCGTTAAATGCGCCTGCAAGGCCACGGTTTGATGTAATGGCTACTATCAAAACACGTGTTGGCTCGCGCTGCTGTAAAAACGGCGACGCGCCATCTTCCAGGCTCGAAGACAAATTAGCCAGCAGCTCCTTTAGCTTGTTGGCATAAGGGCGCAGCTCAACTATAGCATTGGTGGCCCGTTTCAACTTGGCAGCCGAAACCATTTTCATGGCTTTGGTTATCTGCTGGGTTGAGTTTACAGAACCTATCCTGTTTCTTACTTCTTTTAAATTAGCCATTTGTTTGGGTTATAGGTTGTAAGTTATAAGTTGTAAGTTAACACCTACAACTTATAACCTGCAACACACAACATTAATAATTTGCTGCAACTTCTTTCGCAACTCTCTCTAACACGCTTGTTAACGAGTCATCAAACTTACCGGCTTTAAGACCTGCAAGCACTTCAGGGTGACGCATTTCTAATTGCGTAGTAAACTCGCTTTCGAAAGCGCGGATCTTGTTTACAGGCACACTACGCATCAGGTTTTTAGTACCTAAGTAAATAATGGCAACCTGTTTTTCAACAGTTACAGGCGAGAATTGACCTTGCTTCAATACTTCAACGTTACGGGCACCTTTGTCCAGTACGTTTTTAGTTGAAGCATCAAGATCTGAACCAAATTTAGAGAAAGCCTCTAACTCGCGGAACTGAGCCTGGTCAAGTTTTAAAGTACCTGCTACTTTCTTCATTGATTTGATCTGCGCGTTACCACCTACACGAGATACCGAGATACCTACGTTAATAGCCGGACGAACACCCGCGTTAAACAGGTTAGACTCCAGGAAGATCTGACCATCAGTAATAGAAATTACGTTGGTTGGGATATAAGCTGATACGTCGCCCGCTTGTGTTTCAATGATTGGAAGAGCTGTTAATGAACCACCACCTTTAACAATGCCACGGATAGACTCCGGAAGGTCATTCATCTGGGCGGCTATAGAATCGTTAACGTTGATCTTAGCGGCACGCTCTAATAAACGGCTGTGCAGGTAAAACACGTCACCCGGATAAGCCTCACGGCCCGGTGGACGACGCAATAGCAAAGATACCTCACGGTAAGCAACGGCTTGTTTAGACAAGTCATCATAAACAATTAATCCCGGTCTGCCGGTATCGCGGAAATACTCGCCGATAGCTGCACCAGCTAAAGGAGCAAAGTACTGCATAGTAGCAGAGTCTGATGCGTTTGCAGCGACTACGATAGAATAAGGCATAGCACCTTTTTCTTCCAGCGCGCGAACGATGTTAGCTACGGTAGAAGCTTTCTGGCCGCAGGCAACGTATATACAGATTACAGGCTGGCCTGCATCATAAAATTCTTTTTGGTTGATGATGGTATCAATACAAACCGCGGTTTTACCGGTCTGACGGTCGCCAATAACCAACTCACGCTGGCCACGGCCGATAGGGATCATCGCGTCAATAGCTTTGATACCGGTTTGCAAAGGCTCGGTAACCGGCTGGCGGTAGATAACGCCCGGTGCTTTACGCTCCAAAGGCATCTCATAAGTTTGGCCAACAATTGGTCCTTTACCATCAATAGGCTGGCCCAATGTATCAACAACGCGGCCAAGCATGCCTTCGCCTACGTTGATAGAAGCGATCTTGTTAGTACGTTTTACTGTATCACCTTCTCTGATCTCGTCGCTCTTGCCTAATAATACAACACCAACGTTATCTTCTTCAAGGTTCAATACAATGCCTTGCAGGCCTGTGCCAAATTCAACCAGCTCACCTGATTGTACTTTGGTTAAACCATAAACGCGCGCAATACCATCTCCAACCTGAAGTACGGTACCAACTTCTTCTAATTCAGATTCTGACTTGAAGCCTGCTAATTGCTGACGCAAAATTGCTGATACTTCATCGGGTCTTACCTCTACCATTGTTTTATTTTGATTTTAATGATTTTTACTTAACAATGCCCTGGGCAAAGTCTTTTTTTAACTTTTTTAAATTGCTTGCTATACTGGTATCAATCTGCCTGTCGCCAACAGTTAATACAAAACCGCCAATAAGTGACGGATCAATTTTGGTATCCAATATGATCTCGCCGCCTATAGCCGCTTTAACGTCAGCCAGCAATACAGCTTTATTTGCTTCTGACAGCGGCGTGGCCGATGTAACAGTTGCCTTGGTAATATGCTTTTTTGCGTTATACAGATTAATAAATTCCTGAGCGGTTGCATAAAGCACCAACCCACGACCTTTATTGATCATTATCTTAAAAAAAGCGATAGATACTGCACTTACTTTTGATGCGAATACATCAGTTAAAACGCCAAGCTTTTTTGAATGCGAGATAATGGGATTGCTTAATACCGCGTTTAACTGCGTATTAGCTTTCAATGTTTTCAGGAAAAACACCATGTCGCCATTAACAGCTTCCAAAGCATTCTGCTCTTCAGAAAGATCTATTAATGATTTTGCGTACCTGGATGCTACCGTTAGTTCTGACATTTTTTATCTGTTGAATGTTGCAGGTTGTAAGTTGTAAGTATTGCAGCGTACCTGCAACTTTCAACTTATAACTCACAACTAATTACAATTTCACTTCTTTCAATAACTGGCTTACCAGTTCGTCTTGTTTTTGCTGATCTTCAAATTGTTTTCTAAGGATCTTCTCAGCAATCTCTAATGACAATGATGCAACCTGATTTTTAACATCGGCCATCGCGATAGCTTTTTGGTTGCTGATCTCTATACGGGCAAGCTCTATCTGGCGTGCACCTTCAGTGTGTGCAGCTTCTTTAGCTTCGCTGATGATCTGATCTTTTACCTTTTTAGCTTCGGCTAATATGGCATCGCGCTCAACACGAGCTTGCTTTAACAAAGCTTCGTTCTCGTTAGTTAAACGAGACATTTCATCTTTAGCAGCTTCTGCTTTGCGTAATGATTCTTCAATGAAGGTTTCGCGTTCGCTAATTGCTCCTAAAATTGGTTTCCATGCAAATTTACCCAATAAGAACAAAAGGATAAAAAAGGAGAGCGCTGTCCAAACAACTAAACCTATCTCCGGGGTAACTAATTCCATATTATATAATAGTAATGTTAATTCAATTTAATGCTTAAAACATTGCCCGGAGCCAACCGCTCCGGGATTAATGTTCTTTTCTTTTTGCGTGAAACTAAAATTACAGCAACGCAACAACCACCGCGAATAATGCAACACCTTCTACAAGTGCAGCAGCAATGATCATGTTGATTTGAATTTTAGATGCAGCTTCCGGCTGACGTGCAATACCTTCAACGGCTTTACCACCAATTTGGCCAATGCCGATACCAGCACCAATAACCGCTAAACCTGCACCAATCACAGAAATACTTCCAACCATTTTGTTAAATTTAAAAGTGTATATATAATTATAATTAATTCAATTAGTGATGATGCTCTTCAACCGCCGCGCCTATAAACAGGGCAGATAGCATCGTGAAAATAAAAGCCTGTAAAAATGCCACCAGCAATTCAATAGTATCTATAAATACCACAAATATTACTGATACAGGCGCAATAGCCAAACTGTTAAATATAAATATCAGTGATATTAAGCTTAATACAATAATGTGCCCCGCGGTAATGTTAGCAAACAAACGGATCATCAAAGCGAAAGGCTTAGATATAATACCGATCATCTCTACCGGAACCATGATAGGATATAACCACCACGGAATATCAGGCATGAAAATGTGTTTCCAGTAATATTTGTTGCCGCTAACGTTAATAACTATCAATACAATAAATGCCAGGGTAAGTGTTACCGCTATATTACCGGTCAGGTTATAAGCACCCGGGAATACCGGCAGCAAACCAAATAGGTTATTGATCAATATAAAGAAGAAAATGGTAAGCAATAAAGGCATGTATCTGGCATGCTTTACGCCAATGTTAGGGATAGCCACATCATCGCGAACAAAAACGATCAACGGCTCAAGGAATGATTGTAAACCTTTTGGGGCCTTACCCGTGCGTGTTTTATAAGCAGATGATACGCTCATGAAAATTACCAGTAATAGAATTATGGTCATCCACATGCTTATTATGTTGCGGGTAATAGAAAAATCTATTAAAGTACCGTGTATTTTAGCAAGGTTTGCACCCGGCAATAGCTCACCACCGGCGCCAACAATATTTACCTTATCCTTTATTAAACGATAGGTGTAATATTTGCCGGTATAGTCAGCATGGCCGTGCTCAAAATGTGCAGATGAAAACACTTCCATACCCTTATCGGTGTATAAAATAACCGGTAGCGGGATAGAAATTTCTTTTACAAAAGGTAAAGCAACATGCCATGAATGCGAATCGCCGATGTGTTCGAAAATTAACTCCTTTGTATTGAATTTTTCTTCGGATTTATGTTCAGTTTCCTGACCGAAAGTGATTGCCGGAATGAGTGATGCGATTGCAAAAACGGCGTAAATGAGGAAGTTCTTAAAATTTTTTGAGTTCAAAATCAACTTATTATTCATCAAAATGAAGTTTTCTACCTTAAATTTTGGTTGCGCAAGTTACGCAACAAACAGTAAATTTCAAAGACCGTATTTAATAAATAAATAACAAAAAAGTTAGACACAAAAATGTACTTATCCGGCTTTACTTTTAACAGGAATATAAGGGTAAAAACAAGGCAGGCAAGTATCTTAAATGTGGTTGCAGCCAGAAACATTTGAGTGCCTCTTTCGCCATTTACTTCTTGGCCGGCAATTACAGTCATTATTACAATAAGGGTAAGGCCGAAATGAAAAAAGAAGACCAGCCAAAAACGCGAAACCAGCAAATTACCATAGCCATAATAATTTAATAACAATGCAGGCAAGGCTATTACTATGCTGAATAATATAAAGTAGGATAAGTAACGAAGTGATTTCAATTTTTTAATGATCTGATAACAAGATATAGTGAGCTAAAAACACCAATCAGGGAAAGTATGGCTGTTACCCATTTGGTTTGATGATGAGCAGAGGCGTCTATTTTATAACCAACAAAAGTAAACACGCCTATAATAGCTATCATTTGAAAGCCCATAGCACTAAACTTAATATAATTGTTTATGGGTTTGTCGTTTTGTTCATTTTCTGCCATGCGCAAATTTATTAATCCTGTTGTATACTATTTACTAAATTAGCCATGCTTTTTAAACACGGGGTTGATATTTTGAGTTGTACACATAAATTTACAATAATTAAGCGCATTATTTTTTTATTGACCGGTCTGCTATTTATAGTTGCAGGCTGCTCCCTGCAAAAAAAATCAACCGTAAACCGTGTGCTGCAAAACCTTACCGCGCATTATAACCTGCTTTTTAACGCCAACGAACTATTAAAGCAAAAGCAACTTGACTATGCCGCCGGCTTTGTTGATGATTACCAGCAAATGCTTGCCGTTTATCCGGATACCATAGGGGCAACTGACGCTATAGATAAAGATCTTGAAAGCGCCATAGCCAAAGCCAACAAAATTATAAGCGAAAAAGAACAGAGCAAATACCAGGGAGATGCTTACCTGGTAATTGGCAAGGCAAACTATTTAGCCGGCAATTATTTTAACGCGGTTGAGTTTTTTAATTACATCATCCGGTCGTTCCCAAAGCGGGCTGATCTGAAGCAGGAAGCTTTGACATGGAAGGCCCGTGCGTTGTTATATCAAAACAATACGGAGGAGGCTGACATAGCGCTTGATTCTGCCTTTGCCAATATCAATACAAAAAAGCGAAACCCTGCTAACGTTTATGCCGCGCAACTACAATATTATATTGATGTACAGGATTATGAAGCCGGAGAAGAAATGGCGAAGAAAGCCATTGATGCCGTAAAACAAAAGCAGCTTAAATTGCGCTGGACCTATATATTGGGCCAGCTGCAGGAACTGAATAATAAAAATACCGACGCCATTGTCAGTTACACCCGTATAGTAAAAAGTAACGCGCCCTTTGATATGGCCTTTAACGCCAGTTTAAACCGCATACGTATTCAGGATATGCGCGACGGCATTAAACAGGACCGCGTGGCGCTGCTTTTAAAACTCCTTAAAAACAATAACAATGCTGATTTTAAAGATCAGATATATTACCAGGTGGCCGAGATCTACCGTGCAGGGCGCGATCTGCCTACGGCCATGAAATACTATAACCTATCCATTAAAAACAGTACCAAAAACCGCACACAAAAGGGCTTATCCTATTTAAGTATAGCCGACAGTAAATTTAAAAATGATGCGGATTACGTTAGTGCGAAAAGTTATTACGATAGTGTACTAACCAATCTTTCGCCTTATTACCCCGGCTACAGGCAAATAAAACTAAAAAGCAATAACCTGCAATTGTTAGTAGATAAATTAAAGCTAATAGCTTTTGAAGATACCCTACAAATGCTGGCTAAGCTGGATGAGGACACCCGCCTTGCAAAAATTGACGCTATGGTTAGCGCTGAGATCCAACGCGGGCAAGCTGTAACTAATAACATTACACAAGCCAATACAGGCGGCGGTTCTACGCTCACAGCCCCAACAAACCCGGTTATAGCAAGTACGGGCAGCAACTTTTACTTTTATAATAATACAGCGGTAAGCAGAGGGGTTAATGATTTTAAGGTAAAATGGGGCAACCGCAAATTGGAAGATGGCTGGCGTACCAGTCAGCGGTCTGTTGCCAGCCCCACCGCGGCGCAGCCATTGGGTATCACGGGCGGCGATCCGGATGTGTTGCCGGGCAATCCAACCAAAAATGATCTGGTGGCACCTGCTGCTGCGTACCGGCAAAGCTTAATGCAAAACCTGCCGCTTACCCCGCCTTTAATGGCACAATCAAACCAGCATATCTATGCCGCATATATGGACATGGCTAACTTTTACCGCGATATACTGGACGATAAAAAAGAGGCCATTGCAAATTATTTATTGCTGCTTAACCGGTATCCGGATAATGAAGGCAATGCAGCGGTATACTATAATTTATACCGTTTATATGCCGATAGTAATAAGCAGCTTTCTGATCTGTATAAAAACAAACTGCTCAGCACCTTTCCACAAACGGTTTTCGCAAGGGTTATTATGGACCCTGATTATGCCGGTAAGTTGAACGATAAGGACACGCAGTTTAAAACGGCTTATAATGATCTGTTTAGTTTATATCAGCGTAAAAAATTTGCACAGGTAGTTACAGGTGCCGATAGTTTGCAAGCTATTTACCAGGACAACGTGTTTTTGCCCCAATTGCGTTACCTGCGCGCTGTCGCGGCCGGGCACCAGGAAAAACTGGAACCGTTTGAGCAATCAATGCAGGATATAGTAAAAGCCTATCCGCAGGATAAATTGATAACACCATTGGTGCAGCAGCACATTGAATATATAAATGCTAACAGGTTAACGTTGGCAGCTATGCCCGTTGTTTTAACCAATGATGAGGTGGACGAACTGATATTTTCGTCGCCCATTGCCAATAAAAAAGAAACGCCTAACAACCGTAACCGCGTTGCCCCGGTAGTGGTACAAACCCGTGGCGAGCCAATTATACCAAAAACGGTTACACCTGCGCCGGCCGTGCAGCAAGCAACAGCCGCACCTGCGCCTGTTGTAAAAGTAACCCCACCGGTTATTAAGCAGCCAACTGTTGCCCCACCTGCTGCAAATGATGCTGTAGTTGCTGTTGCCGCTCCTCCGGTAGTTCAGCCTGCGGCTGATACTGCGCTTAAGCGCGATAGTATAATAACACAGCAATCGGCCCCCGTTGTAAATAATGCGGTGGTAGCGGTGCCTGTTAAACCAAAGTTTGTATCAAACCTGTTTAATGAACGTGATAGCACCAACTACTATTTTGTACTAAACATAAGCTCCGGAACAACAGATATGTCCTCTTCCCGTTTTGGTATAGGGCAGTTTAACCGGGTTACTTATAAACTAAACAGCATTGTTCACCGTTTAAAGTTTGCCGGGCCCAATAATCAGTTAATATCTGTGGGCTCATTTAACAGCCTGGCTGCTGTTAAGGCTTATACCAACGCTATAACGCCTTTGCTGCCCCAGATTATGAAGGTGCCTAAAGATAAATACAGCTTTTTTATCATAACACAGGAAAATCTGAATAAATTAGCCGACAAAAATTTATTAGATAGTTACGTTAACTATTATGAACAGACCTTCTAAGAAGAACGATCAACTTACGCAACAGGATATACGCAGGTACAATGGCTACATCTGGAAATTTGTAGCTACTTGTTTTGTTATAGTTGTATTGTTAATATTATCAACTTCTTTAGGCTTATTTGGCCCATTGCCGTCGCTACGCGAACTGGAAAATCCCAAAAGCAGCCAGGCATCCTCAATATTAGCGGCTGATAATAGCATTATTGGAAAATATTACGAAGGCGAGAACAGAACAATAGTCCCTTATAGTAAAATTTCGCCAAACGTTGTTAATGCCCTGGTAGCTACAGAGGACAATCATTTTTATGATCATTCGGGTATTGATTTTTGGCGATCATTCTCCATTATAGCTTATAACCTTGTTGGCAGCAGGCAAGGCGGCAGTACAATTACGCAGCAATTGGCCCGTAACCTTTTTTCTGACGAAGAGCGAGCCAAAGGTTTTTTTGCACGTGGTTTTCAAAAGCTCAAAGAACTGATAATTGCAGTGCGTTTAGAAAAGCACTACACCAAACAGGAAATTATTACCATGTATTTAAATACCGTTGATTATGGTAGTCATAGCAACGGTGTAAGCGCTGCCGCCAGTACATTTTTTAATACCACGCCCGATAAATTAACGCCTGATCAGGCTGCGCTATTAGTTGCTGTTGTGAATGCACCCAGCTATTATGCACCTGTAAGGCACCAGGAACGTGCGTTAAGCAGGCGTAATTTTGTTTTGGCCCGTATGGCCGATGAAAAATTTTTAAGCGATAATGAGGTTAAGGAACTACAGCAAAAACCCTTAGGTATTGATTACCATCCGGTAAGCCACACGGAGGGACTGGCACCTTATTTCAGGGAAGAATTACGGAAAACAGTTAAATCAATATTAGCCAGCGGTAATTTTGTTAAGAGCGATGGCACACCCTACGATCTGAACCACGATGGGTTAAAAATTTATACCACTATTGATGCTACCATGCAGCAATATGCTGAGGATGCGCAGCGCGAATGGATGCGTAAACTGCAGCATCAGTTTAATATGGAGTGGAAAGGGGTTAAATTATCGGCCAAAGTAAATAATTACGACCTGCGGATAAAACAGGGTATGCGCGAGTCTGAGCGCTACCGGCAATTAAAAACAGATGGTTTGACGGATGAGGATATCGTGAAAAATTTTTACACGCCCGACCAGCTTAACATATTTACCTGGAAGGGGAGCCTGGATACTTTAATGAAACCGATCGATTCGGTTGCGTACGCTCAAATGTTGTTGCGTAACTCATTAATGAGCATGGACCCCACTACCGGTTATGTAAAGGCTTGGGTAGGCGGTATAAATTTTGAACATTATAAAAGCGACCAGGTAAAAGTTGGCGCAAGGCAGGTGGGTTCAACAGCCAAGCCTTTTACGTATGCTACCGCAATAAAAAACGGGTATTCGCCTTGTATGAGCTTACCCAATACGCCTATTACTATTACCAGCCCGGGTGCGCCTGATTGGACGCCACGTTCAGCCGGGAAACCCATCCCTGGTCCGCTAACCTTAAAAAGCGCGCTTGCTTTTTCGCAGAACTGGGTTACCGCGCGCTTGATGAACGAAGTTACTCCGCAACCTGTGGCAGAGATGATAAAAAGTTTGGGTATAAAAGAACCTGTTCCGGAAGTGCCGAGTATTTGCCTGGGTGTATTTGACGCGACGGTTATGGAGATGACTGCGGCCTATTCGGCTTTTGTTAACCATGGCGTGTGGACAGAGCCTACGTACTTATTGCGTATAGAGGATAAAAATGGTACGCCTATATACACCAATACCCCGAAGGTTAAACAGGTGATGGATGAAGAGGTGGCGTATAAAATGGTAGATATGCTGCAGGGTGTGGTTGATATTAAAGGCGGCACAGGTAACCGCGTGCGCTGGATGTTTGACTTGACCGGTCCGATAGGTGGTAAAACAGGTACAACGAATGATAACTCTGACGGTTGGTTTATTGGCGTAACGCCCAAACTGGTTACCGGTATATGGACAGGCTGCGAGAAGCGCGATTTCCACTTCCGCTCGCTTAATAACGGCGAGGGTGCTAATTCTGCCTTGCCTATATTTGGTTTATATATGCAAAAGGTGTATGCTAACCAGGCCTTAGGCATACAAAAAGGCATTGTGTTTGATCCGCCTAAAAATCCGCTTACCAGTCCGTTAGATTGCAGCGCGTATAACCAGGAAGTTCAGGGGACGGGGGAAGTAGAGAAAAAGTTGGGGTTTTAACAGAGAATGAGCCAGTTTGATTACAAGGAAGCATTAAAAAAAATACCTCACAAGGCCGGCGTTTACCAGTACTGGAATGCCGAGAATGAACTGATATACATAGGTAAGGCAAAAGACCTGCGCAATCGCGTAGGTTCCTATTTTAATAAGGACCTTAACGTTAATGCCAAAACGCGTGTATTGGTATCGCGCATCCGTAATATCACCTTTACTATTGTTGATACTGAGGTTGATGCCTGGCTGCTGGAAAACAGCCTGATAAAAAAGCACCAGCCGCGCTATAATGTAATGCTCAAGGATGATAAGACCTATCCCTGGATCATTATCAAGAACGAGAATTTCCCCCGCATATTCTGGACACGCCGCATAGTTAAAGATGGCTCTAAATACCTGGGGCCGTATGCATCGGTAAGTATGATGCACGCCATACTGAGCCTTATAAAGGATACTTACCCTTTGCGTACCTGCAATTTGGCGCTAACCCGGCCAAATATTGACGCCGGTAAATTTAAGGTATGTTTAGAGTATCAGTTGGGCAACTGCAAGGGCCCATGCCAGAACTATCAAACCGAAGGCGATTACGATCATAACATAGAAGAGATAACCAACATTCTGAACGGGAAGATTGGATCTGTTTTGCGTACGATGAAAGCCGAGATGGATGAGGCAATTTCGGCCATGAACTATGAACATGCGCACCGCCTAAAACGGAAGTTTGATCTGTTGGAAAACTACCAGAGCAAATCAACAGTGGTTAATTCATCCATTACCGAGGTGGATGTATTCAGCATTGCCAGCGAGGAGAAATACGCTTTTGTGAATTACCTGAAAGTGATGAACGGTACCATCATCCAAACGCAAACTATTGAACTTAAAAAACGCCTGGATGAAAGCGACGAAGAATTACTGGAGTTAGCCATAAGCGAGTTTCGCACCCGGTATAACAGTACATCAAAAGAGATAATAGTTCCTTTTGATATAAACATTGAAGACAGTGCCATAAAGTTTACGGTGCCCAAATTGGGCGAGAAAAGGAAACTGCTGGACCTGTCGCAAAAAAATGTGTCGTTCTTTAAAAAGGAGCGCATAGACCAATATGAAAAGCTGAACCCGGAGGTACGCACAGAGCGCCTGCTTACGCAAATGATGAAGGACCTGCGTATGAACCAGCTGCCACGGCATATTGAGTGTTTTGATAACTCTAACTTTCAGGGTAAATATCCGGTATCTGCTATTGTAGTTTTTAGGGATGGCAAACCATCAAAAAAGGATTACCGCCACTTTAATGTAAAAACAGTAGAAGGGCCAGACGACTTTGCTACCATGGAAGAGGCTGTTTTGCGCCGCTACCGCAGGGTTTTAGACGAAGATACCGGCTTGCCACAATTGATTGTGATTGATGGGGGCAAGGGGCAGTTATCATCAGCCATGAAAAGCCTTAAACTATTAGGCATTGATAAGCAGGTTACCGTTATTGGTATTGCCAAGCGGCTTGAAGAATTGTATTACCCCGGCGACCAGTATCCGCTATACCTTGATAAAAAGTCGGAAACGCTGAAAGTGATACAACAACTGCGTGATGAGGCCCACCGTTTTGGCATAACCTTTCACCGCAAAAAACGCGACAAGGGTACGCTGGTTACCGAACTGGAGTTGATTGAAGGAATAGGAAAGACCACTGCTGAAAAGCTGTTGAAATACTTTAAATCGGTAAAAAAGATAAGAGAAGCAGACGAAACCTTGTTGTTAGAAGTGGTAAACACCAAACAGGCCAAAGCTATTTTGGGCTATTTTAACGGAAGTGAATAGCGGTTTATAAGTCAAAATTTGGGACAAACTTTGTCCCATTTTAAGCCAAAAGTGGGACAAAAAAGGGCCTTTTTTTTATTCAATTGAAAATCAATTACTTGCAAGTATTTTACAGCTAATTTTCCTGACTTAAAAGTTGTCTCACTTTGTCCCACGTGAAAATACAAGTTGTTAATTGTCAATTGTTTACTAAAAAACTTGTCCCAGGTTGTCCCACAATTTTATATATGATAGTGGGACAAGCGGAAGTGACTAATTCCTGCCAAACCGGTAAGCCATTGCTATTGAGCCCCACTGATGGGCCAGCGCGCTGCTGCCACTCCCAACCTCCCGCGAACGAAGAAACGCCGTGTAAGATGCGGAAAACCTGCGTGACGCGAATTGTAAACCTAATTGCTGCGTAAAAATCAGCGGTATGGCATCAAAGTGAACCGGGCCTTTATCTTTAATAAACATGCCGCCCTGTATGGTAGCGTTATAGGCCACGTAGCTCAACTGCGGTATGGCGAAGAGGTAAAACTCCGTTTTTTGGTGGTCCCCGCCCAGGCTTACTTTGCTGTTTGTACTGGCAGATTGGTATAACTTATCTAATGCCCCAACACGTAGCTGTATTGCCGCTGTGGCATTGCTAAAAGTGTTACCCAAACGCACAGATGGAATGGCTGCCACATCAAACCAGTTGTTACTGCTGCGGTATAACAAGCGGGTATACTGGCCTTCAACATTAAGCCCAGCCTCGTTGTTTAGCTGGTATTGCCAGCCCTCCGGGTCCTTTAAATCAAACGCGTGATGAAACGCTTTTTGCACCCGCTCCGCCAGCGATGCCGGCCCGATGGTGCCCACCTGAGCGGTAATTTTTAAAGAACTCTCATCGTCATATAACAGGTTGAGCGCTGCGCCCGCATATAGATAGCCGGTGTAGGGCCGGTCTTGCAAAGTTGGATCCCGCGCCCATGAGGCAAATGGGCCATATATTTGCTGTCCGACTTCTATCTCCAGCGTTTTTTTAACAACGGTGGTACCAAAAAGCCCCGCGCAATCTTTACTGGTGTTCAATACCGTAGTGAAGTTGATAAACTGACCTGCCAGATAATAGCGGTCGTGATAGGGATTTATATACTGATCATTATCAAGCCGGTCGCCTATTTGGTTACGGTAACCAGACTGGGCGTTAACCTTAAAAATGAACAATACATTAAATAACAGAACGTAAATAGCGTACTTCATTGTGATGCGGGTTCCGATCGCGCTTAAATAATCAGGACGCGAAAATATCTATTATTTTGATCTTTTACAAAGAGGGTTCAATAACCGGTGATTTATACTTTATCAACCAGGGCAAGGTAGTAACTCAGCTTTTGCCGGATTAGTTCAATATTCAGATCTACGTTGGGATCGATCTGAATAGATTCGTATTTGTCCTTTGGCTTAACATCAGAGTTCATTTCCACCTGCAATTGTTTGTCTACACAGAAGCCAAGCATCAGCTTTTTGCCATTGAGCCATAGGTAGCCCAGTTTTTTGTCTTTATAAGTAAAAAAGGGAATCTGGTATTTGCGAACATGAAAAATTGCAGGGTTAACACTTAGAATAATGTCCCTTAAAGCCAGCAGGCAGCTTTGGTAGGGTTCGGGTTTTGAGAGATAGTACTCCTCAAGTGTTTTTGGCTGGCGTGTCATTAAATTACGGGCACTGTTTTATATCTGACAGCAAATAAATATCAGAAAAAATAAAAAAACGTAAACGTGCTAACAAAATTTGTCTTTAAATGTCGGGTTACGATCGTTGCACGTTAGTGTTTGATGTGATTAAAATTGATATTTTTACTGCATGTCAGAGCATAATACAGAAATAGAGTTACTACGAAAAGTTTTAGGATCTGCCGGTATGAAACCGGAGGCATTTGATTTATCATTACCGCACTGGAAATTAAAACAATATAAAAAAGGCGAGTTTTATAACGAATACAAAAATGTATGTAAACATCTTGGGTTCGTTATAAACGGTGTATTCAGGATCTACCGCGTAAACAACAATACAGGCGAAGAAAAGAACATGCTGTTTTTTACTGATAATCAATTTGTAGCATCCTATAAAAGCTTTTTGGCTCAGGCAGCCTGTGATTATTATACCGAAGCGATGGTTGATTCGCTTATCCTCTACATACACATCGATCATCTGAACGAGCTTTATGGGCAGTCGCATCAATGGGAGCGTTTTGGAAGAATAGTTGCCGAAACGGCTTTTCACGAGGTTATGGTTAATACAGAAGGATTTCTGTTTAAAACGCCGGAAGACCGTTACCGGGAAATGATGGAAAAACATCCGAACATTTTTAACGCCGTACCGTTGTATCACATTGCCTCTTACCTGGGTATACAAGGGCCGTCACTAAGCCGCATCCGTAAAAGGATGGTTAAAAAGTAATAATTCTCATCCTTTTTGGCAGGGCCTGAATTGCTGAAAATCCTCTAAAAAATTTTTTTCTATATGATTTTCGATTTTAACCTGGGTTAAAATTATTGCGACGGCATAGCCCGATGTTTGTGATGTCCTAAACAATTAGGCATTAAACAAATATGAAAACAGCAATAATAATGATGGCAATGAGTGTAATAGGTTTTACTGCTCAGGCGCAAAAAACAACCAACAAAAATTCTAAAACAATTGTACTGGTTCACGGAGCATGGTCAGATGCATCATCGTGGGATGCAGTTACACCATTGTTAAAAGCCCAGGGCGACGAAGTGATAAACGTTAACCTGGCCGGTCACGGAAAAGATACTACATCATTTGCAGGAATCAGCTTTAAAACTTATGTCGATCAGGTTAAGGCGGCTATCGGTACCCGTACTAATGTAGTTTTAGTGGGCCATAGTTTTGCCGGACTGGTGATAAGCCAGGTTGCAGAAGATGTTCCTGCACAAATTAAAGAACTTATCTTCCTGGCAGCAGCGTTGCCGCACAATGGCGACAGCCTTTTATCAATGGCAAAGCAAGACCCTGCATCTCATATCGGTAAATCACTTACTATTGACCAGGCACACGGCGCGGCAATTATATCGAAGGATGCAGTAGGCGATATTTTTGCAGCCGATGCACCTCTGCAAGTTCAGGAATATATAGCCGCCAACATTAAAGCAGAGCCGCTGGCACCATTAGCCACACCTGTACATTTGAGTGAGAAAAACTTTGGCAGCGTTAAAAAGGTCTACATCCATACGGTTAATGATAATGCCATTAGCTACCCCGCACAACAGTATATGGTGAAAAATACCAAAGTGGCTAAAGTATATACGCTGCCAAGCAGCCACACCCCATTCATTTCTATGCCCGACAAATTGGCTGCTATCCTGATAGCCGAAACCAAATAATTACTAAACATCAAACAATAAATTTCACACCATAAAACATCAAAATATCATGAAACGTATAGCAAAAGCACATTGGAACGGCACTTTACAAGAAGGTAAAGGCGAGATAAGCACACAAAGCACCGTGCTTAACCAAACGCAATATTCATTTAAAACCCGCTTTGCCGATGGCGCAGGTACTAATCCGGAAGAACTGATCGCTGCTGCGCATGCAGGGTGCTTTTCTATGGCTCTTAGCGTAACATTAGCGCATCATAACTTTACTGCCGGCGATATTTTTACTACAGTAACGGTAGATCTGGATATGCAGGCATTAAGCATTACGGGTATCCATTTAGCTTTGCAGGCCACTGTAATTGACGGTGTAGATGAAGCAACCTTTAATGAAATTGCCGAAGGTGCAAAGGCACATTGCATTATATCAAAAGCATTGAGTGTGCCAATTACATTAAGTGTTGTTTACGCTTAACAAATAGTATAACATATAAAACCCCCCTTTAGAAAATTTCTAAAGGGGGTTAAACTCGTTAGGATTAGGACGATTATATTTTACTTATTCTCAATTTATAAATTAGAGCTATATTAAGACGTCGAACCCTTTTATCAAATTGAAATGACCTATCTAAGATTTGCTCTCGCAGCTTTAATTGTTTGCCTGTTAGGATGTAATGAAACCGGTAACCCAAAAACAGCTAAAAAGATAGCTAAGCTTGCTTTGAAAGATAATGATTTCGCAATATCGGACACCAGCAAGTATAAATCAGAGATTCAAAAACTCATGCGCAGCTTGCTTGTATGGGCAGAAGATGGTAAAAGCGTTCCAGACTTGCTCCCTTTTGTGATAAACCGGAAGGATAGTACAGTTACAGGTTTTGATCTGAGCAAACTTAAGGCAATTGATGATAGTTTAAAAAATACAGGATTTTTTTCCAAAGAGTTCATCAATAACTATAATCAAATTATTCAATTGCTGGATAAAAGAATGAAAAGTAAAGAAATTGAGCCTTTCTCAACAGGAGAAATACCCCCCTTTGGTTTTAATACGGATGCCGACCCCTGGTGCGATTGCCAGGATGTACCCTATGACGGCGAGAATGCATTTAGCGTAGGGGCTAATTTAGTTGAGGTGCATATTATTGAATTAAAGAACGAAAGCGGTAAAATGTACTGGACCTGGGGTAATTTGCCTAAAGATGTATCACCAGATTGGAGAACGGTTACATACAAATTTAACGTAAAAAAGGAGGGCGGCAAATGGAAAATATCTTATTTACAGGGTTTTGATATTAAAAGAGCTTAGCAAGTGAAACGAAAAAAAGCCTTTAGCTTTATACTAAAGGCTTTTTGCTTTTCTTTTTGTGGTGCCAGCTGGAATCGAACCAGCGACACAAGGATTTTCAGTCCTTTGCTCTACCAACTGAGCTATGGCACCCCCTGTTTGGGGTCTGCAAATGTAGCGTGTTTTTTCGTTTATGAAAATTTTATTTGAAATAATTTATAGACGTAATCTTATAAAACTATAAATCACCGTGTTGCATTAAAACTTTTTATATGCGGATAGTATTTTCTACTTTAGTTTAATAACCATGGTGGGCCAGATCGTATTTTTTATTGTTTTAGTTGCCGCTGCATTTGTGTTCAGCCGGAATGTGGGCCGCATTCGCCGCAACATTTTGTTAGGCAGGGATATTAATCGCACAAATCGCCCTGCCGACCGCTGGAAAACCATGGCGTTAGTAGCCCTTGGCCAAACAAAAATGGTTAAACGCCCCGTAGCCGCGGTAATGCATTTTTTTATTTACGTGGGCTTCATTGTTATCAATATAGAGGTGCTGGAGATATTGATAGACGGACTTTTCGGCTCGCACCGCATATTTTCAAAACCATTAGGCAGCTTATATGGCTTGCTAATAGGTAGCTTTGAAATATTGGCCCTGCTGGTGCTAACGGCCTGTGTAGTGTTTTTAGGCCGGCGTAATATAATCCGCTTAAAGCGTTTTAGCGGCGTGGAGATGAAAGTCTGGCCCAAATCTGACGCCAACTACATCCTTGTTATCGAGATATGCCTGATGACGGCCTTTTTAACAATGAATGCCGCCGACTATAAACTGCAGGCTTTGCATTTTACGCATTATGTGGCTGCGGGTAGGTTCCCGGTAAGCAGTTTGCTGGCTCCGTTGTTACCCGCCCAAGCCCATACCTTGGTTATTGTAGAGCGTGTTTGCTGGTGGTTCCATATTATAGGCATACTGGCGTTTCTAAATTATCTACCTTACTCCAAGCATTTCCATATCCTATTAGCTTTCCCTAATACGTGGTATTCTAATCTGGAGCCTAAGGGTGAGTTTGCTAATATGGCATCTGTAACTAATGAGGTTAAGGCCATGCTTGATCCATCCTTCGTGCCGGAAAATGCGGAGCCTGGTCGCTTCGGTGCAAAGGACGCTACCGACCTGACGTGGAAAAACCTGATGGATGCCTATACCTGTACCGAATGTGGAAGATGCACATCCGTTTGCCCGGCTAATATAACGGGTAAGCTATTATCGCCGCGAAAAATTATGATGGATACCCGTGACAGGATAACCGAAATAGGAAAAAATATCGACCTATACGGCAAGGATCATCAGGATGATAAAGCATTGCTGGATAACTACATAACCCGCGAAGAACTTTGGGCCTGCACCACCTGTAACGCCTGTGTAGAGGCATGCCCCGTAAATATTGATCCGTTGAATATTATTATGCAAATGCGTCAGTACGTAGTGATGGAAGAATCGGCAGCACCGGCAAGCTTAAACAATATGCTTGGCAATGTTGAAAATAATGGCGCGCCGTGGAAGTATAGCAACGCGGATAGATTAAATTGGGCGGAGCAGCAGTAGGCAGTTTTCAGTTGGCAGTAGATATGGAAGATCAAAACAAATCCGAAATCGTAAATCCGAAATCCGAAATAAAGGTGCCAACAATGGCTCAAATGGCTGCCGAAGGTAAACAGCCGGATATATTATTCTGGGTGGGATGCGCGGGCAGTTTTGATGAGCGGGCGCAAAAAATAACACGCGACATTTGCAAAATACTGCATCACGTAGGCATTAGCTACGCTGTATTAGGTACTGAGGAAAGCTGTACCGGCGACCCGGCCAAACGGGCGGGTAACGAATTTTTGTTCCAGATGCAGGCCATGACCAATATTGAGGTGCTGAATGGTTATAATATTAAAAAGATAGTAACCGGCTGCCCGCATTGTTTTAATACTATCAAAAACGAATACCCTAATCTGGGCGGTAATTACGAGGTGATACACCATTCGCAGTTGATACAGCAATTAATTGACGAGGGTAAACTAAAAGCCGAAGGCGGCGAGAGTTTCAAAGGAAAGCGCATTACTTACCACGATCCATGCTATTTAGGTCGCGGTAACGGCGTTTACGAGGCCCCACGCAAAGCTTTAGAGATACTGGATACCGAACTGGTTGAAATGAAACGTTGTCGCAGCAACGGCCTTTGTTGCGGTGCAGGTGGCGCGCAGATGTTTAAAGAACCTGAGCCGGGTAATAAGGACATCAATATGGAACGCATTGATGAAGTAGTTGCCATTAACGCGCATGTGGTAGCAGCCGCATGTCCGTTTTGTATGACGATGCTGAGCGACGGCGTAAAACACCGCGATAAGGAGCAGGAAATTAAGGTATTGGATATTGCGGAGATAACCGTCAGAGCAAACGCATTATAATCAAAAGCTCCGATTGAAGCTTTTACTAAATTCCTCTAAATCTAATGCTTCGTTAAAGTACGCTTTAAACTTATTAGAAAGATCCTCATCTCTAAATTTGACAATGGTGTAGCCGCTATCTACACAAATAATCTCAATCATTGCATTTGGATGCTGAATATTACCGTTTTTCCATATCAGGGGATTTTGTTCAGAATAAGGTAGATTTTCTTCATCCACATTTATCAATTTGCCATCGGAGAAGCCAAGCAATACACCCCAAATAATCTGCGGATCAGCGTTAACTAACTGCTGAAATTGAATAGAGGATAGTATAAAATAATCGTAATCAAAATTGATGGGCAAGTCCTCTGTATTAGAGATATATTCAACATCGGATACCAGCCAGTTCCAATCCTTTACTTCATCATAAATTGGCTTAAGCAAACCATTCAAATGAGTATGAGAAAGCAGTTTATTGCTTTCTCTTATTATCCAATTCATAAAGCTTTTCCCTTAAAATAATTCAAAGCTCGCTGCAAGCTATCCAAACGCTCATGCTCTATATTTTTCAAGGGGATATCCAAAGTGGTTGCCATAGTATCGATGTTGCCCTTACGGTCGTTATAGGTTTGAACGATCACATCATCGTCTTTAGTTTTAAGCCGGAGGGTGCCTTTAATGTTGTTGCCTAAATAACTCAGGTCATCTAATTGCTGCAACTGCAGCGAAAAGTATTCCTGTTTGCCGTTTTGGAAAGTTTTGCGCAGACGAAGGAAAGAATCTTCGGTTAAATTGATCTCAAACTTCTTTAATTTAACATCGGCAGTTGCATCGTATGATGTTGTAAGGCACTGATTGCTCCAGCTAAGCCAATCCTGGTCTATAACAAAGCAAAGGCTTGCTGCACTAAAAAGTGCGATCAACGCTGCAAGAAACCGCTTTTTAATTTTAGGGATAATTGATGTTATCATTACAATAATACAACGTGCCGAAGTTAATAAATTGATATTTAGATGCAAATAAATATGCCGAGGTTTAAGTTGATGATGCTGTTATGACAACAACCGGTTTTAACACCATTGATAAATTAATACCTTTGCGCATGCAGTTTTCTGAAAATTCAAGAGTGTGGATCTATCAGTCGGACATACAACTTACCGGCGAGCAAACATCACAAATTCAAGAACATCTTGATGCGTTCACAACACAGTGGACAGCACACAACAATCAGCTTAAAGCCAAAGCCGAGGTGCGTTATAACCGCTTTTTAATTCTGATTGTAGACGAAGCACAGGCAGGTGCAAGCGGGTGCTCTATTGACAAATCGGTGCATTTTATGCAGCAGATAGAGCAGAAGTTTGGCATTAATTTGTTTGACCGTTTTAACCTGGCTTATAGAGATGGGAACGAAATACTATCGTTGCCGCGTAATGCGTTTGAGGAAAAACTAAAAAAAGGCGAGATCAATAGCAACACTATCGTATTCAATAACCTGGTTCAAAACGTGAAGGAATTGGAAACCAAATGGGAGGTGCCGTTTAAAGATAGCTGGCACGCACAGCTTTTTGGTAGTTTGGTAACAGCATAGTATAAAACTGCGCTGTTGTTATTGCGTTTTATTAATTTCTTTCCACTTTTCGCTTTCTGCTACCTGCTTAATCACTAGGTTACGTTGTGTAAGCAGGCTGGTCATATAAGCTTTTAAGGTGATGATATTAAATAGCTTCCCCAGCGCACCATACGGCGATTCAAACACAAAAACATCCCGCATTACAGTACCGCCATCTACCTCAAAAAAGTAATGCTCATGTCTGAAGCTTTTAAAGGCTCCGCTTACCATTTCATCGGCAAAAAAATGCGGCGAGTTAAACTCCGTTATTTTAGTAGTAAGGTTTTGCCAGATAAAGAAGTGTTTAGCGCGCCAGGTAACCGTCTCGCCCAACTCGATCAATCCGCTGGTTCTGCCCGCAATGGCCTGTTCACCGGTGTGTTTGGTCGATATTAAATGCAGGTCAATACTGCGCGACAGATCAAAGCACCGTTTAACGGGAGCGTGGATGGTAGTATTGAGTTCAATTGTCGGCATAGCTTTTATGATTTCACCGATTGCCAGATGATTACACTGATTTATTGAAGTAATCGGTGTAATCGTCAAAAATCAGTGTAATCATAAACTATTAAAACTCCGCGTTCTTAGGGAACCTTGGGAAAGGTATCACATCCCTGATATTGCCCATGCCGGTAACAAACAGCACCAAACGCTCAAAGCCCAAACCAAAACCGGCATGCGGGCACGCGCCGAAACGACGGGTGTCTAAATACCACCAAAGCTCATCTTTTGGTATGCCTATCTCGTCCATGCGTTGTTCCAGCTTATCTAACCGCTCTTCACGCTGCGATCCGCCAATGATCTCGCCGATGCCGGGGAAAAGAATATCCATAGCGGCAACGGTTTTGCCGTCGTCGTTTTGGCGCATGTAGAAGGATTTTATCTCTTTAGGATAGTTGGTTAAAATAACCGGTTTTTTAAAGTGTTTTTCTACCAAATAACGCTCATGCTCTGATTGCAGATCGGTTCCCCAGCCCTCAACCTGGTACTGAAATTTCTTTTTCTTATTAGGGGTTGATTCTCTTAAGATTTCAATCGCCTCGGTATAAGTCAATCGCTCAAAATCGTTATCTAAACAAAACTGCAGCTTCTCTAACAAACTCATTTCAGAGCGCTCGTTCTGTGGCTTTTGCTTTTCTTCTTCGGTTAAACGTTGCGTTAAAAATTCAATATCCTCTTTGTTGTTATCCAAAGCGTATTTAATAACATATTTCAGCATGGCCTCGGCAAGGTCCATGTTATCTACAATATCATAAAAAGCCATTTCAGGCTCTATCATCCAAAACTCAGCTAAGTGGCGGGTTGTATTAGAGTTTTCTGCACGGAATGTTGGTCCGAACGTATAAATATCGCTCAAAGCCATCGCGCCCAATTCGCCTTCTAACTGGCCCGATACGGTAAGGTTAGTAGCGCGGCCAAAAAAGTCTTGCTTGTAATCTATTTCGCCGGTATCCGTTTTCGGTGGGTTAGCAATATCAAAGTTGGTAACGTGGAAAGTTTCCCCCGCGCCTTCGGCATCTGATGCTGTGATGATAGGCGTGTGCAGGTATACAAAACCCCGCTCCTGAAAAAACTGGTGCACCGCGAATGCCAGGCTGTTACGCACACGGAAAATAGCGCCAAAAGTATTGGTGCGGAAACGCAGGTGAGCTATTTCGCGCAAAAACTCCAGGCTATGTTTTTTAGGTTGCAGCGGATATTTTTCCGGATCGCTATCGCCTAAAATTTTAATTTCTTTCGCTTTAACTTCCACGGTCTGGCCCTTGCCTAAGGATTGTACCAACTCGCCAACCACGCTAATGGCTGCGCCGGTGGTGATGCGTTTTAATAAAGCAGCATCTGTATTTTCAAAGTCAACTACTATCTGTATGTTGCTGTTAGTAGAGCCATCATTCAAAGCAATGAACTGATTATTACGGAAGGTACGTACCCATCCTTTTACAGTTACATCCTTACCGGTTTCGGTGCTTGCTAATAATGCTTTGATCTTGATCCGCTGACTCATTTTTGTATATAAATTTTAAGAGCGGCTAAATTACAATTATTTGATTTAACTCACTTAACAGTCATGCCGAATTATTAATCAACCTGTCATTTCGAACTAGCGGGTGGGGACCGCGGGGTTGCGAGAGAGAAATCTTTTCGAACTATGCATAGCCCGTCGCTTTGAAAGGATTTCTCTTTCGCCCTACCTCGCCATGCTTTAGCAATGCTCTATCGAAATGACACGTGAGATTGTTTACTTTTGCATTTCCTATGAATCCAAAATTAAGCCTCGCGTTGGGTATAGTCTGCATTTCGCTCTCGCCCATATTTGTAAAGCTGGCCGAAGCATCGCCTGTGGTGTGCGCATTTTACCGGATATTTTTTGGGTTGATATTTCTTGTTCCTTATTGTCTTATTAAACAAAACCTAAAAGTAAAACGTAAGGACCTGGTACTGGCTTTAATTGGCGGACTTGTTTTTGCGACTGACATCACCCTCTGGAACCTTTCGCTTAAAATGATCAGTGCCACAGTTTCAACCTTGCTGGCCAACCTTGCGCCGGTATGGGTGGGGTTGATAAGTTATTTCCTGTTCAGAAAAAAGGTTGAAAAATTATTCTGGATAGGCACAGGCGCTGCTGTCGTAGGCATGCTGATATTAGTGGGGCTGCGCGAAGTACTGCACCTACAGTTTGGGCTGGGTTTTTTGTTCGCGGTGGTGGCAAGTATGTTGTATGCTATTTATATCCTTATCACCAAAGACATATTGGCACGCATGGGCACTGTTACTTTTATGTTTTACAACATGCTGGCTGCATTGGTATTTCTGTTTATAATTTGTTTGATAAATAATGACACCCTGATCAATTACCCAGCGGCAGATTGGCTCTATTTTGCCGGCATGGGTATAATTTGCCAGTTGCTGGGCTGGCTGTTAATTAATTATGCTATCAGGTATATTGAATCAACCAAAGTAGCTATAACCCTTTTGAGCCAAACGGTGGTAGCTGCCGTGCTGGCGGCGTTAATGTTGAGCGAGAAATTAAGTACGCACGAAGTTATAGGTAGCTTAATAGTATTGGCGGGGATAGGTATTACATTTTTAGAGTCAAAAAATAATACGGCGTAAAGTTTTCTATTAGTAAACTTTTGTATATTTGTTTAATGAATATCATTACCAGGCGGACTATTCTTTTTTACATTGACAAGTACCCGCTTGCTGCAAATTCTCTTAAAACTTGGTATAGCGAGTTGTCAAACGCGGAATACCAAAGCTTTAATGATTTGAAAAATATTTATGGCAATGCAAGTATAGTTGCAAATAACAGAGTGATATTTAATATTAAGGGAAACGCTTTTAGATTAATTGTTTCCATAAATTTTAAAAAGCAAGCTGTATATGTTATTTGGTTTGGTACTCATGAGGAGTATGACGACATAGATGCAGCAACTATTCCTTTTGTAGGAAAATAATTTAAATAAAAAGCGGTGCAGCTTTTAAAACTCTGCCTAAGCAATGGAAAAGTTGTTAAAAATTTTGAAGACTGAAGCGGCTTATAACGCCGCATTAGCTAGAACAATTGAAATATTTCATGCAGAGGAAGGAACGCCGGAAAGCGATGAATTAGATGTTTTGTTGCTTCTTTTGAAAGATTATGAAGACCGTCATTACTATATTCCTGACCCTGACCCAATAGAAGTTATTAAATTAAAGTTGGAGGAGAAGGGCTTAAAACAAAAAGACCTTGAACCCATTATAGGTTCAAAAGGTTATGTATCCCAAGTTTTATCAGGTAAGAAGGAGCTTACCTTAAAAATGGTAAGAGGCTTACACCAGTTTTTAGGCATATCGGCGGACATACTTTTAGCTGAGAGTAAATAAATCATGATCCTAAAATCCACCGTTGACCGTATTATGGAAGCCACCGACATTGTGGAGGTGATAGGTGAGTTTGTGCAATTAAAAAAGCGTGGGGCGAACTACGTGGGGCTATCGCCATTTGCTAATGAGCGTACGCCATCTTTTACGGTATCGCCGGCCAAGGGTATTTTTAAAGATTTCTCATCGGGCAAAGGCGGCAGCGCGGTTACTTTTTTAATGGAGCTGGAAAAGTTTACCTATCCGGAGGCGTTAAAATGGCTGGCCAAAAAGTATGGTATTGAGGTAGAGGAAACCAAGGAAGCTCCCGAAGACCGGGAAGCGGATAACCGCCGCGAAAGCCTGATGATCGTATCGGGCTATGCGGCAAAGTTCTTTCACGAAAGTTTGCTGGATACAGATGAGGGCCAAAGCATAGGATTAAGTTATTTTAAAGAGCGCGGTTTCAGTACGGAAACGATAAAGAAATTTGAACTGGGTTACTCGCCGGATCAATGGGAAGCGTTTACCGGGCAAGCCATAAAAGAAGGCTACCAGCCCGAGTTTTTAGTGGAAAGTGGTTTATCTGTTAAGCGGGACAACGGCAACCTGTACGACCGCTACCGTGGCCGAGTGATGTTCCCCATACATAGCTTTACCGGCCGAGTTATTGCCTTTGGCGGGCGTACACTAAAAACGGATAAGAATGTACCCAAATACGTTAACTCGCCCGAGTCTGAGATCTACCATAAATCGAGTGTTTTATACGGGCTTTATTTTGCCAAAAAATCCATTCGCGAAGACGATAACTGTTATCTGGTAGAAGGTTACGCCGATGTTATATCCGTGCACCAGGCGGGGATAGAGAATGTGGTGGCCTCATCCGGAACATCATTAACATCAGAGCAGATAAGGCTTATCGGTCGCCTTACAAAGAATATTACCATTTTATATGATGGCGACGCCGCGGGTATAAAAGCATCGCTACGCGGCCTGGATATGATATTGGAGGAGGGCCTTAATGTTAAGGTGGTTCTTTTCCCTGATGGGCATGACCCGGATTCGTATGTCCGGTTGGTTGGTACATCAGCCTTTAAAAAGCATATTGAAGACAATAAAAAAGACTTTATACTGTATAAAACCAACCTGCTGCTTAAAGAGGCAGGTAATGACCCGATAAGGAAAGCGGAAGTAATACGGGATATTGTTGAGAGCATTGCCAAAATACCTGATTCTATCAAGGCGTCGGTATTTATTAAGGAGTGCAGCCATATATTACAGATAGATGAGCGGGCGCTGCTATCTGAGTTGAATAAAATGCGCCAGGCCAAGGCCAAAAAAGACGGAGAGCGGCAGCAACCCCGCCATGAAGCCGAGCCACCTGAAGACCTGTGGGCAGACCCTGTTATTGAAGGAAAACAAGAGGATGAAGCTACGCAGGAAAGGGAGATCATTCGCCTGCTTTTACTATACGGCAACAAAATGATTGACTGGGACGGCATTGCCAATACCTATATTGGTCCGTTTATGATAGCGGAGCTGAATGATGTTGATTTTGAGCAGCCAACCTGCAAAAGCTTTGTCGAGATTTACGGCAAACAGGTAGAAGATGGTGTGCTGCCAGAGGAGCAATTTTTTATCCATTACCCGGATAAGGATATTGTTGATCTTACTGTTACACTAATTGCCACCAAATATACGTTAAGCGATAACTGGTACGAGATGCATCGCATTTTAGTACCCGATGAACAGGCTAATATGAAAGCCACAATTTTAGGCGCTATATTTCATTTAAAAATGCATAAGGTGGGTAAACTGCTTGAAAACCTGCGTAAGGAGCTTCAGGTTGCCCAAACTGCCGAAGAACAGGATATTTTGCTTAGCCAGTACATGCGGATGAAGAAAGTAGAAAAGTCCATATCTGATTACTTAGGCTCCGTGATATTGAAATAAATGGCAAAACACCTTGACCTTGGCCGCAAAGGCGAATTGATGGCAAAGCAGCACTTGGAGCAACATGGTTATGAGATATTAGATGAGAATTGGTGCCACGGCAAAGCTGAAATTGACCTTATTGCCTATAAAGACAAAGTAATTATATTTACCGAGGTTAAAACGCGCAGCGGCAACGGATTTGGCGAGCCGGAGGATTTTGTTGACAACCGTAAGCAGCGTTTGCTTGCCGATGCTGCCGATGAATATATTTACCTGATGAACCACCAGGGCGAGGTGCGTTTTGACATTATTGCCATATTATTTAAAAACGAAGAGAACTATAAATTAAACCATATTGAGGATGCCTTTTGGCCATCCGCCACTTAATATCATGAAAAGAATACCCGCGCTATATTTAGCTGCCGCACTGCTCATTATTTTTGCCTGTAATTTTGGATGCAACGAAGAAAAACCTAAAGGGCAGGATATAACAATTTCGCCTGATGCCGGCACTACGGTTAAAGCGGGCACAGATGTTACCGTTAAAGTAAAATATCCCGCTGAAATGGTGCCCGATTCTATTGTATATCTGCTGGAATCAACTACCATTGCATCAAAAAAAGATGCATTGCCTGTTATAATTAAAACTGACACCATTCCTATGGGCCCCAAGGCTATCACCGCTAAAGTTTACAAGCAGGGGGTAAGTCAGGATGTATCAACCAACATCGTTGTGCTGGCTGCTAAAGCGCCCGAGCAGCTTACCTTTAAAGTAGAGAAAGTATTCCCGCATGATGTTGAATCTTACACAGAGGGTTTGCAATACGTAGATGGTTACTTGTATGAAAGTGATGGTGGCTACCTGGACCCACCCCCCAACGAAAGCATAGTAGGGCCGTCAAGCTTGCGCAAGGTTGATGTTGCTACAGGTAAAGTTTTACTGTCGGTGCAAAACGACCCCAAAGTATTTGCTGAGGGCTTAGCTGTTGTTGGTGATAAAATTATTCAGCTTACCTGGAAAGAAAAAATAGGTTATGTGTATGATAAGAATACATTCAAACTGCTAAACACCTTTAATAATAACGTTGGGGTTGAGGGCTGGGGGATGACCCTTGACGGCGAAAAGCTGTATATGGACGACAGCACCAATCGTATTTGGTTTTTGGATAAAGAAACCTATCAGCAAAAAGGCTTTATTGATGTTTACGATGATAAAGGGCCTGTAGATGATATAAACGAGTTGGAATATGTTGATGGTAAAATATATGCTAACGTTTTTCAAAAAGACACCATAATTGTAATTGACCCTAAAACAGGCGCGGTGTTGCAAATAGCAAATATGGCCGGCTTATACCCTAAACGTAACAAAGAAGCCGACGTATTAAACGGTATTGCCTGGGATGCTAAAGGCAAACGCATGTTTATTACCGGAAAGTTTTGGGATAAATTGTTCCAGGTTTCCTTCTCCAGGAAATAGCAGTTATTGCTTCGTACCTCAACAATGACAACATAAAAAGCGCCGTTCATTTATTTATTGAACGGCGCTTTTTTATAATTAGTGCTCCCCCTTTAGGGGGTTAGGGGGGCTGGGCTTATCGCCAGGCCTTATACTGATTGATCAAACCATTGGTTGATGAATCATGCGATGATATCTCATCGTTGTTTTTTAACTCAGGTAATATTTTACCTGCCAGTTGCTTGCCTAATTCAACACCCCATTGGTCAAAGCTGTATATGTTCCAAATGATACCTTGCACAAATATTTTGTGCTCGTACATAGCTAAAAGCGATCCTAAGCTACGTGGTGTTATTTTCTTAACCAATATTGAGTTGGTAGGGCGGTTACCCTCAAATACCTTGAACTGCGCCAGTTTTTCAATTTCATCTTCTGATTTGCCGGCAGCTTTTAATTCAGCAACAACTTCCTCTTCAGTTTTGCCATTCATTAATGCTTCTGTTTGGGCAAAGAAGTTTGACAGCAGCATGTTATGGTGTTCGCCCAGCGGATTGTGTGATTGTGCCGGAGCAATAAAATCGCAAGGAATTAATTTGGTTCCCTGGTGTATCAGTTGATAAAAAGCGTGCTGCCCGTTGGTGCCCGGCTCACCCCAAATGATAGGGCCGGTAGAATAATCTACAGGCTCGCCGTTGCGGTCAACATATTTGCCGTTGCTCTCCATATCACCTTGCTGGAAATAAGCCGCAAAACGGTGCATGTACTGATCGTAAGGTAAAATGGCTTGCGTTTCGGCATCAAAGAAGTTATTGTACCAAACGCCTAAAAGGGCAAGTATTACAGGTAGATTTTCGTTAGCCTCGGTTGTTTTAAAATGGTTATCCATGGCGTGCGCGCCGGCCAGCAGTTCTTTAAAATTATCAAAGCCTATGCTTAATGAAATGGATAAGCCAATGGCGCTCCACAAAGAGTAACGGCCACCTACCCAATCCCAAAACTCAAACATGTTTTTGGTATCAATACCAAATTTTGAAACACCCTCGGCGTTGGTTGAAAGTGCCGCGAAATGTTTGGCCACATCGCCATCGCTACCGCCGCTTTTAATAAACCAATCGCGGGCGCTGTTGGCGTTGGCCATGGTTTCTTGCGTGGTAAACGTTTTAGATGCCACCAAAAATAAAGTGGTTTCTGCATTTAGTCCTTTAAGTGTTTCTGCAATGTGCGTGCCGTCAACATTAGATACAAAGTGCAGGGTAAGATGATTTTTATAAGCTTTTAATGCCTCGGTAACCATAACCGGCCCCAGGTCAGATCCACCAATGCCTATGTTTACCACATCAGTAATAGCTTTGCCGGTATATCCCTTCCAGCCGCCAGAAATTACTGCTTCGCTAAACTCCTTCATATGCGCCAATACAGCATTTACATCGGGCATAACATCTTTGCCATCAACAATAACAGGGGTGTTGCTCTGGTTGCGTAAAGCAGTGTGCAGTACCTGTCTGCCTTCGGTGGCGTTAATAACTTCGCCGTTAAACATGGCGGCAATTGCATCATTTAACCTACACTCGTTGGCTAATTGTAGCAATAGCGCTAACGTTTCATCATTAACGCGGTTTTTTGAATAATCAAGCAAAATATCCTCAAACTGAAGAGAGAATTTGGCAAATCTTTGATTATCAGCACTGAAAAGGTCTTTCATGCTTGCGGCAGCCATATCAATATAATGATCTGTAAGATATTTATAGGCGGTTGTGGTGGTAAAGTTGATGTTTGGCAACATTTTGGTTAAAGTTTAATAGAAGCAAAATTAAAATTTAAAATTTAGCGTAAGGGCTAAATTTTATTTAATAGCCAATTATAATACGAACACGTTTTCTGAAATTGATAATTCACCTTTCAAAACTCATTTTTATGTTTGAAAAACTATTTACCCTTGTTAAAAATAACGCCGGGACGGCTGTTATAAACAATCCCTTAATTTCTGCCGAGCATCACGAAGCAATTATTACAGAAGCGTCGAGCTGTATTATAGAAGTGTTAAAGGGGCAGATAGAAACGGGTAAATTAAAAGATATGATCAAATATTTTCAATTCCCGGGCATTTATAGCAGCAATCCGCTTATTGGCACTACGGTAAACAAGTTTGCTAATAAGCTGAATAACTATTATGGTTTAGAGCCCGCGGATGCGCTTAAAACTGCTAATACATTAATTCCGCAGGTTATGCAGCAACTTATTGATAAATCGCAAAACGAAAGTGACAAAGATTTTTCGCTGAAGCATCTGTTAGAGTTAATAGGTGGAAACGGTATAAACGCTGTATTGAAACAGCTTGCAGCCGCCTAAAATATAATTTACCTATGAAGGAAAGCCTGCCTGTGTAAAACGGGTAGGTTTTTTTATAGGTAATGTTATTGGCATAACGGCATAAAACATTTTTTATATTTGCCACATGACTAAAGAACAGATCCAGGATTTAAGGGATAGACTAATTTCCCTGAGGAGGCATCTTTGACATCGATAAGAAACTCGATGCGCTAAAAGAAGAACAGGAAATAACCATTGGCCCCCATTTTTGGGATCATCCTAAAGAAGCCGAAAAAGTTTTAGCCTCAATAAAATTAAAGAAAGTTTGGACAGACGAATACCATAAAGTAGCATCAGTAATTGATGATACTGGTGTTATGTTGGATTTTTTTAAAAGTGGAGATGCAACCGAAGCTGAATTTAAAGAACAGTATGATCTGGCTATTAAAGTAGTTGAAGAGCTTGAGTTTAAAAACATGCTCTCGGCTGATGAAGATCAATTGAATGCTGTATTACAAATTACCGCGGGCGCAGGTGGCACAGAAAGCTGTGATTGGGCAGGTATGCTAATGCGGATGTACATTATGTGGGGCGAAAAGAATGGCTATAAGGTAACAGAGCAGGATTTTCAGGAAGGTGAATCGGCAGGCGTTAAAACGGTTACGTTACAGCTGGAAGGCGAATTTGCATATGGTTATTTAAAAGGCGAAAATGGGGTACACCGTTTGGTGCGCATCTCTCCGTTTGACTCTAATGCCAAACGCCACACTTCTTTTGCATCAGTATACGTTTATCCTTTGGTTGATGACACTATTGAAATTGAAGTAAACCCCGCTGATATAGAGTTTGAAACATTTAGGGCAGGGGGTGCCGGAGGACAAAATGTAAACAAGGTAGAAACTGCCGTCCGTTTATATCATAAACCATCGGGTATTATTATAAAAAACCAGGAGTCGCGCTCACAATTGCAGAATAAGGATAATGCCATCCGCTTATTAAAATCGCAATTGTACGAAATAGAGATGCGTAAACGCCAGGAAGCATCAAACAAAATTGAGGGTAATAAAAAGAAGATAGAGTGGGGCTCGCAAATACGCAACTATGTTTTGCATCCTTATAAACTGGTAAAAGATCTTCGTACAGATCATGAAACCTCAAACGCGCAAGCGGTGTTAGACGGCGAACTGAACGATTTTTTAAAAGCTTACTTAATGGAGTTTGGCGGAAATAAATAACGTCATGAAGGATGTTAAACAGTGTTCCATACAAAACATTAGTTGTAAGTTAGGGTTATCATTTTAACTCACACTAAGCTTTATAATCATGAATATCAAAAAAGTACTTATAGGTATTGATAGCAGTAAAATAGCCGAGCACGCTGCAGAATATGGGTTTGAATTAGCCCGGGTATTCAAAGGGCATGTTGGCCTGGTTCATGTTATTGAACCGGCTATGCCGCTAACCGGTAATGTTGACCCTATGCTTGGTGGAACAATGCAGGATATGGGTGCCACCGATTTGGAGCTTCTTGATATACAAAGCCACGCTTCTAAAAAGACAGTTGATAACATAGTCGAAAAATTCGGCAAGGACATATCAATAACTCATTTTACCGAATTTGGCGATACTGCCGATGGTATAATAGAAGCAAGTAAAGAGTTTAATGCCGACGTTATTGTTGTGGGTACACATAGCCGCAGCGGGCTGGATAGGTTGCTAATGGGCAGTGTTGCCGAACATGTTGTCAGGCATGCCACAGTGCCTGTATTTGTAGTACCGCTACCGCATCATAATGAATAATAAAAGTTCAGATCGCTAATAAAGCAATCTGAACTTTATTGTATGCTCAATAGCTTTTAGTTCGTTTAATATCTGCGGGTCGTAACCTGTGTTTACATCCGTTATTACGTAGCCTATTTGTGGGTTAGTTACCAAAAACTCGCCTACTATGTTAATATTGTGGCGTGCAAATACCTCGTTTATTTTAGCCAAAATGCCCGGCACGTTTTTATGGATGTGTATTAACCTATGCGCATTGCTGCTCCGCGGTGGTTGCAGATCAGGAAAATTGCAGCTTGTGTGCGTTTTGCCTTCATTCATAAAAGCTATAACACGTTTAGGCAAAAAGTCGTCGCTACGCGGATTGTGTTTCGGATCGTCAAAAACAACTATGCCATTGTCGCAGGCAGCTTCAGCCAGTCTGCGCCCAACTTTACCAAAGCAACCTATTACTTTCAGGCGTCCCGCTCCGGCAACCTGCTCAGATGTGGGCTGGTTAGCCTCGTCGCAAAGTAAAACACCGGCCTCCTCTAAATATTTATCTTCTATTTTATCGCGCTGGCGTATGTTGTAACCCTCTTTACGCATTTGCGCCAGTGCTTCTTCTTCAATGTCGCCAACAACAAGGCATTTTATGCGGTTTTTAGGATATGATATGGCACGCGGTAGTTTATTGATATATAAAAACTCATCAAAACTAGGCGTAACATGGTCTGCCTTTTCAGCTACTGATTTTCTTTCAATATTCTCTGTAAAGGCGAAGAACTTTTTGATCATGCCCGATTCTTTCAATTGAAAATCAGAATATCCGTCGCCAATTCCGTAAATATCACCTTCCAATTTAAGTTCCTTAAGCAGCTTTACTTTACCGCCCTCCTGCGATAGGGGATTTTCACGATCGTAACCTACAATATTACCTTCATCGTCAAACACAAAGGTGTTGGCGTAAATATTTTCTTTTTTAATATGATATTCGGTAACTACAGGGATGATAAACTCCTTAAATCCGCCGGATACAATAAGCACCTCGTCCTGATGATTTTTAAAGAAGATAGTATTGCGCGAAAAAGATGTAGATACCTTTTTTTTCAAGTGGCTTATCAGTAGTTTCAAATGTTCGCGGTTGGCTTGCAAAAGTTTAACGCGGTTCTCTAAGCTTTGACTGAAAGACAAGCGGCCTTCCATTGAAGCATTAGTAAGGTCCTCTATCTGCTGATATATGTTTTCCCTGTCGGGATGGTTTTTTAAGGATATTCTGGCAAGTTCGTCCAGCGCTTCAACTTGAGTAAATGTGCTGTCGAAATCTATTATAAAATACTGGCTCATTTGTTTTGGGATATGCAAAGGTGCAATTTTTGAGCGACGTTTTTTAATGATTGTGGTTAAACTTATATAAATGTTCAGTTACACTTAAACCTTTGCCTGTTCAAACGTCTAATTAACTTATAAAATAAGGATATATAACGATGAAAAAAATGATGTTTTTTGCAGTAGCAATGGTTGCTTTATCAGCATGTTCAACACGTTATAACTATTACGTGGCAGGCCTTAACCGCACAAATCTTAGTGCTTACCGAACGTTTGCCTGGATGCGTCCGGACGAGAGCACGGCATCACAAAATAATTTTGTAGCTGATGCAAAAATAAAGGATGCCGCTACGCAGGCTTTAACCCAGAAAGGGATAGCGTTGCAACAGCGCGATCCTGACCTGTTGGTGAGCTACACAAGTGTAGTGGGGCGCGGCAGCCGCACTAATTATTATCCAATGTATGCCGGTGGTGGCATGTATCCCGGCTATAGCGCTTTCGGATACGGCGGTTTAGGCTGGAATAGTTGGTACAGGCCATACTATTACGCATATGGTGCACCGTTTAGCTACTACGTAGGCACATCTGTAGAACGCGAACATTACAAAGAAGGTACGCTGATAATAGACCTGGTAGACAGGCGTTCAAAACAAGTAGTTTGGCGTGGCTTCGGGGTTGGCGAAGTGCATAAAGACTATCAAAAAGACGTAGAAGATCTGCCTAAGGTTGTAGCCGGGATATTTGAACAGCTTAGTTTGGCTCCTTCATCTGCCCCACCTGCCGGGGGTAGCGGGGTGCGGTATCGCGCAGATCGCGCCAGATAATGATAGAAATAGAGTAAAAAAAAAGGGATGCTATAAAAAAGCTTCCTTTTTTTGTTTATTGTGTAAATACCATGTAGCTAATATTAACCCGCCAATAACTAAAATTATCAGCCAGTTATCTAAAGGCACGTTTGCGCAACCGTTTGGGTCATATCCCGGATCGTCAGGGTCGCCGGAGCAAGGTATTGGGTCTCCTGCAAATGCCGTTAGGTTTGCAAATACCAAACAGCTAAACAGAAGTAGTACTTTTCGAATTTTTTGCATGCGATTAATTATTGTTTAATGAATTTTGCGGACGCAAGCCTTTTGTTGCTTCCATTATCAATTAACTCTACGGTGTAGGGGCCCGGCAATAATGACGACACGTTTTCTTGCCCCGTTTTAGAACTATGCGAAGATGACCTTACTATGCGGCCCACAGAATTATAAATGGACATAGTTATAGTACCTTTCACATTTTCCTTTATTTCAAATTTTAGAATATCGTTAACCGGATTTGGATAAACACTGAATACAGATCCTCCCGTTTGTTGTTCCACTATAACTATAGTAGAGTAGGTAACCACATCATAGATATCAGTTTGTTTAAGGCGATAATAAACTACCGGGGCAGTTGAAACATCAGTAAAAGTGTAATTTCCGGTTGACGATGAAAGTGAGTTGTTAACGCCCTCAAAAGTTTTATTATCTAAACTTCTCTCTAATTCAAAATAGGTATAGTCGTATTCGTTTTGAGTACTCCATTTTAATACATTATCCCCGATAGAATTTTTTTGTCCGTTAAAAGCTATCAATTTGTATGGAGGCAGTGCCTTTACACTTATAACAACCTCAAAACGGCTGTCTCCAAAAGTTGCAGCATTATTTTTATCAATGTTAAAGTTGTAAGTGCTGTTGGCTCTCAGGTCCAAAGAGTCTTTTTTGTAATTATCTTTCAGCCACACATCGTATTTTTCAGGAATATTATCCAGGCTTATTTTATTTAATGTGAAGAGTCCGCTTGCGTTATCATTAACGCTTAAAGAAACAGATGTTCTTTTCTTATTTAAAGGTTGCGATGCTGTTCCAACCAACTTTTTATCGGCTGTCATTGCGCCTAAAAACACGGTCTGGCCGTTTGCGCTTAAATCGTCGGCGTCTTCGGTGTTCAGGTAGTTTTCGTTATAATCGTTTGAGAAACGTAACAACGTAACGTCATAATTAGCGCTGTCCTGCACCATTTGCAATTGTATGGCACCTTCTTGTTGAGCTATTGGCGAAGTACTCATCAATAATGCTGGTTGGGTCGGAGTTTTCATCGCCTCCGTAAAATTCACATTTCCCGCAACATTAGCTTTGAAGAAAAAGCCCTGCCCACTTGATAGGCTTATACTGGTAACCCCTGGGCCCATGCTGTTACCACTTGGGCTATAAAGATAAAAGAAACCACTGTTGGTCCCGGCAGAAAGTGCTGAGGTTGTAACAGTAATAGCCGAGGGATAGGGATTGCCTAAAAGATTATACCCTGTACCGGTAGCTGTTACCGCATAACTAAAGTTTTGTTGGTTAATATTACCCGTTTGTAAACCCACCACTCCTGCTTCCGGTGTAGCGAAGTTTCCGCTCGTGCGAACGAGTTTACTAAGCGCGCTGGTATTATTCCCCCTAAAATAAAAATAGAATCCCTGCCCGGCCTTACTGGTAGTGGACCCAAATGTAGTAGGTATAGTGAAACTACCGGCACCAGTATTGCTGTAAAATAAAATAGTTGGGCCGTTAGCTGTATAGCCACCTGGTTGATCCCAACCGCTTCCGCTTCCGCCGGCACCTGTTATTATCAAATTGGTTTTTAAACTGGTAAAGTCTGATACTGTACTGCTGGTCGGCGGAACAGCAGTTCCGGCGGTGTTTACAGGGAAACTCATTAATCGCCACCCTCTGTTGCTTAAAGCGCCCCCGGTAAAATAGCGCTCAACTGTTACGTTGCCGGTTACCCTTGCAGCCGCACCCGTCGCGATTTGAGCGATAGATGCCGTTCCGCTGGCGTCTGATTTAAGGGTAAGTTTACCCGCGGCAGCTAATATGGCCGTTCCTGCTAAAGTTACAACCCCGCTGCTCTTAATATTAAATGTACCGGCACCACCCAAAGTTTTGGTGCCCGACGTACTGACGGTTAAATTATTAAACGTAACCGGCGTTGTGGTGTTGGCGTTACTGATGGCTTGATTGCCGCCCGCCGTAAAATTAACTGCTCCGCCGGTTGCTGTATACGTTGCCGAAGCACCATTGGAAAAGCTATTCGGAAAATTTATTGTGCCACCTGAAGGGGAAGATGTACCGCTGTTGGTAAAAGTGCTGGCAAAGTTTACAGTTCCGCCACTGGGTGAAAATGTGCCGCTGTTGGTAAATGCGGCAGTAACATTAAGTGTACCGCTTGAAGTTTGGATTATTCCTGTTGAGCTGTTTGTAAGCGTACCTGTAAAAGTAGTTGTACCGGAACTTGTATTATTAAAGGTACCCGTGTTGTTAAGAGTACTGGAAAACGTACTTGCCCCTGTTCCTGTCTGATTAATTGTTCCTGAATTCGTAGCACCATTAGTTACTGATAAGGTGCCTGCATTACTCAGGATACTCGCGTTAGAAAACGCTCCGCCATTGGTAATATTTAAAGTGGAACCGGAAGGAATAGTTGAGGTGCCGCCAGATATAATAACATCACTATTACTGTTGCCGCCGGTTATAACACCTGTAGTGCTGTTTGAAACCGTAATGCCACCTGAAATGGTTAGGGTTCTGGCGTTGCTCAATGTTATCGTCGGCGAATTGTTTGATCCGAACCAGAGCTTGCTAATGCTGGTATTAGAACCAATAGTTGGCTGGGCAGATGCCTGCTGATAAGCAACTACGCCAACCCGAAGCTGGTCATACTGGCCGGGAGTGGTAGACACAGTTCCATTATTTAAATTTCTGTAATTACTGGTGGTAGTAAAGGAATTGTCGGTTATACCAACCCAGTCGTACGTAAGCCCTACGTTAAATACCTGTCCATCTGTAACATTATTAGGGCTTGAGGTTCCGCCACCCGTATACCTAATAGAAGCATTCGTTGGCGAGGTAGAGAATCCGTATTTAATTGTACCGCTTGCCGAGGCATTGACGTTATTGTAATCGCCCACTAAAAAATAGTAATAGGTAGTTGGTGTTAAATTGGTGCTAAATGATTCACTTACAGTAGCACTTACGTAAGCAGGTTGCCAACTTAATGCTGCGGTATTTACTACCGTTGAAGTGCCAATTGAAAAATTAGGTACGGTAGACCGGTAAAGTGTTCCGCCGGTATTAAAAAATGTATTGGCGGTTCCGGTACTCGGGATGTTAAACTCTGAAATAGTGGTGGTGCCGGTTACATCAAGTTTAAAGCCGAAAAGAACAATGCCTGTTTGCCCGTATTGTAAGGCGCCTTGCGTAATGCCGTTAGCAACAGAATTATTACCTGTTAATACAAATGTAGGTGGCGGCACAGCAAACGAATAATAGTATTGATATATGTTTTGGCTCATTGATGTACTGGTAGTTACATTCGTCAGAACCGGCTGGAAATTTCCGGAAGTGCCGTAGTATATATCATCTACAGCCAAAAAATAGGACCGGGTAGTGTTTGAAAACGAGTCGTTTATCCCCGTAACCACAATATTACTACCCGAAAAATTGACAGTACCTACCTGTGTAAGTGTACCTGTATAACTGTTGGTTGAGCTTTTATATAGCTTTGCATTGGCAAATACACTAGCCAATGCAGTTGGGACACCATTTGCAGCTATAGTAATACTATTTACTGTGGTGGCTCCTGTAACAGCTACATCTAAACCATAAACCGGCAATGATGTTTGACCGTGAACAAGTGCGCTGTTATTGGCAGTTAAACCATTTGTATTACTGGCTACATTAACAACAGGTTGCGTAATATTGAAAGTATTACCACTTATATTAAAAGTATTAAAGGTTAACGCAGGGGTTGTTTGTGTTAAAGCAACGGAAGCCTGGCTTGCGGTAAAATTAAATGCCGTGCTATTGGTACCACCACCAGAATAGGTAACATCAACAACTAAAAAATAATATTTTGCTGTGTTGGTAATTGATTCGCTTAAACTGGTAAAGTTGATGAACGCACCGCTTACACTACCGCTACCTAACAGGGTTAATGAACCTGTAGTATAATTATTTGTAGTACTTCTGTAAAGCTTAGCACCGCCGTAATAGGTAGATAAGCTTGAATTATTACTGTTTATATTTATTTGATTAATTGTAGCAGCACCAACGGTTGCAGACAAACCAAAACCAAACACGGCTTTACCCGTTTCGCCCGGATAAACAGTTGCTCCGGCCAAGCCATTTTGCTCAGAGGTCATAGCAAGCGCTGCGCTGTTAACGTTGTACGTATAGCCAGATGCTGTGAAATTGTTATAGTTAGTTGGTGTACTGGTTGTTACCGCGTTGCTGCTTTGATTATAGGCAAAATTAAATTGTACATTAACAGGGAGCGAGCCCGAAACAGAACAATCTGCTACCAGCCAATAATACTTACTGTTACCCGACGTAATAGTTTGGTTTAGCCCTGTAAAATTAACATAGCTACCGCTTGCTGATACCGTACCCAGAGAGGTACTGCCGGTAAAAGTATTTGAAGTGTTTGTATATAGCGTAAAATTTGTAAAGTAATTAGACAATGTGGCCAGGTTACTGTTTATGCGGAAGGCAGTATAAGTTGAACTAGCTGCAGAAGTATTTTTAACGCTAAACGCAAATAACTTTAACGCTGTTGTGTTGTTTGTTATCACCGTAGATGACGGTGTTAGATCCGTCGTTTCATTAGCAATTACAACCGGGTAGGGTGAACCACCGTTATAGTTGTACCCTTGACCGCTATAAAATTGGGTGTTATAATTATTCCCGTTTATATCTGTAGCCAAAGCTGAACCGTATGGTATAACTACCTGCATGTAAGTATTAGGTGCACTTATAGCGTCAGCAACTAAATAATAGTAGTTGGTTGTATTGGTTATAGTTTCGGTAAAGTTATTTATGGTAATTGTGGTGCCGTTAAAAATTACGTTGCCAACTGGTGTTCCTGGTGTACCCGAAGAAAATGTAGCGGTAGGGCTTCTGTATAATATACCGTTGCCCAGGTAAGAGTTACTGGAGTTATCGCTCGTCAGGTTGTACTGTTTGAACGTAACGCTACCCCCACTTACTTGTACGTTAAAACCAAATACCGCAACATGCGATCCTGAAACAATTGGGTTAGTAGAGGTTAAACCGCCGCCAAATGCAGAAAGTGTTACCGTTTGTGCTACTACAACATTGGCGCAACACAAGCATCCAAAAAAAAGGGCTACGGCAGAAAAATTTAATAGTAGTTTTTTTATCATAAACGGTATTGACCGTTAAAAATAGCAAAAATAATGCTGGCATAGTTTTTAGTTCCAAAAAACCACCTGTTGTTGTTGTATTTACAACAGCAAGGTAAAAGTTTACCTATAAAGCACATTTTAAGGGTTTTTTGCACAATTGTGTTAAACGAAAATAAATATGAAAACGCTTGGCGCAATGGGTATTTTTTTACCCAAATTGCGTTATTTATTCCCCGGAAATAGCTACTATTTAAGTGTTATAAAATTTCTTAATCTGGCTAAAAATGCAGAAACTTGTTAATTACCGTTTAATTAGATTTGCGGTTAACGAGTTGTATGATTAAATGTTATGTTGGGCTTTGCCTTTTTATTTGTTGTGTTTTATTTAAGCCGGCAATGGCCCAGCGAGCGCTTGTGACAGAAGCCGCCAGACTGCAACTTAACGGGATTGCTGCCGATGCCGGTAACAAGTTTTTGGTGCAAAAACAACGTGCATTAGCGCTGGCACCAAACAGGGGATGGGCAGTTACCCGGCAGATTCCAAACGGCGGCTTAGTTTCCCTTCAGGGCGTTGATTCATTAGGATTTCCGATATATCTGATTACGCATAACAATACCATTGCGGCGGCTACAACCGGAACCAATCAGGTGCAGCCAGGTGGGGCATTGGGTTTAAACTTAAGCGGATCAAGCGCTTTTTTAAATAATAAATGGGCCATTTGGGATGGTGGACGGTTTTTAAGTACCCACCAGGAGTTTGCCGGAAAAACCATCACATTTGGTGATAACGGATCGGTCATAGATCATGCAACGCATGTGGCAGGCATGCTGATGGCCAAAGGTGTTTACGCGCCGGCGCGCGGTATGGCCTTTAATGCCAACACTATTTCGTCATACGATTTTGATAACGATGTTGCTGAAATGAGTGCTGCAGCGCCCAATTTGCTGTTATCCAATCACTCCTACGGAGAAATTGTGGGCTGGAACTATAATTCTACAGATCTGAGATGGGAATGGAACGGTTTACCGGGAGATAATGTTGATTACAAATTTGGTTTTTACAGCACGCGCACGCGCGATTTTGATAAGATAGCCTACAACGCCCCGTATTATTTAATTGTAGAATCGGCCGGTAATAGCCGCGATGAGAACGGGCCCGCAGTTGGCCAAACCTATTACGGATATGCAAGTGCTAGCAACCAAAGCTTTGTAAATAAAGGGCCGCGCCCGGCATCAATAAGTAGCAACAACGGCTATGATATTGTAAGTACTACTGCAACCGCCAAGAACATACTCACTATAGGTGCCATTAACCCATTACCGTTTGGCCCAACAACAAGCAGTGACATAAGCATAGCAAGTTTTAGCAGCTGGGGCCCAACGGATGACGGGCGTATAAAACCCGATCTGGTTGGTGATGGCGTAAATGTTACCTCAACCAGCAGCAATAGCGTAACATCGTATAGCCCCCTGTCGGGCACCTCTTTCTCGGCACCTAATGTAACCGGGTCGTTGTATTTACTGCAAGAGTATTATGCCCAGAAAAATGCGGGTAATTTTATGCGGGCCGCTACTTTAAAAGGCTTGGCATGCCATACCGCGTTTGATGCAGGTAACGCCGGCCCGGATTATGTTTATGGCTGGGGCCTGTTGAATATGCCCAAAGCCGCGCAGGCAATTACAGACAATGGCGTTAAAAGCAACATAAGCGAGCAAACGCTTGCGCAAGGGCAGCAACAAACGTTTACAGTAACCGCGTCGGGCAATGGTGTATTGATGGCAACAATCTCATGGACAGATGTTCAGGGTACACCAACAGCCGATGGGACGATCAATAGTCGTACACCTAAATTGGTAAATGACCTGGATATTCGCATTACTGATGGCACAACGGTATTTCGCCCATGGGTACTTGATCCCTCGCAGCCTGCTTTAGCCGCAACATCCGGAGATAACGTAGTTGATAATATTGAGCAGATCTATATACCCGGAGCGCGGCCAGGTAAAACTTACACCATAACCGTATCGCATAAAGGAACGCTGCAAGGCGCGCAGCCATATTCAATAATAATTACAGGTATTGGCGGTACCGCTTATTGCGCTTCGGCACCCGCTTCATCTGCGGATTCGCGTGTTAACCAGCTAACCTTATCTAACGTAAATTATACCGCGGCTTCGGGATGCACATCCTACACAGATAATACGGCATTAACTGTACAGTTAGAGCGTGGCAAAACTTATCCGTTAAATTTAACGCTGGGTACTTGTGGCAATAATTTTAACAAAGCCGCCAAAGTTTTTATTGACTGGAACGGCAACGGTGTTTTTGAAACTGATGAGTTGGCAGCTACAAGTAGTATTATTAACGGTACAGCCACTTTTAATGGTACTATCACCGTACCCGGCACCGTAATACCCGGCAACTATAGTTTAATGCGCATCGTGTTGGTAGAAACTAACGACGCATCATCCATACAAGCCTGTGGCACATATGCAAAGGGCGAAACACAGGACTACCGCGTTCAATTTTTACAAACAGGTATTGACGCAGGTATAACATCCATCGTAAACCCTCAAACATCGGGCACGTGTAATGGTACAACGCTTGTAACTGTAAAGATCAAAAACTTTGGAGGTACAGCAGCCAGTAATATCCCGGTTACGGTAACCGTTAAAGACGCGAACAATGTTACAACTACCTTTAACGAAACCTATCCCGGCACGCTGGCGCCCCTGGCCGAAGATAATTTTACGCTCAACAGCACTTTTAACGCCGCATCGGGCGGAACTTATACCATTACAGCTTCAACAAGCTTAGCCAATGACATTATTTTAGCTAATAACAGCGCGTCTGTGGTTACACAAACACTTGTTTCTCCGCCGCCAACCGCTCTTTCGGCAGTGTATTGTATAGATACGAAGAAGTATTTGTTAAACGGTGCCGGAAACGGGCAGCTGTTTTGGTATTTAAATGTAAATGATGCCGTACCATTTGCTTACGGGCAAAATGTTAGTACCGGTCAGGTGCCGGTAAATGGCACTTATTACGCGGGTTTAAATGATTTTAAAGCTTCTGTAGGCCCCGCTACAAAAAATGTATTTTCAGGAGGCGGTTATAATCAGTTTACGCCATCTGTTTATGTAACTACGGCTGTACCGGTTATAATACAAAGCGCACGCTTATACGTAGGTAACTCAGGTTTAATAACCTTTAATGTAAGCAATAGTAACGGGCAAATAGTATCTACTAAAACCATAAATGCTGCTGCTACACGAAACAACCCCGCGCCGGGTGAGTTAGCTAATGACCCCAACGATCAGGGCAGGGTTTACAACCTTAACCTTTCCTTGCCTGCTGCCGGTAAATATACTGTAAGCGTTGTTTTTGATGCGAACGCAACGCTATTCCGTAATAATAGCGGCGTTACAGGCTATCCTTTCAAAGTAGGCTCAATATTTAGCATATCGGGTAATGATGTCACACCTCCATCGGGTAGCGATACAACGTACTATAAGAACTTCTACTATTATTTCTACGATATGCAGGTGCAAAGTATCGGCTGCGCGTCTGATCAGCGTGTTGCCGTTGGTTTATCTAAACCTGTTATAACACAAACGTCCACCACAACATTAAGTTCAAGTGCGGCTACAGGAAACCAATGGTATTTAGATGGAAAACTAATAGACGGCGCTACTGCTAAAACATTTAACCCTGTTCAAAGCGGTAATTATACCGTTAGTGTGGTGTTAAACAGCGGATGTACTACATTATCTGACAATTTTGCATTTGCATTGAAGGCGATAAATCCTGACAAGAATACCGAGATTGGATTGGCCACTTTCCCGGTGCCGGCAAGCAAATTTTTAAATGTTTTATTTGAATCAAAAACGCCTGAGCAACTTAATCTATACCTGATAAACAGCGCCGGAAAGATTGTTTTTACTGACACCAAAACTATAGCTGCCGGTAGTTTCAGCACTACAATAGATGTATCACACCAGGCGCCCGGCACTTATACAGTAAGGGTAGTGCTTGGGCAAAAGGATTACAGCCACAAGGTGATTATAGCACGTTAAGGATTTCGGATTTCGAATGTTCGATTTCGGATTTATAAATAAAGTAAAAGAATAAAGAGTTACAATAAAATGCGCCAGACCAGTAATTCAGAATCCGAAATCGAACATTCGAAATCCGAAATTAGAAGGTGTATTTTACTCCTAACCCGGGTGCGATGTCAAAAAATGGCCCCCTGGCTAATTCAACCCGCGGATTAAGATCAAGACTAACCGCTATCGGCGATTTTGGAATAACATACTCCAAACCTAATACACCATCTGCGCCTACCAACAAACTGGCATCGTAATATTTATGGTTTGTGCCGGCAAAAAACGTACTTTGGCCTCGTCCAACAGAGCCAAAGTGCGCACCAAAGCCGTAATAAAATTTAAGCTTGTCTAAATTGAAAGCAGGTTGATGGATCTCATAAAGGCCTGTAACTACCACGCCACTGTTGCGAAAACCCACTATACCCTCAAGGGCAACATTGCTCTGCATAAAATACTTGCCTGATACGCCGCTCTCATACCCTCCAAATTTTAAGCCCGCGGCCCATTTGTAATCCTGGGCGCTGCCGCGCTTACTTGTAACTAAAAACGAAATGAAAATTGCTAAAAAGTAAATTGTTTTTTTCATGTGTATTATAACGGCTCTTTGTGTAATTTATGCTTTGCTCTAAAAAAATAAATCGACGCGTGTTAACGCGTTGCTTTTACGGGGCGATGTTAAAACGGCGCATTTTCGATAAAAATACTTACCATTGCAATACGCAAATTGTATTATTTATAATGGCCGGTAACATCAGACAGCACGAAACTATTGATTATTTATTGAAGATTGTTTGGCAAACTATGGCCAATAAATACAACCTTATTGTTGCTGATTTTGGTATAACCCAGTCAATAGGTTATTTGCTGATCAACATTGATGAGCACGAAGGTACAACTGTATCTCAGGCTGCCGCCCTGCTTGGTTTAAAATCAACCAGCCTTTCGCGAATGCTGAATCAATTAGAACAGAACGGACTTATTTACCGCGAGCTGAACAAGGGCGACAGGCGATCGGTAAAAATTTATTTAACCCCTCTGGGTATTGAAAAGCGCAAACAGGCGCGTGTAGTGGTAAAGCAGTTCAATAATTATCTGAACAAGCATATTAATGAGGGCGACAGGGAATACCTGATGAATATGCTGAAAAAGATAAATAAGCTTACGTTGAATTATAAGCCCGAAGATCTGTTATAATAGTAACATAGTACAGATTTATGCGTTATTACTGCTGGTAAATGTTAAAAAGTGTTAACCCGCGGTTTTTGCGATATAAAAGAATAAATTTGCACTCTGGAAAATTGAGATGAACAGGCTGGCAATAATAATATTGGTATTGTTTTTTTGCTTCACTGCCTGCAAAAAATCTGACGTGGGTTCTGCTGCAGAAAAAGCGCAGGCTGCTATTGATGATAAGATAATAAGTGACTACCTGGCAGCTAATCCGGGTCTGGCGGCTAAAAAAATTGATACTACCGGTGTTTACTACATTGTAAATGACCCTGGTACAATTAATGTTATTTTTACCACCTCGACCAGAATTACAGTTGGATATACCGGCAGGCTTTTAACCACCGGAGAAAAATTTGCCGAGTCGGGTGCGTTTAATCCCACTTTTGCGCTTGGCGAGGTAATACGTGGCTGGAAGGTGGGGATCCCGCAGATAAAAAAAGGCGGATCGATACGATTGCTTTTACCTTCGCGGTATGCTTATGGCCCGTATGCGCAGCCTCAGTTAGGTATAGCCTTCGGTTTAAAAGAGGGCCTGCCGGGCAATTCAGTGCTTGATTTTGATATCAGCCTGTACGATGCTGTAAATTGATAATACTAATGAACGGAACCCGGAGCGATATGCTCAATGGGGGCCGGTAATAATAACAAATGAAAAAAATAATTCTCTCGCTTTTAATTGCAGTTGTTGCGGGCTTCGTGTCTTGCCGCAAAACAGACACCGATGTGGATATTAACCAATACGACGACGAACAAATACAAGCTTATATTAAGACTAACGGTATAACCGGTATGCAAAAAGACGCATCCGGGGTGTATTATAAAGTGTTAAAGACGGGCACAGGAAGCCGCTTTCAGTATTCAGACAGCGTAGGCTTTGTTTATACGCTGCATAGTTTTGACGGGCAATATGCATCGGTAGATACTATCGCTAACCATTATACAGGCTATCTTGGTCATATTTCAGAAGCTACGTATCCTTTATCCCTGCAGACGGCTATTTATGAGCTTGTTAAAAATTACGGAGGTAAGATCAGATTGCTAATACCATCGCACCTTGCTTATGGAGCAAAAGGTATAGGAACCGGTAGTAGTACTACGGTTAACGTCAGGATAGCCGGCAATCAATGCCTTGATTATTATATTAACGTTATGAATAATCAACCGGGAGACAATCAAAATACCTATGATGATCTGGTGATAAAAAATTATTTGGCGGCTAAGGGGCTCACCGGCTATCAGAGAACATCGTCCGGTTTGTACTATCTTATTACAAGGCCCGGCGTTGGTACTACACCTGTTACAAACAACTCTTATGTAAACTGTTTTTATACAACCGGGCTACTAAACGGCTTAATGGTTGACCAGAACAACGATGCCCCCGGCGCTCAATTAGAAGTTCCTGAAGTAATTACGGGTATAAGGGAGGCTTTTAAAAGCCTGGCCACTACCGGCGCAAAAATGACCATTATCATGCCATCATCATTAGCGTATGGACAGATGGGGGTAAAAGCAAACAATATACCGGGTAACAGCTGTTTACGATTTGATGTACAAGTTTTAAACGTTACGCCATAATTATTTACTTAGCGCGGTTTTAAAAGCTTTAAGGCAGCGCTCGCGTGCAAAAGCATGATCAATAATGGGTTTTGGATATTTGCTGAAGTCGGCATATTCCGGAACCCATTTTTTTATGTATTTTAAATCCGGATCAAATTTTTTTGTTTGCGCATCGGGGCTGAATATCCTGAAGTAGGGTGCCGCATCAGTACCGCATCCGGCGGCCCATTGCCAGCCGCCCACGTTGCTGGCCATTTCGTAATCCAATAGTTTTTCGGCAAAATAGCGCTCTCCCCAGCGCCAGTCTATCAGCAGGTGCTTTGATAAAAAGCTGGCAGTAAGCATGCGGATGCGGTTGTGCATAAAGCCCGTTGCATTCAATTCGCGCATGCCGGCATCAACCAAAGGGTAGCCGGTTTGGCCGTTGCACCAGGCTTCAAACTGATCTTCGTTATTTATCCATATTATCCTGTCATATTCCGGCCTAAAGGCATGGTTAATAGTATGCGGAAAATGATGCAATATCATCATATAAAATTCCCTCCAAATCAACTCATTCAGCCAGGTTTTCTCGGTAGTGCTATTTGCATCGGCTACCAATTGCCTTATGCTAACAGTACCAAAACGCAGGTGAATGCCAATATGCGATGTGCCTTTTAAGGCCGGGAAATCCCTTGTTTCTGCGTAATCTTCAATAATATTCCGATAGGTCTTTGCCGGAATGGATTGATCATTCTTTGCAAAACCCAGCGACTTTAACGACGGGAGCGGTAAAGCTTTAGTTTGATGCAGGTTTTTAAGGTATCTGTTTGTGGGGTAGGATTTGAGGTAAAAATCATTCAACTTATCTTTCCATTTACGGCTATAAGGTGTAAATACCGTGTAGGGTTTTCCATCATCCTTTGTCACCTCTCCCTTTTCAAAAATTACCTGATCTTTAAAAGTTTTAAAGGCTACCTTATGTTTGGCCAGGAGAGCCGCGATATCTTCATCACGTTTTTTTGCATAGGGTTCGTAATCATGGTTAGCGTAAACTTCCTTTACGTCGTATTTTGCCAGCACCTGTTCCCATGCTCTTGCCGGAGTGTTATGCAGCACCAGCAGACTGCTGTGGTGTTTTTGCAGTTCATCGTTCAGATGGTCGATAGTATCATATATAAATCCTACACGCGCATCCTTTTTATCGCTTAATTTATCTAAAATCTCGTTGTCAAAAATAAAAAGGCACAAAACAGGATATTCGCTTTTTAAAGCATGATATAAACCCGCGTTATCATCTAAACGCAGGTCGCGTCGAAACCAGAAGATATTTATTTTTTCTTTTGTCATTGATTTAAAGAGGGGGGCTCAAGTCTGGCGTGAACCCCCAAGAGCCCTGTGAGCCCCCGTGAGCCCCCGTGAGCCACCTGTAATATTTACTTTCTATAAATATCTTTTAATGCCCCTGTTAACTCCGGGTAGCTAAAGCTATAACCTGCCGCCTTAATTTTTTTTGCCGATGCGTTTGTACTGCCCAAAACAATGGTTGCCATTTCGCCTAAAGCCAGTTTTAAAGCAAAAGCGGGTACATTAGGTAACCAGAATGGCCTGCTCAGTACTTTAGTTATAGCTTTTGTAAATTGCTTATTAGTAACCGGTTCGGGTGCTACCATATTGAAAACGCCGCTTAGTTCTTCATGGTCAATAGCAAAACGGTACATGTAAACCACATCCTGCTCGTGTATCCAGGGCATCCACTGTTTGCCGCTGCCCAGCGCTGCACCAACACCAAACTTTACAGGCGCGGCTATTTTGGGTAATGCACCGCCTACTTTGCTCAATACCACACCTGTTCTGAATTTTACCACGCGCAAACCCAGTTTTTCGCCTTCGGCAACGGCGTTTTCCCACGCTACGCAGCAGGTACCCATAAAATCATGCGCCGGCGCGCAGGTTTCGGTCATTACATCATTGCCGCGGTCGCTGTAATAACCTACTCCTGATGCTGATACAACCGTTTTAACATTATGCGGATTCTTCTTCAATACCTCATAAACCAAAGCGATGGATTTAGTACGGCTTTCTATGATCTCTTTCTTGCGCTCTTCCGTCCAGCGTTCATCAGCAATGCCGTTGCCGGCCAGGTGGACGATGGTATCTACACCATCAATACAATGCTCATCTATCTCCCCTTTTTTAACATCCCACAAATAAGTGGCAACACGGGCATCAGTACCGGGTTTTCTGCTTAAATGGCTAACAGTGTAACCCTTGCTCAGTAAATACTCAGTTAGTTGTTTACCAACAAGGCCCGTACCGCCGGTTATTAACACGTGTTTGCTCATAAAACATTTTTCAATAAAGATAACAAGAAAGAGGCGATGGTGTTTGGCGTTACGCTTTGCGGTTGTTGAGTTTTTACCCCAATATCTCCTTAATATCTTCCGCCGTAAGCGATTTAATAAAACTATCCTCTGTGGTGATCAGCGCGCGGGCTACACTTAGTTTGCGCTGTTGCAAGGCCAGTATCTTTTCCTCAACGGTATCTTTGGTGATGAACTTATAGATAAACACGTTTTTGGTTTGGCCAATGCGGTGCGTGCGGTCAATGGCTTGTTGTTCCACTGCCGGGTTCCACCATGGGTCAAGAATAAACACGTAATCAGCTTCGGTTAAGTTAAGGCCAACACCCCCCGCTTTTATAGAGATTAGAAAAACACGGGTGTTTTTATCTTCCTGAAATTGTTTTACCACATCGCCCCGGTTTTGCGTAGCGCCATCCAGATACACGTAAGCAATTTTTTGTTCCTCCATGTAATTGCGGTATATGTTAAGCTGCTTAACAAACTGCGAGAAGATCAAAACCTTGTGCCCACCATTAAGCACTGTTGAAAGCGTATGCGTTACGTTCTCAAACTTGCCCGAGTCGCCTTCGTAATCCTGGTCAATCATTGACGGATGGTTGGCTATCTGGCGCAGCTTGGTTAAACCCTGTAATACCTGTATCTGCGTTTTGGCGAAGGTGCCATCTTCCAAGCTTTTAAGCAACTCGTTGCGATATTCTGATTTTACCTGCTCATAAACCGACGACTGTTCATCGCTCATCTGGCAGTAGAACAAGTTTTCTGTTTTGGGTGGTAGCTCTGTTGCAACCTGCTCCTTAGTGCGGCGCATAACAAAAGGCTTTATCAGCGTTTGTAGTTTGCGGGCCTTGTCCTCGTCTTTTTTCTTTTCAATAGCCGTTACAAACTCATTCTGAAAATACTGTTGCGAACCCAATAATCCCGGGTTGATGAACGACATCTGCGTCCACAGATCATTAACCGAATTTTCAACAGGCGTACCGCTCAATATCAGTTTATACCGCGATTTTAACAATTTGACTGCCTGAAAGGATTTGGACGATGCGTTTTTAATATTCTGGCTTTCGTCTAATATAATGTAGTCGAAGAAATATTCTTTAAGCAAGTCTATGTCTATACGGGTAATGCCATAAGTGGTTATTACCACATCGTAATTAGCAAACACCTCTGCCGATTTATAGCGAAACGTGCCCGTATGCACCATAATACGCAACTGCGGCGCGAATTTTTTTGCTTCGTTAAGCCAATTGTAAATAAGGGAGGTAGGCATTATTATCAGAGATGCGCTTTTACTACTCCCTCGAGCTTCCGCCGCACTTTGGGTTTCAGCATCTTCCTTGTGTTTTTGCAGCAGGGCCAGGGTTTGTATGGTTTTGCCCAGGCCCATATCATCAGCCAGGCAGCCACCAAAATGGTAGTTCTTTAAAAAATGGAACCAGTTGTAACCTGCCTGTTGGTAGTGCCGTAATTGCCCGTTAAAATGCTGTGGCAAGGGCACATCATCCAGTTGCTCAAAGTCTGTTAGCTTTTGCAGCTTGCGGCTCATGGTTACTTCGGCCATTTCGCCTTCGGCAAGGCTGTTTACCAAGCCTATGTGGTGGCGGCGCAATTTTAATTCGCTTTTTCCTTCGCTAAAGTGCAGCAGGTTACCGTATTGCGAGAACCAACTTTCCGGTATAACAGCAATTTCGCCTGATGGCAGCGTAAACTCCTTTTTATGGTTAAGAATATGGTTGCGCAGTTGTATAAACGGAATTTGGTAAGGACCGAAATGCACTACCGCGTGGATATCAAACCAGTCGTTATTTTCCTGCACCTGCAAATCAATTTTGCTTGAGCCAAATACGTAGCGCTTTTGCCCTTCGGGCTGGTCTATTTCAAAACCTTCGTTTACCAATTGCTGATGGTGCTGGTTAAGCCACTCAAATACAGAAAAGGATTGATCATCATCGTCTCTGGCTGATGCCACCTCCAGATTTTGAAACAGCGACGATGCTGTTTTTAATCCTAAGGATTCCAATAGTTGTAATTTGCCCTTTTCCCAGCTTACCGACCGTTTAATGCGATGAAAAGTGTAATCATCCTCCTTACGCTCTATCCGTACGGAAATGTGCCTGCCATCGCCGTAAGGGAAAACATAGCCGGCGTATTTAAAATACAGTTGTAGTTGCGATATGCCACCCTCTATATAAATAGGCTTAAGCACAGGCCGCGCATCATACTTTTCGGTGTTGATGGTAAAGCCTTCGGCATAAACGTTGTGCTTTTCAATAAGTGGGGCCACAAACTTTTCAAAATACGATTGCTCTGAAGATCTGGGTATAGCTATATAACGTTTATTTAAAAACGGCTGCAGTTTTTTCCCCTCTATCTCTTTATCAAAATAATAAAGGGTATCGTCCATCAGCATCCATGCAGGCTGATTGCAGATGATCTCGGCATTTTTGAACATGAATTCAATGCGCATGCCCTTGTATTTAATAGTAGGGAAGTAGCGTATCTCTTCTTCGTTGCGCCTAAAATGGAACAATACCGAGGCCGGTTCTTCCGCAATCTGCAGCTTGCGTTCGGCGGGGTAGCCTTCTTTACTCATCAGGTAAATTTCTTTACCATTCATCAGGTTAAAGGCTTCGGCAAGGCGTTTTTCTATTTTGGGCCTTATGGTCTCAAAAAGCTGTTCGGTAAATACTTTAGCAAAAAATTCAGATGGGCGAATCAGTTTTTTATAGTAGCGCTTTATAACGCTGCCCTGCTCTATTTCTTCCAGCAGTTTGATCAGCTTCAGGTCTGTATCAGCCAGGCAATGACTAAATTCTGTTGCTGTGTTGGAGAATAAACGCTGGTGGGTTAAAGAGAATTCGCCGTTGGGATTAAGTTGAACAATGTGTGGTTCAATAACATAGCCTAAGTATTCATGCTTTGCAATGGCATAAATAATCTGACAAGGTTTTGAACTATCAACACGTAACATAGGCTTCCAACAAAAAATATTTAGAAGCTACATCAACAAAAAATTCAAACGTACTTAGAATTTGGGGGATTTAAAAGTGATTTGAGTTAAATAATTGTTAATAGTAAGGTAAAAGGTAAAAGCTGAAAGGTAAAAGGTAGTTTGGGTAATTAACAGCAATAATGTAACCTTTTGCCTTTTACCTTTCGCCTTTTACCTCAATTTCCACTTCCCCCTCAAAAACCAACTTAGCAGGCCCTTCTAAAAAGATATCAGTAAATGCTTTACCATCATAATCAAAGCGGATGTTCAGATCGCCGCCCAATACTTTAACAGGTGTTTCAATGGTGCCGGTTTGGTTGTTGTGCTGTGCCATGGCTAATGCAACCGCGGTAACTCCGGTACCGCAAGCGTAGGTTTCGTCTTCAACGCCGCGCTCAAAGGTGCGCACAAAGTAGCCCTTGCCTGTGGGTTCAACAAAATTTACATTAATGCCCTTAGCTTTATATGTTTCGTTATTGCGTATGGCGTAACCATCGGTATAAACATCTTTATCTTTCAAACCATCAGCCAGCGTTACATAATGTGGCGAGCCGGTGTTCAATACATAAGCGTCACCATCGCGATTAACAGTATCAACATCAATCATTTGCAGGCTCACCCAATCGCCGCCCGCTGAAATTTTGGCATGGTGCGGGCCATCTACTGCCAAAAAATCGGTTTCCGTGTCAATCACCCCTAAAAATTTTGCAAAGGCCACAATACAGCGCCCGCCGTTGCCGCACATGCTGCTTGGCCGGCCATCGGCATTGTAATAAACCATCTCAAAATCGTAGCCTTCAATATTCTGCAAAAACATCATGCCGTCACCACCAATGCCAAAACGCCTGTCGCATAAATGCGAAATTAACTGAGGATCAGCATGGTTTATCCGTTTATCGCGGTTGTCAACCAAAATAAAATCGTTTCCTGCACCCTGGTATTTATAAAACTGTATTTTCACAATAGTAAAGTTAGTAATGGCGGCGTGTAAACAAGTATTTAAAATGTCAGATTAAATTTTAACATTTTTTAACAAAAGTTACTATAACTTATTGTTGCATTTGCCGTCTATATGGTATTAAATTTGAAGTAAAATTTAAGCAAAGCTAAAAAATATAAAGAGAGTAAATAATATGAAAAAGATAGGTTTAACATTATTGACCGCGTTTGTTGGCGGTGCAATGGCGCTGGGCACTTATAAAGTGTTTGAAAGTAAGTATGCCGATAACATGAGTTTAGAGGAAAAGCAAAATGTATATTTTGCAAACAATAAAGCGTTTGCGGGTATCACATCATCTGCAGGCGAAACAGATTTTACACAGGCTGCGGCGGCGGCAACACCTGCGGTGGTTTACATCCGCACCACGTATGCTGCCAGCACGGATAGCCGCGGCGGTTCTCAGCAGGACATGATGGACCGCATGTTTGGAGATATGTTTGGTCAGCGTGGTGGGCAGCCGCGCCAAAGTAAGCCACGCCAGGCTTCAGGCTCGGGTGTTATTATCTCGCCTGACGGTTATATCGTTACCAACAACCACGTTGTAGCTAAGGCAGATAAAATTGATATCACCCTGAATGATCACCGTGTGTTTACAGCAAAAGTTATCGGTACCGACCCGAATACTGATCTGGCCCTGATAAAGATTGAAGGCACCAACCTTCCGGTTGTTAAATTTGGTAACTCTGACGATGTTAGGGTAGGCGAGTGGGTGTTGGCAGTTGGTAACCCATTTAACTTAACATCAACCGTTACTGCCGGTATAGTGAGTGCTAAGGGCCGCGGTATTGGTATATTAGACCAACAGGGTGATGATGACGATGATGATATGGGTGGTGGTAATCCGTTTGGTATGCGTATGCAAGGTCAGAGCCAGGCTAAAGTTAAACGGGGTATCGAGTCGTTCATTCAGACTGACGCGGCCATTAACCCGGGTAATAGCGGTGGTGCCTTAGTTAATACAAAAGGCGAACTGATAGGCATTAACTCTGCAATCGCTTCGCACACAGGTTCATACGAAGGTTATGGCTTTGCCATCCCAGTTAACATGGCTAAAAAGATTTTAGGTGATATCCAAAAATTCGGTGCTGTTAAACGTGGTTACGTAGGCGTTCAGTTTACTGAGCTTACCGCAGACAATGCAGAATCGCTTAAGGCCAGCAAAACCGTAGGTTTATATGTACAGGAAGTTCTGCCCGGAAGTGGTGGCGAAGCAGCCGGCCTTAAACAAGGCGATATTATCAGCAAAGTTGAAGGTAACACTGTTTACGAATCATCTGATCTTCAGGAAAGAGTTGCACGTTTAGCGCCCGGCGATAAGATAAAACTTACCGTATTACGCGACGGTGCCGCCAAAGACTTTGTTGTAACGCTTAAAGGCGAAGCGCCGGTAGCTAAAAAGACCGAGGTTTCAAAAACCGCAACCGAACTTTATAATAAGTTAGGTGCAAGCTTTACGCCGCTATCTGCAGAGCAAAGAGCTAAATTTAAAGTAAACGGTGGCGTTACAGTAACACAGGTGCGCCGTGGTGGTGTATTTGATGAGTTTGAAGTACCTGTAGGCTCTATTGTTACTAAAATTAACCAGCAGCCTATTAACAGTACGCAAGATATTGATAAGGCTATAACCAATCTTAGAAATGGTAATGTTGTTATAAGCGGATTCTATCCTGATGGTGGTTCATTCACCAACAGCTTTATGGTAGGCCAATAATTATTGATTAGTATAAAATGAGGTAACAGGCTCTCCGGTTTCGGGGGGCCTGTTTGTTGTTTAACCCTTTTAAACTCTTCCGGTAGAGAGAATTTTTATCACGATTTTCGAAAAAGTGAAAGAAAGCTTTAGACGGTGTGTTTTTCCCTCTTGAGCGTTATAGCCCATTATTTTACAAGACGTAGATCATCGTTCGCCTATTGACCAACCCGGCAACGCTACGCTGGTCAACCCTCTCTTTGCCTGTGGCGGAAACAGGCTGAACTTATCGATGTTATTAGCAATTTAGGTGTTTTCTTGTCTGGTGAGACAAAAAAAAGCTCAATTTGCAAGTAACTGAATTTGAGATTATTATGTTAATGTTACAGCTAATTTTCCTGACGAATAAGTAGTCTCACTTTGTCCCAAACGAAAACAACAAGCAGTTAATTATCAGCTTTTTATAAAAAAAACTGTCCCACCCTGTCTCACTTTGTCTCACACCCGCGCGGGACAAACAGTTTAGAACGGATAACCTATAGCAAGGTTAAACACCAGATTCTGACTGCGCCAGGTGCTGTTGCCAAAGTCGATCTGGTTGATCACCCAGCGTTGTCCGTCAGGCAACCAGGGCTTGCGCAGCGGAAAACCCAGATCGGTACGCAACACCAGAACGGTAGCATCAAACCTTAAACCAACACCGGCATCTACCGCTATTTCCTTTAAGAAGGTCTTACCAAATGCTCCACCCGGCAAACCGGCATGCGGCCTTACATTCCAAATATTTCCGGCATCAACAAACACGGCCCCCTGCACTATGCTGAATAATTTGGGCCGCCACTCTACATTCGCCTCTAACTTAATATCACCCGATGCATCAGGCAAAAAACCGGATTTTGAGCGCTGCGCCTCGTCGTAATAATACGTACCCGGCCCAAAGGAGCGCGCCCTAAAGCCACGCAGACTATTGGTACCGGCAATAAAAAACTGCTGGCTGTAAGGCATTATAGTGGAGTTGCCGTAGGGCAAACCGGCGCTAGCTATAAACCGGGCTGCTATAGAGCCTTTGGGGCCCGTTTTATGGTAGAAGCGTAGTTCGTTCTCCAGTTTTACATACTGGTTAAAGGGGGTGCCAAAAATGGTGCTAACCTTACCGGCCAGGGTATCTGCACCGGTTATTAAACCCAGCAAATTAGCCGACAAGCTGATCTTAGTATTAAAATACCATGTATTAGTGCGGTTAGTCTCCATGGTATTAGTATAGGTATAACTATAGCTGGGGCCAAACGTAAGCTGCGGGTCTATAACATGGCCCAGGGTAGGGTTACCTGTTTTATTTATGCTATCGCGATATTGTTTTGTTACATTTTCTGGGCGTACGTAGTTGATGTTGGTAAGGTTAAGATCATGCTGGCGGTGAGCATCTGATTTCCATGAGTACCCAAATGCGCCGTTAAAAGAACTTAATGTATACAGGTTGGTGCGGTTAACCAAGGTGTAGCCCAAAGTTAGATTGGTACGCGGTATATAAGCATTATCGTTCTTTGGATCTTTAGGGCTTATAAAGCGCGGCCATGATAGGGTAGCGGTACCACCTAATTGGTAAACGTTATATCCGCTGTTCTGCCCTGAAAACTGCACATCCGAGCTACCAAAGGCGGTTAGGGTAAGTGTTTCGGCACCTTTAAAGGCGTTACGGTTTTTCCAGTTTACGCTTACCTGTGTACCTGTATAATTGGCAGATGTAGTGCGCCCAAGTACATCAAGCTGGAGTGATTTCTTAGGGTATTTAGTTAAAAAGTAAAATACATCCAGTTTAGACGAATCAGCCGAGACATCCTCAAACCTGTTTTTTACAGACCTGAACGGCCCAAGGTTAATAAAACGGTTGAGGCTGTTAGTGTGCTCGGTGCGATTATAAACTTCGCCGGGCTGCATCAGCACAGTATTTTTAAATGCATAAGGTACAACTGTTTTGGCCGTATCTATTACGTAATACCAACGGTATTTTTCAGCTTTGTTCAGTTTGAGAGATGTATCGCGAAGCGAATAGCTGGGATAGACATATAAATTGTTGATGGTATAAACACGGCGATCCCTATCGGGAGTTGTAGGTTTTACTATCACAAACATATCAACCTGATGGTTTTTTCGGGAGCTGTCAACGCGTGTTTTCAGGTCTTCAGCCTTAAAGTAAAAGAACCCTTTTTCTTTAAGCCTCGCATCAATACGCAGGAACTCTGTTTTTATTACATCCAGGTTGTATTTTTCGCCGGGTTTAAGCAGGGTCTCATCGGCAGTGGAGGCTACCGCGGTATCTAATATGGCGCCTTCCAGCGGAAATGTTACTTTTCTGATCTTATATCCCGGCCCTGGTTGCACTTTGTAAATAGCTTTAGCGGATTGCCCTTTGCTTACTGTATCGCCATTAACAGTTGCCTGGAAGTAACTTACATTCTGTAACCGGCTTTGTAAAATGCTGCTGTTCTTTTCCAAATCAACCTGACTAACCAGTACCGGCGGCTCGCCAAATTTGGTATTTAGCCAGTGCTTTATTCCTGATACTTTGTTGGTACGGGTTTTATTATAGATCCACAATTTAACGCGCAAACCAAATATTGATGCGTTGGGTTTTGGCCTGAGCAAAGATTTAAGATTATCGGTTAGCACTGTGCGTTCGTTTTTGGTTGTATTACTATCTGCAACAATATCCACTTTGGCCCCGGTATACAATTTTTCGTTTTTGGGCAAATACTTGGTATTGCTGCAGGCGTGCAGTGCCAGCGCGAAAATTAAAAAGTATCTTAATTTTTTTATCATAGATCAAACCATCCTTTTACGCCTTACGGCCTGCATGCGGTATTAATTCACTTTCACCGAATCCATTTTTATAGGTTGCGACTCGGCCTTTTTATTTTGTATATCCTCTTTACGCTCTTTCTCTTCGTCCTTACGTTTTTCCTGTTCTTTATATCGTTTTTGCGCTTCTCTATCTTCCCTGCTTCTTCTAAAAATCCGCGAAAATTTATTATAATCTACAGTAAGGGTAAAGCCAACGCCGGTCTCAATTATCTGGCCCTGTATCACTACATATTGCTCGCGGCGGTATGCGCGTAACGTGTACCGGCCATCCTTACTTAACTTGTAATTTACCGAAAGGTTTCCGGCGATGTTGGTAGTTTTTTCGCCTTGCTGCGCACCCTCCAGGTTAAAGTTATTGCCTACCGAAACCGTCAGCCTGTCGTCAAGGAAACGTTTGGACAGCCCTACATTCAGGTCCGTTCGGTTAGTGGCTGTGCCTGATGCGTAGTCTTCGCCCGAGGTGAGGCCGAAATCAAGGGCGACACCTTGTATAAGGTCGCCGGCCAGTTTATTCAACTGGTCAGATAAAAGGCCGCTTACGCTATTGCGTACCACACTACTAACAGTAGTGCTACCTCCCTGGCTCGCAAGCGGATTATCGCCAATAAAGTGGCCAAGCACCAGCACGCCCAATACCTGTTTATTCAGCTCATTTGGATCCTGCCTGATCTGACTAAGCCGGGAATTAACCGTAGTAACCACTGTTGGAGAAACTGTGTAAGTACTATCGGGCAATACTATATCAAAACTGATATCAGGCTTCATCAATTCGTTCTTTAAACTAAGGTTCACATTAAATGGAAGCTTCTGTTTATACTGTACCTGGTTCTCTGAGCCTCCTAACTGATCGGCCACCAAATCAATAGGAGGTACGTTGGCTACGTAAACGGCTGTCAGATCAATGTTGGCGCTGGTTGGGTCTCCCGTCCACGTAATGGTACTGCCTTTTTTGAAAGTGAATGTGCGTTTTACCGTTGCATAAGATAACGCGTATGATCCCTGTTCCACTTCGTAAGTGCCCGTAAGACTTATTTTTCCGCTTTTATCTATACCACCGTTAAGATTAGCTGAACCACGCAGATGAACAACATCGCCGTTGCGCTCATCAATAACTATGTTAAAGTTTGCTTCTTTTTTAATGATGATTGTAGCAGTAACATCCATGCCTGTAAGCTCAGATTGTTTAAGCGAATCCAGTTGACGCGCTATCAAAATAGAATCCAGATTTTCCGAACTCTCGTCAAAAAACTCAACTACGCCTTCCCTGTCCTCTACCCCCGGATCATTTGTTGGCAGCACAACGGTAAGGTCTGTTTTTTCATTTACGGTAAGCCGGGCATCAACTACCGGCAAAGATTGCGTGCCGCGAATCCGGATATCGCTATCTAAATAAAGCTTGCCGTAATAAAGCTTGTTATCGGCGCGTGTAGAGTTCATCACCCTAAAATTTCTTGAAGTGATATCCAGGCCGAAGCGGAAATCGGTATACGTTTTAGTGAAAAGTTTTCCGCTAATTACCGCCTTATTATTAGTTGAATCTACCAGCGTAAATTCATTAAATACTATACCCTCCTCGTTAAAAGTTATACTTTCGCGCGGCATGGTAAAATAGGAGTTAAGCATGGCCACATTAAAACCAACATTATTAAAATTAACGTCGCCGCGTATGGCAGGTGCTGCAGTAGTCCCCGTTATTCGTAATGTGCCGGTTATATCGCCTTTGGCATTGCGTATAGCACCAAAGCTAAAACCCTCAACACTCTTTACATTGAGCTTAACTATATTGAGGGTCATCTCCAATTTGCCTGATGGCTCGGTGTAGTAGAGACCATTCAGATCAACCTGGTTGCCTTTACCTGTAATGCTTACGTTTGTGGCTATAGCGTTGGCGGTTTGGTTATTGGCTTTAATTGCTATGTTGCCAACTGTATCGCCTTTAAAACTAAAATCGGCAATGTTTAGTGCCGCTGTAAACTCTGGCGTTGATTGAAAATTTGCTACCCGTGCCTCGCCGTTTATAACGCCGCCAACCTGTAACGAATCTTGCTGGGCGATGGTAGTAAGGGTTTCGATATGAAAGTTGCGGAAATTAACCGTAATGGGCGAATTCATTTCAACCGAACTGCTGTTAACGCTCAATACCTGATCTGCATTGGTAAGGTTTAAATTGCGGGCATTTATGCCGTTGTTCCCAAACAGCAACGCATTATCGGCATTTACGGCCCAGGCTACATAATTAAGCAGCAATCCGTTCTGAGCAAAACTAAACTGGTACTGGTTGGGTAATACATTTAAAGCCCCGGCTATGCGGTAGCGCTCTTTTTTATTAATATCCCGCACCTGCAAACTAACATTTAATTTATTGTTTTGCGCTAAACCCGTAACACTGGTATTCAAAAGATCAATTGATGATGACGCTTTTATTTCATCGGCGGTTAGACTGTAATTAAGGGCATTGTTGGCTGTATTAATATTAAGTTTAGTGTTATTAATAACATTACTGCCGTACACAACTTTAGGTATGTTACCATTAACTACTAATTCGCCGGTAGCGCTATTAAATCTACCGGTGATATTAATCGGGTCAAGCTGCTTTAGGTCCGGTGCAAACTGCTCAAGCAACGGTGTTTTTACCACACGTATGCTAAACCTGGCCTGTTGCGGTTGGTACCCCGGCTTAGCGGCAATAACAGTTGGTGTGCCGGTAGTTGCCAAACCGGTATCAAAATATTTGTTGATCACATCCTGCACAGCAGTGCCTATTTGCGTAAGCTGATATTTGCCGCTCATGTTGATTGATACTATAGACGATTTAAGCGCGAGCGTGCTGCTGTCTGCAGTGGCGGTAGATACCAGGGTGATGGTATCCATCCTGATACGCTGGTCCTTGTTCACTACCAACAGGTCAGTTGCTTTTATAGTGGCATTCAGATAATCCGGATCGGCAGTTGGCACGTCTGCTATTATTTTACCGTGGATGCGCATTACATCTTTTGTAAAGCCCAGCTTTTGCAAATCAAGGCTATCAATCAGGAATGTGCCGCTAACAGCAGGATATTTTTTGCTCATGTTAGCTTTGGCATCCAGCGCGAATGATATGTTCGGATCGCGCATGGTTGCTTTGGCGGTATAACTACCGTTGGTGCCGGTGGCTTTTAAATTGAGGTTTTTGTAAGTGTAGCCCTTAACATATGCTGATGCCACATTTCCATCAAGATCAATACTGGCGGTTTTTGGATCGAGACCGCGGCCTTTAACTTTTGCCGTCATGGTAACCATGCCTACGGTTTGGGTTTGTTTGGTAAGCGCCCCAATGTTGAGCTGATTGGCTTTAATATCGGCAGCGTAAGTTGCATTTTTCTTGCTGTTGCCGTTTTTAAGTGATCCCACCAGATCAACCGCCCCATAACTTGAGCGCAAGTTTAGTTTAGTGTTGAAACTATTCATGCTGCCCTTAAAAGTTCCTTTCAGATTCATGGCAGCGGGAATACTTACATTGGATGGTATGGTACCAGCAGGAACGAGTTTAGCAATATCACTACTTGTGGTTCTAAAATCGGCTATGTTTACATCAAAGTAAGCCTTGTTCATATTGGGTAAACCCTTAAGCCTTGCTGATGCTTTTATATATGTATTACCCAATCCGCGTATCTCCAGTTGCGGAATATTAAGATTATCAACCCGGCCTGCCATTCGCCCGTCAATCCGTATAACCGCGTTTGGCGAACTCTTGAAGGGTTCCATGGTACGCATGGTCGGCATCAGCAATAAAACATCGCGCAGGGCCAGCTTGCTGCCGTTCAGGTTGGCATTAATGTACAGCTGACCAATATTTTTGGTGATGGCTTCGATAGATGGATAAGTAACCTGCACCTGTTTTTGTATAACCGTTTGCGGGGTTTCAAAAAGCAGATCATTCATATAACCGCTCTTGGGGCCATATAAAAATGCGGTATGGAAGTTTTTAACTATCAATCCGCTTTGCTCATTAAAAGTCACGTGGTTAACCTTACCTGCTATCGTATCCGGACTGTAAGCCAGATCGGTTAAATTAACGTTCAGATTGCGCAGGTGCATGTGTGCGAAATCAACGCCCTTTCGCAGTGGGGCCTGTGCATCGTTATCAAATTTAATATCATTATCAACCAAACTAATTTTACCCAAAGATGCACGCCATGCCGATTTGTTGGGGTTGGATGCAAGTGTATCCAGCTTTTTAACCACCTGCTCTACAGCTTTTGTTACGGTTTTAGGTTTGGCAAAACGCAATGCCGCGCTTGAGGTATTCAGTTCGATATTTTTAACTACAACGTTTTGGTTTTTCAGGTCGATCTTATCCATCTCAACCAAAAACTGCCCCAGATCAACGCTGGCATCCATTTCGGCACCACGGTAGTCTACTTTTATCTTTTTCAGATCAATTATCCCTAAACTCAGATCAAGATTTAGCGGCGTTACAGCAGTATCAACTTTTGCAACTTGCCCTATGGTTGACCCTGCAGGCGTTTGTATTATTGTAGCGTTTACGTTGGTAAGGTTAATGCGCGGTACACTGAACTTCATTTTATCCAGGTCGAACTCTTTTACACGCGTATCAAAATGGCCCAGAATAAATTTCACATCGTTACCTGTAGTAAGATCCTTGTATGATACATTGATACGATCTAATATCACCTTATCAACAGAAAATTTCATGGTAGAGGTTGTGTCTTCCGGCTTAGGCTCCTTCTTTTGCTCGCCGGCAAAGGCTTTAATAATGTAGTCGAAATTAAAAACGCTGTCCCTACCCCGGTATATTTTGGTGGTGATGCCTTCCAGATTGATCTCGTTTATCTCAACCTGGTTGTTTAGCAGCTTAAGCATGCTAATGTCAACCTTAAGTTTATCGCCCGCTATAAGGGTGTCTTTTTTTTGATCTTCGAAGTAAACATCTTCTAATACCAATAATTTAGGAAGCCCAAGGCTAATGTGCCCTATCTCTACTTTGGTGTGAATTTTATTTTCAAGAAAAGTTACCGCTTTGTTTTTTACAAAGTTTTGTACGGCGGGAACCTGTATTAAAACAACTACAAGCAATATCAAAATAACGACACTTGCAATTATCCAAAGAATGGTTTTTAAAGCTATACGTCCAAATCGTCCCAATTTTGTGGCTATTTATAAGGATTAAGTAATACCTGTTTGTTATAAACAAATAGTATGCAAAAAGTTTGGTGTATTTATGCTCAAATTAAGGAAATTGGTGCCAATGTCGAAATGAGTTCAATTCAAGCCATCGTAAGCACAAGTGATAGTCAATTTCCATTAGTTTAATATTTATAGTTTAGCTTAAGTATTTATAAACTCAAAACTAATAAATCAATTAACCGTTTTGCTTTTGGTGATTTACTGATAACTTAACACAAAAATTGAATAGCATGTCTGAAGCATTATATCCTTTAAAATTTAAAACCATTTACAAAGACAAGATCTGGGGCGGCCAAAAGATAAAAAATTATCTGCATAAGGATTTTGGTAACCTGCCCAACTGTGGCGAAACCTGGGAAATATCGGGTGTGAAAAGTGATGTATCTGTGGTAGATGGCGGCGCGCTGGACGGAGAGTCGCTGCCTGACCTGTTAGAGCAATATGGTGCCGAACTGGTAGGGAAGAAGGTGTATGATCATTTTGGCAATATATTTCCGCTGCTGGTAAAGTTTATTGATGCTAACGAGGATCTTTCGATACAGGTACACCCTGATGATAAGTTGGCTAAAGAGCGCCATAACTCGTTCGGGAAAACAGAGATGTGGTATGTTATTGAAGCGGACCCGGGTTCTACGCTAATTGCCGGATTTAACCAGGAGCTGACGCAGGAGAAATATCTGGAAGTTTTTAACAGCGGCCATTTAATGGATGTGCTGAACAAGGAGGATGTAAGTGCTGGCGATGTTTTCTTTTTACCTGCAGGCCGTGTACATACCATTGGTAAGGGCTTGCTGATAGCCGAGATACAACAGACATCTGATATCACCTATCGCATTTATGATTTTGACCGTGTTGACGATAAAGGCAACAAGCGCGAGTTGCATGTTGAGGAGGCTTTAGCTGCAATCGACTACAAGTTATATCCGGAGTATAAAACAAAATACCAGCCTGAAAAAAACGAGACGGTGCATTTAGTTACCTGCCCGTATTTTACTACTAATATCTTAGATTTTACAGAGAACACTAATAAAGATTACAGCGGACTTGATTCGTTTGTAATACACGTTTGCGTAGAGGGGGCTTATACCATTAAACACAACGGCGAGGCTTACCCTGTTAAAATGGGCGAGTGTATATTGCTGCCGAAAACTATTGATAAAATAGAAATAGCAACTACTTCAGGGTTTAAGATATTAGAGAGTTATATTGAATAAGCCCCACCCAACCCTCTCCGGAAGGGAGGGCTTTTAAAACCCGGAAATAAAGTCTCCCCTTCCGGGGGAGATTTAGAGGGGCTGTCTACTTATACTTCCAATGTCTTGATTTTCCTTCGGTAAGCCATTCAATGGCGGTCAACATGCGTTTTTCGCGGGTGGCTTCTGTTTTGGCTTCGGTTATCCATTCAAGGTATTCTCTTTTGTGGGAGGCGCTAAAATTTTCAAAGGCGGCCAGTGCTTTGGGTTCGTTTGCCAACACTTGCGCAAAGTAATCGGGCATGGGTATTTCGGCCTTTGGTTTAGCTGTGGTAGTCTTTAGATTGCCCTTAACGCCGTTTTCGTTTAGCGCTACGGCTTGGGTGATAAAATCTACTAAAACCTCATCAGAAGGCAGTTCTGCAAGCGAAGTAATACGGCCAAAGCTGCCTGCGGCAGCTTGCTCGCCGGCATTGATTATACCCTTGGGGTCATTTAATGCCGAAGCTTTCCAAAAGCCAAACGCTGCATGTTGTTTAAACGAGGCCATTTGGCAAACCGGGCCCTTATAATCAAAAAAGGGCATGCCCCATTTTACGGTTTCTGTTATCTGCGGGGCGGCACCATGCACCAGTTGACGGATATGCAACAGGATAGGTTTGGCAAAGTCGGCTGCTTTTTCAATGTAAGCATCTATGCGCGGATCGTATTTTTCCATAATACCAAGATAGTGTTTTTGGAAAAAGAAAGAAAACATGCGAAAACGTAAACTTTATCGAGTCAATTGCAATAGCTTATTGTCCCACGCGGATGTGAGACAAAATGGGACAAGTGGGACAGAATTTTACTTTAAGTGGCTGTAAGTTAACATTTTGATGTTTTTCGTTGGGACAAGTTGAGACAACTTATTCGTCAGGAAATTTAGCTGTAAAATGTAGGTAAATTATTGTAATTCAGTATGTTGTAAAATGTGAAAAATTTACACTTTTTTGGGACAAAAACGGGACAAGAAATGTGGTAAATTTTAGCAAGCATAGCCGCCTCAATCTCCCGTTTAATGGTACTCTTTCTGCGTTATCAAAAAACTGGCCCGCTCTTCTTTGTGTAAAGGCACGTCCCAGTTGCCCTGGTAGCTGATCTTAGCCGGCAGCAGCTTATCGCGAAAGGGGACAAGCTCAATATTCATCTTCACATCAAAATCAAACAGCAGGTTGCTGTATTTCATATCCACGTAACGACCCAATATTTTAAAATCGCGCACATCAAATATGGTGGTAAGCTCGTTTATCATCACGTCACCATCCGCAATACTGGGCTTACGGATCACTTTAAAACGATAAACAGGGATGGAATCTAAATAGGTACCGCGTGCAAACTGATAAAAATAGAATTGGCGCATATCCTTACCAAAGATCTCCGTCTTTTTACTCAAAAAAGGTATCCCGCTTATTTTACGCCCCGGCTGAAAGATGAGCATTTTCAGCTTGTCTTTATAAGAACCATTTTTGCCGTCGGTAGAAGGCAATCGTTCGCCGCTGGTAAAATCAGACTTATACGCGTTATCAAAAATATAGTCAAACATCTCTAAGGTGTACAGATCATATTTACCGTTCTTTTTATACAACTTACCCTTATCCTGTTTTACAAGGTATTCTACTTTTGATTTATTGCCGGTCATGGTGCGGCGCACCTTGCGGTAGATCTCACCTTCAATTTTATTCTTTTTATCGTAAGTATAAAGGTGATTTTCGGCCACAAAACTATATCGTTTCATATCGCGGAACGCTTTGTAAAAACCGGTATCGGCTACTACAGCATCGATAAAATCCTGTTCTGTAAGTTTATGCGCCCTGATGTTGACTACCGCCGTGTCTATAACAATAGTAAGCGTAGTATCGGGGTTATAACGCTGAGCTTTTGAGCTGTCGGAAGCTGAAAGCAAAAAGACTAAAGCTAAAAGCAGCTTTATACAGACCATAGTCCGTGGTCCATAGTATAAGGACTTCATACTAATTACCCAACTGTTTTACGGCAAGGTACGCCATAAGGCCAACGCTGGTTTCTAAGGCAGTTTCTTCTATATCAAAAGTTGGTGTGTGTACAGATGAAGTAATTCCCCTGCTTTCGTTACGGGTACCCAGGCGATAAAAGCAGGAATCGGCCACTTGCGAGTAATAGGCAAAATCCTCGGCAGCCATCCATATATCAAGGTCAAGTACGTTCTCTTTACCCAAATAATCTTCGGCAAAGCCACGCACGTTATTGGTCAACACAGGTTCGTTTATGAGATAGGGATAACCTTTAACTATGTTAAAATAAACAGTACCGCCCATGCTTTCTACCAAACCTTCGGCCATTTTTTTCATTTTAATATGCGCCTCTTTACGCCAGTCTTCATCCATTGTACGGAAGGTACCTTCCAGGTAAACCTCATTAGGGATAACGTTAGTGGCACCGTTGGCAATTACTTTACCGAATGATAACACGCATGGGCTTTTAGGATCAGAAAAACGGCTAACTATCTGCTGCAACGCGGTTAACATCTGCGCTGTAATAATTACCGGGTCAATATTTTGCTGCGGCTGCGCGCCGTGGCCGCCTTTACCTTTTACAGTAACATACAATTCATCAGTAGATGCCATGTATTTGCCCGCGCGGAAACCTACTTTACCGGCATCAATCAAAGGCATTACATGCTGACCAATTACTGCAGATGGTTTTGGATTTTCCAGAACGCCCTCCTTTATCATTAAGCTGGCACCTCCGGGTAATTTTTCTTCAGCCGGTTGAAATATAAGTTTTATGGTACCACCAAATTCGCTTTTAAGCTCAGTTAATATGGTTGCTACGCCTAATAACGATGATGTGTGTACATCATGCCCGCAAGCGTGCATAACACCCACATTTTTTGATTTGTAGGGTACATCATTGGCTTCAGTAATGGGTAATGCATCCATATCCGCGCGCAGCGCAATTACCTGGTCAGATGGTTTTTCGCCTTTTAAAAGTGCTACTAAGCCATTATCCGCCATACGCTCATACGTTAAACCTAATCCATCCAGATGTTTTGCAACAAAAGCAGAGGTTTGCACCTCGCTAAAAGATAATTCAGGATGGCTGTGCAAATGGCGGCGATTAGCCACTACATCATTAAAAATACTCTTCGCTATCTGTTGTATCTTCTCTTTCATCATTGTATCTCTGCTTTTGGCGGGTTAATTTTTGCCGCCGTTATGTAAAGGCCTGTGTACCGGTATTTCATATCCTGTACCTGTTTTTCGGCCTCGAGGCGGGTCCTGAAGTCGCCGACATGAAGTTTAAAATCAGGTGTTTTGTAAGATATATAAGTGCGTATACCCGGATATTCTGCCTGAAACCGCGCCTGTATGTTATACGCTTCCTTTCGGTTGGCGCCGCTAAATATCTGAATGCGATATCCCTGCGACGAAAACTTGCCACCACCGCCTTTAACACTTTTAAGCCCGTTACGGTGCGCAATTAAGCTGTCAATACGTGCATCTTTAAAAACCTTTACTGTGCCCCGTGTTTGCGCGGTACAAAACGCCGGTATAAAAATACATATAAATAAAAAGCATCTGATCATAAGGCTAAACTTTGCTTTATAAACAGATGCTTTTTTCATTTGTTATACTTAATGTGTCATTGCGAGGTACGAAGCAATCGCAAGCATGCAAGCGTTCATGCAAAGTTCGCGATTGCTTCATACCTCGCAATGACAGTTGATTACTAAAGGCTTACGCCATACCTACACCGTGGCAGTTTTTATATTTTTTTCCGCTTCCGCAAGGGCAAGGGTCATTACGCCCTATTTTCTGCTCTACCCTAACCGGTGCCGCTTTTTGTATTTCGCGCAACTCATCAGGCAGACCACCACCGTCACCCTCGCCAACCAGTTCGGGTTTTGAAGTGCGCATGTTACGCATATCAGTTTTAGGCTGAGGCTTTGCTTCCTGTATTTGCTCCGGTTCCTGCTGGCTGGCAATGCCACCTCTGAAAAGGAAGCTCACTATCTCTTTATTAACAGTGGCCAGCATCTGGCGGAACAGCTCAAATGCTTCAAACTTATAAACCAGTAAAGGGTCCTTTTGTTCGTAAACGGCGTTCTGCACAGATTGCTTTAACTCGTCCATTTCACGCAGGTGCTCTTTCCAGGCATCATCTATCAGGAAGAGGGTAACGTTTTTCTCGAATGATTTTACCACTTCAACACCACCATTATCTACCGCCTTTTTAAGCGGAACCGCTACCTGTAAACCATGCACACCATCTGTAAACGGTACCATTATATTTTCTATAACACTTCCGCGCGATGTATAAACATCTTTTAATACCGGGTAAGCCTGTTGCGCTATCGCTTCAGACTTGCGTTTGTAGAAATCTGATACCTCTGCAAATACCTTATCAACTAATTTGCTTAGTGTTGTTCCTGTAAAATCCTCCTGGCTGATCTCTGTATCTACAGAGAACAAGCGGATGAGTTCTAAGGTAAAGCCTTCAAAGTTGTTTTGTTCTTTATACTCGGTTACTACATCCTCAACTACATCAAAAATGGTGTTGTTAAGGTCAACATCCAGGCGCTCGCCAAACAAAGCGTTTTTACGTTTAGAATAAACAACGGTACGCTGCGAGTTCATTACGTCGTCATACTCCAGCAAGCGTTTACGTATACCAAAGTTGTTCTCTTCTACCTTTTTCTGTGCCCGCTCAATTGAGTTGGAGATCATAGAGTGTTGTATCACTTCACCCTCCTCAATACCCATACGCACCATCAGGTTAGAGATCCTTTCTGAGCCGAACAAACGCATCAGGTTATCCTCTAACGATACAAAGAACTGAGATGAACCCGGGTCGCCCTGGCGGCCTGAACGACCACGTAACTGGCGGTCAACACGGCGGCTCTCATGGCGCTCAGTACCCACAATGGCTAAACCACCGGCTTCTTTTACACCCTCGCCTAATTTTATATCCGTACCACGGCCAGCCATGTTGGTAGCAATGGTTACCGTACTGGCTTTACCGGCCTCTGCAACAATATCGGCCTCTTTCTGGTGCATTTTGGCATTCAAAACATTGTGTTTTATGCCACGCAGCTTAAGCATACGGCTCAATAATTCAGATATCTCAACAGATGTTGTACCCACTAATACCGGGCGACCCTCTGTAGTTAATTTAACTATTTCATCGGCAACGGCATTGTATTTTTCGCGAATGGTACGATAAACCAGATCCTGCATATCTGCACGGCTGGTTGGCGTGTTGGTTGGTATTTCAACCACATCGAGTTTATAGATCTGCCAAAACTCTCCTGCTTCGGTAACAGCGGTACCCGTCATGCCGCAAAGCTTGTGGTACATCCTGAAATAGTTTTGCAGGGTAATGGTTGCAAAAGTTTGTGAAGCATCTTCTACTTTCACATTCTCTTTAGCCTCAATAGCCTGGTGCAAACCATCAGAGTATCTGCGGCCATCCAACACACGGCCGGTTTGCTCATCAACTATCTTTACTTTGCCTTCATCAAGAATATACTCGGTATCTTTTTCAAATAAGGTATAAGCTTTCAATAACTGATTAACCGAGTGGATACGTTCAGATTTGATAGAAAAATCGCGCATCAGCGCATCTTTAGTTGCCAGTTTTTCTTCGGCAGAAAGGCCTGATTTTTCAATCTCAGCTATCTCTGTACCTACATCAGGCATCACAAAGAAAGACGGGTCTTCGCCTGAAGCGGTGATCAATTCTATACCTTTTTCAGTTAATTCAACCTGATTGTTCTTTTCATCTATAACAAAAAACAGTTCAGCATCAGCTTTAGGCATTTCCTTATTTTGGTCCTGCATGTAATAACCTTCTGTTTTTTGCAGTAAGCTGCGGTTCCCGCCCTCGCTCAAATATTTTATTAAGGCTTTATTTTTAGGTAAACCACGGTGGGCGCGTAATAAAGCTAAACCGCCTTCTTCAACACCTGTATTACCGCTGGCAATCGCTTTTTTAGCTTCGTTTAATACGCCGGTTATATAATTACGCTGGGCATTAACCAAACGCTCAATGCGCGGTTTTAATTCGTAAAACTCATGCTCGTCACCACGCGGTACAGGTCCCGAAATGATCAACGGAGTACGGGCATCATCAATTAATACCGAGTCAACCTCATCCACCATTGCGTAGTGTAGCTTGCGCTGTACCAGTTCTTCCGGGCTGCGTGTCATATTGTCACGCAGGTAATCAAAACCAAACTCGTTATTGGTACCAAAAGTAATATCAGCTAAATAAGCTTTGCGCCGCTCTTCGCCGTTAGGTTGGTGTTTATCAATACAATCAACTGATAAGCCGTGGAATTCATACAAGGGCCCCATCCATTCAGAGTCACGGCGTGCCAGATAGTCATTCACGGTTACAATATGCACACCCTGACCGGCCAGCGCGTTAAGGTAAGCAGGCAAAGTAGCCACCAAAGTTTTACCCTCGCCTGTAGCCATTTCTGATATTTTACCCTGGTGTAATACAACACCCCCTATTAGCTGTACATCATAATGTACCATGTTCCAGGTAACCTCATTACCTGCAGCCAGCCATTTGTTATGGTGAATAGCCTTATCGCCTTTTATTATAACGTTTTGTTTTTTTGCGGCCAGCTCGCGGTCAAAATCGGTAGCGGTAACTTCAATGGTTTCATTTTCTTTAAGCCTGCGGGCGGTTTCTTTAACCACCGCAAAAGCCTGCGGAAGAATTTCCATCAATATTACTTCCAGTTCTTTATCCCTGTCTTTCTGTAACTTATCTAATAAGGTGTACAGCTCAATTTTTTCGCTTACTTCCAGTTTAAGATCCTCTTCGCTGCGGGTTTTCGCGTCCAGTATCTCAGCATCTATTTTTGCCAGACCTTCCTTTATAGTTTCTTTAAAATATATGGTTTTGGCCCGCAGTTCATCGTTACTCAACTGATCAAGCTTGGCAAACTCAGCCTTTATTTTCTCTACTATAGGCGTAATAGCTTTTACGTCCCGTTCTGATTTGCTTCCGAAAAGCTTACTGATAAAATTTAACATAATATTTGGTTGTTGCAGCAGCTAACTCAATAACTGCGCCATTGGTAATCAAAAAGTCATAATGGCAGGCAAAGATAGAATTAATGTGCAAATATGCAGATGTGCGTACGTGCAAATGCCCGTCAATTCTTTAATTTTAATGTTGAGCTATTATTGACCAAAGGGTAACGGTATTTTTCAAATTTTCTTATTTCGCATCTTCATATTTGCATATCTGCTTATTAAAAATCCGCACATCTGCACATTCGCACATCTGCCCATCAAATATTATCTTTGCCCGCATGAATATTCTTATCATCGGTTCGGGCGGTCGCGAAAGCGCCTTTGCCTGGAAACTAAGCCAAAGCCCTAAATGCAGTCAACTTTTTATTGCTCCCGGTAATGCCGGTACCGGGCAGTATGGCACCAATGTTAATATTGCCGTTACTGATTTTGAAGGCCATAAACAGTTTGCCTTGGCTAATGCTATTGATATGGTTTTAGTTGGCCCGGAAGAACCTTTGGTTAAAGGGATCCACGATTTTTTTCTGAACGATGAACAGGTAAAACATATCCCGGTGATAGGCCCGCAAAGCGAAGGTGCCCAGTTAGAGGGGAGTAAAGATTTCTCCAAGCAGTTTATGACGAGGCACAATATCCCGGCTGCAGCTTCAAAAACCTTTACGCAGGATACTTTACAGGATGGCCTGGCCTACGTCGCCACAATTGGCTTGCCTGTTGTTTTAAAAGCCGATGGCTTGGCCGCGGGTAAAGGAGTATTGATATGCACTACCGTTGAAGAAGCACAATTGGAACTGGTTGAAATGCTTACCAATGCCAAGTTTGGCGCTGCAAGCGCTAAGGTGGTTGTTGAGCAGTTTTTGCAGGGTATTGAGCTGTCTGTTTTTGTTTTAACGGATGGCAACAATTATAAAATATTACCATCAGCTAAAGATTATAAACGCATTGGCGAGGGTGATACGGGTTTGAACACAGGTGGTATGGGTTCTATTTCGCCGGTGCCGTTTGCAGATGAGGAATTTATAAAAAAGGTAGAGGACAGAGTGATCATACCGACCATTGAAGGTTTGAAAAAGGACTGCATACCTTATAAAGGATTTATTTTTATCGGCCTGATGAATTGCGATGGCGATCCGTACATGATAGAATATAACTGCCGCATGGGCGATCCGGAAACAGAAAGCGTATTGTTGCGTGTGGAAACGGATCTTCTTGATCTTTTATCAGGCGTAGCCGAAGGTAACCTTAACGAAAAAGAGCTAGCCATATCTGATAAAGTTGCTGTTACCATAGTATGCGTTGCGGGTGGCTATCCCGGTGAATATTTGAAAAATAAAGTGATAACAGGTATTGAGAATGTGCGCGGTTCGCAGGTATTCCACGCCGGAACTTCCTTAAATGCCGAAGGGGAGGTAATAGCTACCGGTGGTAGGGTATTGGCCATCACTACCTTGCAGGACAATCTGTTCAATGCCTTACAGCAGGCAACTGCAGATGCCAGCCGTATATATTATGATGGCGTATACTTTAGGAAAGACATAGGGTTTGATCTGATATAAATTTTAAATTGTCATTTCAAGGTACGAAGCAATCGCACGGAAAAAAGCCTTGTGCTCAGTTCGCGATCGCTTCATGCCTCGTAATGACAAAAACTATGCAGAAACCTGTTTAGCAGCTTTTTTCTTTCTGAAAACAATTACACCATACGTAACTGCTGCTATTGCAATAATGAAGGGCCAAAGGTGCAAAACACCTATAACAAACTCAGTAAAATAAAACCATCCTGTTGAAAGTGCCAGGCCTATCCGTTTAGTTAATGGCAGACTGTAGGTGCTCAGATCTTCGTTAGCCAAAACTTCTGCTTTAACAATATTATTTTCGGAAAGCTTTAAAGTTAATGTGCTGTAGTTAGCGGCTTGCTCCGTACGGAGGTTGGCTACTTTCCTGTCTACAATGTTATCAGCTACGGCTAAAATGCTATCCGCAGTTGTATTGGTTGTGGGTTTAATTTTTTCGCGTAGCTTTACAGATTTTTCCCTGTTGTTGGTCTTTAAAACTTCTGCAACGTAGTCGATAGTATGGTCTTCAACATCCATGGTGCGTGTATCAACGTACGTGCTTAAATGATTTATTGAATCCATAAACGCTTCAATAAAATTGGACGGAACCTTAACCGTCATATCAGCATAGGTATTAAAAACAGTGAGTTTCTTTATAGAATCGTCGCTTAATTTAATCTCACGGCTGCTTACTATTTCCGATCGCATATTGTGGTGCATCACCATACCCTCTTTCTGACTAACCAGCTTTGATATTTTTTCGGCAGCCAACTGAACGTTTTTAACTTTTAACTGCATATCCGCGGTTTTAACCAGCATGGTATCCTGCATCAGGCTGTCAATATCCATAGCTGCTTTTTCTTCATAACCTTTGCATGCGGCGAGCATGGCGATGCCGGCCAGCATCACTAATAATTTTGCTTTCATAATGTTTAAAGATTTTAAATCAGGTTTAAAATCCCCTTGGTACCGGCCGGTGTTTGTGGGGTTGTTTTCGTTTTTTAATTGATACCAAAAAGCAATAAAAAGTAACCCTATAAGCAATAAATAAATTCTGATACAACAAAAAAGGCCTCCACATGGGAAGCCTCTTTGTTTCATTAGGTAGATAGAATAATTTACTTAGGCATTAATACGGTATTAACTACGTGTATTACACCATTACTTTGAAAAACGTCAGCAATGGTTACCCAAGATTTTCCGCCTTTTTCGTCAACCAAGTATACTTTGCCGCCTTCTTCTTTAGCCCAAAGTTTACCACCCTGCACTGTAGTAATTTCAAAAGAACCTTTACCTGCTTTTATTTTTGCAGCAATTTCAGCAGCGCTCCATTTACCGGCAACTACGTGGTAAGTTAAAATTTTGGTTAGCGTTGCTTTGTTCTCTGGTTTTACCAATGTTTCAACGGTACCTTTTGGAAGTTTATTAAATGCTTCGTTGGTAGGTGCAAAAACGGTGAATGGGCCTTTACCTTTTAAAGTTTCTACCAAACCTGCGGCTTTAACTGCAGCAACCAATGTGGTATGATCTTTAGAGTTTACGGCATTATCAACAATATCTTTTGTTGGATACATGGCCGCGCCGCCTACCATTTTGGTTTGAGCAAAAGTTTTTGGGCTAATTGCAATAGCTGCTAAAGCAAACGCCGCGATAAATAATTTTTTCATAGGTTTTTAAAATTTCTTGTTGTTTGATAGCAGATACGACGGGCTGTCCCCGGTCGGTTTTTTTTGTAGGAAGGTTTCTAAGAGCGGCAGGTTTTAGGTATTTTTAAACCAAACACCCTGTAATTGCGTAGGTACGCGCCAATTATCAATGCGCTGATAAACAGTATTTTATCAAAAAAACAAGTCGGCTGCTATGGCGTCGGCGTAGAGTTTTCCGGTTGGGGTGAGGTAAATAATATTTTCTTTTTTCGTTATCCACCCGCGGTCGAAATAAGAGTCGGCGGCTTTTAGCAGCACATTTGCCGATGCCGGTGCAATCGCGTTCAGCTTATCCAGGTCAAGCCCCCACTTGGTGCGTAATGAGGTCATAATATATTCATTTAAACGGTTGCCTTCTGTCAATTCTTCCACCTCGGCAGGAATAGTATTGTTTTGAAGGGACTGGATATACTTCGCGTTATTGGCAACATTCCATTGCCGCGTATCACCATTAAAAGCGTGCGCTGATGGCCCGATACCCAGGTATTTTACGCCCCGCCAATAGTTAGCATTGTGCCGCGAGTATTGCCCGGGCTTGCAAAAGTTAGATATCTCATAATGTTCAAAGCCATGTGTAGCCATTGCATCGGTAAGTTGTTCAAACTGACGGGCGCTTTGTTGATCATTAAGCGGCGGGTAAACTTTTTTGTTGATAAAGGAAGCCAATGCCGTTCTGGGTTCCACCGTCATGGAGTAGGCCGATACATGCTGTACCTCCAACTCAAACGCTTTGGCCATATTGTGCTTCCATTTTTGTTCAGTAAGCAGCGGATAACCATAGATAAGGTCTATGGTAATATTTTCAAATCCCGCATCCTGTGCACGTTTTACTGATGCCTCTGCCTCGCCGCCGCGATGAACCCTGTTCATCCATTGTAGATCATCATCAAAAAAAGACTGTATCCCAATACTAAAACGGTTAACAGGCGTTTGCCGCAGTGCATTAACTTTAGCCTTATCCAGATCATCGGGATTAGCCTCCAGTGTTATTTCTGCATTGGCTGCTACCGTGTGGTTGTTATGTATAGCCTCAAGCAGGTGGTTCAACTCACTTTCATTCAGTATTGAAGGGGTGCCGCCGCCAAAGTAAATGGTTTCAATAGTTTCGCCCTGCAGATAGTTTTTTTGGAGCGATATCTCTTTAATAAGCGCCTGCAAAAGCTCGTCTTTGTATTTTAAAGAAGTGCTGAAATGAAAATCGCAATAATAGCACGCCTGCTTGCAAAATGGAATGTGTAGGTAGATACCGGCCATTGGGGACAAAGATAGGATAATGTGCAGATGTGCAAATATGCAGCTATGCAAATGGTTAGGTTATTAAAAATATATGCCCTGATGAAAATACCTCGATCGTAAAAAAACTTGTTCTATCTTAGTTGATATTAATTACCTGTTAGTACGTAAAAGGAGCTTCGGTCAATGAAAATTTTAAAATTTATTAGTGTTTTAGCGATTCTTGTAATCCTTGTTTTTTCATTTTGGATCTATAGATCTTTAAATGCGCCTTATTCGCACAATAAGAATAACCAATACATACAAATTCCACAAGGCTCATCACCCGGACAAATACTCGTTAAGCTTACTTCAGAAGGCATTATTTCCTCTCCAATTCCGTTGAAAATATATCTGAAAATTACAGGTACGGGCAAAGAGATGCAGGCGGGAGAATATCTGTTCAACTCGCCAATTACACCGCTTGAGGTATTGAGCGAGCTTAAAAGTGGAAAACTGCGAACTGTTAAATTAACCATTCCCGAAGGTTTTACCCGCTTTGACATTGCTAAAAGAATAACCGGGCAATTCCCTCAAAATCAAGCTGCCGGTGAAGATGCTGTATTGAAACTTACGGAGGATATTTCGCTTATTAAAGATATAGCTCCGCAAGCTAAAAATCTGGAGGGTTATATGTACCCTAATACTTATAATTTTCCGCGCGCTGTTACTACTCAGGCTATCATAAAACAAATGGTTGAGGAGTTTAAAAAGGTGTGGAAGCCTGAGTATGCAGATAGAGCGTCTGAACTGAAACTTAAACCGCACCAGATAATTACCATTGCTTCTCTTGTTGAAACAGAATCGCGGTTGGACGAAGAACGACCCGTTATAGCCTCGGTAATCTATAATCGCCTTAAAAAAGGGATGCCGCTTGGGATAGACCAGACGGCTGTTTACATAGCCAAGATGGAAAACCGTTGGGATGGGGTAATAAATAAAAGCGACCTGGAGTCAAATTCCCCGTACAATACCAGAAAAATTATCGGTCTTCCTCCGGGGCCGATTTCGTCAGTTTCTGAAAGTTCCATCAAAGCAGCCCTTTATCCTGCCACTACAAACTATATTTATTACGTTTTAAATGTTGACAAGGAGGATAAATCGCATAGATTTTATTCAACAGCGGCAGAATTTGAACGCGGAAAAGCAGCCTATCAAACGTGGTTGAAAAAGGAGCGGAAATAAAATATGGGCATACAGATGTGCAGTTGTTGAGTTGATAAAGCGGATATTGTATAAAAGCGCTTTCTGATAAGTGTATAATTTAGGTACTTTTGCTGCAATTGCTTATGCAGGCTTATAAATGCGCATAATTCTCCTTTTTCTGTTGTTAACCGTAACTGCATCTGCAACATTTGCTCAGCGCGACTCGCTGCCCAGGCGCAGAACCTACAGAAATCTGATAGCGGATACAGGAAAACTTTCAGTGCTCGACTCGATGGTATTGGCCAGCGAGGCCAGGGCGAAGCTAATTGCCGACTCAATTGCCCTGCAATACGTACGGCTTCCCGACGAGAATACAACCAACAGGTACATAGCCGAGTATGTAAATGAGCACCTATACCATGGGCGCAATTTTTTAGACATACCCTACAAAAGCAAAAGCATGTTCGGCAATGGTCATATTCGTTACTCGCGAGACAAATGGGTAATAATAGTTTTGCTGGCCCTGTTGCTTTACGCGGCATTGCTTAACTTAATATGGAATGCCGAAATTAAGCAGGTGTTCCGGTCATTTTACAGCAAACGTAGTCTGTCGCAATTAAGTGGTAAAGAAGAAAGTACCATAAGCGCCGGCGCCTTTATTGGCTTATTTGCTTTGTTTGGATTAACGTTTGGTTTGTTTTTATACCAGCTGGCCAGTTACAAAAATGTTTATTACAGCATTAGCGGTTTGGGCTTATTTTTGTGGCTGGCAACCGTTATAGTAGTATTATTTGCCGCCAAATTTTTGGTATTGAAGATGTTGGGATTTATTTTTGATGCAAAGAATGTGGTAAAGGAATATATCTCATTACTTTATCTTACTTATTTTAACGCGGCCTTTGTTTTTTTACCTGTAACGCTGTGTTTCAGCCTATTAAGTGCTGTTTTTATCCCTACTTTACTAGCAGTGGTTTTTATATTATTGATTGTGGTTTTTGCCTGGCTTTACCTGCGAAGCAGCATGAATATTATTTCGAATATTCGATTTCATAAATTTTATTTATTTATCTATCTTTGTGCCCTCGAAATTTGCCCTATTTTAATTTTGATCAAGGCGCTGAAATATAATATTTAAGTTTATACAGAGAAAGAATTGGAAGAGAGAAAGAAAAAGGTAAAAAGCATATTGGTTACATTATCAAAACCCGAAAATGATAAAAACCCTTATGCCGAGCTTGCAAAAAAGCACAATCTGAAAATTGATTTCAGATCTTTCATACATGTGGAAGGCGTACCGGCTAAAGACTTTAGAAAAGACAAGATCAATCTTGCCGATTTTACTGCTGTAATTTTTACCAGTCGTAATTCGGCCGATCATTTTTTCCGCATTTGCGAAGAAATGCGTTTTGAAGTGCCGGTTGATATGAAGTATTTCTGCCTTTCAGAAACCATTGCGCTATATCTTCAAAAATATATCCAGTACCGCAAACGAAAAATATTTTTCGGTAAGCAAACCGCCAGCGACCTGGCCGAAGTGCTGAAAAAGCATTCCGGCGAGAAATTTTTATACCCTTGCTCTGATGTGGCCGCCGAGGAAACCCAGAAGTTTTTGTTAGAAAATGGGTATGACTTTACTCCGGCCGTGCTTTTCCGTACCGTTTGCAGTGATCTGTCAGACCTTGCTGAGGTTTTTTATGACGTTATCGCGTTTTTCAGTCCGTCAAGTATCCAATCGCTTTATAAAAACTTTCCAGATTTTAAGCAAAACAACACGCGTATTGCAGCTTTTGGCGCTACAACGCATAAAGCTGTTTTAGAGGCGGGTTTAATATTGGATATACCAGCCCCAACACCCGCTGCTCCATCAATGACCATGGCGATAGAGCAATATGTTAAACAGGTAAACAAATAATTTCCGCTTATTTCATACATTGCACAAACTTTTTAGGCCGTTTTCCCGTATAAAGAGGAAGTAATATTGCCTAAATAGTTGGTAATGAGTTTAATCAGTATTTTGTTTTAATGTTTTAAGCAAAAACTTATTTATGTGCTAAAAAGATAAATTATGTTATTTTAGCAACGTTTTTGCGTTTGAGTAAACTTATTTAATATATTAGAGGAGCCAATAGCAATAAAGGTTGCTATTCACAGGTTTTATTTGTTAGAAATGAAGCACATTTATTTTTTGATTGCTGTTTTATCTGCAGGAGTATTAGCCGGTTGCGGCAGTTCGGCAGATCGGGGTGAAGTGGTCGGGGTCCCGGCAAGGGCCTTTAGGGCCGAGGTTCCATATGGCATGGTGTATGTGCCGAGTGGCAGTTTTTTAATGGGTCAAACAGATCAGGATGTTACGTTTGCTCAAATTGCCCAAACAAAGCAGGTTACTATACCTGCCTTTTTTATGGACCAAACCGAAATTACAAATAGTCAATATCGTCAATTTGTTAACTGGGTGAGAGATTCTATTGCCATTGTTAATTATCTTAATGATCCTAAATATTACATTACGCCTAAAGGGGCGACCGCGCCTACAGTAAGCGCCGGAGGCAAACAATACATTAATTGGGAATATGTGCGCCGTAACCCTATTTGGTCTGCTGCACGCAAGGGACAGCAGGATAATCGCCAAAAACTACAGGCAATGTATTACCAGGGCGACGATAGGGTTTTTGATCGCGACGAGATAGATGTAAGGCTGATAAAATATAACTACTCTGTAATGGAACTGCGCGAAGCAGCCAACAATAAATACGATAAGACAAAAAAACGTTCAGACTTTATAATGCGGGACACGGTAGCTATTTACCCTGATACGCTGGTTTGGCTGAGCGATTTCTCTTACGCGGCAAACGAGCCAATGGTAGAAGGTTATTTTTCTCACCCATCTTTCCGTGATTATCCGGTTGTGGGTGTAACCTGGCGCCAGGCAAAGGCATTTACCGTATGGCGTACACGTTATAACGAAGCTTATAAAGACTCCAGGCGTTTGGCCAAAAGGGCACCTTACGATCTGCCAACAGAAGAAGAGTTTGAATATGCCGCGCGTGGTGGCAGGATAGGTACAGATTACCCGTGGGGCGGCCCATATATTAAAAATGCAAAAGGTTGCCTGTTAGCCAACTTTAAACCTGGTCGCGGTAATTACTCTGATGATGGTGGCACGTATACTGTAAAGGTGCGGTCTTATTTTCCTAATGATTTTGGCTTATATAACATGGCAGGTAATGTAGCCGAGTGGACCTCATCAGCCTACGATGCATCGGCCTCAACATTTGTAAACGATCTGGCTCCAACTTTCCACTATGATGCTAAAGCTAAAGACCCTGAGGTTATGAAGCGTAAAGTAGTAAGAGGCGGTTCCTGGAAAGATATAGGTTACTTCCTTCAAAACTCATCTCGTGCCTACGAATATCAGGATACTGCAAAATCTTATATCGGATTCCGTTGTGTAACTAAATTCCAGGGCCGCGACCTTCTGGACAGACGCTAATCGATCAAAAAAACAATTATAAATTATTACTCACTCTTCAGAAATTTATGGCTGGCAAAAAGAAATTTAAAGTTGAAATAGGTAACATTATTTCATGGGGCGCTACTGTAGTTATTATAGGCCTTCTATTCAAAATACAGCACTGGCCTTACAGCGAAATATTTATTACAGTAGGTTTGGGAGCAGAAGCAATATTATTTGCAATACTTGGGTTTCAGCGCCAACCATCAGAAGTTGATTGGGCACGTGTTTATCCTGAACTTGATGAGGAATATGATGGTGTATTGCCCAAAGCATCTGTTAAGACTGTAACCGCCGGAGATAATTTTTCAAACACAGCTGCCTTAGATAAAATGCTTGCTGATGCAAAAATTGGCCCCGAACTAATTGGTAGCCTAAGCGAAGGACTGCGTACTTTTGGCGACAAAGTTAATGCGATATCAAAAGTAACTGACGCAGGCGAAGCTACTATAGCATTTACCGAGAAAGTGAAATCAGCCGGAGCCAGCTATGATAAACTAAGCGTAGCATTTGAAAAAGCATCTGGTAATTTATCAGAACTTGCAGATTCAAGTGTTGATTCAAAAGCTTATCATGAGCAGGTAAATAATTTAGCTAAAAATCTTTCTGCCCTGAACGCGGTATATGAACTGGAATTGCAGGATTCAAGCGCTCATCTAAAATCAATGAATAAATTTTATCAAAATCTTTCATTGACGATGAACAACTTTAATGAGTCATTAGACGATTCAAAACAGTTTAAGGATGAAGTTGGCAGGTTGGCAAAAAATCTGTCATCGCTAAACGCTATTTACGGCAATATGCTTACGGCCATGAATCAACCACGTGTTAATTAAATAATTGACCCTCACTATTTAATTAGATTATAAAACATGGCGGGAGGCAGAGAAACCCCAAGGCAGCGAATGATAGGTATCCTTTATCTGGTACTTTTAGGCTTAATAGCTTTAAGTATACCCGATAATTTGATGGATGCCTTCAAAAATATAAGCGATAGCTTAAGCGCTTCAAAAAAGAATGTTCAAACCGGCATTGATAACACCTACACGGCTTTTGAGAAAACCAAAATGGTTGAACAAGCCGAGCGCGCCAAACCAATTTACGCGAGAGCAAAACAGGCTACTAAACTGGCTGATGAGTTGACGAATTACGTTGAGTCTATTAAAACAGAACTGCAAGACAAAACGGGCGGCTTTGATGAAGCTATAAACGATTATAAAGGCAGAGAGAATACCGACGTACCGGTACACATTTTGGTTGACGGAAAAAAAGCTTACGACCTGCATAAAAAAATTGACGAAACAAGAGAGAAGCTGCTTGCCCTATTGAACGATAAGGAACGCAACGGTATAAATCTGGCACTACGTGCAGACGCTCCTGCCGAAAGAAAAGGCTTTCCAAACAGAGATTGGGAAAACGCCAATTTTGGGCAAGGTATACCAATGGGCGCGGCTATGACCGCTCTGGTTAAAGTTCAGGCTGATACGAAGAATGCCGAGAACGAAGTTGTTAAAAAGATTTTAGGCGAAGTTGACCAGGCAGTAGTAAATCTGGATCAGTTTTCGGCAGTTGCTGTGGCTCCAAGCAGCTATGTGCTGGTTGGGCAGCCTTACACAGCTGAGGTGTTTTTAACGGCGTCTGATTCTAAATCGTCACCTGATATTAGTGTTGGCGGATCAAACCTGCCTACCGAAGCCGGAAGAGGAAAATACTCAGGTAGCACAAGCGCCGAGGGGGTTCATACCTGGATAGGTACCATTAAGGTTAAACAAAACGACGGCAGTATAAAAACATATACAACCCAGCCGCAAACCTATACAGTAGCACGTCCGTCAGCGGTAGTATCGCCTGATAAAATGAACGTATTGTACATAGGTGTACCTAACCCGGTATCGGTATCTGCGCCGGGAATAGCTAAAGATAAGTTAAGACTGAGCATAAGCAGCGGCAACATTAGTGGTGCAAATGGGCAGTATACGGTTAACGTAACTAGTCCGGGAACAGCTACCGTTAGTGTATCCGGCGAGTTGGCTCCGGGAAAAACGTCGGTATTAGGATCAACCTTGTTCCGTGTTAAACGTATCCCACCGCCTAAAGCTCAGTTTGCCGGTAAATCTGGCGGAACAATCAGCTCAGCCAATATAAAGGCGCAAGATTACGTGATAGCTAAATTGGATGGCTTTGATTTTGACGCTAAGTTTAGGGTTACGCGTTTTACCTTGTTGATTCTAAAGCCGAGGCAAGACGTAGTAAGGTTGGTAGCCAATGGCGATGAATTAACGCCGGCAATGCACCAGATAATGAATACTGTTACACCTAACACCACCGTAGTATTTACGGATATAATAGGGGTAGGGCCAGACGGCGTACAAAATGCATTGGATCCGATAGTTATAAATGCAAATTAAAAAGCATATGAGAAAGACGTTATTAATAGGAGGATTGTGTTTAGCTTTTGTAACATCATTTGCTCAAACAAGAAACAGGGCTGCAAAGCCGGCTCCTAAAAAAAACACACCTGCCAGGGTGGCTGCAGGTGCATCGCAACGCGATAATACCATTGCACCACTTGATACTACACCTAAAGTAGCTATTGCGCCTGTAACAGCAGAAGCCCCTAAACCTTTTGACCGCCCGCAGGACGGTTATTATAAAAAGGAAAGCTTTGCGCAGGCCAAGGCAACCCCTTACGCTAATTTAAGGGAAAGTGATGTAGCTTTTGCCAAACGGGTATGGCGCGAAATTGATGTACGCGAAAAAATGAACCAATATCTGGCTTCGCCGAAGGCAAGGCTGATAGACGTTTTAATGGATGCCATAAAAGCGGGCGAACTTACTGCATATTCTCCTATCCCTACCAAGGAAGACCCTAATGGCGATAGTTTTTCTGTGCCATTGACCCCGGAAAAAGCTTATGCAACAATGGCCGATAGCAGTTTGGTGGAAAAAAGAGATAGAGACGGCAATATAACAAGCTCATCAATGGTAGCGGGGCAGTTTAACCCTGATAGTGTAGTTAGGTTCAGAATTAAGGAAGATTGGGTATTTGATAAGCAACGGGGTGTTATGGAACCACGCATTATAGGGCTTGCACCTATGATAAAAGAGAGAACAGGTGGCGTTAACATTAACTTAGATTATCAACCTGCTTTTTGGGTATACTTCCCGGCGGCACGCCATATATTGGTAACCAAGGAGGCCTTTAATCGTAATAACGATGCTACCAGCCTGAGCTTTGATGATATGTTTGTTAAACGCATTTTCAGCAGCGTTATAGTTAAAGTATCAAATGACAGGGATGAGCGTATAAAGGATTACGCCCAGGGTATTGACCGCCTATACGAGTCTGAACGCCTTAAAAAGGAGCTTTTTGATTGGGAGCTTAACTTGTGGCAGTACTAATTTTAGTTGGTTATTGACCGGTTGACCGGTTTAACATATTTGAAAAAGCGACGGTTTAAAACCGTCGCTTTTTTTGTTTAAAGGTGTTGCAGAAATATAGGCAACACTTTGCAACACTTGCAACAGTTGTTTTTTTATGTAATTGATTATAAGTGTTTTATAACTATTACGTGTTTTAACATGCAACACTTTGCAACACACTTATTCGTCAGTAGTTTTAGCTGTAAAATTTAAATAACTATTTATTTATCAGATAGTTATAAATGGTGTTTTTTGCCCGTTTTTTGCAACGCCTTTGCAACAGTGAATAGCCGTCCTTAATCAGGTGACTTATTTCAATTCCGTAATATTTACAACGTCCATATCGCTGTAGTCCTGGTTCTCGCCGGCCATACCCCATATAAAAGCGTAATTGCTTGTGCCGCAGCCAGAATGGATAGACCACGGCGGACTAATAATTGCCTGATGATTATGAACGGTAATGTGTCGTGTTTCCTGCGGTTGCCCCATAAAATGAAATACGGTTTGTCCTTTAGGTACATCAAAATAAAAATACGCTTCCATACGGCGGTCGTGTGTGTGGGCGGGCATGGTGTTCCAAACACTGCCCGTATTTAAAACAGTTAAACCCATCACCAACTGACTGCTTTTTATACCATCAGCAAAAATATATTTGTAAACCGTGCGGTGGTTAGATGTTTCTACAGATCCGATTGTCATGGGGCTGGCATCCTCCGCTTTTAATAAGCTGGTGGGGTAGGCCACATGTGCAGGTGTAGAAAGCATGTAAAAAACCGCCGGTTCATCAGCCAAAACCGATGAAAAATTTACTTCTTTACTTCCGCGGCCCAGGTACAGGCAATCTTTTTTTTCCAGGTTATAAAGAACGCCGTCAACCGTTATTGTGCCCGGTCCTCCCACATTAATAACACCCATTTCGCGGCGCTCTAAAAAATAGTCCGCTTTAAGCATCGCCATGTTTTTGAGGGGTAGCTCTTCGGCTTCCGGCACAGCGCCGCCAATAATTATCCTGTCGTAATGGCTGTAAGTAAAGCACATCTTGCCGGGTTTCATCATTTCCTCAATCAGAAAATGCTCACGTAGGTCGGCAGTATTCATGCCTTTTACTTCGTTACTGCTGTGGTGGTATCGCTGTTGCATGGCTAAATAGGTTAGATGGTTTATTTGGATGGAAGACACTCAAAAATAATCATTTTGTCTCTAACAAATCGCCAGGGTTTAATAATCATAAATATGCGCTATCTAACATTTTTAAAATCTATTGCTAAAGCTTCGCTTGGGTAAGGTTATTAGAGTGACGATTTTGCTAACGAATAAAAGGCGATAAAATGCTGAAAACTAGCGTAATGAAAAAAATACTTTTTACTATTTGGATTTAATCTAAATAAAAACTTACTTTGTCATATGAAACTAATGCTCACCCCAACATAAAATTTCAACCTACAAAAAAGCCGGTGATCCGTCGCCAAACATCACACCGGCCCTCGACAACAGATCAATCCAATCCATTCATCAATTAATCAAAACTATGAAATCTTTATTACTATGCAGTAATACTTTTACATCAACCTATCTACCAAAAAAAATATTTTCGCTTATAACAATTATCTTTTTAGCATTCGCTTTCACTGCAGCTAATGCACAGCAAAATGGTAGTATAAGCGGCGTTGTAAAAACTACAGACGGTGCGCCTGTTGAAATGGCCACTGTATCAATACCCGCCCTTAAATTAAGCACAGCCACCAACGAGAACGGCGAGTTCACTATTAGCCGCGTGCCGGCAGGTACCCACACGGTTGAAGCCAGGTTTTTAAGTTTGGCACCGCAGCAAACACAGGTTACGGTAACAGCCGGTCGCAGAAACGCGGTGAGCCTGGTTTTATCGCAAACCTCTGAGCAATTGCAGGAAGTAAGCATCACATCAGATATAGCTAACAAATTCGCGCGTAAAAAAAGTGAACAGGTGGCACGCATGCCGCTGGAAAACTTAGAGAATCCGCAGGTTTATACCAGCGTAAGTAAAGAGCTGATAGCAGAACAACAAATAGTTGATATTAAAGAGATACTGCGTAACTCGCCGGGCGTTATACCCAATAACAATCCTGCGGGCGGCTCAGGCGGTACAATCAGGGGCTTTAATGCTACCACTACTGTTAGAAACGGTATGGCGGTTCAATCTTACCAAAGCGATCCGATCAATTTAGAGCGTGTTGAGATTATAAAAGGCCCCGCAGCTACCTTATTTGGCTCAAGCATTGTTGGTTTTGGCGGTTTGGTTAACCAAGTAACAAAAAAACCGTTTGAAACCTTTAAAGGCGAGGTAGGGGTATCATTAGGCAGCTATCAGCTTAGCCGTTTTACCGCGGATGTAAACACGCCTTTAAACAAAGAAAAAACCGCTTTGCTGCGTATTAACGCTGCATCGCACAAAGAAAATACTTTTCAAAACTTCGGCCATAAAAACATGACCACTTTTGCGCCAAGCTTTTTATACAAAGTAAGCGACAGGTTGACGTTCTTGTTAGAGGCTGAGTTTAGTAAAACAGATAGGTCTACCGTTGCCTACCACCAAACTTTAGCGCGTTCAACTTATAGAAATTTCAACGATATCCCTATCGATTTCAACGTTTCTTTAACCGGGGCAAATTTGGGTGCTGCGCTTACAGCTGTTAACTATTATGGCGAGGCTAAATATAAAATGTCTGACAACTGGACATCAACCACCAGTTTTTCATTTGGCGAGAATCGCATAGAGCACAGTCACCAGGTATATCTGCAATGGAATGCTACTCCGGTTAACTCGCTTAACCGTTCGGTATTTAGCTATGGTCCCCGTAATTTTTCTTCTATCAACCTTCAGCAAAACTTTAACGGTGATTTTAAGATTGGCAGCTTGCGTAATCGCATGGTGGCCGGGGTTAATTTTTACTCATTCCGCAGCTTTTTGCGCTTTAGCAATGCAGGTACTTATGATGTGTTAACCCCTGTTCGGGGCGTTCCGATTCCGGGTATTAACCTTGAAAAGCTGGACAACCTTAACGCGGCTGCTACCCAAACGCAAAGTGAAGGCAACCAGCGGTCTTACAGCGCATACGTGTCTGACGTGTTGAATGTAACAGATCGTTTAGCTGCAATGGTAAGCTTACGTGTTGACCGTTTTGAAAACGACATACCCAGAAATAATCCTGTACCTGCCACATCAGGCAATTACAATCAAACCGCGTTCTCGCCAAAATTGGGCCTAACGTACCAGGTTGTTAAAGATCAGGTTACCCTTTTTGGTAATTATATGAATGGTTTTCAAAATGTGCAACCCGCAACACAGCCAAATGGTTCGGTAAGCGTATTTAAGCCACGCCAGGCAAATCAGTTAGAAGGTGGTGTTAAAGCTGAGCTTTTCAACAAGATGTTAAGCGCTACCTTGAGCTACTATGATATTAAGATAAATAACGACACCAGAACTGTAGATGGTTTTGCTGTTCAGGATGGAAACTCAAGAAGCAAAGGGTTAGAAGCAGAGATTATTGCCAACCCGCTGCCGGGCCTGAACATTATTGCCGGTTATGCTACAAACGAGTATAAAATAACAAAGGCTACTTTTAATGCCAACCCGGTACTGTTTCTGGAAGGTAAATACCAGTTACAGGTACCTACCAAATACGGTAACCTTTGGGCAAGCTACAAATTTCCAGATGGAGCATTAAAAGGCTTTGGTTTAGGTTTTGGCGGCAACTATGTATCACAAAATTTCTTTGATGCTGAAAACCTGATTGTTATACCTGCTTACACTGTTGTAAATGGTTCACTGTTTTATGATCAGCCTAAATGGCGCTTTGGTTTAAAAGGCAATAACCTAAGCAATCAGCGTTATTGGACAAACTACGGTATCCCCGAAACAACCCGCCAGGTAATAGGCACTTTAACATTCAAATTCTAAATCAATAATATGGCTCATCTCTGCCAATGGGATGAGCCTTTAAAATAAATAGCATGCTTTCAACCGAACCAAGATCGTCAGCTAAGAAAAAATCTACCTTCCGCCGGGTATCAGAATGGCTGCACCTTTGGCTGGGCCTGTTTTCGGGCATCATAGTTTTTGTGGTTTGCTTAACCGGTGGTATATGGGCAACCCGTTATGAGGTGTGGTATTTTACCGAACCCTACCAGCGGGTAGAGGTACAGCACAAGGAATACCTGAAACCCTCGGAGCTTGTTGCGCTTTCGCGCAAATATCTGAAGGCAAAACATGAAAACGCTGATACTTTAGAAAGTGTTGTTATAGGTAAGCCTGGAAAATCTGCTATTTGCACATTCGATTTAGGCGGCGGGCGTGATGCAGCTATTTACCTGAACCCTTATACCGGTTATGTTGTTTACGATAAGCGCGAAAGGTCTGCCGCCGATGATTTTTTCATTTTTGTGCGGGCTGGGCACCGCTTTTTTTGGCTGCCGCAAAAAATAGGAAGCCCTGTAGTTGGGTCTGCATGTATCATTTTTATAATTACACTTATTACGGGTATAATTTGGTGGTTCCCGGTAAAATGGAATAGGAAAGCGCGTGAAAAAGCTTTTAAAGTAAAATGGAGTGCCAACTGGAAACGGCTTAACATTGATTTGCATAACGTTTTTGGATTTTATGCTATGTTATTTGTTTTGGCAATGACGGTAACCGGCGTGGTGTTTACATTTGAATGGTTTGAAAAAGGAATTTATACCAGCCTAACCTGGAAGAAGATGGAGGAACCAAAACAACCTCAACCTTTTTCGGATACTACTTTGGTGGGCAGTATACAGCACGTAAATGATGAAGACTTTATATGGAACCACGCCATTGCCAGGCATCCTGATTTTGCAAAAGTAACTATACTTTTCCCGGCCAATACAAAGGCAGCCTATCAGTCATTTGTTCAGTTTGGCGATGGTACACTTAATTATAACCGGGCAATTTATTATTTTGACAGGTACACGTTAAAGCCGCTTGCACCTACCAATCCCTCGGCTTTGCCTTATGCGGAAGCCTCTCTTGGCGAAAAGGTGTTCCGCATGAATTTTGATATCCACACCGGCCAGATATTGGGCCTGCCTACCAAAATACTGGCCGAATTTGCCTGCCTTATTGGCGCCAGTTTACCCGTAACCGGTTTTATAATATGGTATAATCGTAAATGGGGTAAAAAGAAAACCAGGCGTAAAAAGAGAGCAAAAGGCGATGCCGCCCCTCAATTGGTTTGATATAAAATTACCTGCATCTATAAAAATTAAACGCCCCGCACTAGAGAACTGCGGGGCGTTTTAGGTTGTATGCACTTTAAAACAATGACACTAATTAAATAATTGTTTGCAACACGTAATGCAACGCTGTGTCGTGCAAATGTCGTGCATTTGTAACTGGATTGGCAACGGATATATGATGTTATTTGTGCACTTTACAGTATGAAAACAGGAGAGTTTATTAGAGAACTGCGGTTAAAAAAAGGAATGACGCAGGAAGACTTAGCCGCCAAAACGGATGTAAGCGCCCGCACCATTCAACGTATAGAAAATTCTGAAGTTGATGCACGGGCCTATACTTTACAGAGTATAGCCGCAGCACTGGAAGTTGATTTTGAAACGCTGAATAGCGTAGGTAATACCTGCGCCCCCCAACCCCAAATTAACAAGGGGCGTATTTGGCTGCCGTTATTGCATTTAAGTGGTTTAGGTAATCTGTTGGTACCGCCATTGCTTATTTGGGTAGTAAAGAGGAACAGTGTAGATAAAATGCGGGAGCATGGCACCGCTGTTCTCAATTTCCAACTAAGCATTTTGCTTTATGAGATGTTGGCGGTAACTCCAGCAATTTTTATTCCCTCGGTAATTTTTATAAAAGTAACGCTGCTACTTATCATTCTCAACCTATTTAGTGCAGCTGTAATATTGATTAATACGTTAAAGGTTATTAACGGGCAGCATTATAAATATCCGCTAAGTATTAACATTCTTAAATCAACTTAAATACTAAAATGAAGCCAGGCCTGTATTTCATTACCCTATTAGTTGCAATAATATTTGCAACACATTCATCGGCACACGCGCAAGCAAATAATAATTATTTAACTGATTCGGCTTTTGTAAAATGGGCTACGCTTAACGCGGTAAAATTGGATAAAGCCAATCTGTCACAAATAAACAATACAGTTGGCGATGCCCGCATTGTAGCTTTAGGAGAACCGGCGCACGGCTTGCACGAAATGCTTGCTTTACGTAACGCAATTTTTAAATATCTGGTTGAAAAGAAAGGTTTTACCACCATAGTATTGGAGGCTAATTTTGCCAAATGCAGGGTTGTGAGCGATTATATTGCCGGCGGAACAGGCAATATTGCACAAATTGCCGGGGCTTTAACCATAGCAAAGCCCACCATTGATGATATTGCATTGATCAATTGGATACGGCAATATAACCAGCAGCCTGCACATAAAAATAAGCTAAAGTTTTACGGCATGGATGTGCAAATGGTAGGATTTCCGGGCGACACCACCCCATCGCACCCGGCAATTGACGCGGTGTTGGCGTATCTGAAAAAAGTTGATCCTGCTGAGGCAAGGCGTTTTGAAAAAATGCTGGCTCCGTTTCTGCCGCGCATGTCAGTAGCAAATTATCCGAAGTTGCCTAAGGTTGAGGGAGACCGGTTGAGCAGAATTTTAGATGAGCTGATAGGTACAATTAAAAATCACCAGGCAAATTATATAAAAGCGGGTACGGCACAAGGCTATCAATTGGCTTTACAAACTGCTGTAGTAGCCCGTCAAACAGATCAGGTTGTTAGCGTATCACCGCCTGAGACCTCTGCAAAAATACCTCCCGATGCATGGCGTGCTATAACTGCAAGGGATTCGTCAATGGCCGAGAATGTTCGTTGGATAGCCGCCAGGGAAAAGAAGGTATTTGTTTATTCACACAATGGCCATGTTAAAAATGCACCCACAACCGGCGGCGATTGGGATGTGTTAAGCAAGGCCCCCAAGGTAACCGGTCAGTTCCTCAGAGATTTTTACGGCAATAAATTAGTCATCTTCGGCATCAGTTTGCCTTCTACGTATGGCATAACCCAGCCCAACAGCCTTGAAAGTGCACTGACAAAGGTAGGCCGCGCCAACTTCTTGCTTAACTTAAAATCTGCTGCAACTAACCCAGGGGCCGCACAATGGTTGTCAGAGTTACGCCCCATGCAGGCTAACCTGGTAAGTTTTATTAATCTGCGCCTCAATATAGCTTTCGACGCTATAATTTATATGGAAAAGGCAACACCGGTCGAGCGGGTTACTGTGAATTAGCGGTCATTTCTCCACCAACGTATATTCGCCCCATAATTCAGTTTTATGGTCCTGGTAATCCATATCAGCATCACGCATGGGTAAACCGGCCCTTGTAGGGGGAGGGCCTGATTTAACCTCCATAGACGGCATTGAGGCTAATCTTTCTGACATTATACTCTCCCGTGGCTTGGTTGGGTCAAATGGCGGTATATCAAGTTTAATACTATAGCTAAAGTTTTTGTTGTTTATAAAATCCAAACCTAAATATTTTAAGGGTACAGCAATTTCAAAAATGGGCTGCACGCCTTGCAGCTTACCTGCAGCCACTATGTCTTTATCATTATAAATAGGTAACGTACTTTCTGATATTCCCTTTAAGCCCGATACGCCTATTTGTTTAAGTACTGTTGTTAACCGTTTTCCGGCTATGGTTCGTATAGAGTCAATCTCGCGGTGGTGTGCTGTGGTATCGCCTTTAAACTGTCTTAAGCTAAGCATGGGCATAACCACACTCATCATATCACTATTGTTAAGCGAAACCGGAAAGGTGACAATTGCGTTGTCGGCCGCTTTTGCACGCGCCTTTTTATCTAATGTATGGCTGATAGTGAAAGCGATGCCTCCGTTAAGCACCTTGGTAGTTACAGGTGCGCCTTCGCCACGGATAGCCAAATAAAGGTTTACATCGTCATTAGCTACTAAATAATAAATGCGGTTAGTTTCATTATAGGCCCAGGGCATGTTAGTCCATTCCGTTAACCTGCCATCTGCCTTTGCATTTTGCGGAGCGCGGGCGTTTGCCTGCTGTATCAGGGGGAGCTTTTGAGCATTGGCTACTGCAAAAAGGCATATTTGAAATACTATTCCGATTAAGGTGCTCAATTTCTTCACAGATCTAAGTTAATAGGAATAAATGAAAACTATAATTTTAGTTTAATGATGTGCGTATAAGGTTATCATACATAGGTGGGTTAAGTAATAGCATAAATTCAATCCCCAATTTTGCCCCAAAAACCGTATTTTTGCGGTAATATGAGTATTGCTAAAACCTATTCGCCAAAACAAGCCGAAGAAAAATGGTACAGTTACTGGCTGCAACATAAATTTTTTAAGTCCGTGCCTGATGGGCGCGAACCCTACACCATTGTAATGCCTCCGCCCAACGTTACGGGGGTGCTGCACATGGGCCACATGCTAAACAATACCATACAGGATGTTTTAATACGCCGCGCGCGCATGAAAGGCAAAAACGCCTGCTGGGTGCCGGGTACAGACCATGCCAGTATTGCTACCGAGGCTAAGGTTGTTGCTATGTTGAAGGAAAAAGGCATCAGCAAAAAAGACCTTACCCGCGATGAGTTTTTAGCATACGCCTGGGAGTGGAAAGAAAAATACGGCGGTATTATACTGGAGCAATTAAAAAAATTAGGCGCATCATGCGATTGGGACCGCACCCGTTTTACTATGGACCCGGACCTGAGCGACGCGGTGTTAGATACCTTTATACATCTGTACAAAAAGGGCCTTATTTACCGCGGCATCCGCATGGTAAACTGGGACCCACAGGGTAAAACCGCTGTAAGTGATGAGGAGGTTATACGTAAGGAAGTTAATCAGAAGCTTTATTATATTAAGTATCAGGTAGCCGGTACTAAGTCTCAGGATGATAAGCAAAAGTCGGGCGACCTAACTATCGCTACCACCCGCCCTGAAACCATTATGGCTGATGCTGCTATTTGCATTAATCCTAATGATGAGCGTTATAAGCATCTGCACGGGCAATCGGTACTTATTCCATTGATCAACCGCGAGATCCCTGTTATATTGGATGATTATGTAGAAATGGATTTTGGTACAGGTTGCTTAAAAGTTACCCCCGCGCATGATCTGAACGACTATGAATTGGGCCAAAAGCACAAGCTGCCTGTTATTGATATTTTAAATGATGACGGTACGCTGAATGATAAAGCACAAATACTGGTAGGCGAGGACCGCTTTGCCGCGCGTAAAAAAATTGCGGTTATGCTGGAAGAAGCCGGCGCGTTAGAGAAGGTGGAAGAATACAAATCACAGGTGGGTTTTTCTGAACGTACCAACGCGGTTATTGAGCCAAAGCTATCTATGCAATGGTTTTGCAAAATGGGCGAAATGGCTAAACCTGCGCTTGATTACGTATTAAACGGCGAAGTTAAGCTGATACCCGAAAAATTTGGTAACACCTACCGCCACTGGATGGAGAACGTACAGGATTGGTGCATCAGCCGCCAGTTATGGTGGGGGCAGCAAATTCCGGCGTGGTACTTACCTAACGGAGAATATGTAATTGCGAAGACAGCCGAAGAGGCATTAGAGGAAGCAAAAAAACTCACAACTCACAACTCACAACTCACAACTGATGATCTGGTACAAGAGGAAGACGTAGTAGATACCTGGTTCTCATCGTGGTTATGGCCCATCTCGGTGTTTGATGGCTTTAAAGATCCGGAGAATGCGGATATTAAATATTACTACCCCACTAATGACCTGGTTACGGCGCCAGAGATATTGTTCTTCTGGGTTGCGCGTATGATAATGGCCGGACATGAGTTTAGGGGCGATCTGCCATTCAGGAACGTTTACCTTACCGGTATTGTGCGTGATAAGCAGGGGAGGAAGATGTCAAAATCATTAGGCAACTCGCCTGATCCTTTGGACCTGATAGATCTGTACGGCGCTGATGGTGTTCGGGTAGGCATGCTTTTAGGCTCACCTGCAGGTAATGACATCATGTTTGATGAGAAGGATTGTTTACAAGGCCGTAACTTCTTTAATAAGGTTTGGAACGCTTTCCTACTTATAAAAGGCTGGCAGGTTGATGATGCCTTGGAAAACCCCAACGCGGTAGCTATCAACTGGTTCGAAAGCCGGTTTAATCAGGGACTGCAGGAAATTGAGGATGATTTTGAACAATACCGTTTATCAGAAGCGCTAATGGCCACTTATAAGCTGGTTTGGGACGATTTCTGCGCTTGGTATCTGGAAATGATAAAGCCTGCCTATCTGCAGCCTATTGACAGGGAAACTTACAATAAAACAGTTAGCTTTTTTGAGAATATACTCAAGTTATTGCATCCGTTTATGCCTTTTATAACCGAAGAATTATGGCACGATGACCTGTTTATTGAACGCGCCGACGATGATTGTTGCATCGTTGCTCAATTACCAACAATTGGGGAAATTAATTCCCGGCTTTTGGCTGATGTTGAACTTGTAAAACAAATAATAGCGCAAATCAGAAATATTCGTCAAAATAAACAAATATCGCCTAAAGAAACTTTGCAGCTTTTGGTAAAGCCAAACTCCGGTGTTGATTATAGCGTGTATAAAGCGCTGATTGTTAAGCTGAGTAATTTAAGCGAATTGTCGTTCGTAAATGATAAAGTGAGTGATGCAGTGGGCTTTTTAGTATCAACAGACGAGTTTTTTATCCCCATGCAACAAACTATTGATGTTGAAGCAGAGCGTGATCGCCTGGAAAAAGAGAAAAGTTACCTGGAGGGTTTCCTTAAATCTGTTAACGCGAAATTAGGTAACGAACGCTTTATGAATAACGCTAAACCTGACGTAGTTGAGAACGAACTAAAGAAAAAAGCCGATGCAGAAGCTAAGTTAAAAATAGCTGAAGAGAACCTGCGCGGATTGGCAGGCTAATTGCTTTTGGTTAGCCGCTATACTTTCTATTATTAATAAGTATAAATTTATTAATTTTAGAAACAAAAATTATAGCGCAAGCTAAGCTGTTGAAAATGAGCAATACCGCCAGTTTTTTTAACTTTTCTATAAATCGCATATTGTCTGGCAAGCAGTCTACCCTTGATACTGCCCGCATTAAGCTATTATATTACGGTTTGGCGCTGTCATTCTTTACCTCGTTAACCTTGTTTTTCGAGGTGCTTAACAACCGGTATTTCCTTATAGGTATTATTACGGGGACTTTAACAGTGCTGTCTGCGCTTTTATTTAAATATCTAACTTACCGGCCCCATTATCGTACTATTTCGCATATCGCCCTAATTGTAGGCACATTTGCCTATTTAGTAAATATTTACGTAGCCAAGCAAGGTGTTGATGCTGTAAGCGTAAGCGTTATAGTGCTTATTATGTTGTTTAGCTTTAATATGCTTGGCCAAAAAATGGGCTATGTTTATTCGGCTTTAAATATTGTACCAACCTTGCTGTTACTGTTATTACAAAATGGTAATAGTTTTTTGATAACGCTTAAACCCGAAAAAGTTGATGAGTCAACTTTTATAATAAGTCTGTCCGCTTGTTTGGTGCTTATATTATTTGTTTACAGCCACTTTTATAATTCGTTCATAAAGGCGTTATCGCAACTTTCTGCAACTACAGAGCTGCAAACATCGTTAACTACCCAATTTGAAAATGCTATAGAAAAGGCACATAAATCATCAGAGGCTAAGTCGGAGTTTCTTTCAACTATGTCGCACGAGATACGTACACCGCTTAACGCTGTTATCGGTATGACGGATCTGTTAATGATGGGTGGCCCGCGGCCCGATCAGAAAGAAAACCTTGAGGTACTTAAATTTTCTGCAGGTAATCTGCTTTCTATTGTTAATGATGTACTTGACTTTAACAAGATCGAATCGGGCAAACTGATATTTGAAAAAACACGTCTGAATCTTCACGATCTGATGCATAGCATCTGTGGCGGCCCGTCAATAACAGCGCGGCAAAAAGGCCTCGGTTTTACGCTCGAGGTTGAAAATGCACTGCAAAGGAAAGCGTTGTTTGGCGACCCTACCCGCATTACACAGATAGTTTTTAACCTGGTAAGTAACGCCATTAAATTTACTACAAAGGGCGATATTTTAGTTAAAGTATCCTGCATTGAAGACAGGCATGACAGGTTAACCGTTAATTTTAGGGTAAAAGATACCGGGATTGGTATACCCAGCGAACGATTGGACCTTATTTTCGAACCATTCGTTCAAGAGTCTGTAAGTACCACAAGGCAATATGGCGGTACAGGTTTAGGCCTGGCCATTGTAAGGCGTCTGCTTGAATTACAGGGCTTAAAGATCAATGTAAATAGTACGGTAAACAAGGGCTCTGAGTTCTCTTTTAATATGGAGTTCCCGGTTGCTACCGAAAAGCAGATCGTTATCAACAAAAAAACACCGCTTACTATACAAACAGAAGCAGAGGCTTTTGGTTCTATCCGGCTATTAATTGCCGAGGATAACCCGGTTAACGTAATGCTAATGAAAAAGCTATTATCTAAATGGAACATTACACCATTTATTGCAGAGAATGGTGAGCGTGCCGTTGAGTTTGTGCAGTATGGTAACTTTGATATTATTTTAATGGACCTGCAAATGCCGGTAATGAACGGCTTTGATGCAGCTATTGAAATACGTAAAATGGCCGACCCTAAAAAAGCCAATATTCCTATTATAGCTTTAACAGCTTCGGCTTTGTTTGATATAAAAGAGCGTGTATACAACTCAGGTATGAACGCTTACGTTTCCAAGCCGTTTAAACCTGATGACCTTTACGAGAAGATATTAAACCTGGTACCACAGATGCCCGAGGCTAAATACCCGCATATACCGGCAGTTGTGTAATAAACCGGTAACTCTCATCCTCAAAATTAATAACGCAAAAATAATGTTGTAGTCCGTTGGTAACTGCCAGCAACTCAATTTTATGCACCATATTATAACGGGCTATCTGGTCAAATACCTTTTGGTTAATGGCTACTCCGGGGGCCTTGCATTCTACCATTAAAATTTTACGCCCTTCTTTATTAAACACTATAATGTCAGATCGTTTTGCCATGCCGTGCAGCTTATGGCCACCTTCCAGCTTAATTAACGTTTTTGGATATTTTTTTTCTTTAATAAGGTATTGAACAAAGTGCTGGCGCACCCATTCCTCGGGTGTTATAACAATGGTTTTCTTTCTTATCTCATCAAACAGCGTTAATTGTCCGTTAACCTCGGTTATTTTAAAAGGGTGAGGCGGAAGATTAAGCGGCTGTAGCTGGTTCATTTATTAATTCAAAATTCAAAAGTAAAAATTCAAAAGCTAATATCATTTTAAATTTACTTGGGCTAAAAGCGGCTTTTTGACTTTTAACTTTTTACTTTTGATTTTAGATGACTGCTGTAGATATCCTCAAAGACCTAAAAAACCGAAAGTACAAACCTGTATATCTATTGCACGGCGACGAGCCTTATTTTATTGACCAGGTAAGCAATTTTGTTGAGCATCAACTACTGCCAGAAGCTGAGCGGGGCTTTAACCAAACTGTGTTGTATGGTAAGGATACTGATGTGATGACGGTGCTTAACGCCGCCAAACGCTACCCCATGATGGCCGACTACCAGGTGGTTTTGATAAAAGAGGCGCAGGATATGAAGTGGGGTAATGACGGCGACGATAAAAAAGGCATTAATCCGTTTTTCAGTTATCTGGAAAATCCGCTGCCAAGCACTATTCTGGTTTTCTGCTACAAATACGGAAAATTTGATAAGCGTAAGAAAACCTACAAGGCCATTGAAAAGAACGGACTCGTTTTTGAATCGGCAGCGCTGTATGATAATAAAATACCTGCCTGGGTAGAAGATTACTTGAAAGATGCAGGTTACCGCATAGGGCAGCAAGCGGCGTTGATGGTAGCTGAATATTTAGGCAACGACCTATCGAAAATTGCCAATGAACTGGATAAGCTGATGTTGAATGTGGCTAAAGGGCAAGAAATCACGCTGAAACATATTCAGGATAATATAGGCATTAGCAAAGAATATAATGTATTTGAACTGCAAACGGCGCTGGCAAAGAAAGATATTTTTAAAGCCAACCAGATAGTTAACTATTTTGCTGCAAATCCAAAAAACAATCCAATTGTATTGGTGTTAGGTAATCTTAATAATTATTTTACCAAGGTATTAATGTACCATTACGTACGCGATAAATCGCCGCAGAACGTAGCCAAAGAAATAGGAGTGAACCCGTTTTTTGTAAAAGATTACGAGCAGGCGGCCCGGAGCTTTAACTATGCAAAATCTATACAGATAATTGGTTATCTGCGAGATTATGATTTGAAAAGCAAAGGCGTTGATTCATTAGCAGGTCATGGCGAACTGTTAAAGGAGTTAATGTTTAAAATTCTGCACTGATCTTGCGTAAAATCCAGTAACGGCAGAATCATTCTGTATTGCGTGCTATTGGTTTATTTATAAAATAAAATTTGTACTATTACTTAAATTTCCACTCACAAACCTTAAAATGCCTACAGACATTTCAAAGATCCTCAGGAAGCAGCAGGCTGCCATCCTTGAGCGCTGGATGACCAACCAGCTTGCCGACGCGGGCTTACGCGATGACCTTATGAGCAACGAAGACCTTCGCATAGAGTCTGAGGAACTTGTAGCCGGTTTGGTCAACAGTTTAAACAATAATAATATAGACAATGCTGAGTCTGGCGATTTTGACCATGTACTGGAAATATTGGGCGGAATTTCAATTTCGAGGGCAAGGCAGGGTTATAGTCCTAAAGAAACCGGCCTGTTTATTTTAAGCCTTAAGGAGGCCATACTTGAGTTATTGCAAGATGAAATTAAGGATATCAAAGAGCTTTATCCATTAACAGTAAAGGTAAACCGCTTGATAGACCAATTTTCAATTGTAACTTTTGAAACCTTTATAAAGGGTCGCGAAGAGGTGATTTTGCGCCAAACGGACGAAATAACCGAAATATCAACGCCTGTTATCCGTGTGTGGGACGGTATTTTAGCGCTGCCTATTATTGGTACGTTAGATAGCGCACGTACGCAGGTAGTTATGGAAAGCCTGCTTACCGAAATAGTTGAAACAGGCAGCAGTGTTGCCATTCTTGATATTTCGGGTGTACCTACTGTCGACTCGCTGGTTGCTCAGCACCTGCTTAAAACAGTTAGCGCTACGCGCCTTATGGGTGCTGATTGTATCATCAGCGGCATCAGGCCGGAAATTGCGCAAACAATTGTGCATTTGGGTATTGATCTGTCAGACATTATTACCAAGGCCAGTTTAGCCAGCGCATTGCAATACGCGTTCAGATCAATGAGGTTAGAGGTAAGAAAGGCAGGTACATCTGCCGTTAAATATTAATACGCATGGATAGAATTCCTATTCTTCGGATGGGGCAATTTTTGTTGGTGACCATCCAGGTTGATCTGTATGACAGGCTTGCGCTTGACCTTGAAGCCGACATTGTTAAAATGGTAAACAAAACCGGTGCCCGGGGTATATTGATAGATATATCAGCCGTAAGTATCGTAGATTCATTTATGGGGCGTATTATTGGCAACATAGGTGTAATGTCAAAACTTTTGGATGCCGAGACGGTTGTTGTTGGTATGCAACCCGCGGTGGCCATTACATTAGTTGAACTGGGCCTTCCGCTTAAGGGTGTTTTTACTGCACTGAACGTTGAAAAAGGCATGGATCTGCTGAAAGACAAAATTCAGGTTGAAATAGACACAACAGAACCTGATGATGACGACGATCTCGCTGAATAAGGACAATATGCCGGTTACGCGCGAGCAAGATGTAGTGCCTTTTCGAAGCAGGGTGAAAGAGTACGCGGTAAAAATAAAAATGGGCCTGGTAAATCAAACCAAATTAATAACCGCCGCCAGCGAACTGGTGCGTAATATGCTGCGTTATGGCAACGGTGGCGAGGTTTTGATAGAGGTAGTATCGCGCGGGCGCGATAATGGTATCCGTTTAACTTTCAGCGATAACGGCCCCGGTATACCGGATATAGCTTTAGCTTTAAAAGATGGTTTCTCTACAGGTAAAAGCCTGGGGCTGGGTTTACCCGGTACCAAACGGCTGGTGAATGAATTTGATATTAAAAGCGAAGTAGGCAAAGGTACCAAAGTTACCATTTTAAAATGGGCCAATGGTTGATGCTACCCACACTGTTTTTAATGCTTCGGACAGAAGTTATTACGCAGTTTTAAAAAAAGAGATACACGCCATTGCCATCCAGGCAGGTTTTGATGAGAAACGCACGGCAGAGCTGGATATAATTGTAGCAGAGCTAACATCTAATTTGCATAAGTATGCTAACGGCGGCGAGTTATTGGTTGGCTGTTTTGATACCCCCGGTGAGGAATATATTGAACTGATAAGTTTAGATCATGGCCCTGGTATGGCCGACCTGCAACGTGTAATGACAGACGGGTATTCGTCATCAAATACTATGGGGCATGGTTTGGGCAGTATTAAACGCCTTTCAGACGAGTTTGATATATACTCATTAAAAGGTTGGGGAACTATTGTATTAAGCCGCGTTTATAAAACAAGGCGATCTGCCAAAGTTAGGGCTAAGGTGGATATACAAATAAAACCCCTGGTAATAAAAAAGCCGGGCGAGGTTACCAGTGGTGATGGATGCTATTATAAAATTACAGAGGGTTTTGTTAAATTGCTGGTTGCCGACGGTTTAGGCCATGGACCCGAAGCTAATTTAGCGGTTAACGAGGCGGTAAGATCATTCAAACTATGCCCTTATGATTCCCCGGTTGAAGTTATAAGATATTTACATGCAGATATCAGAAAAACACGTGGTATGGTAGGCACTGTTGCTGTTTATGATATGAATGCTAAAGTGTTAAAAATCGCGGGCGTTGGTAATATATCAACCAAACTTGTGGGCCGCGTTAACAGTAAAAATGTTTTGTCGTACAATGGTATTATAGGGCATAACATTCCTAATACGATGAACGACCAGCGTGTAGAGTTTGCAGATTATCAGCAAATGATGTTTTGTTCGGATGGCATAAAAAGCCGTTGGGATACACTAAAATATGTGGGTATAAACCGCTGTGATAGTGCTATATTAGCTACTGCTATATACAAAGATTTTGCCCGGCAAACAGATGATATGTCAGTAATAATTGCAAAAGTTAGTTAAAACAAGATGACAGGAATAGTAGCAATATCGCTTGAAAATGAAATGGACCTTATATTGGCTTATAAGAAATCCATTAAAACCGGCGAATTGTTAGGGCTCTCTATATCTACCCAAACATCCTTCGCTACGGCGGTATCTGAAGTTTGCCGCGAGGTGATAGATAAAACGTTTGATGGCCATGCCGTTATAGGCGTTATTGCCGAAGGTGACAGATTTTTTTTAGCAGCCGATATCACTTTTAAAGAAGATGATAACCTGAAAAAGGTAAAAGAAGGTTTTGAATACGCACGCAAGCTGGTACCCACTTTTGATGTGGAAACCAATGACAAAGAAGTAAAGGTTACGCTCAAAATCGCTATCCCCAGAACCGCAAAGGTTACCCGGGCTAAAGTTAGCAGTGTAAAGCGCCATTTTGAAGAGGCGGAACCTATAAGCGCGTATGAGGAAATTAAGCAACGCAATGATGAGCTTTTTAAGCTGAACGAGCAGCAGGAAATAGCGTTACTCGCCGCAAAATATTTAAATGAGCAAAAAGACGAGTTTTTATCGGTTGCCAGCCACGAGTTAAAAACACCTTTAACCATTTTGCGGTCGTTTGCGCAACTGGCTATTAAAACCGAAGGAGGCAATAACCAGCAATTGCAAGTTTATTTAAAAAAGATAGAAGCGCAATCAACCAAAATGAATACGCTGATACAGCAGTTGCTTGATATATCAAAAATTGAGGTTGGCAGAGCAGAGTATCAAATGGAGGAAGTTGGGCTGAACGAATTTCTTACCAATTGCATCGAGCTGATGAGCTTGGTACTTCCGTCCAACCAAATTTCAATAGCTTTTGACAATAATGTAAACGTAGCGCTTGACCGTTTGCGCATTGAGCAGGTATTGAATAACATTATTGGCAACGCGGCCAAATACTCTACATCAGGCAGCGCTATAGCATTAAAGACGCGAATAGACGGTAATAAGGTATCGGTTATTATTGAAGATCAGGGCATCGGCATGTCTGATGAAACCCTTAACCAGGTTTTCAATAAGTTTTACCGTAGCGAGCAGGTAATTAAAAAATACAATGGCCTGGGCATGGGTTTGTACATAGCATCGCGCATAATAGCCGACCATAAAGGCGAGATAACTGTATTAAGTGCAGAAGGCAAGGGCTCAACGTTTTGTTTTACACTGCCGGTTGTTGCCAACTGATAATTAACCTGACTCAAAAGCCGGGCTTATGCCTTGAACACAAGCTTTCCAAACTGAGGCGATGATCCCATTTTCTGTATAACTTCTCCTGCCGTATTCAACGGAAATACATCATCAATAACAGGTACAATTTTATGTATCTTCATTAATTGGAGCATGCCTTCAAAATCGGCCTTAGTACCCATGGTGGTGCCTAATATCTGCAGCTGTTTCCAATATACCTTACGGCCCGGAATGGCCGGCATATCGCCCGCGGTTGCGCCAAAGTAAACTATGCGGCCGCCGGGTTTGGCCAGGTCTGCAAATTTGGCAAAACCTGCGCCAAGCGCGCTGTCTATAATCACATCAAATCCGCCAGAAAGATGCTGCAATTCTTCTGCCCAGTCTTGCGCTTTATAACAAACACCCGCTGAAGCACCTGTTTGTTTTGCCTTTTCAATTTTATCGCCGCTGCCTGATGTTACAAACACCTTGCAGCCCAGCGCCACCGCCCATTGCAATGCAAAAGTACCTGTGCCGCCGCCTACGCCTGATATTAATACTGTGTCTCCTTTTTTTGCGCGGCCTTTAGTTACAAGTGCCCGGTAAGCAGTTAGGCCCGCTAATGGGAAAGCTGCTGCCTCTTCCCAGCTTAGGTGGCTGGGTTTTTCAAACAGATACTCAGCTTTTACTTTTACATATTCGGCAAAGGTTCCTTCATCAGGAAGGCCCAGAATTTTAAAATCTTTACCCTGATAGTTATCATCATTGCCCCAGTTGTGGCTTGGGTTTATAACAACCTCTTTATTAAGCCAGGTCTCGTCAACATTGGCTCCAATTTCAGTAACTATCCCGGCACCGTCTGAACCTAAAATTGATGGATATTGTAAACTGGCATATTTGCCAATACTTATCCAATAGTCGCGACGGTTAAGTGCCGCAGCTTTTATTTTAACCAAAACTTCGCCGGGGCCGGGAGCAGGGGTTTCAACCTCTTTCCAAACCATGGGTTTATCAGCTGATTCTAAAACGTTTGCTTTCATAAATACAGTAGTTAACAAAAACGGCGGCTATAAGCCGCCGTTTCAAATTTATAAATCCGAAATCGAAAATCCGATATCCGAAATTAAGCTATCGCTTTCGCGTATAACTCAGCAACATGGGCCCAGTTAACGGTGTTCCATATAGCTGCTAAGTAATCAGGGCGACGGTTTTGATATTTTAAGTAGTAAGCATGTTCCCAAACATCAATACCTAAAATTGGCGTGCCTTTTACTTCGGCAATATCCATTAATGGATTATCCTGGTTAGGGGTTGAGGTTACAGCCAGTTTTTTATCAGCACCAACAATTAACCAGGCCCAGCCAGAACCAAAACGGGTTGCACCGGCGTCAGATAATTTGGTTTTTAACTCAGCAAACGAACCGAAAGTGCTTTTAATTGCATCAGCTAACGCGCCGGTTGGCTCGCCGCCACCGTTTGGAGATAATAATGTCCAGAATAAAGTGTGGTTAAAGTGGCCACCGCCATTGTTACGTACAGCAGGCGGAAATTTAGAAATGTTTTTTATGATGTCTTCAATTTTGCCATCAGCTTCCGGCTTGCCTTCTAACGCTTTGTTTAGGTTAGTTACGTAAGCCTGGTGGTGTTTGCCATGGTGAATTTCCATGGTTGTTTTATCAATGTGCGGTTCCAATGCATCAGTAGCGTAGGATAACGCCGGTAGTGTAAATGCCATAAAATTTTGTTTAAAGTTTAATGATCGTACAGCAAATATAAGTTGTAAACTTAAAATTTGTTCTAATAAAATCTTAAATTTTGCCTTTTAAAAGTCATAAAAAGATGGGTAAATATTTTGAGAATTTACTTTTAGCGCTAACCCGAGTCTCAAGCGATCACAGTTACTTAAGAGTTATGGGTGTAATTTTATTTATAACTTAATATTGTAACTTAAAGAATAATTTGCACTTTTGAAATAATACTCACAACTATCTATGCAAAATCAGTCAATTGATCTAAGCAATTGCGATAATGAACCAATACATATTCCGGGACAAATACAATCTCACGGATTCCTTATCGCTATAGATCAAAATTTAAATATTACTCATCACAGCGAAAATATCCACGATTTTTTAAAAGGTCTTCCGGATGATTTGCTTGGGCGATCAATAAGGGAAATAGAGTCTGTTATCGGACAAAACGAACCGCCCGATTTCATCAATCAAATTATAACTTTCGGCAAAATAAATGGCTTTGATCAAACCAATCCATTTCATACCGATATTCAGGGCGAGAGCTTTTATTTAGTCATTTCGCAATCAGCAACATCTTATTTACTGGAGTTTGAGCCTACACTGTCTGACCTGAAAACAGATGTTCAGAAAATGATAGGTCGTTCTATATCAGAGATGCTGGCGGATAAGGATATCAACAATCTGTTGGTTAATACAGCCAGCCAAATAAAAACAGTTATTGGTTATGATAGGGTGATGATATACCGCTTTGCTGCAGATGGCCACGGCGAGGTGGTATCTGAAGCCAAAAACGATGAGTTGGAACCCTGGCTGGGTTTGCATTACCCGGCATCTGATATACCCAAGCAGGCGCGGGAGTTATACAAACTCAACTTAACCCGGCTAATAGCTGATGTTTATACAACGCCATCAAAAATAGTTTCTACTCGCCAGTATAGCCAGCAGCCGCTTGATCTTACGCATTCGCAATTGCGCGCGGTATCGCCCATACATATTGAATACCTTAAAAATATGGGGGTGCATTCCAGCTTTAGTATATCACTAATGTACAAAGGCGAATTGTGGGGGTTGGTGGCCTGTCACAATTACTCACCTCGATTTATTGATTATAAAGCAAGGGAGTCATCAAAGCTGATTGGACAGATCCTTTCATCTGCGCTGGAGTTTAGACAGGATGAGGCTAATAAACATCTGCAGGAGCGTTTCACAGCTAATGTGGATGCGCTTTCTAAACTTATGCTTAAATACAACAGTATTGAAGAAGCGCTGACCGAACAAAATATAACTATAATAGATGCTGTTGATGCCAGGGGCGCAGTATTAACCTACGAAGGTCATACCGCTAAATTGGGCACAACTCCGGATGATGATCAGATAAAGCAATTGCTAAGTTGGATAAAGATTAATGTTACTGAAACATTTTATTGCACCAACGAGCTACCCGATGTATACCCTGAAGCTGCTGCATTTAAACATGTAGCAAGTGGCGTTATGGTGCTCACCTTGTCGCATGAGCTGTCTGAATACATAATTTGGTTTAAGCCTGAGCATATTGAGACAATTACCTGGGCGGGCAACCCCGAAAAGGCTGCTGAAGTTAGTGCAGACGGAACAATGAAGATCTCCCCCCGTAAATCTTTTGAAGCCTGGTCGCAACAGGTGTCGAGTAAATCGCAACCGTGGTTAGATGAAGAGATCAAATCGGCCATGCGACTGAAGGCAGAGGTTTCCTACGCCATTAACCAGAAGGCCGGGGCCATCAGGATGCTTAACGAACGGCTTAAACAAGCTTATGAGGAGCTGGATACATTTAGTTTTACCATTTCACATGATCTGAAGAATCCGCTTTCAACTATAAAAGGTTACGCGCAGATGCTTACCCGCGATAGCTCGATGCAACCGCGTGCGCTTGAAACGTTAAATCGTATAAGCAACCGTGTTGACAAAATGAATTCGATGATAAATGAGGTGCTTGACTATTCGCGCATTGGAAGGCAGGATATTGTACCCGTTGAAGTGGACTTGAGTACTATTATTAACGAGCATATTAGAGACCTTAAAATAGGATATAATGCTGATAATTTAAAAGTGCACATTGGCAAAATGCCGGTTGTGCAGGGCGACCCGGTAATGCTGTCGCAGGTATTTGCCAATCTGCTAAGTAATGCCATTAAATATAGTATGGAACAGCCTCAGCCCGCTATACATATTGAAGGCAGAGAGGAAGAAACAGAGGTAATTTACAGCATAAAAGATAATGGGGTAGGTATTGACATAAAACAACTGCCGCGCATATTTGAGCTTTTTAAACGGATGGATAACGTGCAGCATATTGAGGGCAGCGGTGTTGGCCTTGCCATTGTAAAACGTATTGTTGAAAAACACAATGGCAAAATTTGGGTAGACAGCAGTTTGGGTAAAGGCTCTACGTTTTTTGTGGCGTTGAAGAAGTGATTTTTAAGATTGGTTATTGAAGATTAAAGATTAGGGTTTGATTCGTTAAACTTACATTTCTTACAAATCGAAATTGAATATCGTACTAATTGTCTGACCTATCTTCAATCTTTAATATCTAATCTTTATACTCCAGCCAATCTCTAAATTTTGCAAATGTGTCGTTAGCGGCGGCTATTACTGCATCTTCGCGCTCGGGGCTCATGCCTATGTTATTCAGCGCCTGTTGAAAAGCGGACCATTTTTTACCGGTATCATCGCCGTATCCATCAAAAAAAGAAAGACCCTTTCCGTCTGTTATCCCCAAATGCTGCTGCACCATTTTACTGATTATCTTTCCGCCCAGTGTAGAGCCTTCAATTACATATAACGCACCGAAAGCCTGTAGTTCGTTTTCAATGGTTGGTAACTCGCCACCTTCGGCCTTGCGGGGTAAGGTTTCTCCAAGCGCTTCAATATCAGTAGCTAAAGCAGCTGTTTTGCGGCGCCCGGCATAGTCGCTTAAGTTGTTCGCGTCAATGTATTGATCTACCCGCTGTTCCAGTCCGCCAAAGTAGCCGTAGAATAATTTAAGGATAGCGCTGTAGTCATTGAGCGAGCGCATGCTTTTCATTTTCCCTATCAGTATTTTCTCTGTTTCCTGGTGATATTGCAGGGTCGCTGTTTTAATTTTTTCAGTTAGCATGAATGTTATTTGGTATTTTAACAGAGGTGATAACGTATTGTTAACTTAAATGTTCCTGTCATACAGAATTTTATTATCTGTTCCTCAACTCGCGTAAGGCATCATTTGCTATCCATTTTGCAGGTTTGCTGTTCTGTTGTAAAATGCGTTCGGCGGTTGCAATGGCCAGCGGCTTCAATGTGTTGTTGCGCTTGCCAATTTGCCGCAATGCCCAGTTAACGGCTTTCTTTACAAAATTCCGTTCATCCCACGCTTCACGCTCTATAATGGGGAAGAACTGAATAAACACCAGGTCGTCAGCCTTTTTATCATGTACCGCTAATTCGGCCATTAAAACAAAACCGGCACGTTTAACAAACTCTTCTTCGCGGGCGCTATAGTCCAGGGCTTTTTCTATGGCAAAGGGTGTTTGGTCAAATAAATTGCCGCAGGCCTGGTCGCATACGTCCCAGGTTTCAAAATCAAGCACCCATTTATCAAATTGTTTTTCAGTTACCTGTTTCGGATCTGCTATCATGGTGGCAAGTAACCGTGCTTCATGTATTTCGGTTTCCCAAAGCTGTTGCGCCAATTGATGGTCTTTCTTTATTTCTTTGGCCAATTTGCGCAATGCCGGTACTTTTACGCCTAACGCTTTACTGTTTTCTATGCCAAAGCGAAGCATTCCTTCGCGGTAAACCGGCGAAGATATTTCTTTTAGCTTTTCTATAACGGTTGATGCATTCATAATACGGGCACAATTATGTTAAAATTAAGCGAACTTTGTCGCGTTAAGATCGTTATTCCCCCAGAAAACGAATGTCTATGCTAAAAACTTTATTTTTTTCGTCGATAGTGATGTGGAGTGTAACGGTAAACGCGCAATCACCAACGGATACCGCTGTTACAAAGTCGCCCATACGCACATTAACCCGCCAGCAATACGATGCCTATTTAAAAGGCAATGCAGGCAACGAAATGGCAGCCGCCGGCGAATTAAATCATTACCCCATGCCTGATAAGGTTTTAAATTTGAGTAACCAGCTTGACCTTAGCGCCGTGCAGATAAAAAAGATAACAGAAATTAGTACCCTTATGCACCGGCGCAGGCTACAAATAGGTGGCTCCATCATCAGCAATGAAAAAATGCTGGACAGTTTATTTAAGTACAGAAAAGTGAGCGAGGGCAACCTGATATTTTACACCAACCGCCACGGCCTGTACCAGGGCGAATTGAAAAACGCCGTTTTACAGGCCTGCCTGGCTACAGAAAAACTGCTATCGCAGCAGCAAATAGCAAAATTAGAAACTTTGCAAAAAAAATAGATTGCTGTTAAGCTACCATCATTAGATTATTAAGATGGAAATTGCCGTTTGATTTGTTTATTTTAGCGCCCTCAATAAAAGGTATGAAAGTAACGTTTGATTTTGAAAAGCCTTTGGCAGAGCTGGAGCAGCAGATAGAAAAGGTGAAGCAGATGGAAGACAAGAACAAGCTGGATATGTCTGCCACCATTAACGAACTGCAAACCAAACTGGACGAGGCGCGCATACAGATATATGGTAACCTTAACGGTTGGCAAAAAGTACAAATTTCACGTCACCCCGAGCGGCCTTATACGTTACAGTATCTGGAGCTAATGTGCGATGATTTTATTGAACTCCACGGCGACCGTACAGTGGGTGATGATAAAGCAATTATAGGTGGTTTTGGTACGCTTAACGGGCAAACCGTTATGTTTATAGGCCATCAAAAGGGGCGCAACACCAAAGAGCGCCAATACCGCAATTTTGGCATGGCTAACCCTGAAGGTTATCGCAAGGCCTTAAGACTGATGCGCTTAGCCGAAAAATTTAACAAACCCGTTGTTACGCTAATAGATACGCCGGGAGCATTTCCGGGTTTGGAAGCAGAAGAGCGGGGGCAAGGTGAGGCGATTGCGCGTAACCTGTTAGAAATGTCAATACTAAAAGTACCTATTATTTGCGTTGTTATTGGCGAAGGTGCTTCTGGTGGTGCATTGGGTATTGGCATAGGCGATAAGGTAATGATGCTGGATAACTCATGGTATTCTGTTATATCTCCGGAGAATTGCTCAACCATTCTATTTAAAACCTGGGAGCAGAAAGAACGTGCTGCCGAGATGCTGAAGCTTACATCAACAGAAATGCTGAAGAATAAGCTGATAGACGGCGTTATAAAAGAACCACTGGGTGGCGCTCATCAAGACCCTGTTGCTATGGCTGCTACCTTAAAGAAGCAGTTATTAAAAGATCTGAAAGTTTTAACAGAACGTAATATCGATGAACTGGTAGCCGAGCGTATTGAGAAATTCTGCTCAATGGGAGTGGTTGTAGAGTAAATAAGCCTCCTTTAGATCTCCCCCGGTAAGGGAGACTTTATTTTCCTGATAAAATTTTAATATCCATAAATAGAAAAAGCGAAGCGACCTGTGTCACTTCGCTTTTTCCATTTATGGATATTAAGCTCTTAGCTACATCCCCAAACCAAACTTCCGCGAGAAGTCTTTAACCTGTGCTTCGTATTTGGCGCTCAAACCGGTTTTGCTACCGCTTTTGGCAACGCCTACCATGCCGTTAATTAAAGACAGGCCTAACTGGATGTCATCATTATCTAATCCTGTTTTGCCGTCTTTGTACAAGCCGTAATTAAAATTCAAAAGGTTAACAAGGTAATCATCTACAGTGGTAAGCAGTTTATCGCCCGTAGCTGTTTCACCTAATTTGTAAGCAGCATCAGCAAGATAAAACTTTCTGATAGCAGCTTCCTGCACAGGTATAAAATTAGGCAGGTCCGTCATGTACTTATTTAAAGCCAATTTAGCTTCTGCTGTTTTACCCTGTTTCATAAGCCCGTCTATAACATCTACATAAATACGACTCATTAACGGATAGAACATGGTTAACGATTCATGATCCAGGTATTTGGCAGTCTTCAGGTTACCCCATTTAAACTTGGTCATCATGTTGTTATACATAACAGACGCGTTAACGTTAGTTGCAACACTTGCACCCGAATCTGGTTTTAACGGCATTAACCTCATAGCAAAACCCTCGTTGTACAAATACTTGTCTAGCCCCATCATTACCCTGTTGGGCGAAGTTACAGTAAAGTATATAGGACGTTTCCAGTTATTATGTACAAGGATATCCATAAGCGCCAGATTATCTTTAGCTAAATAACCACCGGGATAAGTAAATGTCATGGTATCAGTTAAACGGTTTTGCATATCAGCCGGAACGGTATTCGCTTTTAATACATCATCTTTATTTACCGTTATTTTAAAGTTCTTGGTAGGCAGATAATTAGTTTCATCACCATTCTGATACTGCAATTTGGTCTCTTTTCTGTCAGACAGCATAAAGTCAAATACTTCCTTCAACTCAACCGCACCTGCAATTTTTTCATCATTATAATAAAGCACATCACGTACACCGCTTTTAAACTGTTCGTTAGACATGGTTATAGGCAACGGTGCCGATTCGTTCATTTTTTCCTTCATTTGGCGGATGTACCAATCAGTACCTAAAAGGCTCAGGTTAACTATGCGCACGTCAGGGCGTACATTTTCCACTTCCTGTATGTACCATAGCGGATAAGTATCGTTATCGCCATAGGTAAACAAAATGGCGTTTGGCGCACACGAGTTAAGGTAGTTATAAGCCATATCGTGCGGGGTAAGTTTGGTTGAACGATCGTGGTCGTCCCATTCCTGATTAGCCATTAATATTGGTCCAACGGCCAAACAAACAACTGTAGCCAGGATTGCCGCGTTCTTTGTGGCAGCTTTTCTGCTCACCAGCTCAACAATGGCCGGTACAGCCAAACCTATCCATATAGCAAAGGCATAAAACGAACCTGCATAAGCGTAATCACGCTCGCGCGGCTGTAGGGGATCCTGGTTAAGGTAAAGCAAAATAGCGAACCCCGTAAAAAAGAACAACACGCCAACAACGCCTGCGTCGCGCTGATTACGTTTAAAGTGGTAATAAGCGCCCAGCAAACCTAAAATAAGCGGTAAAAAGAACAGGCGATTATAAGACTTACTCTGCGTAACTGAGTAGGGCAGATCCTTGCTAAAGTTCCATCCGCTTATCCAGTCGCCGTCAATGCCGCCCGCTTGTCCGTCCATCTCATTGGTGCGGCCTACAAAGTTCCATAAAAAGTAACGGGTATACATTTGGTTAACCTGCCAGGTAAGGAAAAAGCCCAGGTTAGTGGCAAAGGTAGGCTGCTGCCCCTCGGCCAAATGCGACCAACTGCGGTAAAACTCGGGGTGATTTTCTTTGTCGCTAAACATGCGCGGAAAGATGGTATTGCGATCATATTCGGTTTTTAATTTTTTTCCGGCAACTTCGTATTTCGTCAATCCACGTCTGTAAAGTGTGGCACCTTCGGTTTGGTCAGTAGGTTTTGAATCAAAAAACTGGCCGTACATCAATGGCGTATCACCATACTGATCGCGGTTAAGGTAACCGTTAAGGGCAAAAGCATCCTGCGGATCGCTGTTATTTAAGTTGGTACCCGCTTTGGCTCTTATTACTATCATTACAAACGAGCTGTAACCAAAAAGTATAAATGCTGTACAAACTAAAAATGTGTTAAGCGCAAAACGCTTTTCGCGAATTTTAACAACATACTCCAGCAGGGCAACAATCAGGGCACCCACAATAAATCCTATTATACCGGCACTGATAGTAAGCGCAAGCACAAAGGACACAGCAGCAGCTATTATTGCAGGCTTTGAAGGTTTTATGGTATAATAAATACCTGCCACAAGGGTTGCGGTAACCAGCAAAAAGAATACAACTGCGCCGCTGCCGAAGCCCATGCCAAGGGTGTTCACAAAAAGCAGATCAGAAAATGCCGCGCCCTTTACCGTAAACTGGATAATACCCCATAATACCGTACCAACTATAACCACGCCCAATAAAAACGACCACACAACACCACTTGTAGTAATGTTTTTTGATCTGCGGAAATAAATAACCAATGCTATGGCCGGTATAACAAGCAGGTTTAACAGGTGAATACCTATAGAAAGGCCCATTACATAGGCTATAAATATTATCCATTTATCCGCGCCGGCTTCGTCAGCGTTGGCATCCCATTTTAAAATGGCCCAGAAAACTACGGCCGTACATAATGATGATAGCGCGTAAACCTCAGACTCAACTGCCGAGAACCAAAACGTATCAGAAAAGGTGTAGGCCAAAGCGCCAACCAAGCCGGCGCCTATTATAGTTATTAAGTTAACAAGTGTAACTTCTTCTCCTTTTTTAACCAGTATTTTTTTAACGATCGCCGTTATTGTCCAAAACAGAAACAATATAGTAGCGGCACTTGCCAGGCCCGAACTCATATTTGTCCAATAGGCAACTTTGGTGTTATCCCCCAATGATAAAAGCGAAAAAACCTTACCTATCATGGTAAAAAGCGGCGCACCAGGCTGGTGGGCAACCTCTAAACGGTAAATACAGGCAATAAACTCGCCGCAATCCCAAAAGCTGGTTGAGGGCTCTAAAGTTAAAGTGTAGGTTATGGCGGCTACAACGAAGGCAAGCCAGCCAAAAATGTTGTTGATTTTATTATAATGCATTGCAGGAATTTACAATTGATAACGATTTAACGAGCCGAAAATAATAAAACTATTAGGATGTTTTGCCCTAATCAATCTACTTTAACATAATTTCACATTTAAGCCAATTGCAAAGCGGCACATAGGGATTGTAAAGTTTAATACATTATGTAGCATAATACATTGATAGGATTGCCTCTGTTATTTTAAAAATCAACTTGTTAAAATCAATTTGCTGGGTCAGTTTTTAATAAACAATTATTAACTTTATGGCAATATTATCTTATTATCATTGTAAAATATTTATTTTTGGGAGTAAATTCTTTAAATACTTATATTTTACGAAAACCTCAACTGCTAAGCATGCTTTTTAATTCGCTCGAGTTTGCCATATTTTTCATTTTAGTTACCACCCTTTATTTCCTTTTGCCTTATAAATACCGTTGGATGCTATTGCTGGTTAGCAGCTGCTATTTTTATATGGCGTTTGTGCCGGTATATATTGTAATATTGGGTGTTACCATAGTAATTGACTATTACGCCGGTATTTTATTAGAGAAAACAGAAGGTAAAAAAAGGAAATTGTATTTAATTATTAGCTTAATAGCCAACATAGGTGTTTTGGCAATATTCAAGTATTATAATTTTATTACAATTAACATAAACGAGGCGCTGCATTCTTTTAATAGTTCAAGCTCTCTTCCGTTATTAAACATATTACTTCCCATCGGCCTCTCGTTTCACACGTTCCAGGCTATGAGCTATACAATTGAAGTTTACCGGAAAAATCAAAAGGCAGAACGGAACTTTGGCATATACGCGCTGTATGTAATGTTTTACCCTCAGTTGGTTGCAGGGCCCATAGAACGCCCGCAAAATATACTTTATCAATTTTATGAGAAGTACGATTTTGATTACCAACGTGTTACAGATGGTTTAAAATTAATGTTATGGGGCTTATTTAAAAAAGTGGTTATTGCAGACAGGCTTTCTGTAGTGGTAGACGCAGTTTACAATAACCCCCACGGCAGCTCGAGCTTTAGTATCATTGTAGCGACGATATTTTTCGCGTTTCAAATATTTTGCGACTTTTCGGGCTATACAGATATAGCAATAGGGGCTGCTAAAGTAATGGGCTTTAAGCTGATGACTAACTTTAACAGACCATATCATTCAAAAAGCGTAAGTGAATTTTGGAAACGGTGGCACATTTCGCTGTCAACCTGGTTCCGCGATTACCTGTATATATCCTTAGGCGGAAACAGGGTGTCTGTGCCGCGTTGGTATTTTAATTTGTTTTTTGTGTTTTTAATAAGTGGTTTATGGCATGGCGCCAATTGGACCTATATTATATGGGGCGCGCTGCACGGCATTTACCTGGTTTTTGGGTTAATTACCGGCGAAGGGCGTAACAACCTGATGAAAAAACTAAGCGTGCCAACAGGGGTGAATATTTTCTTGCAAGTTATCGTCACCTTTTGCCTTGTTGATTTTGCCTGGATATTTTTTAGAGCCAATACTTTAACCGATGCTTTTTATATTATAAAAACGGCTGTTGGGGGCTTTCCAAATGATGTTTCCCAACTGCTTACGCACCATCAACTTAATTTAAACCTTGGCGTAAGTACAGGAAACCTGCTTGGTTGTGTGGCTTTAATTTTATTGTTAGAAGTTGTGCATATAGTGCAAAAGCATGGCACTATTGTAGAATGGATTAATGCTAAACCCTTAATACAGCGCTGGGCTATTTATTACGCTGCAGTACTTATGATTATAGTTTTAGGCGTACAAACAGACAAGCAATTTATTTATTTCCAATTTTAGCAGATGGGGCTATTTTTTCGTAAGGCAAGCCTTTTTATTTTGCCGTTCTTTATTTTAGGGTTGATTTACATAGCGATAGACCCCTATAAGAAAGTATGGAGTTATAAAAATTATAATTCAACACTGGTAATGTTAAACCGGGGCGATGTATCAACAATGGTATATCTGAAAAACAGATCACATTACCAGTACAACTCATTTATTTTTGGAAGTTCCAGGTCCACATCATTTACCAGCCGCGAATGGGGCAAATATTTGCCTAAGGGATCATTGGCCTATTCATACGGGTCATGGAACGAACCTATTGAAGGTATTTACGCTAAAGTTGCGCTCCTTGATTCTTTACATGCCCCTTTAAAAAACGCGCTGATTATTGTTGACGTTGATCGTACATTTCCAAAATTAGATTTTAACCCTATTGTAAACGATCATTACTTAGTTTCAAAGAAAAGTAAGTTCGACTATCATTTGTCTGGTTTGTTAAGTTTTTACAAGAGCCCTGTACTTGTTTTAAGTAGCCTGGATTATAGCATCTTTCATAAAAAAAGAGGTTACATGAACGGGTTTATCGGCCAACCCTCGGCAGAGTTAGATTCTGTAAATAACGACTGGGCTCCTGATTCTGAAATTGGTATTGAAAAGGATCTGAAATATTACTACAGCCACCCCATTAATAAATTTTATAAACGGTCTGGCAAGCAACGGGTAGCAGAAAAATCTATTTCGGCAGAGAAGCAGCAATGTCTCGAAAAAATAAAAGCCATATTCAAAAAGAATGGCACTAATTGTAAAATAATCGTGTCGCCATTGTATGATCAGATTAAACTTAATCCGGAGGATAGGGTCACTTTAAACAAGATTTTTGGGGCGGAAAATATTTATGATTATTCTGGTGTAAATAGCGTTACCAACGACGTTTACAACTTTAGTAATGACGTAATTCATTATCGAAAAAAAGCCGCGAACATAATACTGAAGGAGATCTATACGCCTAAAGCGCAATAATGCCAAGCAGCAGCCTGGCGACTTTTACCTTATTTATACCCAAAAAGTGAGATGTTGAAGCGATGTGATAAACATTGCAAACTTGTTTTTTTTGTGTATAAATAATCTGCTGCGGTACGGATTTAGTTGGTACATAAAAGGTTAACTAAAGACAAAATATTTGTTAATAAGACACACTTTTATTTTTCAAAAAATACTTTTTGAAGTTAAAAATTTCGTCTTATATTTGCATTCCTTTTCAGGACGTATGTTTTGAAGGTGGAGATTGCCTGATAGTATAATGGTAGTACGACGGTTTTTGGTACCGTTTGTCTAGGTTCGAATCCTGGTCGGGCAACATTTCAATTTCGGATTTCGGATTTTCGATGTCGGATTTAGGTCTGATAGAAAAATGGAATCCGAAATTATTTTTTATAGCATAGCCATAAAGTAAATTCGAAATCGAAAATTCGACATTCGAAATAAAAAAAAATGCCACAGCACTCCAATCCGGTTAAGTTGTTTTCAGGTTCAGGCTCAATAGCCTTAGCCGAAAAAATTGCCGATGCTTATGGTAAGGATCTTGGCGATTATTCACTGTCGCGTTTTAGCGATGGCGAATTTCAACCTCATTTTAACGAGTCTGTTCGTGGAAGTGATCTTTTTCTGATCCAGTCTACCCATCAACCTACCGATAATTTAATGGAGTTACTAATGATGGTAGATGCCGCACGCCGTGCATCAGCTCATTATGTAAATGCTGTTATACCTTATTTTGGTTTGGCACGGCAAGACAGGAAAGACCAACCGCGTGTGGCTATAGGGGCAAAGCTGGTTGCTAATTTATTGGTTGCATCAGGCATTAACCGTATAATGACCATGGACCTGCACGCAGCGCAGATACAGGGCTTTTTTGATGTACCGGTTGATCACCTGGATGGATCAATAATATTTGTACCTTATATAAAAAGCCTTGGGCTTAGCAATTTAACCATTGCCTCGCCGGATATGGGTGGCTCCTACCGCGCCCGCAGCTTCGCTAAGTTTTTTAACGCTGAAGTTGTAATATGCGATAAGCGCCGTAAACGCGCTAACGAAATAGAATCAATGACTATTATAGGCGATGTTACCGATCAGGACATTGTATTAATAGATGATATATGCGATACTGCACGCACCTTAGCTAAAGCAGCAGCTTTAATTATGGAGCGTGGTGCCCGTAGCGTTAGGGCAGTATGTACGCATCCGGTTTTGTCGGGTGATGCTTACGAAACTGTTGAAAACTCTGCATTAACAGAGCTGATAGTAACAGATACTATCCCGTTAAAGCGCCAGAGTGATAAAATAAGAGTGCTGTCAACCGGTGATTTATTTGCTAAAGCCATAACTAACGTTAATGAGTATGGCTCAATAAGTCAGTTATTTAAGGTGTAGTTTTTGGTCCATGGTCGATAGTCCATGGTCGATAGTTCTTTAAAAAGCAAACGATCTATGGTCCATGGTCTATTGACTATGGTCGATAGTTTTTTTAAAAAGCAAACAATCTATGGTCCATGGTCTATTGACTATGGTCTGTATAACACAAATAAATTAAAACAAATAAAAAATGAAATCAATTGCTATTAGCGGTTCTCCAAGAGAGAACGTAGGGAAACGCGACGCTAAAGAACTGCGTTATGACGGCAAAGTGCCTGCAGTACTTTATGGTGGGGCTACTCAAACCCACTTTGCAGTGTCCGCAGCTGATTTGAAACCCGTAGTTTACACTCCGGATGTTCATTTCATCGACATTGACGTTGCTGGTGTTAAATCACAAGCTATTATCCAGGACATACAGTTTCATCCATTAACTGAAAAGATCATTCACATTGACTTTTTAGCTTTGGATGCGAACAAACCTATCGCTATCGAGATTCCTGTAAAATTAACCGGTACATCTCCTGGTGTTAAAATGGGTGGTAAATTAGTTCAAAAATTAAGAAAACTGCGTGTTAAAGGCTTGCCTAAAGATCATTTAGACAATGTTGAAGTTAGCATTGAAGGTTTAGAAGTTGGTAAATCTGTACGCGTTGGCGAGATCAAATTGCCTAACCTGGTAATTACCAATGCTGCCGAAGATACTGTTGTATCTGTAACTACTTCACGTGCGTTACGTCAGGCTGAGCAGGAAGCTGCTTCAGGTAAAAAATAAGCCCCCTAACCCCCTGAAGGGGGAATGATAGAGGATTTAAACGGCCCCACATTATTGTGGGGCCGTTTTTTGTTTATAGCACCACTTAATCTATTTTACTATTTTCGCAGAAAATAAAAAAAGTTCCCCCTTCAGGGGGCGGAGGGGATATGAAATATCTGATAGTAGGTTTAGGAAATATAGGGCCTGAGTATGCCGATACGCGGCACAACATCGGCTTCATGATATTGGACGAATTGGCTAAACGCGAGGGTGCTAAATTCAGCAACATGCGGTTGGCATACTATACTGAAGTATCATACAAAGGCCGCATGCTTTGTTTAATAAAACCCACAACCTACATGAATTTAAGCGGTAAGGCGCTCAATCATTGGATGAAGGATCTGAAAATTCCTGTTGAGAACGTTTTGGTTTTGGTTGATGACCTGGCGCTGCCATTGGGCACATTACGCTTAAAACCACAGGGCAGCGCGGCCGGCCATAACGGGCTTAAACATATAGAAGAAACTTTAGGTAATAACAAATATGCCCGCCTGCGTTTCGGTATCAGCGACAACTACCCAAAGGGCCGCCAGGTTGATTATGTTTTAAGTGGATTTGACGATGATGAACAACCTGAATTACCTGCTCTGATTGATCGTTCTATCGACATGATTAAAAGTTTTGCCACCATTGGTACCGAGCTTACCATGACAAAGTTTAATAAATAATGAAAAAGGATTTCATAGATCATGTCCACCAATCATTTAGCTTATTAAGCAAACATTGTGATTTAAGTATCGCAAAGGAAATAAACGAGAATGATTATTATTTAATCGAATACAACTTTTCTAAGTTTGTTATTGAAGTTGAAAAATATCATAGAGAATTTTACACGACTATATATAAAACGGACAAAGATAGGGATGGCATAAATCTTTTCAATCTTGTGGATTACTTAACACAACAGCCCTTAAATAAAACCATATCTAATTATTTTTCAAAGGAAAACATAGAGGATAGTTACAGAATGCAGATAACTTATATAATTGCTGTAATTTCTGATCATTATACATTGATCAAGGATTTTTTTGAAGATGGCAACTACCAGTCAAACTTTGACGTTTTCGACAAATATTGGAGAGAAAAACATCCCCATTTTTATAACCAACACTAATATTCTTGCACAACCTAATGTGATTCTACTCTGATTAGGTGCTTATAATGAATAAGGGTGTGTTAAATGTTGTTAAACCGCGTTAAATAACTGTTAAATGTTCGTTTCTGTGTAACGGTATAGGCACATTTGAGTCTTATACCCGAACATATTCTTATGAAAAAACATCTACTGATCCTTATTTCACTTTGCTTTTCTATTTCGCTATCGGCACAAAACACCCCTAAAATAATTACTGTTAAGGGGTTAACTATTGATTCTGCAACCAACAAGGCATTAGATTTTGTGACCGTTGCTTTGGTTGATCCTCAAACCAAAGCCGCTGTTAAAAGTATGCTAACCAAAGAGGACGGAAGTTTTGAACTTTCGGCACCGGCAGGCAAAACCTACCAGTTAGCATTGGCTTTTATGGGCTATGCGTCAAAGGTTATCATTATCACAAATTCAACAACTGATACAGATGCAGGTAAGATACTGCTATCGCCAAGTATAAGTACGCTAAATGAGGTCTCTATTACCGGCCTTAAGCCGCTGGTTAAGCGCGAAGTTGACCGTATTGCCTACAACGTACAATCAGACCCGGAGAGCAAAGCCATAACCGCGCTGGATATGATGCGTAAAGTTCCCATGCTCTCGGTGGACGCTAATGATAATATTAAACTCCGCGGAAACGGCAGCTATAAAATATTGATCAATAATAAAGAGTCGGCATTGCTTGCTCGTAACCCGTCAGATATTTTAAAAGCGATGCCCGCGAGTAATATTTTAAAAATAGAAGTTATTACCACGCCACCGGCTAAGTATGATGCAGAAGGATTAGCAGGTATTATCAACATCATCACAAAAAAGGATGCAGACCAGGGTTATAATGGTTCTATCAATACCGGGTACAATACTGTTTGGGGCTATCGCTCTAATTTAAACCTTACTGTTAAGCAAGGCAAGTTTGGTTATACCGGATACGTTGGTTTTAACAGGCGCAGGGCCCAAACCAATCCATTTGAGAATAACTCTACATTCTTTGAAAAAGGCACAGAAAAAATTAGCGGTACATTAACGCAGAACGGCACACGCAGTAACAGCAACCGGAACACTTATACAGGTAACGAGCTAAGCTTTGAATTAGATACCCTTAACCTGTTTACCGGAACCTTTAACTATTACAGAGGCGGTAACAACAGCAGCAATATGCAATCAACCATTCAGCGTAAAGCCAATGGAAGCATAGATATGGACTATTTAACTCAAAATACCGGTGTTAGCACATGGGGCGGTATGGATGCCGGCATAAATTATCAGCATAGTTTTAAGCGTAACAAGGAACAACTTTTAACGCTTTCATACAAATACAGCAACGCCGCGCCAAACTCGCAGGAAAATTATATCACTTCAAACCATGGTTTGGGTTATACCGTTCCTGATTATACGCAGTATAACAATAACGGCACTAAGGAATACACTACGCAGTTAGATTATATCCACCCTATGAAAGTGCTTACTGTTGAGGCCGGTGGTAAAATGATATTGCGTAATAGTTTTAGTACCTCGCCGGCAACAGTAGTGCAGAAGGCTAATGATTTTATTTATCATCAGGATGTTTATGGCCTGTACAATTCTTATTTGTTAAAGTATACAAAATGGACCTACAAAGCTGGTTTGCGTTTTGAGCGCACTAACGTAAGAACAGATGGAGGCGGTGTAGACCAGGCATATAATAATATAGTGCCAACGTTTTCAATGCAAAGGTTGTTAGATAGCGTGAGCAGCCTTACGTTTGGTTTTACACAACGCATTCAGCGCCCAAGCATTTACCAGCTTAATCCATTTACTAATACATCCAACCAGCAATATGTAACCAGCGGAAATCCGGACCTGCGCCCGTCTGTTAATAACAATTTTGAGCTGGCTTATTCTAAAACCGGCAAGGGATCGCTCAATATCACTGCAAGTTACTCTTTCGCCAATAACACCATAGAAAACGTTGCCAATATTAGTACTGTTACGTCCGGCACCACAAATACTATTGTAACCACTACAACTTTTGCTAACGTGGGGCAAAACCGCAGATTGGGTATCAATGCAGATCTGAATTATCCCATCACAAAAAAACTTAATGTAAATATCAATGCTCAATTAATGCGTGTATGGCTAAGGGGTACTTACAATGGCGCGTTTTACAGCAATAGCGGCCAACAGGGATATATTTTTACCAACACCAGCTACAAGTTTAATAATGGTTTAAGAATTGGCACCAACCTTGGCTTTGACAGCCGGTATGTAATGCTGCAGGGCACAGATAATTATTGGATAGACTACTCTTTCAGTATGCAGAAAGAATTTTTTAAAGGAAAGTTAAACGTTTCGGTGTCGGCGAATGATCCCTTTAAGAAATTTATCAGACTTGATTTTTCAACCAGAACCCCCGATTTTGAGAGCTATAACGTGAACTACAACTTTTACAGAACATTCAATTTCGGCCTTAATTATAAGTTTGGCGGTTTAAACGCATCCATAAAAAAGAATCAGCGTGGTATAAGTAATGATGATACCAGCAGCGGCGGCAGAAGTCAATAATAAAATTAAGTATAACGCGCCTTTACAACCGGAGCATTATACTTAATTTTGCAGTATGAAAGTATACGGAATACCCAATTGTGATACAGTTAAAAAAGCGCTGAATTGGTTTAAAGCCAATAATGTGATGTATGAGTTTTATGATTTTAGAAAACTGGGCCTCCCGGTAGAGAAACTTGCAGAGTGGGATAGCAAAGCAGGTTATGAGAGTTTTTTAAACAAAAAGTCTACTACCTGGAAAGAGTTGGATGAGCACATAAAAGACAACATAAAAACTAATGTTGATGCCATACAATTACTTCAGCAAAAAACAAGCATCATAAAACGGCCCGTTATTGAGGATGGCAAATTCCTGCATTTTGGCTTTGACGAAAAGGTTTATACCGAACATTTTAATAATAAATAAAAAAAGATGCAATTAAGACACCAAAACGGTGTCTTTTGTGTTTTAAGGTTTATATTATACGTATAATTCCTAATTTAGAACTTTTTATAAAAAACATTAACTGATGAGAATGAAACTAATTGCCGGGTTAAGCCTGGCTGTTTTTGGCGTTACTACCGCCAATGCTCAGCGCCCAACGCTGCAACCCCCTGACCCGAATGCTCCGCCAACCAAGTATGACTACCACGAAACTTTTGGCCCCAACTTTTATACAAAGAACGGAAATGAGTATCGTGCCGCAACGGGCGAACCCGGAGCTAAATACTGGCAAAACCGTGCCGACTATCAATTAGACGTTAAGCTTGACGAGAGCAAAAATGAGATAAGCGGCAGTGTGATACTATCGTATACAAACAACAGCCCGCAAAAGCTGGATTTTGTTTGGATGCAACTTGATCAAAATCTTTTTAAACAAGACTCAAGAGGTACAGATATTGTGCCCTTACAGAATGGTGTTCCTGTTAGCCGCAACTGGGGCAGGGGGCAGGCTTTTGATGCCGGCTATAAGATCAAATCTGTAAAAATGCTTACCGGTGCTAAAGATGAAAAGGCCGTTGATGTTAAGTATCTGATAAGTGATACGCGTATGCAGGTGTTTCTTCCTGCGGCTGTTGCTCCATCGGGCGGTAAGCTTAAGCTAAAAATTGAATACTCCTTTATATCACCCGATTTTGGTTCAGACCGTATGGGAGTTATGGACAGCAAGAACGGAAAGATATTTACCATAGCCCAATGGTACCCACGCATGTGTGTATTTGATGATGTAATGGGATGGAATACGCTGCCTTACACTGGTCCGGGCGAGTTTTACCTGGAGTACGGAACCTTTAACGTTAATATTACCGCGCCTGCAAAAATTATTGTGGTTTGCTCCGGCCAACTGCTAAACCCAACGGAAGTATGGACCGCTACGCAACAAAAACGTTGGGCACAGGCTGCCACAAGCGATAGGACCGTAATTATACGTTCGGCTGAGGAAGTAAACGATCCATTATCTCGTCCGGCAGGAAAAACTACCCTTACCTGGAAATATAAAATTGAGAACGCGCGCGACGTAGCCTGGGGCGCATCATCATCCTTTATTATTGATGCCGCTAAAATGAATATGCCGAGCGGTAAAAAAGGACTGGCTATTTCAGCTTACCCCGTTGAAAGCGATGGCGTTGGTGCCTGGGGGCGTTCAACCGAGTATGTAAAAAAATCAATTGAATATAACTCTGCCAAATGGTTTGAGTATCCGTACCCGAATGCTACGGCGGTTGCCGGTGTTGTTGGCGGTATGGAGTATCCGGGAATTGTTTTTTGTAACGCAACATCTAAAGGGCAAAGACTTTGGGCTGTTCACGATCATGAGTTTGGTCATACCTGGTTCCCGATGATTGTTGGATCTAACGAACGTATGTACGGCTGGATGGATGAAGGATTTAATACCTTTATTAACGGCCTATCAACAGCTAACTTCAATAACGGCGAGTATAAACCCGCAGCGCCTGTAGATTTTGAGGCGACCGCCAAAACAAATACGCGCCCGGATCTTGAGCCTATATTGAGTCAGCCTGCTAACCTGAAAGAGCCTAACACAGGTACATTATTATACAGCAAGCCGGGTGCCGGACTTAATTTGCTGCGCGACCAAATATTAGGTCCCGAGCGATTTGATTATGCTTTTAAAACTTACATTAAGCGCTGGGCGTTTAAACACCCTACGCCTGATGACTTTTTCCGCACTATAGAAAACGCTGCCGGAGAGAACCTGCAATGGTTTTGGCGCGGCTGGTTTGTAAATAACTGGAGATTAGATGTTGGGGTGCGCGATGTAAAGTATGTTGACAACAAACCTGCTAAAGGTGCTATTATAACAATAGATAACCTGGAGAAAATGGCTATGCCTGTTGTACTGGAAATAAAAACCAAAAGCGGCAAAACCGACCGCGTTAAATTACCTGTTGAGATATGGGAACGCGCTGTAAGCTGGCAGTTTATATACCCATCAACAGAGGAGATTGAATCTGTAACTTATAATCCCGATAAACAACTGCCCGATTATAATGGGGGAAATAATATTTGGAAGAAGTAAGTTTTCAATTTATAAATTAAGGCCACCGGGAACGGTGGCCTTTTTTGTCGGCTAATTTTTTTGATAGCCAATTTAGTAACGTAACAACTCGCTTGCTAATTGCATTAATCGCCCCTAAATTTTACCTTCGCAACAATAAACAATCAATAAAAACCTCCATTATGAAAAATCTGTCAAAAATTTGTTTGTCTGCACTGTTCGCTGTTGCTGCGGTAACAGCTAGCGCCCAGCATAAAGTTGAAAAATTATGGGAAACCGAGCCACTAATAAAAGTGCCTGAATCGGCGTTGTTTACCAAAAGCGGTATTTACGTTTCTATAATAGATGGTCAGCCCTGGGAGGCCGATGGAAAAGGTGGGATAGGTAAAGTAGGGGCAAACGGTAAAATTATTAACGCTGATTGGATAACCGGTTTAAATGCGCCTAAGGGCATGGCCATTGTAGGCGACCTGTTATACGTTGCTGATATACACGATGTGGTTGCTATAAGCATAAGCAAAGGAAAAATCGATCATAAAATTGCTGTTCCCGAATCAGGTGGTTTTAATGATGTTACCGCTGATAAAAATGGTACTGTTTGGGTAACCGACTCGCAGAAGGGGGCCATATACAAAGTTCAGGGTAAAACAGCAACCTTGTTTATGGATAACCTGCGCGGCATTAACGGCATAAAAGCAATTGATGATAAGCTGTATGTTTTAACCGGCAAAGAAATGTTTGTTACAGATGCATCAAAAAACAAAACCACAATTGTTGCGCTTGAGCAAGGCGGCGATGGAATTGAACCTGTTGGCAACGGCGATTTTATAGTAACTGCATGGTCTGGCTATATGTATTATGTAAATACCGCAAAAGGCACTAAAGATCTGTTATTAGATACGCATACCGGCAATAGCAAAACCGCAGATATTGGTTATGACCCTGCTACAAAAACAATTTATGTGCCTACGTTTTCTGCAAACTCAATAGCGGCGTATAAGTTGCAGTAGTTAATTGCAATAAAATATTGAAAGCCTTTCGATAACCGGAAGGCTTTTTTTGTTTTCCATGTCTCAGCCTTGAGTCATGCCGAATTTATTTCGGCACCCCACGCATAGGGTAGCTAAGTGGCCCGGCGGGTGAGATGCTGAAATATATTCAGTATTACATCTCTCAAATCATCTTAAAACTGCCAACTTTTTCCACCCTAACCTCATTTTCTGACGTAATTTCCACTACTTACTATGCAAGCATAAAAAACATACCGAATACCGTTTTGCACTTTGGTATAGTTTGTTGAACTTTTTATTTTTATATTTAGTTATAAAACGGTATTTATAATATGTTTTAAAGTTTTAATCAGAATTATATTTTAAATTGAAAATTTTGATTTTAACTATTGCCTGTTTATAAGGCTATCCCTATCTTACAATAACAGAAATACAAAGGGCGTAAACCCAAACCTAAAGAGAATAAAACTTAATAAAAAATGAGTTCATCTAACATCAGTAACGGAGTAGAATTGAATAAGTATAGCAAAACGTTTACCCAGGATCCAACACAACCTGCGGCTCAGGCTATGCTTTACGGCATTGGTTTAACTGATGAAGATATGCAGAAAGCCCAGGTTGGCGTTGCTAGCATGGGGTATGATGGTAACACCTGTAACATGCACTTGAATGATCTGGCTAAGATTGTTAAGCAAGGCATTTGGGCCGAGGATCTGGTTGGATTGATCTTTCACACCATCGGCGTTAGCGATGGTATGAGCAACGGTACCGAAGGTATGCGTTATTCGTTGGTTAGCAGGGATGTTATTGCGGATTCAATTGAAGCTGTTACCGGCGCGCAATATTATGATGGTTTAATTACCCTGCCTGGTTGCGATAAAAACATGCCGGGTTCTGTTATGGCTATGGCGCGCTTAAACCGTCCATCTATAATGGTATACGGTGGTACTATTAAACCCGGTCATTGGAAAGGCGAGGACCTGAACATTGTATCAGCGTTTGAAGCTTTAGGTAAAAAAATAGCGGGCGACATTTCTCCCGAAGATTTTATAGGTGTAATTAAAAATGCCTGCCCAAGCGCCGGTGCCTGCGGTGGTGTTTACACTGCCAATACCATGGCTGCAGCTATTGAAGCTTTGGGCATGAGCTTGCCTTATTCATCAAGCAATCCCGCATTAAGCGAAGAGAAGAAGGCAGAGTGCTTAGCTGCGGGTAAAGCCATCAAAATACTGTTAGAAAAAGATATAAAACCAAGCGATATAATGACCCGCAAGGCATTTGAGAATGCAATGGTGGTAATTATGGTGTTAGGCGGAAGTACCAACGCGGTATTGCACATGATCGCCATGGCAAAAGCTATCGACGTAAAGTTAACGCAGGACGATTTTCAGGCAGTAAGTAACCGCATACCTGTGTTGGCTGATATGAAGCCAAGCGGTAAATACATGATGGAGGATCTGCATAATGTTGGCGGTGTACCTGCTGTAATGAAATATTGCCTTGCACAAGGCTGGTTACACGGCGATTGTATGACAGTTACCGGTAAAACCATTGCAGAGAACCTTGCAGAAGTACCTGAACTATCATTTGATACACAAAAAATTATATGGCCGGTTGAAGCGCCTGTTAAGGCTACCGGTCACTTGCAGATACTGTACGGAAACATTGCTACCGGTGGTAGCGTAGCCAAAATAAGCGGTAAAGAGGGTACTCATTTTGAAGGCCCTGCCCGCGTATTTGATGGCGAGTTTGAACTGATTGCAGGCATATCAAGCGGCCGAGTCAAAAAAGGTGATGTGGTGGTTATCCGCAACGTGGGCCCTAAAGGCGCGCCGGGTATGCCCGAAATGCTTAAGCCAACATCAGCCATATTTGGCGCGGGTTTGGGCAGTTCGGTAGCACTAATTACCGATGGCAGATTTAGCGGCGGAACACATGGGTTTGTGGTAGGCCACATCACCCCCGAGGCATACGACGGTGGGGCGATAGGTTTAATAAAAGACGAGGATAAGATCATTATTGACGCGACAACCAATCAGATCAACGTGATACTATCTGACGAAGAAATGGCCGCCCGTAAAGCTGCATGGCAGCAACCGGAACTTAAAGTGAGCAAAGGCTTGCTTTACAGATATGCCAAAACCGTAAAATCAGCAGCCGAAGGTTGCGTTACGGATGAGTTTTAGCCCCCCCGGCCCCCTAAAGGGGGAGTATGGAGGCTAATAGAGAAATAAATATTTTACACTTAAAATTCCCCCTTTAGGGGGTTAGGGGGCAATATGGAAGTTGCACAACAGGAAATACTAAACACACCGGCTAAAGAGACTGTAAATATTACAGGATCGGCAGCGGTATTAGAAGCATTGATAGCCGAAGGAGTTGATACCATTTTTGGTTATCCGGGCGGGGCAATTATGCCTATTTATGATGCTTTATATGATTATAATGATAAACTGAACCACATACTGGTTCGCCATGAGCAAGGCGGGATACATGCCGGTCAGGGTTATGCGCGCACATCTGGTAAAGTAGGTGTGGTGTTTGCTACCAGCGGCCCGGGTGCTACTAATTTAGTAACCGGTTTAGCGGATGCGCAGATAGACAGCACCCCATTAGTATGCGTAACCGGACAGGTGTTCGCGCACTTATTAGGTACGGATGCTTTCCAGGAGACTGACGTGATCAACATCACCACGCCTGTAACAAAATGGAACTACCAGGTTACTGACGCTACCGAGATCCCGGAGGTTATGGCTAAAGCTTTTTATATAGCCAGAAGCGGCAGGCCGGGCCCGGTATTGATAGACATTACCAAAAACGCGCAGATACAGCTTTTTGATTACGAAGGTTATACACCGTGTAATCATATCCGTAGCTACAGGCCTAAGCCAATCGTTCGCCCGCAGTATATTGAGCAGGCAGCAGCTTTGATCAATCAGGCTAAAAAACCATTCATATTATTTGGTCAGGGTGTTATTTTGGGTGGAGCAGAGCAGGAGTTTAAGGCTTTTGTTGAAAAAAGCGGTATCCCTGCAGCGTGGACGGTTTTAGGCGCTGGTGCCATCCCAACTTCGCATCCGCTAAATGTGGGTATGTTGGGTATGCACGGTAACTACGGCCCTAACGTTTTAACTAACGATTGCGATGTATTGATCGCCATAGGCATGCGTTTTGACGACCGCGTAACCGGCCGTTTAGATAAATACGCTAAACAAGCCCAGGTAGTGCATTTAGATATTGACCCTGCCGAAATTGACAAAAACGTTAAAGCAACCGTACCTGTTTGGGGCGATTGTAAAGAGACCCTGCCGTTGTTGACAGCTTTGGTTGAAGAAAGACAACATACCGACTGGGTTAATAAATTTCATGATTATACCCGCCAGGAAGTGGAAGCAGTCATTCATGATGAACTGAACCCAACTACCGAGCAAATGACAATGGGCGAGGTGATAAAACAACTGAACGAGCTTACAAAAGGCGAAGCTGTTTTAGTAACCGACGTGGGCCAGCACCAGATGGTAACCTGCCGTTACACACAGTTCAACAAATCGCGCAGTAACGTAACCAGCGGTGGTTTAGGTACCATGGGTTTTGCTTTGCCTGCTGCAATAGGCGCTAAATACGGTGCTCAGGATAGAACGGTTGTTGCTGTAATAGGCGATGGCGGTTTCCAGATGACCTGCCAGGAGCTGGGTACTATTATGCAGTGCGGTGTTGATGTTAAGATCATCATTCTAAATAACCACTTTTTAGGCATGGTGCGCCAGTGGCAGGAGTTGTTTAACCAGCGCCGTTACTCGTTTGTAGATATTGAAAGCCCTGATTTTGTGGCATTGGCCGCGGCTTACCGTATACCGGGCAAAAGCATATCAGCACGTGAGAATCTGGTAGATGCATTAAAAGAAATGCTCGACACAAAAGGTTCTTTCCTGTTAGAGGTTAACGTTACCAAAGAGAACAATGTGTTCCCGATGGTACCGCAAGGATGCAGTGTGTCAGAAATCAGGTTAAAATAATTAGGGAGGACGGATCATGAGCAATCAAGACATAGAAAGAAAAGAGTTTACCATAACCATTTACACTGAAAATCAGGTAGGGTTATTAAACCGTATAGCTATTATATTTACACGCCGTAAAATCAATATTGACAGTTTAAATACTTCACCATCAGAGGTTGATAGTATTCACCGCTTTAATATTGTTATTACAGAATCTGAAGAAGTTGTACGTAAGTTAAGCCGTCAGATAGAGAAACAGGTAGAGGTTTTAAAGGTATATTACCATACTAACGAAGACATCATTTGGCAGGAAATGGCACTTTACAAGGTATCAACGGATGTTATTGCCGAAAAGGTTAGCGTTGAGCGTTTGCTGCGCGAGAATGGTGCCCGTGCGGTGGTTATCCGTAAAGATTATACCGTATTTGAAACAACCGGCCATCGCGAAGAAACAGACAACCTGATAAGCATTTTACAGCCTTATGGCCTGATAGAGTTTGTACGCAGCGCGCGTGTTGCCATTATTAAAAACAGCGATGGTTTTAATACCAAAATACGCGAGTTTGAACGTTTGGAGCCGGGAGAAGAAGTGATGGAGAACGAGTATTTAAACAAAGGGCAAAAAGTGTTTACAATGTAATGCAATGGAGTTTTTACTTGAAATAGCTAAACATACCCGCTTAAACTTCATCAAACTGATGGATGGTTTAACCATTGAGCAGTTGAACGTTATTCCGCAGGGATATAACAACAATATTGCGTGGAACTTTGCGCACATTGTGGCTTCGCAGCAAACGCTTTGCTATGTAAAAGGTAACGCGCCAACCCGCATTCCGCTGGAAATGATCACCAAATATCAAAAAGGAACCAGTCCTGAAGGGTTTATTACCGAGGAAGAGCTTAACTATTATAAAGACAAAGCCTTTACCTTGCTTGATGATATGAAGGCTGATGTAAATGCCGGAATATTTGGTAAGTACGATGAAATAACCACCTCGTTTGGTGTAACGCTAAGCAGCGTTAATGATGGTTTAACCTACTTTGTAACGCATGATAATTTGCATTATGGCTATGCCTTATCATTACGAAGAGCTGTTTTAGCGGAATTAAATACTGAACAAGTTTAAGACAACAGAATCACAACTAACAATAAATAACAATAAAATAAAAATCGGTGGCATCACCCCTAAATCGGTGAAATCACAATAAAACAATAAAAACAAAAAACAATGGCAAAATTAAATTTCGGCGGTACTGAAGAAAATGTAGTTACCCGCGAGGAGTTCCCTTTAGCAAAAGCACAGGACATCCTTAAAAACGAAACTGTAGCAGTTATTGGTTACGGTGTTCAAGGTCCTGGTCAGGCGCTAAATCAAAAAGACAACGGTATCAACGTAATTGTTGGTCAACGTAAAAATTCAAAAACATGGGATAAAGCTATCGCTGATGGATTTGTACCGGGAGAAACCCTTTTTGAAATTGAAGAAGCTTTAGAAAGAGGAACTATAATTTGCTACCTGTTGAGCGACGCTGCACAAATTGCATTATGGCCAACAGTTAAAAAACACTTAACCCCGGGTAAAGCATTATACTTCTCTCATGGTTTCGGTATCACTTTCAACGAGCAAACAGGCATTATTCCTCCTGCTGATGTTGACGTGTTTTTGGTTGCTCCAAAAGGATCAGGTACTTCATTGCGCCGTATGTTCCTGCAAGGCCGTGGCTTAAACTCAAGCTACGCTATCTTCCAGGATGCTTCAGGTAAAGCATTTGACCGCGTTATCGCTTTAGGTATTGCTGTAGGTAGCGGTTACCTGTTTGAAACTAACTTCAAAAAAGAAGTATACAGCGATTTAACCGGCGAGCGTGGTACGCTGATGGGTTGTATCCAGGGTATCTTCGCTGCTCAATACGAAGTATTACGTGCCAATGGTCACTCACCATCTGAGTCATTCAATGAAACGGTTGAAGAGTTAACCCAATCATTAATGCCATTAGTTGCAGAGAATGGTATGGACTGGATGTATGCTAATTGCTCAACTACTGCTCAACGTGGTGCTTTAGATTGGTGGAAACCTTTCCGCGACGCTACTAAACCTGTTTTTGAAGAATTGTACAACAGCGTAGCTACCGGCAAAGAGTCACAACGTTCTATCGACTCAAACAGCAAGCCTGATTACCGCGAGAAACTGGATGCTGAATTAGCAGAATTACGCGAAAGCGAATTATGGCAGGCAGGTAAAACAGTACGTAGCTTACGTCCTGAGAACCAGACTGTAGAAGCATAGGCTTTAAAGCCGAGATGCAAGAATCAAGAGTTAAGACTTTGTTTAGCCTTATTCTGAATCTTAAATAATAATTATCAGATAATAGGTGCAAGTCTTAACTCTTGCATCTATTATCTTAAATCTTGATGCGTGATGGATCAAACAGTTAATAAACATATTGAACGAGGTCCGGAAGCTAATGAAATTTTCGACGCGCGTAGTCTGGACAATGATTACGCAAAGTTAAAAAGCCTGTTAAAACCAGGTATGCATGTTTTAGATGTTGGCTGCGGAACAGGAGCGATATCAAAAGGCATAGCTAAACAGGTAGGGCCGCAAGGGCACGTTACCGGAATTGACAATACAGAAAGCTTCATCAGCAGTGGAAAATTGATTTATGCGGATGTTGAGAATTTAGACCTGATACATACAGATCTGTTTGAATTTGAAACTGAACAGAAGTTTGATCTGATTGTAGCAGCCAGAACTATACAGTGGTTAAGCAACCCTGTAGAAGCTTTGGTTAAGATGAAGAGTATGCTTAAGCCGGGAGGGTGGTTATCTATTTTAGATTATAACCATACTGCCATTGAATGGCAACCGGAACCACCGCAGAGCATGCAGCTATTTTACGCTGCTTTTTTAAAGTGGCGCAGTGATGCGGGTATGAATAACCAGGTTGCAGAGGATGCGGCTGATTATTTTGAGCAGATAGGTATGAGGAATATCGAGGTGCTTGATAATACAGAGAATTACAATAAAGGCCGGGATACTTTTAAAAGTAAACTTGGCGTGTGGTTAAAAGTGGCCGCGTCAACACAAATGGTTGACGAAGGTTATATTACCAACCAGGAGCGGTTAAAGGCTATTGAAGATTACAGTAATTGGATAGAAACCGATGCCGAACAAATGGTAATGAAATTAAAAGAGACAAGAGGCCAGGCTTAAACGCCTGTTAGTATAAAGGAAATTAGATAAAATAATATGTTACACGATCCCAACCGAGTCTACGTTTTTGATACCACGCTACGCGATGGCGAGCAGGTACCGGGTTGCCAGTTGACAACCCCCGAGAAAATAGAAATTGCCCGAGAACTGGAGGCGCTGGGCGTGGACATTATAGAAGCGGGCTTCCCTATATCAAGCCCGGGCGATTTTCAGAGCGTGGTAGAAATATCAAAAGCTGTTAAAAACCCAACCGTATGCGCGCTTACCCGCGCAAACAAAGGCGACATTGACGCCGCCGTTGCAGCCTTGCAATATGCCAAACATCCCCGCATACATACCGGTATAGGCTCATCAGACATGCACATCAAACACAAATTTAACAGCACCCGCGAAGAGATCCTGGAGCGCGCTGTTGAGGCTGTGAAGTATGCAAAAAAATCAGTAGAAGATATTGAATTTTATGCCGAAGATGCCGGGCGTGCCGATGTTGTTTTCCTGGCACAAATGGTTGAGGCTGTAATTGCAGCAGGAGCAACGGTAGTTAACATTCCGGATACGAATGGCTACTGCCTGCCTGACCAATACGGCAGCAAAATAAAGTTCCTTAAAGAGAACGTTAAAAATATTGATAAAGCCATTATCTCGGTTCATTGCCATAATGACCTGGGTTTAGCTACTGCGAACTCTGTAGCGGGTTTACAGAACGGTGCCCGCCAGATTGAAGGCACCATTAACGGTATTGGCGAACGCGCAGGTAATACTTCTATTGAGGAGGTAGTGATGATCTTAAAAACGCATCAATCGCTTGGCCTGCATACCAATATCAACAGCAAGAATTTTTACGAGATTAGCCGCATGGTAAGTACGCAAATGCGTATGCCGGTACAACCCAATAAAGCCATTGTTGGCAGCAATGCCTTTGCACATAGCTCAGGTATTCACCAGGATGGCTTCTTGAAAAACAGGGAAAATTACGAGATCATCCGTCCGGAAGATGTTGGTTTCCCAAGCGCTACAATTGTGTTGACCGCCCGCAGCGGAAGACATGCGCTAAAATATCATCTTGACCGTTTAGGTTACAACCTGAGCAAAGAAGAATTGGCCGACGCTTATCATCGCTTTTTAACCTTAGCCGATGGCAAACTGGATATTAATGATGACGATCTGGTTGGCTTAATGGCAAGCGAGAAGGTAAGTAATTAAATTTGAACAAAACACAAGTGATAAGGTAATAAGGGACACCAATCTCTGATTAACAAATCACTAATTAACTATAACAAAATGAGCAGTACATTATTTGATAAGGTGTGGGACAGTCACGTGATCCGCAAGATTGAAGGCGGCCCGAGTGTGGTTTTTATAGATCGCCACCTTATTCACGAAGTTACCAGTCCGGTAGCGTTTTTAGGTTTAAAAAGCCGTGGTATAAAGGTTTTATATCCTGAGCGTACATTCGCAACGGCAGACCACAACACGCCAACCATTAATCAGCATTTACCGGTACAAGATCCGCTTTCTGCAAACCAGCTAAAAGCGCTTGAATCAAACACTGCCGAGTATGGCATTAGCCACTGGGGTTTGGGTCACCAAAAAAACGGTATTGTTCACGTAGTTGGTCCGGAGTATGGTATTACCCAACCTGGTTCAACCATAGTTTGCGGCGACTCGCATACATCTACGCACGGTGCTTTTGGCGCAATCGCGTTTGGTATCGGTACGTCTGAAGTTGAAATGGTATTGGCATCGCAATGTATTATGCAGCCAAAGCCTAAAAAAATGCGCATTAACGTTAATGGCAAATTAGGTATTGGGGTTACACCTAAAGATGTTGCCTTGTTCATTATATCTCAGTTAACAACATCGGGCGCAACAGGCTATTTTGTTGAGTACGCAGGAGATGTTTTTGAGAACATGACCATGGAAGGCCGTATGACGGTTTGTAACCTGAGTATTGAAATGGGCGCACGCGGTGGCATGATAGCTCCTGACGAAACCACCATTAACTATGTAAAAGGCCGTGAGTTTAGCCCTAAAGGTGAAGCCTGGGATAAAGCGGAAGCTTACTACAGAACATTGAAAACAGATGCCGACGCGGTGTTTGACAAAGAATATAATTTTGATGGTTCAACCATTGAGCCGATGATAACCTACGGTACCAACCCGGGTATGGGTATGGGTATATCGCATGATATTCCGGATGCTGCACATGTTGAAGGCGGTGCTGCTACTTACGAGAAATCATTAGGATACATGGGCTTCCACGAAGGTGAGCACATGATAGGTAAACAGGTTGACTATGTATTTGTGGGCAGCTGTACCAATGGCCGTATCGAGGATTTCCGCGCTTTTGCATCGTTGGTAAAGGGGCGTCATAAAGCAGATAACGTTACCGCATGGCTGGTGCCGGGATCGCACATTGTAGAGAGCCAGATAAAACAAGAGGGTATACTGGATATTTTAACCGAAGCAGGTTTCACGCTTCGTCAGCCCGGCTGCTCCGCTTGTTTAGCTATGAATGATGACAAAGTACCTGCCGGCAAATACGCAGTAAGTACATCAAACAGGAACTTTGAAGGGCGCCAGGGCCCAGGTGCGCGCACTATGCTGGCCAGCCCGCTGGTAGCAGCGGCAGCAGCGGTTACCGGTGTAGTAACAGATCCGAGGACATTATTAACAGAAGAATACGCGTAATTCAGTCCATAGACCATAGTTGATAGTCCATAGCAAAAGCTATCTATCGACCATGGACTATAGACCATCGACTTAAAAAATATGGCATACGATAAATTTACAGTATTGAGAAGCACGGCAGTGCCGCTTCCGATAGAGAATATAGATACCGACCAGATCATCCCGGCCCGCTTTTTAAAGGCTACAGAGCGTGTTGGTTTTGGCGATAACCTGTTCCGTGACTGGCGCTACAATCCGGATAACAGCCCTAAGCAGGATTTTGTATTGAACAACCCTACTTACAGTGGTAAGATACTGGTTGGTGGTAAAAACTTTGGTTCGGGTTCATCGCGCGAGCATGCTGCCTGGGCTGTTTACGATTACGGTTTCCGTTGTGTGGTATCCAGCTTTTTTGCAGATATTTTTAAAGGCAACTGCTTAAACATTGGTGTATTGCCGGTACAGGTGAGCCCTGAGTTTGCCGATAAAATATTTTCGGCTATTCACGCCGACCCGAATACGGAGTTGGAGATCAGCCTGCCAGAACAAACCATTACCTTATTGGCAACAGGCGAAAAGGAATCATTCGACATCAACTCCTACAAAAAGAACAACATGTTGAATGGCTTTGATGATATTGATTATCTGTTAAGCCTTAAATCTGATATTGAGACTTTTGCCGAGGCGAAAGAGTTTTAAAAAAGAGTAATGTCATGCTGAACTCGTTTCAGCATCCCACGGACTGGTCTGCGACTTTTCTGATGAGGTGCCGAAACAAGTTCGGCATGACTTTTATATATTTCGCTTCACAACGAGCCCTTTTACGTTATAAACCCAGCAATGGAAAAAAGAAGAATAGAGATAATGGATACCACACTCCGCGATGGGGAACAAACATCGGGGGTGTCGTTTTCTGTATCCGAAAAACTGACCATAGCGCAGCTGCTGCTGGAAGAACTGAAGGTTGATAGGGTAGAAGTTGCTTCCGCGCGCGTTTCTGATGGCGAATTCCAATCGGTTAAAACCATCGCCGCCTGGGCTACAGAGAACGGCTATTCAAACAATATTGAGGTACTCTCCTTTGTTGATAACGGCGTATCTGTAGATTGGATGTTGAGGGCCGGTGTAAAGGTGCAAAACCTGCTTACCAAAGGTTCGCTTAACCATTTAACGCATCAGCTTAAAAAAACACCCGAGCAACACTTTGCAGAGATAGCGCATGTAATACAACTGGCTGCAAGCAATGGTATTGCTACTAATGTGTATCTGGAAGACTGGAGTAACGGCATGCGCAATTCGCCGGATTACGTTTTTCAGTACCTGGACTTTTTAACACAGCAACCTGTTAAAAGGATAATGCTGCCTGATACGCTGGGCGTTTTAACTCCGCTGGAAACTTTCCTTTTCATCAGCAAAACTAAAGAGCGTTATCCGACGATTCACTTTGATTTTCATGCCCATAACGACTATGATCTGGGTACAGCGAATGTACTGGAAGCGGTAAAAGCCGGCATAAACGGCTTGCATTTAACGGTAAACGGGATGGGCGAGCGCGCGGGCAACGCGCCATTGGCCAGTGCCATTGCCGTATTGCACGACTTTGTTCCTGATGTTGTCGCGCAGATCTCAGAAACGTCTATTTATACCGTTAGTAAATTGGTCGAGACCTTTTCGGGCGTGCGTATACCATCTAACAAACCAATTGTTGGCGATAATGTGTTTACGCAAACAGCTGGCATCCACGCCGATGGCGATAATAAGAACAACCTCTATTTTAACGATCTGCTGCCTGAACGTTTTGGCCGTAAGCGCGAGTACGCCTTAGGTAAAACATCGGGCAAAGCCAATATCGAGAAAAACCTGCAGGAGTTGGGCCTGAAGCTGAATGATGCCGACCTGAAAAAAGTTACCCAGCGTGTTATTGAGTTGGGTGATAAAAAAGAGACGGTTACAAAAGAAGATCTGCCCTACATTATCTCTGACGTATTAGACAGTAGTCTGTATGAAGATAAGGTAAAGATCGACTCGTACGTTTTAATGCATGCTATGGGGCTGAGGCCTTCGGCAACACTTTCTATGGTAATCGATGGCGAAAGCTTTGAAGAAAACGCGCAGGGCGACGGACAATTTGATGCTTTTATGAACGCGTTAACAAAAGTTTATCATAAAAAAAACAGGGAATTGCCAAGACTTATAGATTATGCAGTACGTATAGCGCCGGGCAGTAGCTCCGACGCGTTGTGCGAAACTATCATCACCTGGGAAACCAGCGACCGCAAGTTTATAACCCGCGGCCTGGATTCAGATCAAACGGTATGCGCCATTAAAGCAACGCAGAAGATGCTGAACATAATTTAGTAAATATAGATCACGTCATGCTGAACTTGTTTCAGCATCCCACGGACAGGTCGCCGACTTTTCTAATGAGGTGCCGAAACAAGTTCGGCATGACAGTTAAATTGAACATCACATTAAAACTATACAATGAAATTAAACATCGCCCTTTTAGCAGGAGACGGAATTGGTCCTGAGGTTATAGATCAGGCAGTAAAAGTATCAAACGCGGTGGCCGCAAAATTCGGTCATGAAATTGCCTGGACATCAGGTTTAACAGGCGCTGCCGCTATTGACGCGGTGGGTGAGCCGTACCCTGACTCAACCCACGAAATTTGTATGGCTGCTGACGCTGTACTGTTCGGCGCTATTGGTCACCCACGTTTTGATAACGATCCGACCGCAAAAGTGCGCCCTGAACAAGGTTTGTTAAAAATGCGCAAAGCATTGGGCCTGTATGCTAACGTACGCCCAACGTTTACCTTCCCATCATTAATTGATAACTCACCGTTAAAGCGTGAGCGCATTGAAGGTACTGACCTTATTATTTTGCGCGAGCTTACCGGCGGCATTTATTTTGGCGCACGCGGTCGTTCAGAAGATGGCAATACAGCATATGATACCTGTACGTATACTAAAGATGAAGTAACCCGTTTAGCCAAGTTAGGCTTTGAACTGGCCATGACACGCGGTAAAAAATTGTGTTGTGTAGATAAAGCTAACGTATTGGAAACATCCCGCCTTTGGAGGCAAACCGTACAGGCCATGGAAAAAGATTATCCTGAAGTTACCGTAAGCTATGAGTTTGTTGACGCTGTTGCAATGCGTTTGGTACAATGGCCAAACAGCTATGATGTATTAATTACAGAAAACCTTTTTGGTGATATTTTGACCGATGAGGCATCAGTTATTTCCGGATCAATGGGATTAATGCCGTCGGCATCAAAAGGTGTTCATACCTCATTATATGAGCCTATACACGGTTCTTATCCGCAAGCTGCAGGCAAAGACATTGCTAACCCTTTAGCAACGGTATTATCAGCTGCTATGATGTTTGAGGATGCGTTTGGTTTGACAGAGGAAGCAGAAGCTATCCGTGTGGTAGTTAACAAATCATTAGCTGATGGTATTGTTACTGAAGACTTAGCAGGCAAAAACAAAGCTTACAAAACCAGCGAAGTTGGCGATTGGCTGGCGGAAAATTTATAGTGATTTGTTGATTGGTGATTAGAGATTAGTTCCCAATAGAAAAAAGTCATGCCGAACTTGTTTCAGCATCCCATAGACAGGTGAACGCCTGCTTAGCATGTGGGATGCTGAAACAAGTTCAGCATGACTTTCATTTTTAATATATTTACCCTCATGCATGATAAATTAAACTCAAAAGCGGCGGAGCAAAGGTTAAAAGGTATAGCCAAGCATACGCCGCTTATTTATCATCCCAAACTATCCGCTAAATACCAGGCCGAAATTTATTTAAAGCGCGAGGACCTGCAAGTGGTCCGCTCGTACAAACTGCGTGGGGCTTATAATATGATCAGCCAGCTTAGCGCTGATGAGTTAAATAGAGGTGTAGTTTGTGCCAGCGCGGGTAACCACGCACAAGGTGTGGCATTCTCGTGCAAAAAACTCGATATAAAAGGCGTAATTTTTATGCCCGAGATAACTCCCCGTCAAAAAGTGAAGCAAACAGAAATGTTTGGCGATGGCAATGTAGAGATCATCCTGGTTGGCGATACCTTTGATGATTGCCTGGCCGAAGCACTTAAATATACCGCTGAGCATAGCATGACCTTCGTTCCTCCATTTGATAACCTAAGCGTTATTGAAGGCCAGGGAACTGTTGGCGTTGAAATATTAGAAGATCTGCCCGGCGTGGAAGTTGTTATTATGCCCGTAGGTGGTGGTGGCCTTTCGGCAGGAGTGGGAACTTTTTTGAAGAATCAAAATGCCGGCATACAAATAATTGGTGTTGAACCCGATGGCGCACCATCGATGTTAAAAGCCATAGAAAATAAAGGGCCTGTTGCGCTGGATACAATTAACCGTTTTGTAGATGGTGCCGCGGTTAAACGTGTGGGCGATATAACCTATTCCATTTGTAAACAGGTATTAGATGATATGCTGACGGTTGCAGAAGGCAAAGTCTGCACTACAATACTGACATTATATAATGAGGATGCAATAGTTGTTGAACCCGCCGGGGCACTTTCTGTAGCGGCGTTGGATGCCTGCGCTGAGAAAATTCGCGGTAAGAAAGTGGTTTGCGTTATCAGTGGCGGTAATAATGACATTGACCGCATGGCGGAGATAAAGGAAAAGTCGTTATTATACGAGGGCCTAAAACATTATTTCATCGTCCGCTTTCCCCAACGTCCTGGAGCTTTAAAGCTTTTTGTTAACAATGTATTGGGCCATCATGATGATATTACCCGCTTTGAATTCATCAAAAAAACAGAAAAGGAGCAGGGCCCGGCATTGATAGGTATTGAACTAACTAACCGCGAAGACTATGAGGGGCTGCTGAAACGCATGAAGGATTACCGCTTTGATATTATAGAGCTTAACCGCGATCAAACTTTGTTTGAATACCTGGTATAGCGTTATTTCTTTAACCCTTGTAAATAAGCGATGCTTAGCGGAACCTGGGTTAAAGATGAACTGCTTTCATCTTCAATATAATAGTGCTTGATACCGGCTTTTTTGGCGGCCTTTATTACAGCGGGAATATCTATCTGCCCGGTGCCTAACACCACATCATTTTCTACAGATGTTCCGCCTGACAGGTTTCCCTGCACGCCTTTACGAAGATCCTTTAAATGCAAGGTTTTGTAGCGTTTAGGGTAATGTTTTATAAGTTCGGCGGGGTTCTGCCCGGGAAAAAATGCCCAGAGTATGTCTAACTCAAAGCTTACATAACGTTTGTCTGTGTTTTTAACAATGTAATCGTATAAAGTTCCGTCTTCATATGGCTCAAACTCAAAACCGTGGTTATGGTAAATAAAGGTAAGGCCGTACTTTTCTTTCAGCGTTTTACCAACGCAGTTAAACGTTTCTACAGCGCCTTTGGCATCTGCTAATGTAAATTTGCCTTTATGTGGTATAGCTGCAACCCGCACGTATATGGCACCTAGTTTTTTAGCATTGGCTGCTACAACTTCAGTTTTTTCAACGGCGTCCTCATAGTTTACACCGAATGATGAGCATTTTATTCCGCGCTCGTCCAATAATTTTCTGATATCATCAGCCGTGCGGCCAAAAAGATTAGAAAATTCAATATCGGTAATACCATTTTGTTTAACAATATCTAAGGTAGACGCCATATCCTTTTGAAAATCTTTCCGGTAGGTATACGATACAATGCCCGGAGCTTCAGGAAAAAGCGGTTTGCTTTTTTGAGCATGTACGGTCAATGAACCAAGCGTAAATAATGTTATTAAAAAGGTTTTTAAGGATGATCTCATAAAAAATAAATGGCAATGCTAATTTTTATTATGTAGTGTAGCCGTATACAGCTATACACTCCAGTATTTTTTGTATACAGTTATTTTAAGTTGCTGATTATTAGACATTAAAATTAACCAGATTGTTAAAAATAACCAAAAACAACCTGTAGTTGTATACGCCTTATTGTCCCGTCAAACTGCTTTGTTTGCGTTGTTCAGGCGTAAGCGCCTTATACCTTATATACGAATCGTTAATATAAGCTGCCAGTGTAGGGCCGCTGGTGCGTTGTATAAAATCATAAGTGGGCCGGTACATAGCCATAAACGTTTGCAGCTCATTGCCTCTTATCGGTATAAGGCTACTTACGTAAGCTATGCTAAAGGCGCGGTCAATTTCTCGTTCCTTTTCTTCCTGTGCAAAATATTTTTTCAGGCGACGGGCGTTCTTTGCTTCTTTAGAAAAAATGGTGCTTGGCGAAAGTATGTACACTTTGCTTTTGGTATAGATCTCCGGGTATTCTGTATGCGGATCAAAACTTTTTGACGAATTGATATTTACTTCTTTTAAAAGAGCAGGATTAACTTTTAGCCGGATGTTGAGGGACTGCGCATCAATAACCACCAATGTATCCGAAAGATAACCTGAGGATGAAAATATAAGCAGGTTGCCCACCGAGCCCTGAATTTCAAACTTGCCATCTGCTTCTGAAATGGTGATTTTATTTTTGGTTACGTTTTTTATAAATACGTCGCTCAAGCCCTTATCCGTGCCGGAATCTATCACTTTACCTTTTAAATAATCCTGGGCGTAGGCAGCGCTTACACTCAATAAAAGCAGCAGAGCGCCAATAAAAAATTTCGATCTCATAGGGCAGACGAATTATACGGTGAAATTAAGTATTATTTTGATGGCATGCCATCAGTAGTAAAAATTTAACAAAGGTGGTGCCAATATCCCATTTGACCTGTTGCTCATAATGACAAAAAAAAGCCTTTCCGATTCCGGAAAGGCTTTAAGATTTTAAACTCCCCCTTTAGGGGGCCGGGGGGCTTATTTATGCTCTATCCCTTCGGCTAAAACAACCACTTTATTGTTTGATGCTTCAACAACGCCGCCTTTAATAAAAAAAACGTCCTCCTGTTTACCCGCACCGCGAACGGTTAACTTACCATCCTTTAAAGTAGATATAATAGGAGCGTGGTGATTCAATATCTCAAAAAAACCCACAGTGCCCGGTAAAGTTACCGAAGTAGCTTCGCCTTCAAACACTTTTTTATCGGGAGTAAGAATTTCTAATGTCATTTTATAAGTTGTATGTTATAAGTTGTATGTTGTAGGTTAAAAGTCATACAACTTATAACCTACAACTTACAAAAAACTTATGCGTTTGCTTCAGCTAACAATTTCTTACCTTTTTCAATAGCATCTTCAATGCTGCCTACAAGGTTAAATGCTGCTTCAGGATATTCGTCAACCTGGCCATCCATAATCATGTTAAAGCCACGGATAGTTTCTTTAATATCAACCAATACACCTTTTAAGCCGGTAAACTGCTCGGCAACGTGGAACGGCTGAGAAAGGAAACGCTGAACACGGCGTGCGCGTGATACAACCAGTTTATCCTCTTCAGAAAGCTCGTCCATACCTAAAATGGCGATGATATCCTGTAACTCTTTGTAACGTTGTAAAATTTCTTTAACACGCTGAGCTGTGTTGTAGTGCTCATCACCTAATACAGCAGGGCTAAGGATACGTGAAGTTGAATCCAGTGGATCCACCGCTGGGTAAATACCTAACTCGGCAATTTTACGTGAAAGTACAGTAGTAGCATCTAAGTGGGCGAAGGTTGTGGCCGGCGCAGGGTCGGTCAAGTCATCCGCAGGTACGTATACCGCTTGTACTGATGTAATAGAGCCACGTTTGGTTGAAGTGATACGCTCCTGCATCACACCCATCTCTGTAGCTAATGTTGGCTGATAACCTACCGCTGATGGCATACGGCCTAACAACGCTGATACTTCAGATCCGGCTTGTGTAAAGCGGAAGATGTTATCAATAAAGAATAATATATCACGGCCTTTACCGTCAGCATCACCATCGCGGAAGTACTCAGCAATAGTTAATCCTGAAAGCGCCACACGTGCACGTGCACCGGGAGGCTCGTTCATTTGTCCGAAAACGAATGTTGCTTTTGATTCTTTTAAAGCAGCGGTGTCTACCTTAGATAGGTCCCAGCCGCCTTCTTCCATTGAGTGCATAAATGCATCGCCGTATTTGATAATGCCAGACTCAAGCATCTCGCGCAAAAGGTCATTACCTTCACGTGTACGCTCGCCTACACCTGCAAATACAGACAGACCATCATATGCTTTCGCAATATTGTTGATCAGTTCCTGGATCAATACGGTTTTACCTACACCGGCACCACCAAACAATCCAATTTTACCACCTTTAGAGTATGGCTCTAAAAGGTCAATTACTTTAATACCGGTAAACAATACCTCAGCCTCTGTTGATAGGTCCTCAAAACGAGGTGGCTCATTGTGAATAGGGCGACCGTTAGATTTATCCAGATCAGGGATACCGTCAATAGCATCACCAACCACGTTAAATACACGACCTTTAATATCATCGCCGACAGGCATTTTGATAGCTGTACCTAAGTCAATAACGTCCATACCGCGCAGTAAACCGTCGGTTGAATCCATTGCGATAGCGCGAACACGATCTTCGCCCAAATGCTGCTGAACCTCAAGAATTATCTTTTGGCCTGTTGATTTGGTGATCTCTAACGCGTTATAAATTCTGGGAAGGTGAGCATCAGCAAAGCTGACATCGACTACCGGACCGATGATCCGTGATATTTTTCCAATGTTTGGCATATATTACCTGGTAATTTTTAAATAAACTTTTTAAAAATAGAATAGCATCAACTATCCGCTATTTCAGGGCGCAAAGTTAAGATTTTTAACAAGATTTAAAATAGCTATTTAGAGATTTTTTTGGGATTGATAAACAAATATTAATAATTGAACGGAAGGGCGCAATTAACACTTCTATTGAGGTTCAAAATTTTAATTAGTCGTGTCCGAAAGAATGGTTACCATCAAAACTGCTTCCCCGGGGAAGGGTGGGGTGGGTTGTGAAATGGCGGGTAGGGGTTGTTGTGCAAATATAAAATGTTCTGTTAACCCCTTCCTCCTCCTCCCCCAAGGAAGGAATCGCACCGCCCAACGCTTCTTTTAAATCTTCCAAACACGCTTAATTTAAATTTAGGTGCTGCAATTTATTTTTTAGATTTTTTTTTCTCCTAAAAACTCGCATCTTTAAAAACCATTATAACCAATGCCTGATAAATCCCCATTTATAAAAATTACCTCATGGGTAATAATAGCTGTTTCTGTGGCTTCAATAGCCGGCTGGCTGTTTGATATTGAGTTGCTTAAAACCGCCCTGCCGGGTTTTCCCAGCATGAAAGTTAATACCGCCATTTGCCTTTTACTTTGCGGCACGGTAGCGTTATTTTTTATTGATGATGCTGAGAAGCACTTTAATATCATCATTCCACTTAACCTTATAGCCTTTGTGTTATCGGCACTTACTTTGTTTGAGTATGCCTTTGATGTGAATTTACGAATAGATGAATTTCTGGTTAAAGAAAGCGCGGCCGATGTCGCTCCGGGTAGAATGGCCTTAACATCGGCATCGTGCCTGGCCATGCTAACTATGGGCTTTGCTTTTGTTACCGCACAGGCACCAAAAATGTTTAACATGACGGCTCAGCTATTTTTTATGATCGTAGCATTTTTAGCAATTTTGGCTATAACCGGTTACATTTTTGATATGCCTTTTCTGCATAACCTATCCATGTCTAAATCTATGGCATTATTAACCGCGGGTTTATTGCTGCCGCAGTCTTTGGTGTACATGGCGCTGTTACGTAATAGTATTACCGATGATAACAGTAACTCACGGCGGTAATCTTCAATCTGCTAATTAAAATTCAAGCACTATCTTTCCCATGTGTTCGCTGCTTTCCATTAAGCTGTGGGCGGCTGCAGCCTGCGCGGCAGGGAAAGCTTTAAAAATAACGGGCTTTATTTTGCCCGATATTAAAAAGGGCCATACCTTTTCTTCAAGTTGACGCGCAACCGCGCTTTTAAAAGCAGTATCCCTAGGGCGCAGCATTGATCCTGTTATCAGCAGTCGCTTACGCATTACCAACGAAAGATCAATTGCTGCATTTTTACCTTTAACCGCGTTGATGATAACAAGCCGCCCTTCTTCTGCCAACGATTGTAAATTGAGCGGAGTATAATCGCCGCCAATGCTGTCCAGTATTAAATCAATTCCCCGGCCATTGGTAAGCTGTTTTACAACATCAGCAAAGTTTTCAGTTTTATAATTAATGGCCCTGTCGGCTCCCAGGCTTTCACAAAAGGCGCATTTATCAGCAGAGCCGGCCGTGGTGTAAACTGTAATGCCTAAAGCCTTTGCTATTTGTATGGCTGTGCTGCCAATGCCGCCCGAACCGCCGTGTACCAGCATACTATCCCCGGCCTTCAAAAAATCATCATTAAAAACATTGCTCCAAACGGTAAAGAAAGTTTCGGGCAATGATGCTGCTTCTGTAAAACTTAAATTTTCAGGAATTGGTAAACATTGCCCTTCGGGTACGTTACAATATTCGGCATAACCACCACAACTAACTAATGAGCAAACTTTATCGCCAACCTGCCAGCGACTTACTTTGCTGCCAATTGCAGCTATGGTACCGGCAATTTCCAGTCCGGGAATATCTGCAGGTGCACCATTGGGTGGAGGATAGTTACCTTTACGCTGAAAAATATCCGGGCGGTTTATGCCTGCGGCAGCAACTTTTATCAGTACCTCATTTTCGCCATACGCCGGAACAGGGCGTTCTTCAATTTGTAAAACTTCCGGTCCGCCGGGTTGGGTGATGATGATGGCTTGCATTTTTAAATATCACAAAAAATTATAAATCGGCGTCATTGCGAGGAACGAAGCAATCCCGAACTAGACAGGACGTGCATTATGCCGGTCATTTGGCGAGTTCTTAGCGCATGGCTTGTCGCGTGGTGCCGCTCATTGCCGCTAAGGCTAGTAGTTTTTCGCATATTGTTTTTATTTCTAAGGTGCTCAAGAAGGCTTCGCCGTTTACCTTAGATGCAAAGTAACCAAACATCAAGCCGAAAAAATCCTTCCCCGCTCAGGGCTTTTACCCGTGGCCCGCGTTTTTCGGCAGGCCTTTGCGCTCGCTCGTTACTTAGGTTGATATATTATATGTGTTAAATAAAACGATTATACATGTTTACAAAACTTTACATTATTGCGCAAAAATTCACACTTTTGCACTCAAAGTATAGTAGTACACTATATTAAATAGATATTTTGATAATGACCGCTAACGAGATACGCCAGGCTTTTCTTGATTTTTTTGCATCCAAAGGGCACACCATTGTACCCTCTGCACCCATAGTTGTTAAAAACGACCCTACGCTGATGTTCACCAATGCCGGAATGAATCAGTTTAAGGATATATTTTTAGGCGAAGCGCCTGCTAAATCGGCGCGTGTGGCAGATACACAACGTTGTTTGCGTGTATCCGGCAAGCATAACGACCTGGAGGAAGTAGGTATTGATACCTACCACCATACGATGTTTGAAATGCTGGGCAACTGGAGCTTTGGCGACTATTTTAAAAAGGAAGCCATTGAGTGGAGCTGGGAACTTTTAACCAAAGTTTACGGTATTGATAAAGACCGCCTGTACGTTACCATTTTTGAAGGTGATGAAAAGCAAAACCTGCCTAAAGACCAGGAAGCTTATGACTTTTGGAAGCAACAGGGCGTACCCGAAAGCCACATTTTGTTAGGCAATAAGAAAGATAACTTTTGGGAAATGGGCGAGACAGGTCCGTGTGGGCCGTGTTCCGAAATTCACTACGATAACCGCTCTAACGAAGAGCGCGCAAAGGTTGACGGTGCTACCTTAGTTAATGCTGATGACCCGCAGGTTATTGAGATCTGGAACAACGTATTTATGCAGTTTAACCGTTTAAAGGATGGTTCGCTGCAGGAGCTGCCTGCACAGCATGTAGATACAGGGATGGGTTTTGAGCGTTTGGTGCGGGTGTTGCAAGGCAAATCATCTAACTATGATACAGATGTATTTACGCCGATAATTGATTTTATTGCTGGGAGATCAGGCATCAAATATAATGCTGCCGCCGAGCCCGGCGATGCAGATTGGGGCACCGCTGTAGCCATGCGGGTGCTGTCTGATCATATCCGTGCCGTTAGCTTTGCCATTGCAGATGGGCAGTTGCCATCTAATAATAAAGCAGGTTATGTTATCCGCAGGATATTACGCAGGGCAGTTAGATATTCCTATCAGAACTTAGGATTTAAGGAGCCATTTATCAATCAATTGGTGCCTTTGCTTGCCGAGCAGTTTAAGGGAGTATTTGATGAATTATATAGCCAGAGGGATTTTGTGCAGAAGGTGGTTTTGGAGGAAGAGTCATCGTTCCTTAGAACATTAGAAAAAGGCATTGCTTTGTTTGATAAAGCCGCATTGCTTGCAGGTTGGCAATTTGGAGATAAGCCTTTCGACCCAACTAAAACTCCGGACCCTATAGATGGCGGTTATGCTTTTGAGTTATCGGATACTTACGGTTTTCCGATCGACTTAACGGAACTTATGGCCAGAGAGCGTGGTATGAATGTCGATATGGAAGGATTCAATAAAGCCCTTGAAGCTCAAAAATCCCGCTCCCGCGCTGCATCAGCTGTTGATACCGGCGACTGGGTTGTTTTAAAAGAGGATGATACCGTTGAGTTTACCGGCTATGATGAAACGCAAACCATTGCCCATATTGTAAAATACCGCAAGGTAACCGCAAAGGGTAAAGACCAATACCAGATAGTATTAGATAAAACACCTTTTTATGCTGAAAGCGGCGGGCAGGTAGGGGACAAGGGCGAACTGGTTTTCCCGGATGGGGAGGTAGTTTACGTTACCGATACCAAAAAAGAGAACGGCCTGATTGTTCACTACGTGGATAAACTGCCCGAAGATATTGACGATGCCTTAACAGCCATTGTTGAAAAGAGCCTGCGCACCAGCATCATGAACAACCATAGCGCTACGCACCTGTTGCATGCTGCTATGAAAAACGTTTTGGGTACGCATGTAAACCAAAAAGGTTCATTGGTTAATGCGGAGTACCTGCGTTTTGACTTTTCGCACTTTGCCAAAGTTACCGACGAGGAACTGGCGCAGATAGAAGCGATAGTTAACGAAAAGATCCGTGCCAACATCGCCTTAAAAGAGGAGCGTAATGTACCTTATGATATTGCCATCAGCAGCGGCGTAACCGCCCTGTTTGGCGAAAAATATGGCGATTATGTGCGGGTTATCACATTTGATGAAACCTTCAGCAAGGAGCTTTGCGGCGGTACCCACGTGCCGGCAACAGGAGCTATAGGTTACTTTAAAATCATATCAGAAAGCGCTGTTGCCGCCGGTGTTCGCCGTATAGAGGCTATTACCGGCATTGCTGCCGAGCAATATATCATTGCACAAAGCAAGTTGCTGAATGATCTGAAGGAATTATTGAAGAATCCAAAAGACATCAGCAAAAGTGTTGAAGGCTTAATAGATGAGAACAATCGCCTTAAAAAGGAAATAGAGAAAAGCATATTAGAGAAATCATCCGGATTAAAAGATGAATTGGCTAAAAAGGCGGAAAACATAAACGGCATTAATTTCATCGCCCAAAAAGTTGATCTGCCTAATGCCGACGCGGTAAAAAACCTGGCTTATCAGCTAAAAGATATTGTGTCTGACCTGTTCCTGGTGCTGGTTGCCGCCACAGATGGTAAACCCAGCATTACAGTGATGATTGCTGAAAACCTGGTAAGAGACAAAGGCCTTGATGCCGGCAAAATAGTACGCGAACTGGCCAAAGAGATCCAGGGCGGCGGCGGCGGTCAGCCATTTTTTGCCACCGCGGGTGGTAAAGATTTGAGTGGTTTGGACAGGGTGTTAGAGAAGGCGAGAGGGATAATATCATAATAATTTTCTTCTTAGAAAATTTTCTTTCATCCTATTCCTCTTGTCATTTCTATAGAGCACAGGGGGCTTTGTGCATTGGCGCGAAAGAGAAATCTTTTCGAAGCGATAAGCCGTCGCTTATGTCAACCTGAGTTAATCGATAAAGCGGAAAGGGCGGCTTATCGCTTCGAAAAGATTTCTCCAGCGCCCTCTCGCACAATCCTATGCTTCGCTTGTCGAAATGACAAATTGCGTATTACCTATTAACACACCTCAGCCCTGCAAAACCACTTTGGGCAACTTTTCCGCTATTAGCGGTTTTCCTTTCAAGGCCTGTATCAATACCAGCAAAGCCAATAAACCATACAACGCGCTTACCAAAAGCACAGCAGCAACACTATGCAAAACATAAAATGATAGTAAAGGTAATACCTGCAATGCATGCATGCCCACAAAATGCGCTATGCGGGCATCGCCAAATTTTTTGCTCCAGTTAAGCAGTGGCAAACCCTCATCGCCGTCTGGTCCGCCGATGGTATGAGCCATCCGGCTGCCCATTAATCCGCCCTCGAAAGCAAATACCACAAATATAAATATCCCCATACGTATGCCCCATAGGTAGTGCAATGGTATTAACGGTACCGGCCGGATACAAAATAAAACACCCAGGTAAGCTGTCCATAAGGTGACAACGCTTATAGCAATGCCCATTGCCGCAAACATAGCGATGTTAAACGGTGAGCTTCGGTTAAAGTGCGATAGTTGCCCCTGGGCTGCACGCAGCGTAATATAAAAAAGTTCAAACCCCAATAAAGCAATTGATACCCAGGTGTAAAGCGTTGTCTGTTCTGACATTTGCAAATAAAATAGCAGCCAACCCATTGTCCAGCAAAAAATGCCTATGGATAAGGCAAACTTAAACGGTTTGTGCCATGCATTTACATTGTTAACCCTTAAGTGCGAAAATCTGCTGTTCAGCAAAAAAAGCGCCGAGCAAATGAAGCAAACCAGGCCGCTGTAAAAGAGGGGTTCGTTTCTCAGTTTTAAAATTTCAAAAAAGTTGTTCATAACTGTTGGATTTATGTTCTTAAAATTTACTGATCATTGTTTATTTAATGAACTATGTTCATTAATGGTTAAAAAAAATATTACTTTCTGATAAGTATTAAAAATTCTTCAAAGGCAGCTTTTACAATATCATCACCATTCTCCTGGCATACACTGCCTGCCCGCTTGCTGATGTGTAAACTGCACATGCCGTGTACCACGCTCCATATCATAAACGTTAATGCCGCTGCAGAGTGCCCTTTAAAATAATCAGCTGCAATACAGGCCTGCACGGTATTTTTTAAAGCATCAAATGCAGAGCGTCCCTCGTTCCATTCTTCATTGTCTTTTGAATCAAGAAATTCCATCGGGGCTTTTAAGGTGAACATGAGTTCGTACATATCAGGGTTTTCCAATGCAAAAGCTATGTAAAGTCTGCCCATAGCTATTAACCGCTCCATGGGGTTATGCACATTTTGTAATGCACTAAATTGTAAGCCCAATTGAGAGAACCCCTGCGTATGCAGCGCATTCAGTATTTCGTTCTTATCTTTAAAATAAACATATACTGTGCCTATACTGTAATCAATACTTTTGGCAATGGCGCGTATGGTGGTTTGCTCCACGCCGTTTTCTACAAACAGTTTTTTCGCGCTGTCCAGTATCAGCGATCTCAGTATTTCCTTTTCTCTAATTTTGCGTTCGGCGGTACCCATATTATATATTAATACAAATATAAATGAACATTGTTCAAAAAATAAAATTTATTTTCTATTTATTTAAACGAATGTCTTTTAACGCTAAATTGAAGTGTAGTTAAATTTGGTGTATACAACACGTTATATAGTATAAAATAACAGCGTAGGGAGCATCATTTGGGTGGTTTAAGTTGAAAATTTATATATTTGAAAGCTATAGGCAATAATTATTGTCGATATTTTATTTTATGACGATTTTGACAGGCGAAATAGGCGAAAAATATGAATTAGTTGTCGGATTAGAGGTTCACGCGCAATTATCAACCCAAAGTAAAGCTTTTTCATCAGATTCGGCCACTTTTGGCGCCGAGCCTAACCACCACATAAGTGCTATTTCATTAGGTCACCCGGGCACTTTGCCGCGTATTAACAAGCGCATGGTAGAGTACGCGGTTAAAATGGGCCTTGCCTGTAATTGCACCATAAATCTCAATAACCATTTTGCCCGTAAAAATTATTTTTACGCTGATCTGCCTAAAGGTTACCAGATCTCGCAGGATCAGCAGCCTATCTGTTTGGGCGGCGAAATAACTGTTAAACTATCTAACGGTACTACAAAAGATATCGCCATACATCACATCCACATGGAAGAAGATGCGGGCAAAAGCATGCACGATAGTGTGTGCGACGATTCCTTTATTGACCTTAACCGCGCGGGCGTTCCTTTATTAGAGATCGTATCTGAGCCGGATATGCGCAGCGCCGAAGAGGCCGGTCAATATCTAACAGAAGTGCGTAAATTGCTGCGCTATCTTGACGTTTGCGATGGCAATATGGAAGAAGGCAGCATGCGTTGCGACGCCAATATCTCTGTGAGGCTAAGAGGCGCTACCGAATACGGCAACCGTTGCGAGGTAAAGAACCTGAACTCTATACGCAACGTGCAGCGTGCTATTGAGCACGAGTTTGAACGCCAGGTGCGTGTTATTGAGGCAGGTGGACACATAGATCAAAACACCCTTAACTTTAATGCAGATACCGGCGAAACGTCTGTTTTACGCAGCAAGGAAATGGCAAATGATTACCGCTATTTCCCCGAGCCTGATTTGATGCCCTTGGTATTGGATGACGCTTTTGTTGATAGCATCCGCAAAACTTTACCGGCCTTACCTAATCAGCTGCAGAAAAAGTATACAGATACGCTGGGCTTAAGTGAGTACGATGCATCTGTAATAACGGCTGATAAGGATGTCGCTTTATATTTTGAGGAGCTAATAAAACATACCTCTAATTACAAAGCTGCAGTGCACCTGTTAATGGGGCCGGTTAAATCGCATCTGAACGAGACTGGCGAAAATATAAGCAACCTGCACCTGCGCCCACAGAATTTGGCGGGAATAATTAAATTAATAGACGCCGGATCAATTAATAATACAGTAGCTTCGCATAAATTGTTCCCCGCCATGCTGGCATCGCCGGGTAAAACTGCCGAGCAGTTGGCAACGGAACTTAATTTATTAATAACAGCCGACAGCGACGATGTAAGCGAGTTTATCCGCGAAGCATTGGCAAAGTTCCCTGATAAAGTAACAGAATATAAAAAAGGGAAAAAAGGCGTTTTAGGTTTGTTTATGGGCGAGATAATGAAACGCTCAAACGGAAAGATCGATCCGCAGAAAACAAACCAGCTACTGATAAAAGAATTAGAAACAAAATGAAGATACGCAATCTCATCTGCCTGTTAGCTGTTTTTAGCATCGCTTCCGGCTGTGTTCAAAACGCCGATTTTACCTTGTCGGGACAAATTAAAAATGCGGGTGATGCTAAGAAGATCTATCTTTTAGAGGCCGGTGCAACCCGGGTAACCATAAGCGACTCAGCTGCTTTAGATGCAGAGGGTAAATTTCAGTTCAAACATTTTACACCTTACGCCAACCTTTACAAGTTGCGCATAGGCGGTTTCTTTTTTGACCTGATAGCTGAAAATGGCGACAAAATTGAGTTTTCTACCGATATGAATGATGAAAAGCATCTTTACACGGTTAAAGGCTCTGAAAACTCAGAAAAAATACAGGAATTTAACAAGATAAGCGCCTTTTACGGGGATAAGAATACCCAATTAGACGAGCAATACCAGGCAGAGGCTGAGAAGGCAGGTAAAGAAACTGCGGAGCTTACCAATAAATTTATTCCCCTGTACCGTAAAAATGTGCAGGATTACAGCAACGCTTTAATAGATTTTAAGGATAAGAACGAAGCTTCTCCGGCTTCATTCTACGCCATGGTATCGTTAGATAGCTCGCGTTACGAGCAGCAATTGATAGCTTACGCCGAAAAGTTGAAGGAGAAAAAATACTTTACCGATAACCCCGGCGTACAGGCTTTTATAAGCAGAATGATGGCCGCCAAACCGGTGTCTGTTGGCCAGAAAGCGCCTGAATTTGCTATCAGAGGATTGGATGATAAGCCGGTTAAATTATCAGATTACAAAGGCAAATACGTAATGCTTGATTTTTGGGCATCGTGGTGCGGACCTTGCAGACAGGAAAATCCTAACGTTGTAAAACAATACAATCTTTATAAAGATAAGGGCTTTAATATACTCGGCATTTCGCTTGATGAGGAAAAAGATCTGTGGCGCAAAGCTATTGAGGCAGATAAATTAACCTGGAAGCACGCTTCGGAGTTAAAGAGCTTTGAGGGCGGAACACCGTCGCTTTACAGAGTGTATGCTATTCCTTCAAATTTCATAATTGATCCTCAAGGCGTTATAGTGGCAAAAAATATATCAGGCACTGATCTTGAAGATTTTTTAAAGAAAACATTTACCAAGGCTCAATAGAATGTTAAAATAAAGTACTTTTTAACAATTTGTTAATATTGAGTTAACCATAATCTTCTTTTAAGCTTATACTTTTACTCAAAAAAATTGTTAATGAGCAACACTACCAAACAGAAGATATTAATTGTTGATGATGAGCCTGATATTTTAGAGCTTATTGAGTACAATTTAAAGAAGGAAGGCTACCAGGTTTATTTGGCTCATAATGGCCAGGAGGCTGTTGCCGAAGCCAAACGTTCACTACCCGATCTGATCGTTCTTGATATTATGATGCCTAAGATGGATGGCATTGAAGCCTGCCGTATTATGCGCACCATGCCCGAGTTTAAGAATACCTTTATGGTGTTTTTAACTGCCCGCAGCGAAGAATATTCAGAAATAGCAGGTTTTAACGTTGGCGCCGACGATTATATAGCTAAGCCCATTAAACCACGCGCGCTGGTTAGCCGCATAAACGCCATCCTGCGCCGTAACGCGCCTGTTGAGGACGTGACAGATAACAAGCTGGAAATTGGCCCGCTGGTTATTGACCGCGAAGCTTATTTGGTTTATAAGGACGGTCAGAAAGTGGTACTGGCAAAAAAAGAGTTTGAACTGCTTTACCTGCTGGCATCAAAACCAGGCAAAGTATATACCCGCGAGGTGATACTTAAAAACATCTGGGAAGACTCGGTTGTAGTAACCAACCGTACTATTGATGTACACATTAGAAAGCTAAGAGAGAAACTGGGCGACGATGTAGTTGCAACTGTAAAAGGTGTAGGCTACAAATTTGAAGCATAAACAACAAAGGCCCCGAATTTCGGGGCCTTTGTTGTTTATATACTTTGCGTTATAGCATTGGTTTGCGTTTAGCAGCAGGCTTTTTGGCAGCGGTGCTTTTGGCGGCGCTTGCTTTAGGTGCAGCTGTTTCTGCTTTCACTGTTTTTACTTTTGCATCGGCTTTCTTTTTAACGTCGGCTGCAGCTGCTTTGGCTTTGGTGGTTATGGCTTTAGCCTTGGTTTCTGCCTTGGCTTTAACATCCTCAACTTTAGCTTTAGTATCTTTAACTGCTGCTTTGGCTTTTGATGCTACTTTTGTCGCTTCGTTTTTAACTGAAGCCTTAGCTGTTGTAACTTTACGCGCGGCAGCTCTTTTCTTTGGCGCGACAGCCTTTTTAAGGTCGTCAATTTTTTCTTCGGCAACGTCTTTTACGTCTTCGGCTGTGTCTTTAGTGCCTTCCCACAGCTCCTCCAATGTTTCTTTAACCTTCTCAAAAAATCCTTTTTCTTCAGGTTCGGTTTTTTTATAACTCATGTTTTTATAGATAGATATTGTTTTTCAAGGTTATAACCAACAGAAGAAGGGTTTTGTTTTTATTTTAACATTCCACCATCTGCTTAAAAAAAATCAAGAGGGTGTTATATTCTTCAAGTTAAGCCACTAATAACAAAAACATTATATACAAGTTGATCTGGCTTGTTTATTAAGTTTGATCAATTAGAACCAGCAGGCAACACAAACATTGAGTACCGATTTTTACAAAGCTTCAATTTTACCATTCGCGGCAAGCATCGTTAAAATCTGCAGGGCGTATACCAACTCGCAGGAAGATTTTGAGGATTACTACCAGGAGGTTTGCCTGCAGATATGGAGAAGCAGAGATAATTTTCGTGAGCAGTGCAAATGGTCAACGTGGGTTTACCGCATAGCTTTAAACGTTTGTTTAACCTTATTAAAAAAACAAAAAAGAAACGGGCAAACGTATTTTACTTCTGACGTTTTACCCGATACGATAACAACCGAAAACAAAGCGTTTAAAAATGAGCATCTCAATCAGCTGTATATTGCTATAAGACGGTTGTCAGAAATAGACAGGGCGGTTATTCTTCTGTACCTGGAGGAAAAACCTTATGAGGAGATTGCCGACATACTAAATACAAACGCTCTTAACATAGCTGTACGGGTGGGTAGAATTAAGGAACGATTAAAAAAAATATTGAATGGAAACCTCAATTGAAAATATTTGGAAAGAAGGCTTTTTAGACGAAAGTAGTTTGGTTGTCCCTCAAATAAACGACCTCTACAATCAAAAATCAATACACGCTGTGGATGGTGTAAAAAGGATGTATCGCATAAATCAGGTTGTGATTGTGGCTATGGCGCTGGTTTTTCCGGTTGTGCATTACTTTGTAGATGCACTTTGGCAGGGTTTTGCCTGCTCTGTATTATTGCTGCTTACAGTCTGGTACAATAACAGCCTTGCCCGCAACATCAAAACATTACATCAGGGTGCTAACAGTTATGACTATCTGCAATCATTCAATAATTGGCTTAAAGATGTTGAGCTTAAGAGTAAAAAAATAGCACGTTTATCGTATCCGCTGTATGTTGTTATTGGTTTGAGTACAATTTGGTCTGCCTGGAATAAACAGGGAATGACCCAAGCGTTACAGCAAAACTATCCGGCCTTAAACATCCCAATAATTGCGCTAACCATTGCCGTTATAATGGTGTTGCTGATGTTTTATTTTTCTATTAAAATTTATAAATGGGAAGTGCGGGTAATGTATGGGCGGGTATTGGAGAAGCTGGAAGACACAATTGCTGATATGGAAAAGTTAAAACGGGGTGCAGAATAGCCTCCGAATGAAAATATAGTTTACTACTGAAATCAAATAAAATAAGACAATGAAAAAAAACACCAACACAGTGCTCAGAAATTTTAATATCGCAAGCGCAATAATATGGGCCTGTACAATAATTGGTTGCGCGTTGATACTTAAAGAAAACTTTACAAAAGTATCTATACTGCTTTCTACCGCCGCGGCAGTACACGTACTATTTACGAATGCGATACTGGCCAAATGCAAAAATGAAGTAAGCGAAGCGTAAAGCTGAAAATGCGAAAGATGTGAACTTAAAATAGCAATACAATGAAAATTCAATGTATCAACTCAAAAACCTTTGAACTTACGGATGGTTCAGAACGGTCTGGACAAATAATTTATGATAGTTTGTTTTCTTATAAAGCCCATATTATAATGGGTAAAGATGAATATGAGATTAACCCAAGCGGGATTTTTAGCACCACCATTTGTGTGACAAAGAATGGAACCGAGGTAGCAAATATGCAGATGAATTGGAAAGGGCATATTATAATTTCGTTTACAAACGGCGAGGAGTATTTAGTAAGGGCAACCGGAACTTTCCTGAATAAGTTTGTAGTTGAAAACAAAGACCATCAAAAACTAATGATGTTTGATTCTGATATCAATTGGTCAAAACTCAGTTATAATTACAATATATTATTTGATGATAAACCAAAGGATATTTTATTGATTTTGCTGGCTGCTTATTCAGCTAATTATAATATGGCCTTAATGTCTGCAGCAATGTGATCTTTTGATATTAAGCGGGATTTACAATCGCCCAAGCTGAAAATTGTTTTTAAGATGTCATCATAATAAAAACAGGTATAACTTCAATCTCCTGTTTAAAGCGGTTTTAAATTATTAACCGTATTTTTGCCGGCTAATACAAAAGCATGAAGATACCCAAGTTTGCCGACCTGATATTGTTTGAGGATGATGATTTGATAGTGATAAACAAGCCGGCTTTTATCAGCTCGCTGGATGAGCGGGGAGAGGGTAGCAGCGATATCAGTATTCTGCGGATGGCAAAAGCATACGCTGATGATGCGCAGATCTGCCATCGTTTGGACAAAGAGACCTCTGGATCACTGATCATTGCTAAAAATCCGGAAGCATACCGCCATGTATCCATGCAGTTTGAAAAACGGCAGGTAAATAAAGTTTATCACGCGGTGATAGATGGAACCCACGTTTTTGATAACCTGCTGGTTGACTTGCCGATACTGAACGTTGGTAAAGGCACGGTAACTATAAGCAGGCAGGAGGGCAAACGTGCCGAAACCTGGTTCCAATCTCTTAAATTTTTTAAACATTATACTTTGGTAGAATGCCGCCCGGTAACGGGTCGTATGCACCAGATCCGCATCCACCTGGCTACCCAGCGCGCATCAATAGCAGGAGATGAAATGTACAAAGGCAAGCCTGTTTTCCTGTCGGCCATAAAGCGTAAATACCACTTAGGCAAGGAACAGGAAGAACTGCCTATTATGAAGCGTTTTGCCCTTCATGCCTATCAGGTTACCTTTAAAGTATTAAATGGCACAGACGTTACCATACACGCGCCATATCCAAAGGATTTTGAGACCTTATTGAAGTTGTTGGAGAAGTTTGATAGTTAATGTAGCGTTAAGTTTTAGTCGCTTATCGCTTGGTTAGTCCGACGCTTCTGGCTTGCCCCGCTATGGCCGCGGAGGCCTTTTTTCTTTTTCTTGATAAAAAGAAACAAAAATCAAGTCAGCAGAGAGGCTTCTTTGCCGCACACGGCCTTTGCCCTGCAAATCAGGTAAAACCGCGGGCTGTAAAATTTTGCCCCGCTGTCGCTCCCACCTGGCCTACGCTTCAGCAAAAAATTACTATGCCCCTGCCCACGCACGGGCCATCAGTTTTTCCTGCTTTCATCCGAAGCTTATCTGCTGACGAATTTCGTTTCAATAATAATCTGGTTCAGACAATTGCGCGGAGTTTCTTACGCGCTTGGCTTGCCCCGCTATGGCCGCGGAAGCCTTTGTTCTTTTTTCTTGATAAAAAAGAACCAAAAAATCAAGTCAGCAGAGAGGCTTCTTTGCCGCACAGGGCCTTTGCCCTGCAAATCAGGAAAAACCACGGGCTGTAAAATTTTGCCCCGCTGTCGCTCCCACCTGGCCTACGCTTCAGCAAAAAATTACTATGCCCTTCCCTGCGCACGGGCCATCAGTTTTTCCTGATTTCGCCCGAAGCTTATCTGCTGACAAATCCATCAAATAAAATCATTGTGCATAATGAAAAAATAAAAAACGTGCGTAAAGGCCCGCCAAGGTGCGCGGCCGGGAGTCTGGCCTGTGTAGTGGCAGCGATCAGCTTGGCTTGATCTTTTGGTTACTTTTGGATCAAGCCAAAAGTAACAGCCTCCGCGGCAAATGAGCGGGGCAAGCCAAGTGCGTTTGACTTACCAAGCGACAAGCCCACTGAGGCCTTTGGTAGAAGCAAGCGTTCGCCGCTTATACCACTTCTTCCTCTAACCTTACCGTCGGCACACCAAACCGGTTTAAAAAATCAACCCCTTCATCGCTGGCCAAACCTTTATAGCGCGCGTATGATTTGTTGAAATAAACCTGCTTTATCCCTGCGGAAAAAATAAGACGGGCGCAAGCTATGCAGGGTGACAGCGTAGTGTAAAGCGTAGCACCTTCTAATCTTGCACCGTTCTTTACTGCGTACAGTATGGCGTTTTGCTCGGCATGCAGCGCCAACGAGCAGCTCCCTTTTGAGTCGCGGGCGCAGCCGGTTTCGGGCCATTCCTCGTCGCAGTTATGTGTGCCTGCCGGCGGTCCGTTATAGCCTATTGATATAATACGTGTATCGCGGGCCAAAACCGCTCCAACCTGTGCCTTTACGCAATGCGAGCGCAGGGCAAGGTCTGTAGCCAGTTTCATAAATATATGGTCAAAACTTGGTTTCATGGTATGTGATGTTGTAGGGGGCTATACTTTAATGCGAGGCTTTAGCCGTCTCCATATTATCAAGGTCTATACCTTGTTTCTTTAATTCTATACTCACTTTCCAGGCAAAAAAAGCGATGTAAGCAAAACCCAGAGCCGGTATAATGTAAGAGAAGTGAAGGCCACTCATACCCGGAATAACGTTAGTGGCTCCATCGGCAATTTTGCCTTGCAGGGGCGGGATGATAGCGCCGCCTAATATCATCATAATTAAAAAAGCCGAGCCCTGGCTGGTGTATTTGCCCAAACCTGTAATAGCTAACGAGAAAATAGAGGGCCACATGATAGAGCAGCATAGCCCGCCGCTTATAAATGCGAAAGTGGCCACTTTGCCAACAGTAAATAGTCCTCCCAGCATAAATGCCACGCCTAACAGCCCCATTACTGTACAAGTGCGGGTGGGCTTTTGCTGACCAATGTAAAACGCAATAACCAGTATGGCTACGCTAATGGCATAGATATAAAGACTGCTTACATCTTCGCCCAACCAGTGGTTAACTGCCAGCACCAGGGCGAAAGCCGCGAACGGAACTATTAATGTTAATATGTTTTTGGTTTGTTTTGACAGATCAAAAGTATCAATAGCGCCGGTAAAACGGCCTATCATTAAGCTGCCCCAGTAAAGTGATATAAATGGTGCAACCTGCGATTCGGTAAACGATCCGAATTCCGGGGTTTTAAGCAGCGACCCTAAATTACTTTGTATGGTAACCTCGGTGCCTACGTAAGTAAAAATGGCTATCATACCTAAAATTAATTGTGGGTATTGCATGGCGCCCCATCCTGTTTTATTCTTTGCTGATGCAAAAATGATACTTATCAGTGTGCCTAATATGATGGCTAATGACGCATAAACAAGATATTGACCCGGTATGCCAATATTCGCGCTGATAGGATCAGCAGCCAGTATCAGTAAAAAGGCAACAAACAGTATAAATAGCGGCATATTCACTTTTGTGCTCGCTTCTATCTTTTGATCGTTAGTTACTACGGGAAGGTCTGATACCTTGAAAAAGATAGCTACCGCGATGAATAAACCGGCCAATATGTAATATAAGCTGTTTATTGAAGAGATCTGTACATCAGCCGCGGCTATTGCCGATACTGCAGTGCCGAATAATATCAATTTTACAGTTAAGGGTCCTAATATCCCGCCAATGTTATTTAAGCTGCCCGCTAAATTTAAGCGCGTGGCGCCTGTTGCAGGCGGGCCTAAGGCAATTACAAAAGGGTTAGCTGCAGTTTGTTGCAAAGAGAAACCTAACGCTATGATAAAAAAGGACAGTAATATAAGAGGGAAAGAGCCAACATTAATGGATGGAACCATGGCCAATGCCCCAACCGCAGATATTGCCAGACCTATCACAATGCCGTTTTTGTAACCTAATTTGTTCAAAATATCAACCTTGCTGGTTTGCGATGCGAAGTATAACACAAGCGAACCAATAAAGTATCCGCCGTAAAAAGTGAAGTCAATTAATTGCGATTCAAATTGGGTTAGGCTAAAATGTTCTTTGCAAAAGGGAATAAATATGCCGTTTGACGCGGCCAAAAACCCCCAGAAAAAATATACAGTAATAACGGTATACAATGCCGACCCGTAGTTTTTTGCCCCTTTTTGCTCCATATATGTAGGTTAATATTGTGTTGGGATTTAAACACTAACATAAGCCATTTTTTACAATTGCAGTTATACTATTTTAATTATGCAAACATTAGTTAATACATATGTGCCATTTATTTTGGTTGTTTATGATATAAGACAGATATTCGCATTCTCATCAAAAAGAAAACCTAATAAATGATAGAGGCTGTTATTTCGGGGATAGGGATTGGAATAGTGTTGACGTTTTTAACCGGCCCGGTTTTTTTTGCATTAATTAAAACCAGTATTGAGCGCGGCTTCCATGCAGGCATTTACATGGCGCTGGGAGTAGTATGCAGCGATATAGTGTTTGTTGGTGCCATTCTTTTCGGCTCGCAGTTGTTTGAAGTATCTGCCCAAACCAAAACTATAGCGGGTGTTGTGGGTAGTATTATATTGTTTGTGGTAGGCATACGCTACATTATTAAAAAAGTAAAGATCAATTACAGTAACGATCAGCCTACCGGGTTAAAGCGCTACGGGTACTTTTTAAAGGGCTTTTTGATGTGTATTTTTAATCCTACGCTATTGTTCCACTGGATAACCGTTATAGGTACAGCCAGCACAATTTTTCGCGCGGATGACAGTAGCAGGGTTTTGAAAATTACGGTTATGTTTTTAACCGTGCTGGTGGTTCAGTTTGGGTTGGATACTACCAAGGCATTTTATGCTAACAAATTACGCGATAAGGTGTCGCCTAAATTAGTGCACCGCCTTAACCAGGTTGCCGGTGTAGCGCTTATTATCGCTTCGCTGGTATTGGTTGATAAACTGGTTACGCATTATGTTTTTTCGGCCCCCGCTGCAGAGGCTAAAACCGCATCCCGCGGGCATCATTCTTTCGGGGAGATAAGATTGTTTTAGTTTCTCGAATTTGCCCGGATCTGTTTCGGTAGTCATCATACATTGTGCCAGTCATGCCCACAAAAACTTTCCTCACTGCTAACTGGCTTAATCTAATTATGCTCAATTATGAGGTGGATCCGGCTATATTAAAGCAATATGTTCCTGCCGGTACCGAGTTGGATCTGTGGGAAGGCAAGGCACTGGTTAGCATGGTGGGTTTTTTGTTTGATGATACCCGTGTGTTGGGAATCCGTTGGCCCTTTCATGTAAATTTTGAAGAAGTTAACCTGCGTTTTTATGTTAAATATTTTGACGGCACGGTATGGAAACGAGGTGCTGTTTTTATAAGTGAACTGGTACCCAAACATGCTATTGCTTTAATTGCCAATAATCTCTACCGCGAGCATTACCGTGCGCTGCCTATGCGTAGTTCTATTATACCCATTAGTGAAAACCAAACCCAACATCTGTATGAGTGGAAGCTGAGTGAAAAATGGAATAAGTTAGGCGCTACGGTAATGGATGAACCAACCGATATTGCATCGGGAAGCGCCGAGGAGTTTATTTTTGAGCATTATTGGGGCTATAATATCTGGAATGCGACTACAACTATGGAATATGAAGTGCAGCATGTACCATGGCAAGTGCGGCAAGTGACTGATTATGTTTTTGATGCTGATGTAGCAGCTTTGTACGGGGATACCTTTGTGCCTTATTTGCAACGGAAACCTTATTCGGCTTTTTTTGCCAACGGTTCTGCCATTGGGGTTAGGATGGGCGAGAAGATAAGGGTAGATAAATAAGCCGCAGGTGAGACAAAAAAAGTCGATTTTTCATTTAATTGAAAGCCAATAACTTATACAAGTTTTACAGCTAATTTTCCTGACGAATAAGTTGTCTCACCTTGTCCCACGCAAAAACCGCAAACCGCTAATTTCCAGATATTTACTGAAAAAGCTGTCCCACCTTGTCCCGCTTTGTCTCACACACGCGTGGGACAAAACTTCTTATTTATTCCCTAAAACCTCTAACACTGCTTTAGCTTTAAGCAGGCATTCTTCGTATTCCTTTTCAGCATCGGCATGGTAAGTAATGGCGCTGCCCGCCTGGAAGGACAGATAGCGGGCATCAGCATTGTAAAGCAAGCTGCGTATTACCACATTAAAATCAAAGTCATCATCCGGACTGAAATAACCAATAGCACCTGAGTATAGCCCACGTTTGCTGCGTTCGTACTGCTCCATCAACTGCATAGCACTGATTTTCGGCGCGCCTGTCATGCTACCCATAGGGAAGGTATTGCGCACAGCCTCAACAGCCGAAACATCCTCCCGCAGCTCGCACACTACTGTTGACATCATTTGATGCACCTGCTTAAAGCTGTATATGCCAAACAACTCCTCCGTTTTAACGGTACCCGGCTTAGCTGATTTGGTGAGATCATTACGTACCAGGTCTACTATCATCACGTTTTCCTGCTGCTCTTTGGCGTGATTGCGCAGTTGTAGCTTTATAGCCTCATCTTCCTCCACCGTATCGCCGCGCGGCGCTGTCCCCTTTATGGGCTGTGATATTAGCGTGCTGCCCCTTTTGGCCACAAAGCGTTCCGGCGAGGCGCATAGAGCGTAGTTGTAATTCCACTTATAAAATGCCGCGAATGGTTTGGGCGAGGTTCTGTTCAGTTCTAAAAACAAAGCAACGGGATCAATATCAACTTCATCAGCATAAAACTCCTGGCAGAAGTTGGTAACATAGATATCGCCGCGGGCAATGTGTTCTTTTATATTTGCTGCCGCGCTTAAATACTGCTCCTTGCTGAAGCGTTGCTTAAGCGCCACCGGGGTGATAAATCCGGCTTCTGTATGTTGACGTTCAATAGCTTGTAAAATTTGCTCAGAGTCGTCCGAAATGATCTCAACCTGATTATCACGGATAATGATAAGGTGCAGGGGAGCAAAAAAGTGCAGATCGGGGAACTGAAGATGGTCGGGATTTGAGGAAGTTAGATTCTCTACCTCGTTCTTCAAATCGTAACTCAGAAAGCCGGTTATCCATCCTTTATGCTTATTGCGAAATTGTATTAGTTCATCAAATGCAGAACCTGCCGGAGCGGTGATCTGATCTTTAACTCCTACAGCTATCAGTGTATCAAATTTTGCGTAGGGGTCTTTAAAATCGTTGGAGTCCAAGTAACAAACGGCATCAAAAGTTGCCGCCCATTGTAAGGCCTTGTTTTTAAAAATTCCGGTATCTGTTAATAGGTTTACCACCGCGCAAAAATAGGTACATAAAAACAAAAGCCGACTTTTTGAGCGGCTTTTGTTTTTATGTACAGATTAACTAATCTTTAGTGCAACACCAAGGTCTGTTTCCTGTCTGGGCCTACTGATAAATATTTAATTGGTACACCCAATTCTTTCTCCAGGTAATCAATGTATGATTGCAGTTTTGCAGGTATCTCAGATAATTCGGTTATACCGGTCAGATCTTCGTTCCAGCCATCAACTTCCTGCAATACAGGCACTGCATCAACTGAGCAGATATCGTAAGGCATATAGTCTATTTTTTCGCCTAAATAGTTGTAGTGGGTACAGGCGTATATTTTATCAAAGCCACTTAACACATCGGCCTTGGTCATTACCATTTGCGTTACACCGTTAAGCATAATAGCATACTTTAAAGCAGGCAGATCTATCCAGCCTGTGCGGCGTGGCCTGCCGGTTGTAGCGCCAAATTCATGCCCTATGCGGCGAAGCTCCTCGCCGGTTTCGTCATTCAATTCGGTAGGGAAGGGGCCTCCGCCTACACGTGTGCAATAGGCTTTAAAAATGCCAATCACATCGCCAATGGTTGACGGTGCAATACCTAAACCCGTACACGCGCCCGCAGTAGTTGTATTGGATGAAGTTACAAACGGGTACGAACCGAAGTCAATATCCAGCATAGCGCCTTGTGCGCCTTCTGCCAATACCTTTTTTCCTTCTTTAATATAATTGTTTACCAGGTGCTCAGAATCAACCAGCGGGAATTGTTTTATCAACTCAATAGCCTCAAAAAATGCCTGCTCGCGCTCGCTGAAATCAGCTACTTCACCATACAATGCCTGCAGCATTGACGTGTGTTTACCAACTAATTTCTGATAGCGTTCTTTAAAATCAGGCAAAGTTATATCGCCTATACGTAAGCCATTCCTTCCGGTTTTATCCATGTAGGTTGGGCCAATACCTTTTAGGGTAGATCCTATCTTGCCTTCGCCCATGCGTTTCTCGTTAGCGGCATCAAGCAATTGGTGGGTAGGTAATATCAGGTGAGCCTTTTTTGCTATAACCAGGTTCTTTTTGGCAAGCAGGTCATGGCCGGCATCTTTTAATTTATCCAATTCCCTTTTAAGGGTGATAGGATCAATAACAACACCGTTGCCAATAAGGTTAAGTGTGTTATTAAAAAATATTCCCGAAGGGATAGTGTTCAGTACAAATTTCTTTCCGTCAAACTCTAAAGTATGCCCTGCATTGGGGCCGCCCTGAAAGCGGGCAATCAGGTCGTAACCTGCACTTAAAACGTCAACAATCTTTCCTTTACCTTCGTCGCCCCATTGGAGGCCTAATAATACGTCAACAGCCATTATGAAATTATAGTGTTATATTAAAGGTCGCAAAGTTAATTTTTTCTGTCACAGAAACCTTCTCTAAGTTTTACACAATTTCCATAAAGATTTAAGGAGTGGTGCTTGATCTCAAATTTTAACAGATCGCCCATCATACTTTGTATCTGTTGGATGCGTGGGTCGCAAAACTCAACAACCTTACCGCAATCAATACAAATAATATGGTCGTGCTGACGGTAGCCGTATGATTTTTCAAACTGGGCCATGTTTTTACCAAACTGGTGTTTGGTAACCAGATCGCATGAAACAAGCAGTTCCAGCGTATTGTATACCGTGGCGCGGCTAACCCTGTATTTCTTGTTTTTCATGTGGATGTATAACGATTCCACATCAAAATGATCGCTACGCGAATAGATCTCTTCCAAAATAGCAAAGCGTTCGGGCGTTTTGCGCAAACTTTTATTTTCAAGGTAAGCCTCGAAAATCTTTTTTACCATTGCTATGGTTTCCTGTTGGGGCATAGTGTTTTATTAAAGAGTCAAAGTTATTAATTATTTGGGAGAGAGAAGAACCAAGAGTCAAGAATCAAGAGTCAAGATTTTTGTATGATAATTGACTTTGACTTCAAAGACTTATTTGTCTTGATTCTTGACTCTTGACTGTGTCTCAAGACGCTTTCTCAATAGCTGTATCAAAGCGGCTCACGGTGTTAACTCCGTTCACCATTTTAAGCTTCTTTATCAGGTTATCTAAATGTTCGGTGTCATTAACATAAACCATTATAGACCCTTCAAATATACCATTATCGCTATCAACAGTTATTGAGCGCATGTTCACCTTAAAATCATTAGATATTACGGTGGTTATCTTGTTAATCAATCCAACATCATCAATGCCTGTAATGCGTAAACCGGTTAAAAATGCCAGCTCCTGCTGGTTGGTCCACTTAGCTTTAACAATGCGATAGCCATAGTTTGCCATTAATTTGGCAGCGTTAGGGCAATTGGTGCGGTGTATTTTTATACCGTCGCTTACGGTAATAAATCCAAAAACATCATCGCCCGGGATGGGGTTACAACAGGCAGCCAGCTTGTAATCTATCTTCTGCATGTCTTCGCCAATAAGCAGCATATCGCTGTCTTTGGTTTTGATGTTTTTTAGCAGGGTATGCACCTGCTCAGTATCTATCTTGTCCTGCGGTTTGTTTTCAATTACCTTTTCAGAAAGCTGGTATTCCCTCAGATCCTTAATGTCTATTAATCCCTTTGCAACATTGAAGAACAGATCCTGGGTAGATGTTAGTTTAAAGTAAAAACTCAGCTTATGCAGATTTTCTGAATTGTAAGTGATCTTAAGCGACTTCATTTTTCGCTCTAATATCTCCTTGCCATCCTCGGCTATTTTGCGTTTTTCTTCTTTTAAGGCCGATTTGATCTTTGATTTGGCCTTGGCGGTAACCACAAAGTTCAACCAGTCCTCTTTAGGTATTTGCTTGCTTGAGGTGATGATCTCCACCTGATCGCCATTTTGCAGTCTGTAGCTTAGTGGTACCAGTTTGTGGTTTACTTTGGCACCAATACAACTGGCACCTACATCGGTGTGTATCTCAAAGGCAAAATCAAGCGCGGTGGCATTTAATGGCAGCTGTATAAGCGCCCCTTTCGGCGTGAAAATAAAGATCTCGTCAGAAAAGAGATTCATTTTAAAATCGTCCAGAAACTCCAGGGCATTCGCGTCCGGGTTCTTCAGCATCTCGCGCACTTTGCTAACCCATTGGTCAAGTCCGCTATCGGTTGATGCTTCTTTGTATTTCCAATGCGCCGCAAAGCCTTTCTCTGCAATCTCGTTCATGCGTTTGGTGCGTATCTGCACCTCCACCCATTGCCCGCGGGGCCCCATTACTGTGGTGTGTAAAGATTCGTAACCATTTGCCTTTGGCGATGATATCCAGTCGCGCAGCCTGTCAGGATTTGGCCGGTACAGATCGGTCACTATTGAGTATGCTTTCCAGCAATCGGCCTTTTCATGGTCGGGCGCGCTATCCAGAATTATTCTGATAGCAAAAAGATCATAAACCTCCTCAAACGGAACGGCCTTTTTCTTCATCTTTGTCCATATAGAATGGATAGATTTTGGCCGCCCGAATATATCGCCCTCTAAATCCTGGCCTTCCAGTGTTTTCTTTACCGGCTCAATAAAATCGCGGATAAAACGTTCCCTTTCGGCCTTTTTTTCGTTGAGTTTATTTTTGATGAACTGATAAGTTTCCCGCTCCATATATTTCATGGAGAGGTCTTCCAGTTCAGATTTAATAGCATACAAACCCAGGCGGTGCGCAAGGGGCGCGTACAAATAAATTGTTTCTGATGATAGTTTAAGCTGCTTATCGCGCGGCATAAACTCCATAGTACGCATATTGTGCAGCCTGTCGGCCAGTTTTATCAATATTACCCTAACATCGTCTGCAAGGGTAAGCAGCATTTTACGAAAGTTCTCTGCCTGCAATGAGCTATTCGTGTCAAAAACACCTGATATTTTGGTAAGGCCGTCAATAATTTTGGCTACCTTTTTTCCAAACTCATTCTCAATTTCATCAAGCGTTATATCTGTGTCTTCAACAACATCATGCAGCAGGGCGCATACAATGGACGTAGTGCCCAGGCCAATTTCTTCGGCAGCTATTTGTGCTACCGCAATGGGGTGATAAATGTATGGCTCGCCACTTTTGCGGCGCATATCTTTATGGCTTTCCAGGGCCATATCAAAAGCCTTGCGTATCATGCGTTTATCACCTTTTTGTAAGGTAGACTTACTTGCACGCAGCAAAGCGCGATATCTTTTTAGTATCTCGGTTTTTTCCGCTTCAATATCAATCACTAATTCTTTCATACCGCGGTTATAAATTTAATCATCACAGGTTTGCAATAAACATTTTATTTGCCGTAACTTTATAAAATACAGAAAAAAATTGCTTTAATTTTGCAGAGAAGTAAAATTATGAAATTTATCGGTCTTATTATAGTTTGCTGTTGTGTGGCTGGCGTAGTAAAAGCGCAAGAAGCGGCGCGATATCCGGTATTGGGCAAAAATGACACTATAAGGACCTATTCTGTTGAATACGAAGGGGAACGCATACCATGGATGGTTGCCCCGGAGGTACAGATAACAGATGTGCGTATTTTCAGAACACAGGCAGATCGCGATGCCTATCGGCGTTTAAAATACAATGTTTATAAAGTTATTCCGTATGCCCGTTTCGCAGGGCAAAGATATAGACAGTTAGAGCGCGATCTGGCACTTACTGGTGATAAGAGAAAGCAAAAGGCGCTGGTAAAATCATGCGAGACGCAGATAAAGGACATGTTTAACAAAGAGATTGAAAATTTAACGGTTACGCAGGGAGAGATCTTGATAAAATTAATTGACCGCGAAACCGATAATACTACATACGCTCTGGTTAAGGAACTAAAAGGCGGCTTTAATGCTTTCCTGCTACAATCAGCAGCACGCATATTTGGCCACAACTTAAAACAAGAATACGACAGGGAAGAACAGCACGATATTGAGTACATACTGCAACAGGCAGGATACGATTCGTATATATATTAATTAATGACTGATAATACCATCTACAAGTTTAACGTCCCCATGTTAAACGGACTGGAAGAGAGTTTAAGCGCTTATAAAAACAAGGTGCTTCTTATAGTTAACACCGCCTCGCAATGCGGTTTTACTCCTCAAATGAAGGATCTGGTTGAATTAAAAAATGAATTTGCAGGTTTAGATTTTGAAATACTGGCTTTTCCGTCAAATGATTTTGGCGGGCAGGAACCGCTGGAAGGTGCCGGAATTATCCAGTTTTGCGAAAATAACGGAACAAATTTCCACGTTTTTGATAAGATAAGAGTGCGGGGGCCGTACGCTCATCCGCTGTATAAGTTTTTTGCTGATAAAAAGCAAAATGGCGTACTATCATCCGTGCCACGCTGGAATTTCCACAAGTTTTTGGTTAACAGACTGGGTGTTGTTACCGATTTTTTTTATCCCTTTACCAAGCCCACGTCTAAGAAGATCAGGAAAAGAATAGACCGCCTGGTAAACGAAATTTAATATTATGCTCAAATTAGATATACTGGTACTGTCTGTACATCCTGATGATGCTGAATTAGGTTGTGCCGGCACTCTGCTTAAACATATTGCTGACGGAAAGAAAGTAGGCATAGTTGATCTTACACGCGGCGAATTAGGCACCCGCGGGTCAGTAGAGATACGCGCCGCTGAAGCTGCGGCTTCTGCTGCTATATTGGGCCTGCATGCACGGGAGAATTTGGGCCTGCCCGATGGCTTTTTTCAAAATACACAGGAATATCAGTTGAAAGTTATAGCGGCTATACGCAAATATCAGCCGGAAATAATTATTGGTAATGCTAAGCACGATAGGCATCCCGATCATGGCAGGGCTTATGAGTTAATTGACACCGCATGTTTTCTATCAGGCTTGCGTAAAATTGAAACCTACAGCGATGGCGAATTACAGCAACCCTGGCGCCCCAATATTTTACTCAATTTTATACAGGACGAGTATATTGAGCCTGATATATTAATTGATGTTACCGAGCATTGGGACAAAAAAATTGAAAGCATAAAAGCGTTTGGGTCGCAGTTTTATAACCCGGACTGGAATGAGGGTGAGCCACAAACCTATATTTCCTCGCCCGGATTTATTGAGGGTATTGACGGGCGCGCCCGCGAATTTGGAAAAATTATGGGAGTTACGTATGCGGAAGGATTTACCTCGCACCGGGTGTTAGGTGTTGATAACTTATTTAACCTTAAATAAGCTGTTTATATCTTAATATATTCAAACCTGTTATTTTCTTCATTGCGTTGCCTTCTTAACTTATTCTCATTGGATAATTTAAGTAAAATACCAGAAAGCTCAGACGTTTTAAAATCCGAATCGAGTTTTTTCATACAGTATTCGGCAATGGATGATATAGAATGTGGCGTTTTAAAGAAATCGGTATTCAATAACTTATGTAATACTCTTGTTGCACCTGGTTTTTTGCGCTGGGCAATGTTAACTGTTGTATTTGTTTCGGGCTTTTTTTTGATGAATACCTCAGTATTATCTATCTCGTTTTTTTCAAACTCAATCATGGCTTCCAATAGCTTGTCCACTACTCTTACCTGTACTGCTTCGGAACGGAATGCATTAACAACTTCAGATATTTCTATAAGCTGTTTTTTTAGTTTTTCAATTGGCTTGCTCATATAAAATAACAATTTTAGGGAAAAATTATTCTTATAGAATTACAGGCTTATTAGGGATGCGTACCTGTTAACGAATCACGCTTACGTGATATGTACAAACATACGTTATAGCAGTTTAAAACAAAACCGAAGATTATTTTCTCACTAAAAAATAAGTTGTTGTAGCAATATTATTACACTTTTATAACATTTGCAGCACTTCTTTCAGGATATTCAGGCCGTTATCAATATTATTTTTTTCAATAATAAGTGCCGGTCTAAAGCGTATGGTACGCGGGCCGCAACCCAAAAACATTACATTTCTTTTCATCCCTTCGCTTATAAATTTATCACGTTGAGGTTTGTCAGTAAAATCAAATGCAGTCAATAATCCTTTGCCACGCACATTGCTTATTTTAGGGTTTCGTATAGCAATTGCGTTCAGTTGTTCCTGTAGGTAGCGGCCATTGTCTGCCGCTTTATTACAAAGCTCGTCTTCCTCAATTATCTCTAATATTTTTGTGGAGCGCACCATATCAACTAAACTACCACCCCATGTTGAATTGATACGCGAAGGCACCTTAAATACGTTGTGTTCTACTTCGTCAACACGCTTGCCGGCCAAAATACCGCATACCTGCATTTTCTTTCCAAAAGCGATAATATCCGGCCTGGCTTTTTCGCCAAAATGCTCATGGCACCAAAATTTGCCGCTAAGGCCTACTCCGGTTTGTACCTCATCAAATATTAATAAAGCTTCGTTCTCATCGGCCAAAACACGCAATTGCTCCATAAACTCCTTTCGGGCATGATTATCGCCACCTTCGGCTTGTACAGGCTCAACAATAATGGCGCATATATCATCCTTATTGTCTGCAAACGTTTTTTTTATTTGCTCAATGGATGCTTTTTCTCTTTTTTCAAGATCAGCCAGATTTTCGTTAGTAAGAGGAAACTTTACAGCAGGGAACGACACCGTTGGCCAGTCAAACTTGGCGAACCATTTTGTTTTAACGGGTAACGTATTCGTTAAGCTAAGCGTATAACCGGTTCTGCCGTGAAAAGCGTGTTCAAAGTGCAATACTTTAAAGCCTTTCTCTGTAGTGTAACCCTTCGCGAAGTTTTTCTGCACCTTCCAGTCCATGGCAGTTTTAAGCGCGTTCTCAATAGCTAAACCACCGCCCGATATAAAGAAGGCATGTGGCAGGTAATCCGGCATGCCCACGCGTTCAAAAGTTTTAACAAATTGCGCGTATTCGGTTGTATAGATGTCAGAGTTAGAGGGATTGGTCAGCGCAGCCAGCATCAGGCTTTTTTTAAACTGCTCATCACCCAGCATTTTAGGATGATTATATCCTAAGGGAACCGAGGCAAAGCAAGTAAAAAAGTCCAGAAGGGTTCGCTTGTTTTTTGAATCGTAGATGTAAACACCCTCACTTTTTTCCATGTCAAAAGTAAGGTCATAGCCGTCAGCTAAAACATGTTTTCGTAACGAATCAATAACATTTTCGGGTGCAACAGATAGATTGTACATATTGGTATTTGTATAGATCAAAGGTACACAAAATGGCCTGTTTGCCCTAATTTGGCGATTTTTGAACCGATAAAGAAAAAACCAACTTTAAATTAACTAAAGCCGCTTTTTGTTCCGATTTTAAAAACGGTATTTGAGTTTTCTGTTAGTCAAATTTGTTTTTCATCCCCAGTAAACCCCATATACCGCCGCTATGTATGGCTAATATTTTGCTGCCGGGTTTAAACTGATCATTAGCTGCCATATCATAAATGGCGTAAAGCATTTTGCCGGTATAAACAGGGTCAATAAGTATACCCGTTTGGGCAACGAAATTTTTAATAAATGCAATAAGCTCAGGTGTTGTTTTCCCGTAGCCTCCAAAATGGTAGCCGGTATGCAGGTGGTATTCACAATTGTTTAGCAGCAGATTATCAATATCCTTCCTTAAAAAATCACCACCTTTCAATACTGGTACACCATGCATTTTGGTGTGCGAGTGATGATTTTGCAACCCGTTAATAATACCCGCTGCCATAGTGCCGGTACCGCAGGCGCAGAAAATATGGTCGTAGTTTTCCGCTAATTCATCCACCAGCTCGCTGCAACCCCTCGCTGCCTCCGGCGATGCGCCGCCTTCATCTATAAAGAACGCATAATCATCATCAGCAAAATGTTTGTTGAATAATGCAGGTTTATCGCGGTAGCTGTCTCTGTCAACAAAAATTAAATTCATGCCGTGCAGGCGGCACATAAAAAGCATATCATTATCAATTGCATCACCGCGTACAAAGCCAGTGGCCTTAAAACCGAATAAAGCAGCGGCCCCTGCCGTGGCCAGCAGATGGTTGGAAAACGCGCCGCCAAATGTTACCAGATGGGTTTTACTTTCGGCCCGCGCTTTTTTTAATAGATATTTTAGTTTGCGCCATTTATTGCCTGATATAATGGGGTGTATCAGGTCGTCGCGCTTTATAAAAACAGATAAGCCCCGTTCATCAAAAAGCTGAGCTTTTATTTGATGAACGGGGCTGTAAATATCCAGATCGATATGCATTACCGATTTTAGAAGCCCAGGCCTATACCGCCGTTAACTGACTTGTATTGACCTAAACTACCTGAAGCATAAATGCGGAATACAGCAAGATTTAACTGGAAACCAACATCGGTACGTAGCCCGGCAATGCTATTTTGGTTAATGTTAACAGGGTCTGTAAGGGTATTGTAAGTATAAACCGGTCCGGTGGGGCCTGCTACACCGCCAGACTTAACCACATATTTGCCTAATACGCCAAACTCTGTGTTAGCACTTTGATAAGCAACAGCTACAAATGGAGTAAAGAACAATAGTTTTTTTGACAATATTGCCTGCACGTTAACACCGCTGAACTTAGCATCAACACGCTGATTATTTGATGCGTTTGATGTTCCATCCTCGTTAGCTACATTTAATGTTTTTGAATAGTTAATGCGGCTGTAGTTAACAGCAAGTGCCAGATCAAACGAACTTGTCTTTACAAAATCTTTTATAATATTGTGTTTTACGCCAATACCAAACATACCCACTTTACCCGCGTCATCACCTAATTTAATATCGGGAGTTATACGAAACGTAACATCGGTGTTTTGAACTAAACCAACAGTAAGTTGAACGGTTGGAGCAGGTATAATATGGAAAATACCTTTAGGCATTCTAAAGCTGCTAAGGGTTTGTCCAGATCCGTCTTTTACATTCATCAATGGCCCTTCTGCGTCTTTTCCGCCAAAAGTTGGCGCAATTACATCACTGGGGTTTGCCGGGGTAATACGGGTTAAACCAACCTTAGTTACATCAAAGCTTTTGTCTGATGTAGGTACAAAAGCTCCGTTTGCGGTTATGCGCAAATCAAAATGCAATAATTTTTTTGTAGCTGCTGTATTGTTCCAGCCGCTGTTAAGCCCGGTGCCAAAACCTCTAAATAAAGGGTTAGCATAGTTTGTAAATAAAATGGTGGCATCCGCAGCGTTGGATCTGATCAGTTCATCAAACCCATCCTGGGCACTCGCGGTTAACGAAACGGCAGTAAGTAACAGTGCCGTAATAAAGGAGTAAAGTTTTCTCATAATTGTGGTTTAAAGTAAGTTATTGGAGTAAAAGTAATATATATTTATTATAAAAAAATAATACCAAATTGGGAGATTACCAATATTCGTACAACTACACATATTAAAAAACAACTATTTTTGCCGGCATGAACCAGGACGCGGAAGTATTTGAGCAAGATGAACAGGACCTATACGAGCACCTGCGTGTTGTGGTAGATAAAGGGCAGTCGCTTTTACGTATTGATAAATTTTTGATGCATAGAGTTGAAAATGCATCGCGTAACCGCATACAAAACGCCATAGACGCCGAAAACGTGCTGGTGAATGATAAAGCTGTTAAACCTAGTTACAAAGTAAAACCGCTTGACGTAATTTCGGTTGTATTGCCGCATCCCCCGCGCGATACGGAAGTTTACCCTGAAAATTTGCCTATCACTATTGCTTATGAAGATGATGATGTATTGGTAGTTAATAAGGAGGCAGGTATGGTAGTGCATCCCGGTTATAATAACTATACCGGTACTTTGGTTAACGCGTTGGTTTATCACTTTCAGCAGTTACCTACTTTGCCGGGCAATGATGGCCGCCCGGGCTTGGTGCATCGCATTGATAAGGATACGTCGGGTTTGCTGCTTATCAGTAAGAACGAGCGTTCAATGAATTACCTGGCCAAGCAATTTTTTGATCATACAATAACGCGTAAATACATGGCATTGGTTTGGGGCGATCTGGAGCAGGATGGCACCGTAACGGGCTATATTGGCCGCAGCGTGGCAGACAGGCGCGTAATGTCTATTTATGATGATCCGGAGAAAGGAAAATGGTCTGTAACCCATTATAGAGTATTGGAGCGCTTAAACTATGTTACGCTGATAGAATGCCAGTTAGAGACAGGGCGTACGCACCAGATACGCGCCCACATGAAGCATATTGGGCACCCTTTATTTAGCGATGCTACCTATGGCGGCGATAAAATATTAAAGGGTACGGTATTTAGCAAGTACAAGCAGTTTGTTGATAATTGTTTTGAGCTAATGCCACGGCAGGCGTTACACGCGCAAACGCTGGGTTTTGTGCACCCTTCTAAAAAAACGTACATACATTTTGAAGCCGCCCTTCCGGATGATTTTTCATCAGTGCTCGAAAAATGGCGAAAATATGTGGCTCCGGTATAATTGGATGCTAATCGGCCTATCTTTGTAACATTAACCAAACTACGTTTGTCAAAACATCATTTTTTAAACATCTGCCGCTGCCAATGCTTTTTGTAAATTTTAACGGAGAAATATTACCTGCAGATACCAAAGTGCTTACTGTGGCCAACCGGGGCTTCAAATACGGCGATGGTTTGTTTGAAAGTATGCGCATGCTAAAAGGGCAGCTAAAATTTGCTGCCGAACATGCTGGCCGGCTGCAAAAAGGCATGAAAGCTTTAAAAATAGACGGGTATTCGCAAATGGATAGCTGGTTTTTAAAGGAAAAATCTGAGCAACTGGCATCTGTTAATAAAATAAAGCACGGCCGTTTACGTCTCACTGTTTATCGCGATGCTGACGGACTTTATACCCCATCTCAAAATAAGGCAGGTTACCTGCTTGAAATTCAACCTGTTGATGAGCCCCGTTATTTTTTAAACAGCAAGGGACTTATAATTGATGTGTTTACCGAATTGTCTAAACCCACCAATTTTCTATCCAACATAAAAACCTGCAATTCTCTTGTTTACGTGCTTGCGGGCATCCATAAAAGTCAGAATAATCTGGATGATGTTTTGCTGCTTAATCAGAATGGTTTTTTATGCGAAGCAAGCAGTTCTAATGTGTTTGTATATTACCAAAATCACTTATATACCCCTGCTTTAAGCGAAGGCTGCGTAGAGGGCGTAATGCGGCAGGTGGTAATAGATATTGCTAAAAGAATAGGCGTGCCGCTTACTGAAGCACAGATAAACCCTGAAATTTTATATGAAGCCGACGAGGTTTTTTTAACCAATGCAGTTAAGGGTATACAAAGCGTAATGGGTTATGGCATACGGCGATATTTTAATAAGGTGAGTAAGGCATTAATGGATGAGCTGAACAAGTTGTAACATAAGCTATTGGTTATAGTCATATTATTAGCGTATTACGCTAATAACATAAAACTTATAATCATGAAACCACCATCATTAATTATTGCAGCTTTTGCAATTTTGTTGTCCTCTTGCAGCAATCCACCGGCCGGTTCAAAGCCAGATCAGGCCATGCCCAAAGCCTTACAAAACGACGAAAAGATATCGGATGTTATTTCGATAAAACGTATGGGCTACGGTAACCTGATACAGGAACTATATGATGACGCTGTGTCAAAAGATCCGGAGCTTGAAAAGCTGGAAAAAGAGTTGGCAGCATTTAATGAAGTTAAGGGCGACAGCTTAACAAAGGTTGAGCGGTTTAAAGCAAAATCGGTTGAGTTCTATAGTTCGGGCAGCAATTTATCTGAAACTATTGCAGATTCAACATTAAGGAAGAAGATATCGGCAATATTGGAAGCGAGCAATAAGCAATATCAGTCAAAAACTAATAAGCTTACCAGGCTGAGCAAATTTATTGAGCAGAACGAAGCAGATATTAAAGATTACCACACTATGCTAAAGCTGATGGTAACACTGCCTGTTATAGAAAAATACCAGAATCAGCAATTGTTGGAGGTAACAAAAACTGCGAATGGGATTGCCAAAAGTGCCGAGCGTTTGAAGGGCAATACTAAGTCTTTAGCAGATAAGTTTGAAAGGGCAAGAAAGTAGATTTGTAAGTTAATTAGTTAAAATTTTCGTGAATGATACAGAGGCTTAAAGTTTGTTTGTTTTGTATATATTTGATATAACCAATTTAAAAACATCTACTTAACGCCTTTGCTATGAAACGATTTTCAATTATTTTGTTCTGTATGTTACTTTTATCAGCGGCATCATTTGCACAAACACTTACTAACGCATGGACACCGTTGCTTACACAAGACGGAAGATATTTTGAAAAGTTTATTGGGATACCACATACCAGCGTAGCCGGCTTGCCCGATTGGAACAAGGGCGATGGAACAACCACAGGTACACCACTTGGCCTTAATAACGATCCGCTGAATGTTTTTAAAATTGAAATGACGAATGGCAAGCCAGTTTTACATGTTTCGGGCGAGATATTTGGCGGGTATAGCACAAAACAAGATTTCGGCAATTATCACCTTAAAGCCGAGGTTAAATTTGGCGATAAAAAATATGAACCCAGATTAGCTGATAAACGCGATAATGGTTTTCTGTATCACGGTCAGGCACCACACGGACAGTTTTGGCATGTATGGTACCGGGCCCAGGAGTTTCAAGTACAGGAAGGCGATATGGGCGATTATTATTCCTTAGCAGGAACCGCGATGGATATACACGCGCAAAAAGCAGATACAGCCAGAAGAACCCGCTGGATGTATGACCCGGCCGCGCCTGTACATACTTTCGCATCAACCGGTGCAGCATCAACCGCTACTATAGCAAGATCAGGAGGCAACGTAGCCCACCTTGCCGGGAATTTTGAAAACCCTCATGGCGAATGGACAACGGTTGAACTATATTGCTTTGGCGACAAATCTATCCACGTAATAAACGGCCACGTAGTTATGGTTCTTGAAAACTCGCGCACGGTATTACCTGATGGTACAACAAAACCGTTAACCAGTGGTAAGATCCAGTTTCAGTCTGAAGGAGCGGAGGCTTACTATCGCAATATTGAGATTAAGAAGTTGGATAAGTTGCCGGATTTGAATACGTTTAAGTAAAATATTTTGATCGAATAATTTATAGCGGACTTTCTTCCATCCTAAGTTATAGAATCAATCAACTATCTGTAAGTGACGTGTGGCTAACGGGGCTGTCATGGTGAGCCTGTCGAACCATAGCGCGGGAAGGCCCTTGCCCGTCCTTCGACAGGCTCAGGATGACAGGCCACCTGCTACAAAAAAATTTACAGCTTTATTCCCCTTAAAAACTCCTCAATACCCATACGCTTTTTACCTTCCAATTGTACATCGGTAACTAAAACATAGCCATCCTGCGTAGCAAATTTAAGGTAGGTTTTATTGTCGGTTAAAAAGCCGCCGGGTAATATACCGGGGGTAGAGGGCTGCGTTTCTGCACGGAATATCCTGAAGGTTTTTTCGTTTAAGGTGGTATACGCGGCCGGCGAGGGGCTTAAACCACGTATATGATTATAAATAGTTTCTGAGGGCTGGTTCCAGTTTATCAGGCCGTCTTTTTTGCTTAATTTGGGCGCGGTCTTCAACTCAATATCCTCAGCCAGTAAACTTGATTGTGCGTGTTGGTTATAACGGCCGCTTTCAATTGCTTTTACAGTTTTTACCAGTAAAAGCGGGCCCTTGTTCATTAACCTGTCGTGCAGTTCGCCGGCTGTTTCGTGGCCCGTAAGCGTAACTTTTTCGGTAAACAGGATATTGCCCGTATCAATTTCGTGTTTAAGGAAAAATGTGGTTACACCACTTTCTTTTTCGCCATTAATTAATACCCAGTTAATGGGCGCAGCACCACGATATTGCGGCAGTAGCGAAGCATGTAAGTTAATAGTTCCTTTTGATGGCATTGTCCAAACCTCTTCGGGCAACATCCTGAAAGCTACAACCACCTGCAGATCTGCTTCAAGCGCCTTTAACTCTTCTAAAAACTGAGGATCCTTAAGATTAGTTGGCTGTAATACTTTTAAACCTTTTTCTACAGCAAACTTCTTTACAGGCGACTCATTTAGTTTTTGTCCCCGGCCTGCAGGCTTGTCGGGCGCGGTTATCACTCCAACAATATTAGAACCTGCCTGTAACAATTCATCCAGCGACGGAACAGCGAATTGGGGGGTGCCCATAAAAACAATCTTCATAGTGACAATTTGATGTGATGTTACCTGTAAAATTAAACTTTGTAAATAAAATTATTGTATCAATTGCTTATGGCTAAACCGCGTTTTGCCATAAAATTACCCTTTACTGATACAATAAGTACTTTTTACGCACAACTTTAAATTTGTTTAAACCGGGTTGCCAGCTAAGGCGTATTTGCTGCTCTGACATTCCTTGTTCTATTTGCTTACGCAGTTGCTCAGTTCCGGCCAATTTGGTAAAATAAGCGTTAAAAAATCGCGGCTTATCCGGAAAGTCATTGTACATTTTTATCAGCCAGGAAAGGTTGATCTTGCGTGTTTTTCTTAAGCTGTCTGTATTATAATTTTTAAGATCAATGCCGTAGCAGATCATGTTTTTCTGTGGCGGGTCTTCGCTCATGCCGGCAATGCTTACCGGTTTAAAAGAATAGCTGTATTTGCCTTTTAACAATGGGTGACCTACCACCTGGAAAGGTTCCATAGTGCCACGCCCTAAGCTCAATGTAGTTCCCTCAAACAGGCAAACGCTGGGGTAAAGTAATATAGACTGATACGTATTTAAGTTTGGTGATGGGTTAACCGGTAATTTATAGGGCGAAGCATGGCTGTAATTGGCCATTTTTATAATTTTTAGCTTACATTTTTTACCCTTATTTAACCAACCCTCGCCATTTATCATCTGCGCGTATTCCGCAATGGTCATGCCGTGTGCTATGGGTATTCTATGCATGCCAACAAAAGACGAATAAGCTGTATCTAAAATAGGTCCATCTATGGTAAGTCCGTTGGGGTTTGGGCGGTCAAGCACCATCAGCTCAATATTGTTTTCTGCACAGGCTTCCATTACGTAGTGCAAAGTAGAAATGTACGTGTAAAACCTTGCGCCAACGTCTTGAATATCAAATATTAATAAATTAATCCCTTTCAGATCAGCTTGGGTAGGTTTGTAATGTTTGCCGTAAAGTGATATAACAGGCAGTCCGGTTTTGGTATCTATATCATCGCCGACAACGGCGCCGTTGCTTGCATTTCCTCTAAAACCATGTTCGGGGCCGAAGATCTTTTTTATCTTAATACCTCGTGCCAGCAGGCTATCAACCGTAGTTGTTTGGCGTGTACCAATAACCGATGTTTGATTTACCACCATGCCTATATTTTTCGTCTTAATATAGTCAAAATACAGCGAAATACGGTCTGCTCCCGTAATAATTTTTTTTAGGGTATCGCGTTGGGCTGGTTTGCCGGCAAAAGTGCAATTGCTTTGCAGTGTTACTAAAAAAAGCAGCAGGGCGGCAGAACGTGTAAATCGAAAAAATGATTTTATCCTTTTCATATAAATAAACACCTGCGCCATTTAAAAGTACCATTTTAAGCGGTAAAACCGCATATTTGCGAAGTTACAAAAAAATACTTTTCCTTGAGTTTTGCATCGTTCATAGCCGGAAGAATAACTTTTAAATCAAAACGCACGTTTTCAAAACTGATTGTGCGCATTGCGATTATTGGCATTATGCTGGGCCTGGGGGTGATGATCCTTTCGCTGGCAGTTGTAAGCGGCTTTAAGCGCGAGATCCGTGAAAAGGTGAGAGGGTTTGATGGCGACATGAAGGTGATAAAATACGACCTCAATAGCTCCTTTGAAAATTCACCTTTTGTTAGAGATACACTTACGGAGCAAAAACTCCGCAACGCCAGTTCAGTTGAGTATATGGTACCCTATGCAACCAAGGCAGGAATTGTTAAGTTCTCTGACGAGATTGAAGGCGTTATATTAAAAGGGGTTGATAAGACTTATAACTGGAGATTTATTAAAAGCTGTTTGGTTGAAGGCAACGTTATTAACTTTGCCGATTCCATAGCCGCAAGGCAGCAGCTGATGGTATCGCAAACCACGGCAAACCGTTTGCGACTGAAGGTAGGCGATAAGGTGATCATCTATTTTGTGCAGGAACCGCCGCGACCCCGGCCGTTTAAAATTGTGGGTATTTATGATACCAGCATTCAGGAAGTAGACAAAACCTATGTTATAGGCGACCTTTCTGTAATACAGAAGCTTAACGACCAACAACCTGACGTAATAGGTGGATATGAACTGCGGATAAAGAACTTTGACAGGCTTGACACCGTTGCCGATCAGGTAAACAGTTCGTTACCCATTAAACTGAGACTAACTACAATAAAGGAGAACTACTCTAATATATTCGACTGGCTGCAGATATTGGATGTTAACGCGCAGGTTATGCTGGTGCTGATGCTGCTGGTGGCGGTAATTAATATGATATCGGCGTTGCTTATCATGATCCTGGAGCGCACCTCTATGATTGGAATTATGAAGGCGATGGGCACCACTAACTGGGCCATACAAAAGATATTTTTGTATAATGCCTCCTATCTTATCAGTATCGGTTTATTGCTGGGAAATATTTTGGGAGTAGGGCTGGGTTTGTTTCAGTACTATACCCATTTTTTTAAGCTGGATGCCAGCTCTTATTACATGACATTTATTCCCGTAGAAATCAAATTTACAGATGTAGTATTACTCAATATTGGTACAATGGCAGTTTGCCTGTTGGTGCTGATAATCCCTTCGATGCTTATATCGCGGATAACGCCGGTTAAGGCCATCAGGTTTAAATAAAATTGCTTACTAATAACTATTTCTTAGTAAAAAGGTAGTCGTAAGTATCATCTCCGGAAACTTTGAATATCCTGAAATTATAACCGTCATAAGCATAATTAAACACTCCATTTAAATATGACTTTGTAGGTGGCGGCCCTGTTGTTGGATTGTTTGAATCTTTAAACTCAATCGTGGTTTCATTTCCCAGATAATCCCCCATGCCGTTGGCGTGAACTGCGTCGGCATCGCTGGTAAGTATAAAACCGGTATCAGACATAACCAATTGAATATTTGCGGTAACTGTGGTTTTAGCTGATGTAGCAGGATCAATATAAGTGCGCGTAAATTTACCTGCAAAAGTACCATACGGCACTAATGGTTCGGGCTGGTCAATGTTTGTTTTAACGCAGCCTGCAATAAATATCAATAACGGAAGTAAACAGATCAGCTTTTTCATCATGTCTTTTTGTTAAAGAATTTATACAGTTAAATTGCTATTGCCTTTTTGCCTCCTCCCAAAAAACATCCATTTCTGTAAGGCTCATATCTTGTAGCTTCCTTCCGTTTTCGGCTGCTTTGCTTTCTAGGTATTGAAAACGTTTAATAAACTTACGATTGGTTTTCTCCAACGCATCTTCAGGATTTATATTAATAAAGCGGGCATAGTTAATAAGCGAAAACAATAAATCGCCAAACTCACTTTCTGCCTTGTCGTGGTCAATGGCGCTGTTGTCTTCTGCATTGAACTCGTTTTTAAACTCCTGCATTTCCTCTTCCACCTTTGCCCACACCTGGCTTTTCTCTTCCCAGTCAAACCCAACACCACGCGCTTTCTCCTGTATCCGCGATGCCTTTACCAACGCGGGTAACGATGCCGGTACACCCCCCAATACAGATTTATTGCCCTCTTTAAGCTTTATCTGCTCCCAGTTGCGTTTTACATCGTTCTCGTCGTTTACCTCCACGTCGCTGTAAATGTGCGGGTGGCGGTTTATCAGTTTATCGCATATACCGTTCAATACGCCCGTAATGTCAAAGTGGTTGCCTTCTGATGCTATTTTGGTGTAGAATACAAGGTGCAGCATAATATCGCCCAGTTCCTTTTTTATCTCCGGCATATCTCCGGCCAATATAGAATCTGATAACTCATACACCTCTTCAATGGTTAAATGTCTAAGGCTTTCTAACGTCTGCTTCCTGTCCCATGGGCAGTTAAGGCGTAGGTCGTCCATTATACCTAACAGGCGTTCAAAAGCAGTTGCAGGGGTTGAAGCGGTAACGGGTGGTATTAGTGGCATATAAGTATGTGCAAATGTGTGGATGTGCAAATGTGCAGATATTATGTGTAAATGTTAAATGTAGGATAGATCATCTTCACCCCCGCAAAGCTCGCAGCATCTCCCTCTTTCCCGGTGCGCCGGGTACTTTCTGTACCTGCAGGCCCAGCGCTTTGAGTAGGCGTTTAAGGTTGCCGGTTATGGCGTAGGTAACAAACACGCCCCCGGGCTTTAAAAACTGTATGGTATGGGCAATTGCCCCCTCGTTCCACATTTCGGGTTGATGGATGGCGGCGAAGGCATCGAAGTAGATCACGTTGTATCGCTTTTCTGTTTGGAACTGTAACAGCTGGCAGTGGGCGGTTTGCAGCTGGCAGAAGTTGTTAATATTAACCGGCTGATGCAGGGATGCCTGGTAATTACCTATAAAAGCGTCCCAAATAGCGGCGGGTACATATTGCTTGTAACCGGTGCTGCTTATCATTTGCTGACTTAGCGGATAGGCTTCAATACCCGTGTAATCTAATTGTATAGCGTTTGCTGTGCAATAGTCGGCAGTAAGCAGAAAGTTAAGACCGGTGCCCAACCCAACCTCAAGCACAGACACCGCTTTTGCGCCGCTTTCGCTAATAAAGTACTCCAGACCAGTCTTCAGGAATACATGTTTGCTCTCTTGCAGGGCACCGTGGCGCGAGTGGTAGTTTTCGCCAACTTGCGGGTTAAATATGGTGTTGGAGCCGTCGGCGGTGGCTACTATTTTCAGATCGGGTGTCATGGGTGGTAAAGGTAGCAATTAGGCGGCGTTCTTGTCCCACATAAATATGAGACAAAGTGAGACAAGGTGGGACAGTTTTTTAGATAAACAATTGGCTGTAAGTAGTTTGTGTTTTGAACGTGGGACAAAGTGAGACTACTTTTAAGTCAGTAAGTTTATCTGTAAAAATTACATAAATAGCTGTAATTCAATATTTTGAAAAAAGTTAAAAATTTACATTTTTTTGGGACAAAATTGCGACGGGTTTTTGGGAAGAAAATTTACTCACCACCGATTTTTGGTGAGAATATACCTTAGCCAAATCAAGTAACTGTTTTGTTGCGATAAATTTTATAAAAACTATTGCACTACTAAAAGTTTAGTTGTAAGTTTACGAAACTATCGTAATAGATTTATTTTAGTAATATGAAAAAACTACAGTTGCTTTTATTTGCGATAATAGCGTTTGCCTACGCCAATGCACAAAAGCTCCCCAATGTGCAGCAAGCAAGTTTGCGCGCGCCGGCCAATGTAAAAATTGATGGAAAAGCTACTGAGTGGGGCGGCAAATTCCAGGCTTACAACCCCGCTACGGATATATTTTATACTATAGCCAATGATGACAAAAAACTATACCTGGTATTTAAGGCTACCGACAGGTACAATATAACCAGGATAGTAAGCGGTGGCCTTAAGATCAATATTCAGAAAAACGGATCGAAAAACGATAGCGGCAGCCCAGGCATCCAGTTCCCGTACATGGAAAAGGGAAAACGGATTTCGTTTATACAGCGCTTAGACCTGCAAGGTGCTACCGGCGAGAAAAAAAATCATATGTTAGATTCTGCAATGCAGGCCAATAATATAAAATTGAGAACTAATGTAAAACAGATCTATACCAATGCTATACCCGGTGTAGACACCGTATTATCAATATATAATGATAAGGGTATAGAAGTAGCCAATGCTTTTGACGTAGACAAGGTTTACACCGCTGAACTGGCTGTGGACCTTAAACTTTTCGGACTGAGTGCGGCCAACGCTTCAAAATTTACTTATCACATCTCAATAAAAGGTGGTGCTAATAAATACGCTATGGGTATATCTTTCGGCATGGCCACCAATAATGATGGAACACCGGCGGAAGCCTTTACCAAACAACTTAATGATTATGTTGAACAGCAAGCCGCAACTACTGATTTTTGGGGGGAGTATACCCTTGCAAAATAAACCCTATGTAAGCAACACATTATAAAAGTTAATAAATGTTAAACACCTTGCTAACTAAATAAATAGTTAGTATGTTAGCGTACCATTAAACCAATACAAGAAGACGTTCACCTTATCCAATATAATAGCCCCATGAAAGGCCTGTCTCTACTTTTTATACTATTCCTATTTTCTTTAAGGCTGCTGGCGCAGGTACCCGGAGTTGCGCCAAAAACGGGGCAATCTGCCAGTCAGGTACCGGCCGCGTTGGAGTTTAGAGATGTGAGCGGGATTGTTAAAGATGAGAAGGACGAACCTGTACCCGGAGCGGTAGTGTTCCTTCAATCGCCTTTAGATTCTGTTTATACCACTACCAATGCAAATGGGGTGTTTATATTCAAGCAGGTAAAGCGCGCGGGTTTTTACATAACAGTAAGCGGGCAGGGCATAGCCAAAACCACCAAGCTTTACCGTAATAATGATCTTTCTAAACAGATAGTGCTTGATCCCTTTGAGCTTAAGCCACCAAAAGCTATTGAATTGAAAGAGGTAACCATAAACGGCGCGCCTACTATAGTTTATAAACAGGATACGGTTGAGTACAAGGCCAGCGATTACAAGGTGCGCGAGGGTGATACGCTGGATGAACTGCTGAAAAAAATGGAAGGCTTTGATGTAGGGAGAGATGGTACCCTGCTGTACAATGGCGAAGAGGTTAAAAAAGCCCGGTTGAACGGAAAGGATTTTTTGGGCGGCAGTGTATCGCAGGTTATACAGAATTTACCGGCCGAAATAATTGAAAAAGCCCAGGTAATTGATGATTATGGCGAACAGGCGGCTAAAACAGGTATTAAAACCCAGGAACCCACTAAATTGTTAAATGTTACTACCAAGCCCGACAGGTCTATAGGTACCTATATGAGTCCAACAGTAAGCGCCGGTAACGATAAACGGTATTCTGGTAATATAACTATAACGCACATAAACGCCAACAGGCAGATAAGTATAACAGGGCGCATAAGCAACACGCAAAACGGTGTTTCAAGCGGTACCAGCGGCGGCGGCGGGGCCGGCACCACCTTTAGCGGCAATCCATCAATAAGCTACAGCGATGATTGGAAAAAGCTAAAGATGACATCGAGCTATAATTTAACTTTCAGCGACAACAATTCTATTAACAAAAGCTTCGGCGAAACGTATTCTGCCGGTAAAACACCGGATGTTAAAAACACCAGCTATTTTACACAGGAAAGTACAAACAGTGTAAGCAATAGGGGGCACCGCGGCCAGGTTAGGCTTAATTACGATTTTGACAAGTACAACAACATACAGGTAGAACCAACCTTTAGCAGGTCTACAGGAAACACCTCCAGCAACTCCTATTCAGACAATATTAATAACTTTATTACAGGATTTGAACACAGAACTGTAGAGGCAAGCACCTCCACTATCACCGGCAATACAACTATTGGCGTAAACGCCATCTATCAGCATATTTTTAAAAAACCGCGCAGAAATTTTTCGATACAATTAACGGCGAACAAGGCTGATAATACCAATAATGGAAAGAGATTTAACCACTACCGGTTTTTTGAAGACGAAACGCTTAATAAGCCAATAGATAAAAAAGACTCGTTAGTAAATTTGCTAACCCGCCGCACCAACAACACCACAACTTATGGTACTACATTCACTTATTTAGAGCCGCTTTCGCAAACCTCGCAGTTAGAGTTTATAGCCAGGTTTAACCGCAGCGTGAATGATAACGTGGCAAAGTCTGACACCGTATTGGCTAACGGACAAGTGAAAGAACTTACCCGCCTTAGTAATATATTTAACTACGCTTTTAACGAAAGCCGGTTAACAGCCAACTATACCTACAATAGTAAGAAGATCAACCTGTCAGTAGGAGCATCATTATTACCCACAACGTTAAGCGGCACACGCGTAAACAATAACAACAACCAAACGGTTTCCGCAGCTATCAGCAATTTAAGGCTGATACCTGTTTTGCGTTTTACTTATATATGGTCAACCTCTCAAAGGCTTACGGTAGGTTATACGGGTAACAACAATCTTCCTTCTTTTGATCAGATACAGCCGTTTACAGATATTTCAGATCAGTTTAATATTATCACCGGTAACCCTAACCTTAAACCTGCATTTACCAATAGTGTTAATGCATCGTATAACAACTATATAGCCAACTCTAAGTTCAACATAAGCTTATCGCTAAGCGCGTCAGAAACCAAAAACAAAATAGTTACCAATACTATTCAACGCACGCGGTTTATAGAGCCCGGCAGACCCAGCACTGCTAACGAAACTACGTTTATAAATATTGACGGTGCACATTCGGTAGGAGGCAATTACACATTGTCAAAACAACTTGCAGACAGGCGTTATAACCTGTCAGTAAGCGGTAACGTTAATTACGGCTATAACCTGGCCATGAGTAATGGTGTGCTTTATCATACCAGCACCTGGAACGTTAGAAACAGTTTTGGGCCGCGTATAAATCCTAATGATGTTATAGAGATCAATCCATCCATACAGCATCAAATTCAGCGCAACTTTACTTCGCTGCCGGGGGCCAGATCTACCCTGTACCAAACTACATCACTGGCAATTGACGGTCGCTTTACATTCAACAGCGGCTGGAGGTTTAATTACAGCGCGTCAAAAAACTTTGTAACAGGTTTGGGCGCGCTTAATACCAACCCATTGGTAATAAACGCCGGTGCCGAGCGGCAACTCTTTAAAAAGAATAATGTGTATTTAAGTTTTAATGTATACGATATTTTAAAGCAGAATAACTTTATACAGCAAAATGTATCTACAAATGGCGTAACCAATACATTGTCAAACGCCTTAAGCCGTTATTTTATGGTAAGCCTAAGGGCAAACTTCCAAAAATGGGGCGGCAGGCCTAAACGCGGCGGCGAGGAGCTGAAACGTAAAGGCGATGGTAGTTTTATCTATTAACAACTAACAAATATGAAAATCAAAAAAATTGCTGTGATGTTGATGGTAACATCATTTTGCTACAATTTGCAAGCCCAAAAGCTGCCTGGCCTGCAGCAAGCGGGTATGCGCGCTCCTGCAAACATTATAATTGATGGCAAAGCTATAGAGTGGGGCGGCTTTAAAGCCCTTAACACTGCTACAGATACATATTATACTATCGCTAATGATGATAAGAAGCTATATCTCGTAATTCATGCTGACCAGAGCACAGTTGCAAACCGGGCTGTAATTGGAGGCATAAGGCTATTGGTGCAACCCAATGGCTCAAAAAGCATGCAAGGCGCAAAAGGAATTAAATTTCCTTATTTTGAAAAGGGTTCCCGTGTAGTTTTCCCGGTAAAAAAGATTGGAGAAGTAAATACGCCTGCCGAAGGCGACTCCATAATGAAGGTATACAATCAAAGGATAGCAAGTAGCGTAAAATGGATATATACCAAAGATATTGTGGGAGTAGATAGTGTTATTGCTGTTTATAACGATAAAGGCATTCAGGCCGCGGGTGCTTTTGACCAGACAAGAGGATATACCTGCGAGATAGCGATAGACCTGGATTTACTGGGAATATCATTGGCTGATAGTAAGAAATTTGCTTATAATATCACCATAAATCCTGCCGGGCCAAATAAATTTTCAATGCCTCCGGGCATATCGTTCAGGGGCATGAATAGCGACGGCAGCATCATGAGCGAGGCACAGTCAGCGCCTTTCATCTCCACTATGGAGAAACAAAATAACGTAACGTATGCCACTACCGATTTTTGGGGAGAATATACGTTAGCTAAATAGTATTGCATTTGTATTTAAACTGCCGGCACACAAAGTTAAATTTTGTTAAATAGTTGTGGCATGTACTAAAGACGCGTAGCTTTAAAAAGCAATTAAACCTTAAAACCTATCACGCCTTATCATGAAAAAACTACAACTACTTTTACTGTCAGCGTTAGCTTTTGTAAATGCTAATGCCCAAAAGCTGCCCACCGTGCAACAGGCAGGTATGCGTGCGCCCGCGGGTGTAACAATAGATGGCAAAGCTACAGATTGGGGTGAAATGAAAGCCTATAACGAAGCAGCTGAAATTAACTATACCGTAGCCAACGACGATAAGAAGCTTTACCTGGTGGTGCAAACAGATGTTAAAGACGTTTACAACCGCATATGCAATGGCGGGGTGAAGTTTGTTGTACAAAAGAACGGCCTTAAAACCGACGAGGGCGCAGCTTTTGTGAAATATCCTTTAATAGAAGACTGGCACATTTTCGCGTTTGGCTTTAACGATCAGCTCTACAGGGTATCGAAAGTTGAGGGTAAAATACAACTTGACGCTATACCGGTACCAGAGGTAATATCAGAAGAGCAGGCAGATTCTACAATGCAGCATCATAATAAAATGTTGCAGGAAAAACTAAAATTTATTTATAGCCATGGTTTGCCGGCAATTGGCAATTTAGTGCCTGTTAGTAACGACAAGGGACTTGAGGCAGCGGTGGCATTTGATAGTAAAAAGGTTTATACCTGCGAAATGGCTATAGATATGAAATTGCTTGGATTGTCTGCCCGGGCAGGAGAAAAATTTGCATATCATATAGTGATCAATGGCGAGCCTTATAAGTATTCCTTTCCCGTCGCAAGCGTTATAAATCAACATACAGCTACAACCGATTTTTGGGGTGAATACACATTGATCAAATAAACCTTTATGAAAAAAATAACCTTATTCTTGCTCACTATCGTAGCCTTTAACACCTACGCCCAAAAGCTGCCCAATGTGCAGCAAACAAGTTTGCGTGCACCTGCCAATGTTAAAATAGACGGTAAAGCAGCCGAATGGGGCAATTTTGCCGCTTACAACTATGCCACAAGTTTACATTACACTATGGCTAACGACGATAAAAATCTGTACCTGGCCATACACGCAACAGATCCAAATGTATTAGCCAAGATCACACAACGTGGCATTGTACTGGTTATTGATCCCTCCGGAAAAAAAGATGATAAAAATGCCGTTACCGTTCAATACCCGGTTTTTGAGGTGCAGTATAAAAATAAACCCAATTTAAAGTTCAGTAACGCCGGGGGTTTAATGGCGGTACAACGCGAAGCGATCAGGTCTAATCCCGATTCTATGCTGGCCGTAGCTAATAACCGGTTAAAATTGAACGATAAGTACATCCGTACAGCGGGCATGGTGGATGTGGATACACTGCTGTCCGTTTATAACGATAAGGATATTGTTGCACGGCAGGGTTTTGAAAAATGGGAGAGTTATAACTACGAAATGTCTATCCCGTTAAAATATTTAAAGTTACCGTCTTCGGCAAAACAAGCGTTTTCTTACCATATCGTTTTAAACGGAATTGACCTTTTAAAAGATAGCGGAATGACGATGACAATGATTGATGGAAGAATGACTATGAAGGTGGATGGAAACTCTGCGTTATACAAAAAGGATGACTTTCCCGCCCTTACCACCACTACCGATTTTTGGGGCGAATACACTTTAGCCAAATAACCTTATGAAAAAGCTACAATTACTACTATTTAGCGCTTTAGCGTATGTAAGCGCTTACGCTCAAAAGCTGCCCAATAAGCAGGAAGCAAGCATACGCATACCTGCAACTGTTAAAATTGACGGTAAAGCCGCGGAATGGGATAATAAGCTAAAGGCCTATAACACTGCCACAGATTTTTCTTATACGCTGGCCAATAACAACGAAGATCTATACTTAGTTATCCAAACCAAAGACCGCTTTGTATTTAATAAAATTATTGACAGGGGGTTAACGTTATCAGTTAAAAACACAAAAACGGGTAAAACAGCAAACATCACTTATCCGCATACCACCTATACCGGTAAAAACGAGCGGGTATCTTCAGGCTTTGGTTTCGGGATGATAATAGCTGAACAGAAAGTTCCGGAAGACGAAATAGCAGGCTATAATAAAATGTTAAAGGCCAGGCACAAATTTATAAAAGTTGATGGTGTTGAAGGGCTGGATTCGCTGGTATCTGTTTATAACGAAAACGGCATCAACGCTGCCGAGCAGTTTGATAATGACAAAGTTTATACTTTAGAAATGGCGGTAAAGCTTAAACTTTTAGGACTTTCGGCAAATGACGGAACCAAATTTTCTTACAAGCTAAGGGTTAATACAGTACCGGGTGCTCCATTACTTGGCCCCGATACCAAGATGGTTATGATGGGTGGTGGCGAAATAACGCCGGAAATAAGGCAGCAGGCAATGTTCGATATGAATGAGAAAGTGGTTAAAATGTACGGCGGAACCGAGTTTGATGGTGAATACACGTTAGCCAAATAAAGGTCCCCTGTAAACTAACCATAAACCAGGTTAAAAAAAAGACTTCGGTCGTCACCGAAGTCTTTTTGGGTATAATATATGATAGGGGAAAATTGCGCTTAATTTAAACCGCGCCTGGTAGCAACATTGCTGGCAAAGTTAGGGCGGTTGTCATTACCACGCCCGCGGTTATCGTCTCTGCCTTCACCTCGCCCTGGTTGTGATGGTCTGTCAAAACCTCCGTTACCCCGGTTGTCATTTGGCGACGGCCTTCCTTCGCCACGTCCCGGTTGTGATGGTCTGTCAAAACCTCCGTTACCTCTGTTATCGTTCCTTTGGTCCGGGCGATTGTTATTACCCCTGTTCCAATCCGGGCGGTTGTCATTCCTGTTGTTATTCCAGTTTGGGCGATTGTTACCGGCGTTCCTGTCCCAGTCCCTGCGGTCATTCCGGTTATCATAACGCCTCCAGTCAAACTGGTTGCCGCTATACCTGGTACGATAAACATTATGGTTTAAATAAGGGCGGTTGGCGCGGATCTCTACGTGCCTAACGTTGCGCCAGCTGTAGTTGCTGTAAGCACCGGGCAGGTAAACTGCAGATACCCATGCGTATCCGTTGTTATAATAGTAGAGGTTTTCGCCAACGCTATAATAGGCGTCAACTTCGGGCAGATAATAGTAGTCGTCATAAACTGCAACCGGTCTTTCTACTACCACCGGTCTTTGCACTACAACCGGCCCGCCTAAATTAAATCCAACGCTAACGTGTACCTGTGCGCTTGCGCTATTGTAAGCAAAACCACCAAGGGCTAATGCTGATATTATGGCTAACTTTTTCATTTTCTTCTCGTTTTTATTTGCATTTATGACGATGAAAAAGAAGCAGGGTTTAACCGGTTATACCTGTAAACCCCTTAATATGAAATAAAATTTAGCCCGTTAAACCTTTGGCAAAACAGGCCTTCTAAGCAAGAATTTTAAGCCGCCAGTTTCTGGGTTATCTTAACATTCTCAATCAGGTAGTGGTTTTTAAGTTCCAGCTCTGATATCACAACGTTAAAATCGTCAAAGCGGATGCCGTTTTCAAAAGCGTACAAAATGTAACCGCGTTTGTTGGCATCGTAAGGGCCCAGCTCAAAAATCTCGTCGTAGTTTTTACCTTTTATTTTCGCGCCAATTACCAATTGGTAAGCGTCTGTTATGTTTTCAAAAGTGATGTTTTTCATAGTGATTGGTCTAATACAATAATGTTGCCAGTTTTTTTGGTAAGGTTTTACCATGCCTTTGTGCATCTTTGTATAATATCTATCACCATGAATAAACTGGCCAATTCAACATCGCCATATCTGCTGCAACATGCCAATAACCCGGTTAACTGGTATCCCTGGGGTGCCGAAGCATTGCAAAAAGCTAAGGAGGAGAATAAGCTTATTATAGTAAGTATTGGCTACTCGGCCTGCCATTGGTGCCATGTTATGGAGCATGAGAGTTTTGAGGATGAACAAGTGGCTGCTGTAATGAACGAGTATTTTGTGTGTATTAAGGTGGACAGGGAAGAACGCCCCGATGTTGACCAGATCTATATGAGCGCCATACAGCTAATGAGCGGCAGAGGCGGATGGCCGCTTAACTGCATTTGCCTGCCAGATCAGCGCCCCATTTATGGTGGCACTTACTACCGCAAACAGGACTGGACAAGTATTTTATTTAACCTGGCCGACCTATACAAGCAAAAGCCCGAGGAAGCCGAAGATTACGCCGTGCGCCTTACAGATGGCATACAACGCTTCGAAACGCTTGATCGTATTGAAGAGCAGCCCGAGTATACCCGTACAGACCTGGAGCAAATTGTAAACGTATGGAAAAGACACCTGGATAGGGTGGAAGGTGGTATAGGTAAGGCACCCAAGTTCCCGATGCCTAACAACTGGATAAGCCTGATGCGTTACGCGCACTTAGCAGGTGATGAAGATGTAGCATCGGCGGTGCAGCTTACCTTGCAAAAAATGGCGCAGGGCGGGATATACGACCATGTGGGCGGCGGTTTTGCCCGCTACTCGGTTGATGGCTTATGGCATGTGCCGCATTTTGAGAAGATGTTGTATGATAATGGCCAGCTGGTGAGCCTGTATGCAGAAGCACATACCTGGCGTCCTGATCCGCAATATAAACAGGTGGTTAAAGAGATAGTTGAGTTTGCGGCTCGTGAACTTTGTTCGCCTGATGGCGGCTTTTACTCGGCGCTTGATGCCGATAGCGAGGGCGTGGAAGGTAAATTCTATACGTTCACAAAAGATGAAATTACAGCTATTTTAGGTGATGACGCTGATGTTTTCTGCATTTATTACCATATCACCGATGAAGGTAACTGGCCCGAAGAGGAAACCAATGTATTATTTAAACGAGGCGCTGATAAAGATCTGGCCGAAGCATTGGGCATGCCTGTTGAGGTAATGTTGGATAAAGTAGCAGCTGCACGTACAAAAGTTTTTGAAGCCCGCAGTCCCCGTATCCGGCCCGGTTTGGATGATAAAATACTGGCATCATGGAACGGTTTGATGTTAAAGGGGCTTTGCGATGCGTACAAGGCCTTTAACGAGCCATATTACCTTGAACTGGCCTTAAACAACGCCAAATTTATTACTGCTAAACTGATAGATGACAATGGCAGGCTGCATCGCATTTATAAAAAACCGGGTAGCACCGCGCCTGATGTTGCCTTTTTAGATGACTATGCTAACCTGATAAACGCCTTTATAGCGCTGTATGAGGTAACTTTTGATGAAGCATGGCTTGCACAGGCCAAAGTTTTGACAGACAGGGCGCTGCAGTATTATTATAACCACGAAGACGGTATTTTCTTTTATACCGGAGATAATGACGAGCAGTTAATAGCCAGAAAGTCAGAAATAATGGATAGCGTTATCCCTGCATCCAACTCGGTAATGGCGCGTAACCTGAAAAAATTAGGGCTGTTGTTTGATGATGAGCAGTATTTAGGAATTGCCGCCCAACTGCTGCGTAACGTTATGCCGCATATGGTTAAGTTTGGTTCCTCGTATTCTAACTGGTTTATGATGCTTACAGAGGAGGTGTTCGGGATGTATGAAGTTGCCATTACAGGTAACAACTGGGATGAGTTACGCGGCGAAATGGAAAAAAATTACATTCCTAATAAAATTATGTTGGGAGGTACAGCAGGAATTTTACCTTTGCTGCAAGGTAAGTTTGGGCAGGCAACACAAATTTTTGTATGCAAAGACAAAACCTGTGGCTTGCCGGCTGTTGATATATCCGGCGCGCTAAAACAAATCAGTAATTGAAACATTATTTATAAAACAGCCCTTTTGCAATAGCAGGGCATTAAACAGTTCCTTAAGGTGTTAGCGCCGCGAGGGACACATTGAAAATTGTAAAATTAATTCCAATGAAAATTGAACCACAACACGTAGTGTCAGTAACATATGATCTGTATGTAGACCAGGACGGAACAGAAAACCTGGTTGAAAGTGCAACCCAGGAGCAACCGCTTACTTTTTTATTTGGTGTTGGCCAAATGCTGCCCAAGTTTGAAGAAAATATGAGCACACTATCAACCGGCGATACTTACGACTTTAAACTAACCGCACAAGACGCGTATGGCGAGTATGACGACGAAGCGGTAGCTAACCTGCCAAAAGAGATGTTTGCGGGAGCAGATGTGCCAGAAATAGGTTCTATTTTGCCTTTGCAGGATAACAATGGCAACCGTTTTCAGGGCCAGGTAGTATCAGTAGCTGAAGATTCTGTTGTAGTTGATCTTAACCATCCAATGGCTGGTCAGGAACTGCACTTTAAAGGAACCATCCTTAACGTACGCCCTGCTACACCCGAGGAGTTGTCTCATGGCCACGCGCATGGCGTTGATGGACATCAAGGTCACTAACTCATACACAACCGGTATTAAAAAAGGCCGTCTCTGTTAAGGAGGCAGCCTTTTTTGCCTATATCTTAAAAAACCATCGCCCTCCGGGCATTTGCCTAAGCCAACCTACAATAACCCTTTATGCAGAAGAAAGATAAACCAGTGCTTAAATGTTATAAGTGCGGAACAGTTTACCATTACAAGGTGCCGCCAAACTGGTTTTTACGCAATGTGCTGTTCTTTTTGCCGGTAAAGTCATTTTTTTGCGCACGCTGCTTAAAGGTTCGCCACCTTTTTATGACGTCGGAAGAATTGAGAAAATATAAACCCGTTTAAGTGATTTTTATCCTTTTACGTAGATAACCTGCTTGGTATCAAAAAACTCCTCTTTAAAAAGGTCTTTAAGATAGTATTGCTGCACTTTTAAGTCAGATTCAGCTATCTCTTCGGTCAAATCGCCACCCTTTAAGTATAAAAGGCCGTTTGCCAATACATTTTTAGATTGCTTATTGTATTTGTTTTTTATCCAGGGATGGAAATCTTTTAAACGGGTTACCGCGCGCGATATCACAAAATCAAATTTTTCATCCACCTGTTCGGCACGTACATGGGCGGCGCGTACATTTTTAAGCCCTAAAGCCTGGGCCACTTCCTGTACTACCTTTATCTTTTTGCCAATAGAATCTACCAGGAAAAACTGTGTTTCAGGAAACATTATCGCCAATGGTATGCCTGGAAAGCCTCCGCCTGTGCCTACATCAAGCACCTTTTCGCCCGGTAAAAAAGGCATTACCTTAGCTATTCCTAATGAGTGCAGCACATGCCGTTCAAATAACTGGTCAATATCCTTGCGAGAAATAACGTTGATCTGGTTGTTCCAAAGCTCATAAAGCTCGGGCAGGCGCTCAAACCGTTTTTTTTGCGTCGGGCTCAGATCCGGAAAGTAAGAAAATAGTGCTTCAGATGTCATCCCTGCTTACCCGGTTTATAATGTTCCCTAACAAATAACGCGCTCTGAATAACTGCGCTTTTACGGTGCCCAAAGGCAGATCAAGCTGCTGGGCAATCTCTTCGTACGATAGTTCGTCAAAATAACGCAGCGTTATCAGATTACGGTAACGTTGCGGCAAACTTTGTATCAGCAACCTCAGTTCTTCAGTTTGCTGTTTTTTTATTGATGTTTCTTCCGGATTTAATTCATCTGCTTTTATCTGCAACTGTCTTTCCTCGCCATCGTCATCCATCATGCCGTGAATAGAAAGTGTATTCAATTTTTTCTTGCGGATAAAATCAATGCAGTTATTGGTTGCAACCCTGAATAACCAGGTGCTAAACGCATAATCGGGCTGGTACTTTTCTAGCTTCTCAAACGCCTTGGCAAACGTCTCAACGGTAAGGTCCATGGCGTCTTCCTTATTATTCACCATTTTCAGTACCATAAAATAAATGGAATCCTTGTACCGGTGCATCAGGTCTGCGTAAGCTTTCTGATTGCCTTCGCGGGCCTTCACTACCAGGTGGAAGTCGTTCTTTGCGTTTTCGGTAAAATTAGAGTTTATTTCCATTGCCTGGTTTTAACAAGTGCGCCTATAAGGCCAAACACACTAACGTAAATGTAATAAACAAAATCAATCAACGGTAAGTACCAAAGCTGTGCCCCGGCTGCTAATTTTTTAAATATCTTACTGTAAATAATCAGCTGTAAAACCCATCGCATAATAAAAACACCCAATACCCATAAAGGTTCTATATTTAAAACAAGACAGGCTATAAATACAACATAAAATACCAATCCGCTTAATGCTTCAGCACTCAACATGCGGCGATGTTTGCCACGATACAGCTTTCCGGCACCCATATGGCGCTTTTTTTGGCGGAACAGGCCGCCCAATGAAGCTTTTGCAGGCGTATACATAAAAGCGTCGGGGTGAATCTCTATAGCTGTGTTAGCAGAAGTGGCGTTTTGATTAACAAATAAATCATCATCGCCAGACAATACATGCATATGGGCCGCGAAACCCTTGCTTGCAAAAAACAAAGATTTGGTATAGGCCAGATTACGCCCTATGCCCATATACGCGTTGCCATTTAATGCTGCCGATAAGTAATTTATAGCTGTTTTTAAGGTTTCAAAACGGATGATGGAATTTAAGAAGTTCTTTGTTTCGATATATGGCGAGTAGCCCAAAACAATTTGTGTTTGCGGATGCTCAAATTTACCGGCCATGTAAGTTATCCAGTTTTTGGATGAGGGGCTGCAATCTGCATCAGTAAACAAAAGATGCTCATGCGTGGCTGCTTTTATGCCAAGGGTAAGCGCGAATTTTTTACCTGTTTTAAAGCGTATATGCTCTGTTTTAGTAACCACTTTAAGGTGCGGGTAGGTTTGCTGCAGCTCTTGTAATAAAAGGTCCGAATCATCCGAAGAGCAATCATTAACCACTATAACTTCAAAATTTGGATAGTCCTGCTCTAAAATAGGCGGGAGGTTTTCTCTCAGATTTTTAACCTCGTTGCGGGCACTTATAATAACTGATACGGGTAGTTTGGCTTCGGGAAGCTCCTCTGTAGGCCGGTAAGTAGCTAACGACCGCTGATGTGCCACCAGATAATATAACTGTATAACAAACGTCAGCAAAAAAATACCCAGTAATGTAACGCGTAAATAAAGATCTAACACTGAATTAAAATGTGGGAGCAAAGTTGTGAAATTTTAGTTGATTAGTGAACAGAGATTAGTGATTAGTTTTAGCATAGTTAGTCGCAAATGGCGTACGTTTCGTTGCCGCGGCTATTAACTGGTTTCTAATCACAAATCTCTAATCACTAATTACTAACTTTGCCCCCTGCAAATGAAATTTAATTTAACAGCACAAGATCCGCTATCAAAAGCCCGGGCGGGCCAGATAACAACCGATCACGGTACTATACCAACTCCAATTTTTATGCCTGTGGGTACAGCGGGCACCGTAAAAGCAGTGCATCAGCGCGAACTTAAAGACGATATTGAAGCCAAAATAATATTAGGTAATACCTATCACCTTTATTTACGGCCGGGTTTAGATGTATTGGAACGCGCGGGTGGCTTGCATAAGTTTAACGGATGGGAGGGCCCGATATTGACAGATAGCGGTGGCTACCAGGTATACTCTTTAAGCGAGGTTAGAAAAATAAAAGAAGAAGGCGTTACTTTCCGGTCGCATATTGATGGGTCAAAACACTTGTTTACGCCCGAGAATGTGATGGATATTCAGCGGGTAATTGGCGCGGATATTATAATGGCATTTGATGAGTGTACGCCCTATCCCTGCGATTATAATTACGCCAAAAAATCTATTGAAATGACGCACCGCTGGTTAAAGCGCTGCTGCGACAGGTTTGACAGTACGGCGCCCAAATATGGTTACAATCAAACATTGTTTCCAATTGTGCAGGGATCGGTATATAAAGATCTGCGTGTACGCTCGGCCGAAGTTATCGCCTCATTTGAGCGTGAAGGTAATGCGATAGGAGGCCTTTCTGTAGGCGAACCTGCCGAAGAAATGTATGCCATGACAGAAATTGTGTGCGATATATTACCGACGGAAAAACCACGTTATTTAATGGGCGTAGGTACGCCTATAAATCTTTTGGAAAATATTGCCTTAGGTATTGATATGTTTGATTGTGTTATGCCTACCCGCAACGCGCGCAACGGTATGCTTTTTACAAAAAATGGCGTTATCAACATAAAAAATGAAAAGTGGAAGGATGATTTTTCGCCAATAGAGGAGGATAGCACCTTGTTTGCTGATAAGCAGTATACAAAAGCGTATTTACGCCATCTGATACACTCGGGCGAAATGTTGGGTGCGCAGATAGCTACTTTGCATAACCTGCACTTTTACCTATGGCTGGTAGCAGAAGCACGCGCTAGGATAATATCAGGCGAGTTTACCGCATGGAAAAACACAATGGTTAACCGGTTGGGCCAAAGGCTTTAAATGAAGGCATTTTTATACAGATATCTTACAATACTTGACCGGTACATCATAAAAAAGTACCTGGGCACCTTCATTTTTACGCTGTTAATTGTTATAACCATATCTGTTGTGTTTGATATATCAGAACACCTGGATAATTTTTTAACGCACAACAGATCGTTTTTTGAAATAGCCAGGTATTATATGGGGTTCATCCCATTTTTCCTTGATATGTTATCGCCACTGATAACCTTTTTAGCAGTAATATTTTTTACAGCTAAAATGGCTAACCAAACCGAAATAGTGCCCATACTAAGCAGCAAGGCAAGTTTTATGCGCTTTTTAAGGCCTTATTTTATAACGGCTACGCTTATTTTCATTGTTTCGCTTATTGGTAAGATTTATATAATACCCTATACCAACCAGATAAAAGTATCTTTTGAGAACGAAAACGGCTTTAACGGCGAGTTTAACGTGAAAAATGAAGTGCACCTGCAACTGGATAAGAACACTTACGTTTATGTACAATCCTTTGATAAATTTTCAAAAACAGGCTATCAGTTTGTGCTGGAAAAATTTGATGGCGATTACATGAAGGAAAGAATAGTGGCCAATTCAATTTGGTACGATTCTGTGAAGACCTCCAAGCGCCCTAATGCCGCGTTAAAAATATGGAACATGCGCGATTATTCTGTGCGATACGTAAGCGGAATGAAGGAGAAATTGGTGATGAACCTTAATAAAGATACTACGCTTAATATGCAACCGTCAGACTTTGAGCTGATAAGCAACACGTATTCTGCTATGGCATTGTCTGAGTTAAATAAGCGCATAAAACAAGAAGAGATCCGTGGATCAGGCGACCTGAAGGATATGCTTTTTGAAAAATACCGGCGCTTTATATACCCCTTCGCGGCGTTTGTTCTTACGGCAATCGGTGTATCTATTTCCTCCAGGCGGGTTAGGGGCGGCATAGGCATGCCTTTGGGTATTGGTTTGTTCCTTTGTTTCGCCTATATCGTGGTTGATAAGTTCGCGCTGGTATTTGCCATTAAAGGCGGTCTGTCGCCATTTATTGCCACGCTTATACCTAATGCCCTTTTTGGGCTGATAGGTCTTTATTTGCTTTATAAAGCGCCAAAATAATGATCAGGCGCGCGCAGTCAAATCCGGCCCTAAACAATAACCTGCTTATACTGCATTTTACTGTTTTTATCTGGGGATTTACCAGCATTTTAGGCGCGCTGATTTCGATATCAGCCGTGCAGTTGGTGTGGTACCGGGTGCTCATAGCAATGGTGTCGCTGTTTCTGTATTTTAAGTTTAACAAAACAGGTTTTACGGTATCGCGTAAGAGCTTTGTGCAGCTTGCTTTGATAGGAGCAATGGTGGGCGCTCACTGGATATTATTCTTCGCCTCCATCAAATTGGCTAACGTTCCGGTGGCCCTGGTATGCCTGTCATCCATTACTTTATTTACCGCTATACTTGATCCTGTCATCAACAAAAAGCAAATTTCAAAGCTGGAGATCATTGCAGGAATTTTGATCATAACCGGCATCGTTATCATTTTTAAATTTGAGGTACGATACACTAAGGGTATTATAGCCGGCCTGTGCAGCGCGTTATTTGCCTCCTTGTTTTCTATTGCCAACTCGGTGCAGATCAAAAAGTACCAGGCACCTGTAATAGCATTTTACGAGCTCACCGGCGCTTTTTTCTGGACTACTTTGTACCTTTTATTTACCGGCGGATTTGATAAATACATGCTGCTTCATCGCGCTGATATTGGTTATTTATTGCTGCTTGGCACCGTCTGCACGTCGCTCGCGTATGTGGCAGGAGTGTCCGTAATGCGCGAACTTTCCGCGTTCCGTGTGGCGCTTATCACCAACCTGGAGCCTGTTTACGGCATACTCATGTCCTTTCTTTTTTTTGGCAACAGCGATAAAATGACGGTCGGTTTTTGGGTAGGAGCGCTCATTATCCTTTCTACTATCTTCCTGTTTCCGGTTGCCCGCAAACATATCAGCAGCCAAAAGCAAGGTTAATTCTTTCCCCGTTACTTATTGCATTTTACAAAATAATAGCAGGGTAGGGGCTAATGTTTAATGTGCCTAAACGCATTTTAAAGAGATCTAAGCCATTTTTCCATTTCATTGCTTCCGTATACATATTCAGAAAAATCATGCTTTATAGGGCAAATTTCAACAGGCTATTTGTGTAGCGAATTGCACTGAAATGCTCTAACGCGTTATTAGCGTTAATCAGGCCATTTATGGGTTAAAATATCTGTTTATCTTACATAAATAATCGAATTTTAATATATTTATAATTGTTTAATAATCAAATAATTATAATACATTATAAGAAGTTATACTGCTGATATGGCAACCTAACTCTAATATGATAAAACTAAATTTTTTAGCATTGATTTTATACATGCTTAAATTTTGATATATAATACTGTTAATCAAAGCTTAGTAAGCAGTTAAATAAATGAATAAATTATGTTTGGAAATTGATGCTTTTTTCGGAGGGCTTAGTGTATCAAAATGGCTATTTTGATATTTTGCGAAAAATCGGGGGATGTTGCCGCGCAAAATTTTTCATCCCTTTTTTGACATAATTGGTGATGATATAAGGCCCGGTGCACTCGCCTTTTTTGTGAGGGTACGCCCCGCTTATAAAATCAACACGGGTATACTATTACAATAACGGTGCCATGTTGTAAATCGCCACCGGTCGGCGGTCCTCGGATGATTTGAAAGCCGGGTGCGATTTTTGAAACAACCGGGCAATGTCAAATTGAATTTTCTTTCCATCAATAAAAATCGGATATTGGTTAAACAATAAACCAACAAGCCGCCATGCGTATAACCACAATGCTCATCATCGTCATCACCGTTTTGCTCACAATAGTATTGATGCAAAATACCGACCCGGTTCGGTTCACCATTTTGTTCTCTGATGTGAGGATGTCAAAACTCACGGCTATGGCCGCAACGGCTGTGGTTGGTTTTGTTTTGGGGTATTTAGTTGGTCGCCCTAAAAGAGCCCGGGAGATAGCACCTCAATATCGCGAAGACGATGAAGAAGGCGATGGATTCGATACACTAAGTGAGGAAGACAGAAAGTATATTAGTAACGATTAAGTATGGTTAAAACCTGTTTCATTATACGGCATTTGATACGGTACCGACTTTATGAATAAAAGCGTTTTTGACAAGTGTATTATAACAAAAGAGTTGCATTTTGAAGATCCGTGGCAGCTATTTACACATTTTTCAATTGTTTGGTTTCTGGGCGTTTTTCCTATTGGACTTTTGTCATGGCATATCTTTGATCTTATTAGTGTCGGAAAGACATCATTTAAAGACGGAGAAATTTGGCTGATAATAGTACCTCTTTTATTAATGTGTTTGGCATATCGACTTCAAAAAAATATCCTGAAATTTTACTCGGTACATACAGCATTAGATAGAAAACAGTTAATAAAAGTTATCAGTGATGTATCAAAGAAACTTGAATGGATCACTATGGAATCAAATAAAAATGTTTACGTGGCAAAGACATTTCCAGGTTTTTTTTCCGGGAGCTGGGGGGAGCAAATAACTATTCTGTTTTTTGAAGACAAACTGCTTGTAAATAGTATTTGTGATCCAGATAAAAAGTCTTCAATAGTCTCGTTTGGACGAAACCGGAATAACGTTCAAACTCTACTTAAAGAACTTGAGGGGGGCTGATAAAACCAGTAAGACGGAAGTGAACGAATAGTACTCTACTCTCAATAATTCGATTAGATTAAGACTACACCTTCCTCCTCTTCACTTCCTTCACTATCAAACTCAGTTCACGGCTCATTTGGCCGGATATAGCGGTGTTTTCCTGTGCCCGGCGGAACAAGTAAGGCATAACTGCTTTTATAGGCCCATAGGGCACGTATTTGGCCACATTGTAACCGCCATCGGCCAGGTTAAAGCTCAGGTTATCGCTCATGCCCAATAACTGCGCAAAATAAACGTGCTTATGCATTGGGTCTATCTCTTTCATGCTTAACAGATCTGTTAAATACCGGCAGCTATCTTCGTTATGTGTGCCGGCAATAAAGGCTACGGTTTTGATATTATCCGTGCAATAATCTAAAGCGAAATTGAAATCCTTGTCCGTGCTAAATTTATCAGGTTGTATAGGCGATGGATAGCCCAACTCATCCGCCCGGTTGCGTTCCTTTTCCATATAAGCGCCCCTAACTAATTTGGCGCCTAAAATAAATTGCTCTGCCTTTGCCGTTGCGCCATCCTGTTTTAACGATGTCAGCTTATCAGCTCTGTATAACTGATAGGTGTTGTAAACAATAGCCCGTTCCTTATTAAAGCGCCGCATCATATTGATGGCAAGAAGATCAATAGTGTCCTGTATCCAGCTTTCTTCTGCATCTATCATCACAGGTACACCAAGTTCGTGCGCCTTTTCACAGATGTTAAGTACTCTGTCAGCAACGCCTTGCCATTCTTTGGTCTCCGCATCCGTAAGGGGCATGCGTTCGTCCATTTTTTGTAGCAGGGCAAACCTGCCTACCCCGGTCACTTTAAAAACAGTTATAGGTATTGACGGATCTTTTGCGGCCCGGCGTATAGTACGCAATATCTCATCGCGTGTTTCATCAAAAACTTTTTCGTCATCCTCTCCTTCTATCGAATAATCCAAGATTGTTCCTACCCCGCCTTTTGCCAATGTTTTGATGGTAGTTTCGCATTCGCGGATGCTCTCGCCACCGCAAAACTGTCTGAAAATGGTTTTTTTGATGAGGCCTTGTATCGGTAATCCTATTTTAAGGGCAAACGAGGTTAGCGGCGGACCGATACTTACCAAAAAATTGCTGTTGATTACCTTAAATAGCCAGTAGGCACGTTTTAGGTCGGCATTTGAGGAATGGCGGAATGCCACCTCCGTATTTTCGAACGATAGAGGTTGTTCTTTATGCATGGATAATAAGTATTGCCCTGCATTGCGTAGTAACAATACACGGACTGATCAGTTAATGCCGCTAAATTATAAAATGTATATTAGATAACTCAATATTCTGCGAATAGTTTATTTTTGCTACCTCATGATTGAATTTAAAGTAACCGGCGACTACATCCCTATGATACAATTATTAAAGGCTACCAACCTGGTGCAAACCGGCGGCGAAGCGCAAATTGTTGTAGCGGAGGGCGAAGTAAAATACAATGGCCAGGTTGATTATCGCAAACGGTTAAAAGTAAAGCCGGGCGATACAGTTGAATTCGGGGGAGAGACAATAAAAGTGATATAAAGACATGACTGAGACTTACAACGATAGCCTTATTGCAGATACAATGGAAACTTTACAAAGCAACAATTATAACATTTACTTTAACGATGCTTTGGCCGAAGTTGCACGCTTTATTGAGCAAGGGAAATATTCAAGATTTTTTGTACTTACAGATGAAAATACGGGTAAATACTGCCTGCCTTTACTGCGCGAAAAATTAGGCGATGCTGATTTTGATCTGATTGAAATTAACGCCGGCGAGGAAAGCAAGGATATTGACTTTTGTATAGGCGTTTGGAAAATGCTGATTGACTTTGGTGCAGACCGTAAAAGCTTATTAATAAACTTAGGTGGTGGCGTAGTGAGCGATCTGGGTGGCTTTGCAGCCTCGACATTTAAACGCGGTATTGATTTTGTACACGTACCAACAACTTTGCTTTCGCAGGTTGACGCGTCAGTAGGAGGGAAAACCGGTATTGATATCGACAGCATAAAAAACATTATAGGCACCTTTACCCAGCCGAAGGCGGTTTTTATTGACTATGAGTTTTTAAAAACACTCCCTGCCCGCCAGATATTGTCAGGCACTGCTGAAATGCTTAAACATGGCCTTATCTGCGATGCCGAATACTGGAGCCTGTTGAAAGAAAGTGACCTGAGCCAACCTACCGGAGAAATGGTTTATAAGTCTGTAGCCATCAAGAATAAGGTTGTGTTAGAAGACCCGCACGAAAGGAATATCCGCAAATCATTAAACTTTGGGCATACTATTGGGCACGCGGTTGAAACTTATTCACTAATTAATGACGAAGATTCCCTTTCGCATGGCGAGGCTATTGCTATTGGCATGATATGCGAGGCTTACCTATCCTATAAAAAAACCGGCCTTAGCCTGGATGAACTGAACGAAATTACAGATGTGCTTATGGAACTTTATCCGTTCTATCAGCTTCGCGATGAAATGAACGATGAGTTGTTAGAAATAATGAAGAAGGATAAGAAAAACCTGAGCGGTAATATCAACTGCACATTGCTAAGCAAAATCGGTCAGTTTAACATTGATAATATTTGTACTTCTGATGAATTGATTGAAAGCTTGCAGTATTACGCGAGTTTGAATTGAAAAATTAGTCGTCATGCCGAATTTATTTCGACATCCTACGCGCTAAGCCGAGCGGCCTGTCCGTGGGTTGCTGAAACAAGTTCAGCATGACAGAGGGTTAATAAACAAAAATAGCGATAGGTTTCAAACCCATCGCTATTTTTTGTTGGAAAGATATATAGTAAATCTTATTCTATCCCCTTAACCTTCATCTGCATAGTAAAAACAGATTTTGGCGTAGTGATGAATAAGATATCGCGGTTTTTACCTGCGAAGCATACGTTAGTTACATTTTGCTGCGTAGGAACCGGAATTTGCGCTATGCGTTTGCCATCCTTATTATAAACGGTTACACCGCGACCTGTTAAATAAACATTGCCTTTATTATCTAAAGTCATACCGTCTGATCCCAGATCAGCAAATTGAGTTTTGTTGCTTAATGTACCATCTTTTTCAATGGTGTATTTAAAAGTTTTTCTGCCCCCGTAATCGGCAACGTACAGATATTTTCCATCAGGAGTGCCAACAACGCCGTTAGGTACACGCATATCGGTAATTACCGGTATCGCCTCACTGGTGCCTTTGCGTACCAGATAAACTTTCTGACCGTCTAATTGCATGCCCGGAGCGCCGCGGTGTTTCCAAAAAGAACGTTGGAAATATGGATCAGAAAAATACATATCACCTTTTTCAGTTACAAAAACATCATTAGGGCCATTCATAAATTTGCCGCCAATGTCTTTAACCAATGTGGTGATCTTTTTATCGGGCGATATGCTAATGATCTCGTTCCTTAACTCTGCAGCGGTAATCAGGTTGCCTTTTTTATCAAAGTAAGTACCATTTGCACGGCGCGAACTATCCATCCATACGGTTAACTTGCCGTCAAGACCATACATCCAAATCTTGTCGTTGTTCTGATCTGTAAAGTAAACGTTGCCTTTTTTATCAGGTGACGGACCTTCTGTAAATCCAAACTGGTCTGATACCAAAACCGGCACTGTACCATCAGCAAACAGATCACTGGTCGAATCAGGCAGCATTACCAATCTGGGGTTAACAACCGGCGTAGGGTTTATTTTCATCGCGATTAATGCCCCAAGCGATAAAGCCGAGGCCAAAAATATTTTCTGGGTTAATTTCATGTGTGTATATAAATGGTAGCCAATTATAATTAATAAAACGCTTATTGGCAAAAGTATGATGTTAAAATTTACTAATGGTTTAATATTAAAATTTGCTAATTTTGTTAGCATGAGGCATTCTGGACGAGCAGACCTGCCCTTGCATTACGGTTATGTACCGCAATGGCTGGCAGAACGTATGGCTAAATTGGGTTTAGCGGTTGTAGAGACCATTGTAATGGACTACGGCGCCAACGAGGTTCTACGCCGCCTGAGCGATCCGTTCTGGTTTCAAAGTTTAGGGGCGGTAATGGGTATGGATTGGCACTCATCAGGCATAACTACCTCTGTAATGGGTGCGTTAAAACGGGCCGTAAATCCGCATAGCAGGCAATTGGGTATTTACATATGCGGCGGCAAGGGCAAACATTCTAAACAAACGCCGGATGAGTTACTGAGGATAAGCCAGCAAACGGGCGTTAATGGCGACGAATTGGTGCGCTGCAGTAAGTTAAGCGCCAAGGTAGATAATACTGCCGTACAGGACGGCTTTCAGCTTTATACGCACAATTTTATAGTTAGCAGTACCGGGCAATGGAGCGTTATCCAGCAGGGGATGAATGGCGATTCGCGCATGGCGCGGCGTTATCACTGGCACTCCGAAAAAATAAACTCGTTTGTTGAGGAACCGCATAGCGCCGTTTGCGGACCCAACCTGGGTTATATTTTAAACATGACGGATAAGCAAGCGGCCCCAACACGGGAGGGAATAATGCAAATTGCCGGCGAACATCCCGAAAGGATGATGCATGAGGTTAAAAAACTGGTGATGCCTTCGCATCACGATGTCAGGGCAGAGGACGTGGATTTGAAAAGGTTGGGATCCGTTTTATGGCTGGCGCACGAAAAACAACCTAAGGATTTTGGGGACCTGTTATTATTGCAGGGACTCGGTCCGCGGACCTTGCAATCGCTCACCCTGGTAAGCGAGGTGATACATGGCACGCCATCGCGGTTTAAAGATCCGGCGCGTTTCTCGTTCGCGCATGGGGGTAAGGATGGGCATCCCTTCCCGGTGCCAACCAAGGTTTACGACGAGACAATTGGCGTACTGCAAACGGCTATCCACAAAGCTAAACTGGGTAACAGCGAAAAAAGCGAAGCCATAAAACGGCTTACCCAAATTGCGCAAAAAGCCGAAGGTAGTTTCACCCCTAACGCTGATTTTGATAAAGTGATTGAAGAGGAGCGCAGCAACTCATGGAAATATGGCGGTCGTACTGTTTTTGGTAGGGAGAAACGGCCGGGAGTGGAGCAGTTGAGGTTGTTTTAGAATAAAACGACTGTCATTCTGAACGCAGTGAAGAATCTTATACGCTTTGCTAGCCCGGCGCTCGGAATGTCATTGTTTACAAGATTCTTTACTGCGTTCAGAATGACAACTTATGTTTTTTATATGAGACAGTACAATTTCTATACTTACATCTTAACAACTTCAAGCAAAAAAGTATTATACGTTGGCGTAACAAATAGTCTTGAACGGAGATTGTATGAGCACTATTTTGGAACGGAGAAAAAGGACAATTTTACCACAAAGTATAAATGCTACTACCTGGTTTGGTTTGAGAGATATCAGTATGTAAACCATGCTATCGAAAGGGAGAAAGAAATAAAGGGATGGTTACGTATCAAAAAAGAAAAACTTATTGAAAGTCAAAATCCTGGTTGGCGATTTCTTAATACCGAAATTATGGATTGGCCACCTAAGTCAGACCTTCACAATCAATAAATTGTCATTCTGAACGCAGTGAAGAATCCTATACGCTTTGTAATGCAAGCGCTTGGTATTGCACCATTTACAAGATTCTTCGCTACCGCTCAGAATGACAATGACATTAATATTAACCTACACCAAATTCCTTCCCGCGTTTACAATACCATAAACCGTACGAATGATGAGCTTATGATAAACGGCGTTTAATTCCTCGTCTTTTGAGTGATTTAAGAGCTGCAATGCATAATGCTGCACAATGACCAAAGGCAGTACAATGCGCTCGCGTATGGCTATTGAGCTTTTGTCCACCGGCGAATCCTGCATCAGGGTTTCTGATTCTGTTAATTCAAGCAGTAGCTTTTTGGTAAGTTCAAATTCATCTTTTATCTGTTTCCAAAACACACCAAACTTTTTGTCTTTTTCAAGATAAGCGGTTATCCTGAAATCAGATTTAGACATAGACATAACGCAATTATCTATCATCGTTCTGAAAAATCCGGAAGTTTGGTACAGCGTTTTAACATCTTCCCAATTACCTTCCTTCTGCATTTTTTTCAGCGCCGTGCCTACACCGTAAAAGGCGGGCACATTTTGTTTAAGCTGGCTCCATGATGTAACAAAACTTATTGCGCGCAGATCTTCCAGTTTAAGCGGCGCATCGGCATTACGCTTGGTTGGGCGACTGCTAATGTTAATACGCGACAATAACTTAAGCGGACTGAATTTCTCCAGATATTCAACAAACAGCGGATCAGTGCGCAGGGCCATAAACATTTTATAGCTTTCATCGGCCATGGCAGATATAATATCCTTTTGATGATCTTTTAAAACATCACTATTTTTTGGTTTTAAAGCCGATTGTACACCCGCGTTTATTAATTGCTCGGTATTAAATCGCGCTCTCTCCACAGACCCATATTGCGAACTTATGGTTTGCCCCTGTATGGTTAATTGTATGTGCTCGTTAGCTATTTCGCCCCCCATTGAAGCATAAAAGCGATGTGTTTTGCCGCCACCACGCGCGGGTGGGCCACCTCTGCCGTCAAAAAAGCCGAGTTCTATTTTGTACTTGCGGGCCATGGCGGTTAGTTCAACTTTGGCTTTGTAAATAGACCAATTGGCCATAATATAGCCGCCATCCTTAGTGCTATCTGAAAAACCCAGCATTATGGTTTGGCAGTTACCGCGTCGTTTTAAATGTTCTCGATAGAAGGGGTGGGTATACAACCTTTCCATTACTTCGGCAGCCACTTTAAGGTCGTTCACTGTTTCAAACAAAGGCATAAAATCAACGGTCAACTCTTCAGCTTTCCATCCGCTCCATAAAAACAGGTCTATTAATTGCAGAATATCCGACGCTTGCTGGCAATTACTGATAATAAAACGTTGACAAGCCTTCTGCCCGTTGGCATATTGGATCTTCTTCATCAGCCTGATGGTATTCAACGTATCTTTTATCAAATCATCCGCATCATCCGGGCAAACAAAATACCGCTCGTTAAACGATAAGGTGGATAGCTTTTGCTGCTCGTCCATTTCCATATAACCTTCAGGAAGGCCCGTATCAACATGCTCCGTAACATAACTAACAACATTACGCAGTATGCGGCTGTCTTGTCTTATATCCAGCGTGGCGAAGAAACAGCCAAACAGGCGGATCTTGCGTATCAGATCGTCAACAATTTCAACAAACAGGCTGTAGTGGCTTTCTACCAGGGTTTCACGAATGGAACCTAATAGTTTAAGCATCTCCGCTTGCAGGTCGCGGGCATCTTCTTTGGGCTTGTTAAAAGCGTTCTCATAAAGCAGGCTCTCCAAAGTAGCTATGGTCTTCTCAATGCCACGAAAGGTGATACGGCGTTTCAACAGCCTGAAATCGCGGTAATAACAACGGAATATAATTTGTCTTAACAAGGCAGCTACTTCGCGGGTTGTTTCGGTATTTACGTTGGGGTTACCGTCGCGGTCGCCACCGGGCCAAAAGCCCAGCTCAAGCAGCTGGCTTTTCCGCACCTCATCAATATCAAACTCCTCCTCCAGGGTTGATTGTATGCCCGAAATGGCGTGATAAAAAGTGTTCTCTAAAAACCATACCAGGCTAACGGCCTCGTCAACCGGGGTAGGCGAGGTTTTATTAAAGAAAGGTGTTTTACCCAATTGCTGCAATAAAACATCAATGTTATGAATGTCATTGGTTTTTAACGCTTCTATCAGGTCGTTCATTATACCCAACACCGAGCCCGGATAAAACTGCGTGGGATGCGCCGTAAGCACCATCCTTAACGAGAAATTTTTAAGCTTGTCGCTGATATTATCGCGCTGTTTATCGCTACCTGCAGCCTGTTGCAGTAAAGCCTTCAAGGTGCCCGCGTCGTCGTTTTTCCCTATTTTGCTGAATGATGAATCTTCAATAGCATCAAAAAGCACTACCTGGCGCTCAATATACTGTATAAACCTGAACAGGCGGTTAAGCTGTTCCACATGGTCAATATCCGGAACGTATTTTTTAAAAAAAGACTCGATAATATGTGTAGGCGATTCTTCTTTAGCAGCACCCTTATCGCAATGCGAACTGAAAAAGGGCAGCAATATGCCTATCTCTTTTACCTGGTAAAACGGCAGGGTTTGAAACAGGCTGTTATATAACTCAAAGCGCGTAACTACTTCACTATTAAAGGCTGCCTCCCGCTGGCTGAGTTTTAAGGTTGATGACATACAGGTATGTTTTAAATTCAGAAAAAAATTGGCGAAACACAAACTCACCAAAGTGAGGTGAATTTAAGTTAAATAAGCCGAAAATTGAAGAGTTATTAAAAATAATAAGCAATAAATATCAATATCTACAATAAAATATGACATAGATGTAATTATTGTAAATTTGGATATAAGGCTTTTTTACCGAAATTTACCCAATGCTATCAACCGAAAAAGAGGTAAAAAGTTTCTTCTTCAGTCAATACTTTTCTGATGGGCTGCGTATGTCATTAGGCATACTTATACCCGCCCTTACCCTGTTGCAGTTTGACAGGTTTGAGCAAGGCATAGCGCTATCATTAGGCGCTGTTTGTATTTGCGTTACTGATAGTCCCGGGCCCATTTTGCACAAGCGTAATGCAATGGCCATTGGTAACCTGTGTATGTTTATTGTTGCGCTTATAACGGGTTTCGCGCGTTTTAATATATACACGCTGGGTCTGGAAATTGTGGCGTTCTCTTTCCTGTTCTCTATGTTTACGGTATATGGTAACCGTGCGGCGTCTGTAGGCACAGCAGCGTTATTGGTTATGATATTCATGATCGACAGGGACATTGAGCCTGGCCAGGTGCTTAAATACAGCGGCAATATTTTAGCGGGCGGTATATGGTATATGGTATTTAGCCTCGTGTTTTTTGGTATACGGCCGTATCGCGCGGCACAGCAGGCATTGGGCGAGAATGTTGCGGATATAGTTAGCTTTCTGCGTATAAAGGCTGATTTTTACCTGCACGAAACGGATATTGAGGAAAATTACCGCAAGGTAATATCGCAGCAGATAAAGGTAAGCGAACACCAGGACCTGGTACGCGAACTGTTATTTAAAAGCCGCATTATGGTGCGCGAATCAACCAACGCCAGCCGGATATTGGTATTAACGTTTGTTGACCTGGTTGATATGTTTGACCACATAATGGCCACACATTACGATTACCAGGCTATACGCGAAAAATTTCAGCATACCGGGGTGCTTCCCGTAGTTTCAGATCTGATACAAAAAATGGCCGACGAATTGCAAAAGGTAGGCTATATGGTATTAAGCAATAATCGCCATAAAAACCTGCGCAGCTTTTTGCCCGAATTAGAAGAACTTAAGCAAAAAATTGATGCTATTGGTAATGATAAAGAAACCAGCACGCTTGTATTAAAAAAGATCCTTATCAATCTGCGCGATCTGAATAAGGAGATTGAAAACATCTGGAACTATTATAACTCCAGTTCATCAAAAATATTAATCGAGCAAAAAAACCGGCCTGCTTCAGATCATTCAAAATTTGTAACGCATCAGGATTACGACTGGCGTATATTTTTTGATAACCTCACCCTGCAATCGGGCGCTTTTAAGCACGCTTTAAGGGTATCGCTGGTTTGTTTAATAGGTTTTGTTGCCGCGCGGTCATTACCGTTAGGGCATCACAGCTATTGGATATTGCTTACCATTATTGTTATTCTTAAACCTGGGTTCAGTCTGTCAAAACAGCGTAATTACGCGCGTTTGTTAGGCACCATCGGCGGGGGCGTTATTGGGGTGGTAGTGTTAAAATTTATTCCCAACAGCAATGTGCAGTTTGCCTTAATGGTAGCTTTTATGATAGGCGCGTACAGTTTTATGCGGCTTTACTATGTGGTAAGCGTTATATGTATGACACCCTATGTTCTTATTCTTTTTAAATTTTTGGGGATAGGAGGCTTTGATATTCTGGAAGAACGCGTAATAGATACTGCGGTTGGATCAGGTATAGCCATATTAGCCAGTTACCTTGCCTTCCCCACCTGGGAGTTTGAACAAATAAAGAAAACACTGGCCGCGGCCATTACCGCTAATACGTGGTATTTGGTAAAGGCCACAGAAAGCCTGAGCGGCAAACCCGTATTGCTCACAGATTATAAACTGGCACGAAAAGATGTTTATATAAAATCTGCCAATTTATCTGCCGCGTTTGAGCGGATGACATCCGAGCCAAAAAGCAAGCAACGTAATATTAAGGACGTGCACAAGTTTGTAGTGCTTAACCATATATTATCGTCGTACATAGCCACGGTAGCAGGCGAGGTTACGGTTAAACCCGATTACAAAGCCCGGCCGGAGGCTTTAAAGCTGATAAGAAAAAGTCTGGCGCTTTTAAACGAGGCCATAAAAAAACTGGGTGGCGACAAGGTTGAATTTTACGACGATAAAACTACTTTGCTTGCGGAGGAAAAGCCAGGTACCGTACATGATACCCTGCTAAAAGAACAACTGGAATTCATCAACAAGATAAGCGTTGATATTACTAAAGTTACTGAGGCGGTGCTGAGGTAACGCTTCTTAAGTACAAATATCAATCAATGATCTTAGCCAGATCACGGTACACAAAGGTGGGCGCTCCATTGGTGTTAACAATATCCAGCTGCAGATCTGCTAATTCCGCGCCATGGTAGCCCATGCCTTTGGTGCGCTTAATTCCTTCCAGCTTATTCCAGCTATTGATCAAAACCAGGCTTTTCGCGTATATGCCGCTGCCGCTAATGTCTACTTTCATGTAGTCTTTGCCGCCAATATTGGCCAAGCCCTGAAAGTTAAAAGTGAGGTTTCTAGTGCCCTTATCTAAAAACTCTTTGATCAGCTCTTTTTTATATTGCGTTGATGATGGATCAAGCCTCTCGAAAGTTTTATTTGAGTTTGTAGACGTGCATGATGATGCAAGTAACACGCAGAAAACGCAAGCTAAGGTGAAGGAATTTTTCATGATGATTAGGTTTTTAATTAATGCAATATACGTTTTTCTACATCTCAAGTGTATACAATCAATAGGAATATGCCGCTTAAATGCCTGTTATTTCAAAATTAGTATTATGCTAATGTGTTGTAATGCAGTATTTTAATAGATTGTATACAGGCGTGCAATTGCTGTATACGGCTACACGTGCTACAGCAATCCGTTTACCTTAAAGTACTGTTGTATATTATCCGGAGCAGTCATTAAATAGGTTTGCAGGCCCAGCTTTTTAGCAGTTTCCAGGTGCTGCGGACTATCGTCAATAAACAATGTTTCGGCAGGATCTAAGTTGTTTTCCCGTAAAACCTGCTCAAATATCTCTGCATCCGGCTTGCGTTTTCCCATCAGGTGCGAGTAGTAAACTTTTTCAAACAGATCATCATTGTTCTCCATGCCAAATTCTGTGTTTAAATATTGATGCACATAGTCAAAATGGATTGCATTAATATTGCTTAGCAGAAATGTGCGGTATTTGGGCTTTAATTGCGCCAAAAGCTCATGATTGCCTTCCGGAATACCCAAAAATATAGCGTTCCAGGCGCCGTCTATTTGCTCATCGGTAAGGTCCGGCTTGTTGGTAAGTTCGCGTATCCGGTTTCTAAAACCTTCGGGTGTTATCTGCCCGCGTTCCAATTGGTTAAAAACATCGTCCTGCTGCCGGTGACCGTAAAACTCGTGCGCGTTAGTAATGCCTAATTTTTTCCAGGCTTCGGCAACCTTGTTAAAATCAATATGGAAAATTACGTTGCCGTAATCAAAAATGACGTTTTTTATATTGTTCATATAATTATGTGTAGTCTGCTTAAGCTATTTTTCGCCGCAAAAATATAATTATTTAATTAAGTGGATGTTAGATCAAGAACAGGAATAAATACATTTTTTTAAATAAATACACTTTGTAATATGAAGGTAAAGTCGTAAAATTGCAGCCTGAAATTTAACAGATTTCACTGCGCCTATAGCTCAGTTGGTTAGAGTAGAAGACTCATAATCTTTTGGTCCCTGGTTCGAGCCCAGGTGGGCGCACCAACTACTCCTTAAAAGAAGTACAAAACCCTGTAAACTAATTGATTTACAGGGTTTTTTGTTTAATTCCCTATCAAGCAACTACAAGAAATTCAAGGTTGTGCTTACCAATTGGGATCTGTTTTCGTTTTCAACCTTTTAGGTTTATAAATAGTTTAATTATCTAATAAACAGAATATTACATAAAATAATTAAGAGAAAATTCTGTCAAGGTATCTGCTGCGTCATCAAGAAAAAAGAGAGGAGGTCCTTCAGTCCTGAACATCGTTTAGCTATATTTGTCATTGATGAAAGCCTTAATAGTTACCGTCTTATTTTTCATAGCGCTAAGCTGCGATGCGCAGGTTTACAATTTCACGTCGCACATACAATATAAATCAACCAGATCCGGAGGAAAGAGTTACAGCGTCAATATCAATGAAATTGACACCAGTATGACTAGTACTTTTACGATAGATCTCGATCATAACATCTTTACCAGCAGGGAAAGTTTAAACTGGAGCGAGAAGGTTGAAGATATTTCCAGCGTGAGGCGTGATACGTCAGACCACTTTATTGTTTTAGATATAAAGCTTCCGAAGCGAGGCGACAGCGTTTGGCGCAGGTTTCGGATTGAGCTTGAAGACAATAGTAAAGTGGTGTCGATCGAGAGATTGGAACGCTACACTGGTTCGCGGTTTGCACTTGACACATTCTGTAAAGCCTATACAAATGATGCCATACACTTGTCGTTCTACCAGAAAACGGGTCATGTTAAAACGCAGGCTTCAGATACGAGGGAAGTTTTGAGCAGTGAGAAAGATGTGACGTACTTGTACAACAAACCGTTTGAAAATGCGGACCATTCGTTTGAAGTTCGCGATGGAAAAGTTAACTGGAGCGAAGGTGCCGGCCTCGAAAAGAAAGTTTACAGCGCAGTTTTAACCGGGGGCAAGATCATTAAGAACGAACAGGAGACGGGCGTTATGTTCATCTGGAAGGAGGACGGATTAACGCATGTTTTGGAAGGCACCGATAGTAAGAGTCCAGTTGACAAGGTAACAAAGGTGACTAAGCTGGTAAAGCTATCTAAATACAAGGGTAGGAAATTGGTGTCTGTGTCATTCATGTACTAATGCCGCTAATTCTTTGCGCTCGGGCATTTAAGTTTGATTATTTCAGAATTACCAATACAGGGCTAAAGTAAGGATATATTTAGTTTATTTAAGCCGGTTAAAAATTCTTTGACCGGCTTTTTATATGCTGATGTATATCAGCGGTACAAAAATCGCTCATAAGGCCTTAGATATTCAATACCTGGGCTGATTGAGTGTCCGCCCGTGCTAATATGAAAGAATGTTCGATTCTATCCACAGCTCTTGGGGTAAATGCTTGAATATATTAAATCAACAATACGGGCGATGTAATTGTCGATTTTAATAAATAGAAATGCCGCATTCAATTATAAATGCGGCATTTCTATTAAGAGACTAAGTCTTAAAAGAGACTGTTTCTACCGTGTTAGCGGCATATTTTTATCTTCTGTTTAGGCCGTTGCCCTTATACTGTGGAGTCGCAGTCATGCTAAATACTGCCTTGTCCTTATCTGCATCCAACAACAAAAATTGCGGGTTTTGAGCGGTATAAGGTTTCCAGGTACTTCCCAGTTTACCATTAGGGTTGCCTGACTTAGCAAAATTGGTCCAGAAGTCAACCATTTTCTTACTTAATTCTTCGTCGCCGGCTGTAGACGGGCGCCAGCTGTGGCGTAGCGAGTGGAAAATGTACCATAGGTCGGCAGAGTGGAAAGCGCCACTTGCATCGCCCGGAAGCTGACGCTGAAACATATAAGCATATGTTGGCTTTGTGCTCTGGCCTGCACGCAATGCAGCGAAATCGTTGATTGGCTTGGTCATGTCACTTAGGTCATTAGATGTAAAACCAATCATATATGGGATATCTGGTATCTCTCTGGCCATTGCAGCTTCTGAAAAAGTTTTCTTTAAGAAGTAGTTGTCGATAACAGGGCTCCAAGCCAAACGCATTTTGGTAGCTTCAGTGTATTTTTGAGACATTTGAAGCAGTTCGTCGAAAGATAGGGATCTCATTTCGGCTAGCGTTTTCTTATCGAAGTGATCCATCATTTTTTTGTTTTGTAATTGCGCAGTGTCTAAAGAAACTCCTGGCCTGCTATTTGTATTAAGTCCGCCACCGCTCATGCTAATGGCTTTACTTATCATGCTTTTAGAGACAGGAGAAGCACATAAAGATTGTACGCTACCGGCACCGGCGCTCTGTCCGAAAATGGTGATATTTTTAGGATCACCACCAAATTTTTCAATGTTTTTGTACACCCATTTCACGGCTGCTGCCTGATCCATCAAGCCATAATTGCCGGATACTTTGTTCGGGCTTTCAGCCGACAAAAGCGGGTGAGAGAAAAAGCCCATCACTCCAAGACGGTAAGTAACAGATACCAGAATTACGCCGCGAGAAGCCCAATCTTCACCTCCGTCCATTTCAGGTTCGAAAGCAAATCCTTCGCGGTAGCCGCCACCGTGAATCCACACAGCAACCGGAAGTTTTTTAGTTTTTTCGCCAGCTGCTGGTGTCCATACATTCAGATAAAGGCAATCTTCTTTAAACGGAACACTGCCGCTGGCACGCCATTCTTTACCATAAAAACTGTTCGGATCCCAGGTAACCTGCATAGCTGCTGCTCCGTATTTGTCAGCTGTTTTTACGCCTTTCCAGGGCAATACAGGCTGAGGTTCTCTCCAACGCAGGTTGCCTACAGGCGGGGCTGCAAATGGAATTCCTTTGTAGGCAATAATTCCTTTAGTGGGGGTCGGAACTCCTTTAATTTGTCCTCCCTCAACGGTAAGTACCGGATTGGTGTCTTTTCCACTCCAGGAGGCAAAAGACACTGCAAGAGCCAGGAATAGAAACGGGATAAATAATTTCTTCATACGAGTAATTGGTTTTTTGGGTGGTTAGTTAAAAGTGATTTGATTTATAAGCGATAAAATGCAATTTAATCAGAAAAACTGATTAAGCAAATTGTTTTAAGGGCTATTAACCCACCAACTGTTAGCGAAAGTCTGGTGAATCAATCGACAACAACACTGGGTATATAGCCCAGGTGGGCGCACAAGCCTCAGAGAAATTCTGAGGCTTTTCTTTTTTTGCCTCACAACACTGCTACAGTCCCAAATAGCAGTTCCGGGCTGTCGTACATGTTATTTACGATTTATTTACAGAGTTTACATTTTTATTTACAATTCAGGTTTTTCAGGCTGAAGGATATCACAGTAGATTTGCCGGATCAATTTTCGTAACCTATATTAAATTTAATAATTATGAAATACCTACACTTATATACTTTGTTCTTTATGTCTGTTTTTCACACTGCCTGGGGACAAAACCGAACGGACATATCAAAAAAAAATGCCAACCCGCTAACTATCAAGTCCGAAACCAAAGTTCCACTCACCTCTAACGTTTGGGACATCAAGCAAGATAGAAATGGAAATATTTGGTTTGCAACAAGCGGTGGTGTTTTTAGATACGATGGAAAATCGTTTACCAAAATCACAGCTGAACTAATTTCAAAACCCTTCTTTTCGGTTTTAGAAGATAGCAAAGGAAATTTCTGGTTCGGGACGTATGGCTCAGGCGCCTATTATTACAATGGCACAGCCTTTCAGCACTTTACAACTAAAGAGGGACTTGCCAATAATTCGGTTATGCCTATTTATGAAGATAAAGCCGGCATTATCTGGATGGGTACCGGAGGCGGAGTAAGCCGTTATGATGGTAAATCGTTTCGAAATTTTACCGATGCAGATGGACTGACCAATAATGATGTCCATGCTATCGTTCAAGACAAAACAGGCAAAATGTGGTTTGGAACACGGGGGGATATCTCTATTTATGATGGAAAAAAAATTACCACACTTAGCGATAAAAACAGCAAAACTTTCAGGAACGTATGGTCTATGTTGAAAGACAAAAAAGGTAATATCTGGTTCGGTGCCGATGGCCTTTGGCGGTATGATGGCCGTGCCTTCACCCAAATTGATCAGACGGGTGCCGGTGTTATAATCCAGGATAAAAAGGGAGACGTTTTGACCAGTATAGGCGGCCCCATTTTACGTTATGATGAACGGTCGTTATCTGATAAAAAGCCACATGTAACAGTAATAAAGACAAAATATGAAGGCCGTAGAAATTTGCCTTTCGGGTTGTTATGGGCTAATGATGGATGTATTTGGATTGGATCTGACCGTTATAGTTATGATGGAAAGACCCTCAGGGACTTTAAAAGTATAGAGCGTAAAAAATAATGTAAACTTGCTTTCAATTGGCAACGGCGTCCAATTGATAGAGTATAGTAATCAGGATTATTCGGTGAGAGAAACGCACAGGTGGGTGCACAGAAAATCCTTACAACATAAGTTGTGAGGATTTTCTGTTTTAGGCAGAATGTTTTTTCGGCTTAAGTTTTAACCCCCATACCCTTGGTGAATGCAATAACATAATTGGAATATTATTTAATTTTCGGCAAATAGTTGTTAAAACACATTAAATTTGGATGTAGTCCTTACACAACACTCATGGAATTTGATCAACCGCTGGAAAACGTTAAGCAATATGTGCTGAGTTATTTTGCCAGGCATCATGATAAGGATCTGGTTTATCATGATCTTCAGCATACTAAAGATGTTGTAGCCAATGCAACACGTATTGCCAATCATTATCAATTAAACGACAGGGATTTTTTTGTGGTAGCCGCCGCTGCCTGGCTGCATGACATTGGCTATTTTATAGATAAAATGAACCATGAGGAAGCAGGTGCGTCTGCCGCGGGTGATTTATTAAAGCAGTACAACGTAGAACCTACGCTTATTGAGAAAGTGCAAGGCTGTATCCGGGCAACCAAACTGCCGCAAAAACCACAGGGCCTGTTGCAGGAAATAGTATGCGATGCGGATCTTTTTCATTTAGGTACCGACAAGTTCAGCGATCGGAATAAACTGTTGCGAAAGGAAATAGGCCTTATCAAGCATATTGATCTGGATAAAAAGCAGTGGCGGCAAAAGAATATAGAGATGTTGCGGTCGCACCAATATTTTACAGATTATGTCAGGCTATTGCTGAATGGTCAGTATCAAAAAAATCTGGATAAATTACTAAGCAAGCAAGCAGAAGATACCGGCGAGCCGGTTGCAACGTATACACCGCCCGTGGTAGTTAAAACTGAACCTGTGGCAAATGAAAAGAAGGCCAAGTCAGACAGGCCGGACCGTGGTATTGAAACCATGTTCAGGATAACATCAGGCAATAACCAACGCCTTAGCGATATGGCCGATAATAAGGCTCATATTCTGATCACGGTAAACTCTATCATTTTATCAGCCATCATCAGTTTGGTTTTACGCAAGCTGGAAGAGAACAGCTTTTTAACCATCCCCACCTTTATATTGCTCACCATCAGTTTGCTTTCAATGACGTTTTCTATACTGGCAACCCGTCCGGCTATACCGAAAGGCGTTTTTACCCCTGATGATATTGAGAAGAAAACAGTGAACCTGCTGTTTTTTGGTAACTTTTATAAAATGCACCTGGAGGAATACACCGACGGAATGCTTAAAGTGATGGCTGATAAAGATTTTTTATACGGCACGCTTATTCGCGATGTGTATTCGCAAGGCGTTGTACTGGGGCGTAAATACCGTTTATTGCGCACTGCTTATAACGTTTTTATGTTTGGGCTTATCGTATCTGTGCTGGCCTTTATCATCGCATCTGTTATCAATAATCATTTGGATGTGAAGCATCATTAATAGCTATGGCTAAATATTCTTTCTTTGACCGTGACCTGAGCTGGCTTAGTTTTAATGAACGTGTTTTGCAGGAAGCCGCCCATGAAGATGTGCCTTTGATGGAACGAGTTAATTTCCTGGCCATATTTTCTTCCAATTTAGACGAGTTTTACCGCGTACGCATGCCTGTTTTATTGGCGATGGATAAACTGGGTAAGCTGAATGATACCGTGTCTGAAAATCCGCTATTAACAGCGCAGCAGCACATTATGCGCATGCAAAATGAATTTGGCGGGATATTTACCCAACGCATTATTCCCTTGCTGAAAGAAAACAATATTCATTTATTGTTTAATGAACCGTTACCATCTGCCATTGCCGAAAATGTGAACGATTACTTTTTAAGCCAGGTAATGGCTTTTTTAAATCCGGTTGAGCTGTCGGTAAAAAGTAAATTCTTCCCACAAAATAACGAATTGTATTTTTTGATCGACCTGTTAGAAAACGGTAGCGAAAAAACTATTGTACTTAACATTCCATCAGCCGGGTTACCCCGGTTTTTTAAAGCCGATGCCGGCGGGATATCCTATATCCTGTTTTTGGATGACATCATCAGGTATAACCTTTACAGGCTGTTTAAAGAAGCGACTGTGAAAGGATGTTACTCGTTTAAAATTACCCGAGACGCGGAGCTTGACCTGAAAGATGAATACGCCGGCGATATGGCAGATCAAATAGAGACCCAGCTCTCTAAACGTGATCTGGGTATAGCTACGCGGTTTTTGCATCAGCCGGGTGTGCCATTGTCTACGTTGAGTTTGGTTTGTGATAGTTGGGGCATACCCGCCACCAGCACCATACAGGGTGGGCTGTATCATAATTTAAAAGATCTTTTTGGTTTTCCTGTTAAGCGCCCGGACCTGCAGTATGCCAAATGGCCGGTAGCACATAACCCTGTTAGTACAGACGTGCCGGTATTTGAACAAATAGACAGCCAGGATATATTGGTAAATACACCCTACCAATCCTACAGCACCATTTTACGCTTTTTTAATGAGGCCGCGCTTGATACCGACGTTGAGGAAATAAACGTTACCCTTTACCGCGTGGCCCGCGATTCGCGCATTGCTAATGCCCTTATTAACGCCGCTTTAGCCGGGAAAAAGGTAACCGTTTTGGTTGAGTTGAAGGCCCGTTTTGACGAAGCCAACAACATTAAATGGGCTAAGAAAATGAAGGCGGCAGGCGTAGACATAATTTACAGCATAACAGCCTTAAAAATACACGCTAAGGTTGCATTGGTAAAAAGACGGGTGGCGCATCGCGTTAAATATTACGGCTTGCTGGCTACCGGCAATTTTAACGAGAATACAGCCGCTTTTTATACAGATCATATTTTAATTACAGCTAACGGCGATTTATTAAGAGAGATAGAATTGTTGTTCGTCTTTTTGGCCCGACGAGAAAAACCATCGTCGCCGGATGCCATAAGGTTTGATAATTTATTGGTTGCCGGCTTTAATTTGCAGCAGCGTTTTATGGATATGATAGACCGCGAGATAGCTAACGCGAATAAAGGCTTGCCTGCATCCATCCAAATTAAACTAAACAACCTGGAGGAGCGAAAGCTGATAAGTAAGCTTTATGATGCTTCAAACGCGGGTGTTAAAATTTCGCTTATTGTGCGGAGCATTTGCTGTTTAATTCCGGGTGTAAAAGGCATGAGCGAGAATATAACCGTAAAGCGCATTGTTGACCGCTATTTGGAGCACGGCCGTGTATTTATATTTCATAATAACGGCCAACCCGAGGTTTATATGGGATCGGCAGATTGGATGAACCGCAATATCTACCGCCGCATTGAAGTGTGTTTCCCGGTATATGATGAACAAATAAAGGCAGAAATAACCGCTATAATAAACCTGCAATTACAGGATAACGTACAAGCGGTAATGCTGAATGAGAAATTAGAAAATGTGACTATACAAAGAGTTGAGCCTGCCATACAATCCCAATATGCTATACATCAACTTTTGGATAAAATGGTAACAGTATGATGAAGATTCGCATATTACTTTGGTTAGTTTTTGCATGGTTTATAGCTATGTCGGTATTGTCATGTAACGGGCAGCAGCGTTATAGCAGTCCGCAGGGCTATGATTTAAACAACCCTGTTAAATACTTTATGCCGGATGCTTTAAATGAAATATCGGGTATCGCATTTCATAACGGCAAAGCAGACTCTATTTACGCAGAGCAGGATGAAGACGGACACGTCTACTATATGAAGTTGGGAGATAAAAAGGCGGCTCACTCAAAATTTGAAGCGCACGGAGACTATGAGGATATAGCTATAATGGGTAATGAGGTTTTTGTGCTACGCAGCGATGGGCAGATATTTACTTTTCCCTTTAAACAAGTTCGGAGCGGCAATATAAAAAATCCGTTTGTGTTAGGTAGAATGCTCCCGAAAGGTGAATATGAAAGTATGTATGCCGAGGAAAAGACCAAAAGGTTATATGTACTATGTAAAACATGTAAAGACAACGATAATAAGAATTTTGTAACAGGACATTTTTACACGATAGTTGATGGTATGCCAGAGGATAAAATAGGCCTTTTCAGCATTAACGTAAATGACATCAAGGCGAAGTCTGGAAAAAATAAAATGAGCTTTCATCCCTCTGCTTTGGCTAAAAACCTACGCACTAATGAGTGGTATATCCTGTCGTCTGTAAACAAATTATTAGTAGTTACAGACGCTAATTGGAAAGTTAAAGCAGCATATTCGCTTCCGTCATCATTGTTTTTACAGCCGGAGGGTATAGCTTTTGACAATCAGAATAACCTGTACATATCTAACGAGGGTGATAAGATGACTAAGGCAACAGTGTTAAAATTTAACTTTAAAAAATAGGCAAATGGTTTTTAACCAATATCGAATAGGCATTTTGACCTTTTTCCTGGCGATACTAACGGCACAAACTTTTGCGCAGGGCGACAGTGTGACTATAGCTATTGAGCCCGCTTATGATAAAGTAGGCGGGGCGCACCGTTTGTTTTTTGGTGAGGGTTATCGTAAACTATGGGCTACGCCGGTAAAAATGCGGGTGTTTCATCTGGCTAAAGAGAAAGGCGGACTAAAAATATTGCAGCGCGGTGGTGGCTACCAAACCAAATCATTACGATTGGAAGATGCCACGGGGCAGGAGTGGGTGATACGCACCATTCAAAAATACCCTGAACGTGTTTTGCCTGCAACGCTAAGAAAAACCATAGCCGCTTCTATTATTCAGGATCAAATTGCGGCAGAGCATCCTTTTTCGGCTTTGATAGTGCCGCCGTTGGCTAAAGCATTGAGCATTCCGCATGCCAGTCCTGAGGTTGTTTTTGTGCCGGATGATCCTGCTTTTGGCGAGCAACGCGCCGATTTTGCCAACCAGGTGTTTTTATTTGAAGAGCGTGAGCCGCTGGATGCTAAAAAAACAGATAACACCGCCAAAACACAGGACAGGCTGAAAGAGGACAATGATAATACGATAGACCAAAAAACCGTGCTGCGTGCCCGCCTGCTTGATATGCTGCTGGGCGATTGGGACCGGCACGAAGACCAATGGCGCTGGGAACGGACAAAAGGCGCTAACGGCACTGTTTATGAACCTGTACCACGCGATCGCGACCAGGTTTTTTACAACACATCGGGCGTGTTGCCCTGGCTGGTATCGCGCCACTTGCTAATGTCAAAGTTTCAGAGTTATGAGGATCACATTCGTTCCATTAATCGTTGGAATTTTAATGCGCGGTCTTTTGATCGGTATTTTTTAAATGGCTTAAATCAGCAGGATTGGGAGGCGGAGATTGCTAATGTTCAGAAGGCTTTAACCAATGATCTGATAAGCCGATCGGTTAAATTGATGCCTGCTGATATTTACAAACAAGGCGGGGCGGAACTGGCTAGCAAAATGATAGCCCGCCGGGATTTTCTGAAAAAGCAAGCTTTAAAATATTACCGCTTTTTATCATCAACGGTAGAAATTCGTTTATCTGATAAAAACGAGCTTTTCGACATCACCAACCAGGCTGATGGCAAGGTAAGCGTTGTCATCAATAAAATTAAAAAGGATGGCAGTAAAGACCAGGTTATCTATCAGCGCGTGTTCGACCCAAAAATAACCGATGAGATCCGCCTTTACGGCATGGATGGGGAGGACATTTTTAAAGTTCATGGCAACAATAATTCGCCGATAAAGATCAGAATGATTGGCGGCGGCGGTGAGGATACTTATAACGTTGATAACACATTGCCGGGCAAAAGCAACCGGTTGGTTTATGACAGGGCCGATAAGAAAAACAACATTGCTGATAGCGGATTGAAGCTGCGTTTAGGTACCGACAGCACGGTTAACAGCTTTGATAAGTTTGGCTTTAAGTACGACTTTTTTCAACCGCTGATACTAGGTAGCTTTAATAAAGACTACGGCTTACAGGTTATAGGCAACTTTGTTTGGCAAAAGCACGGCTTCCGTAAAGAGCCTTATGCTTACCGTCAAAGCCTGTTGGTGAATTACGGGTTTACCTATAATTCGCTATTGTTAAGCTATAATGGCATTTTTAAAAATGCCATTGGTAAAAGCGATCTCGTGATAAGCGCGCTGAACAAGGGCCCTAATTACACCAGCAACTTTTTCGGGGTAGGCAACAACACCGTGTTTGAAAATACTGGCGACAGGCGCTTGCGTTATTATCAGAACGTTTATAATTACAGCGAAGCTGATATCCGCGTAAAACACACTTACGATAGCAAATGGAACATAAGCGGTGGCTTAGTGGCACAATATTATAACGGCGACGCTGACGATAATACCGACCGCTTTTTAAAAGCGTATGACCTTGAGCACCCCAACGAAAAAGTGTTTGCCACCCAAGCCAACGTTGGTTTAGTTGCCGGTTTTGGTGTAGATACCCGCAACGTAGGGGCTATTCCGCATAAAGGTGTTTATTGGAATACTAATTTATTAACGGTAAAATCGCTTAACTCCAGCTCGCATACTTTCGGGCAGATTCAAACAGAGTTTAGTTTTTATGTTGATCCTTTAAAGGATTCTGTCCTGGTATTGGCGGTTCGCACAGGTGGTGGTACTTCTTTTGGTAATCCATCCTATTATCAGCAGTTAAAATTAGGCGGCAACCAAAACCTGAGGGGTTATTACATTGGCAGATTCACCGGCAAAAGCATGGTATATAACAATATTGAACTGCGTTTAAAAGTATTGGATTTTGCATCATACCTATTACCGGGAACGCTGGGCCTGGTAGGCTTTAACGACGTTGGCCGTGTCTGGTCGCCCGGCGAAACATCATCGCAATGGCACTTGGGCTATGGCGGTGGTATTTACTTTTTACCGGCGCAATTGTTATTGATACAGGGTGTGGTGGGCTTTTCTAAGGAAGGTGCTTATCCGTATATACAGGCCGGGTTTAGGTTTTAGGATAGCAACTCCGCATTGTCATTTCGAAAGAGCAGCGGTTGGACGATGTGCGGACGCGAAAGAGAAATCCTTTCGAATAATGCCCGCAACTATCGCTTTGAAATGGTTTCTCTTTCGCGTCTCTCGCGCGCTCTTTCGACAGGCTCAGGATGACAAACCCGCAGTTGTTGGCTTACAACTGCTCGTACAGCTTATCATATGATGCCGCCCGTAACGCCGGGAGATTTTGATCATGCAGCACACCAACCCGCAACGCCTTTAAACCTGATACGGCCTGCAGATCCTCTACTTCCAGATGCTCTACTGTGGTATCTAATATCCCTTCGGCCTGCAAAATTTTTATATACTTTTTGTATTCCCGGGCTTCTTCGGCTTTTGAATATACAATGGTGATCTTTCCGGGCTTGGTTATCCGTTCGTCAGAACCTTTAATGTGAGCTTTGTCAATTCGCTTTTTGATCACCTCGTAACGGATGTTGTAAGCGCCATCCACATCAAAATGCTTCTCATCCATACGGAAACGGATAGCGATAGGCGTACTGAATATCAGTATTAACGAGGTTACACCCAATGGGTAAGGCAATATACTTTTCAGATCAAACTGCTCTATCTCCATTTCGGCAGTAACCCGCAGTTGCCAAAGGCGTATCCGTTTTAAGTGTTCAGACTTGAACTCCATTTTGGGCGCTATGGTAGCACCCATGTAAAGATTATGCTCAATACCATCTGTTTTAAACCGTTCAAAATAATGCGGAAAAAACTGCTGGATCTCCGCTTGGCGGGTATCAATTACTGTTGTTAATTTTTGATTGATAAGCGACAACGTTTTCTCATAATTTCGGCGTTCCTGATGAAATTCGCCGGTTTTTAAATCCGCATTTAAAAAGTAATTGTCTATTTCTTTTTTAGGCGGCAGCGAACGAAGCAGCGGGTAAACTTTCGTCTCAATGTAATGTTGGATCTGTTGTTCTGTATCTGCCCGGATGTTTAGCAGCAGTTCATCTGTAAAGGTGCGCAGATCAAATAAAACTTCTTCAATATGCAATGTGTTGCCGGGTTTGTTTGCAGCATCTAATATGGCTATAAGCGCTTTTAACTGGTTACCCAGATCTGTCTGCACGCTTTTATTACGGGTTAGCGATGATTCGCTGATATCTACCTGCCCATAAAAAGGGTAAACCTCTTTAAACGTGATCTCTTTAAAAGCATAATCAAGGCCCATGTTCCCCTCGCTTATAAAATTCATGGCCTCGCGTTTAAATTTCCAGTAAACGCTGGGGTGCAGGGTGGTGTAATGGTCTTGTATAAGGGCCTGAACATGGTTTTGCATTTCCTGCATTTTACGGTCGATGCTGTCAACCAAAAAAGGCATTATAATATCCAGCTTGTTGGCCGTAACACTATTCAATTCGTGTCTTCGGGGCGATACCAGTTCTAAAACCCCAAGTAAGGTTTCATTTTTGATAACAGGAGCCAGGATAAAGCTTTGTATACCCTGCTGATGTAAGTGCTTTAACAACCTACTTTCCGGGTACTCTTTTATCATCGCTTCTACATCAGAGCCCGCAAAGTAAGTCTGATCGTGCATAATGCACTGGTAGGGCTCGCCGCTCAGTACCGTGTCAGACTCGGTGCCTAAAATGTAACTTTCAAACTTTAAGCCAACTGCTTTATTGTTGAAATAACCTTCATCCTGATCAAAACGAGAGAATCCTATCTTTAGATCGGGCAGCCTGAACATAGAACGGAAAGCATCCTGAAGGCTTTCCTTTACAACGCCAGGCGCTTGCCGGCTTAACAGATCCTCTTTTAAATTAGAGAGCGCGCTTTCCATGGTAACGTCAACCAGGCTCATAATAGCGAAGCCTTTCATGGCCCAGGCATTAAGCGGAAATTTCTTTTTCCAAAGCGCCAGATCGTCATAATTATCTATCAGTTCGTCAATATCCGCCTGTGTAAGTACCGGCGAATCTTCTGTAGCTGTTACCTCTAAAAAATCGGCATTGTATAAAATGCGGTAATGTTTTACAAGGCCGTCGGCAGTGGGGATATCGTAAAAAAGCGGCTTGGTAAAATCAAGGTGTACATTGTAAAAGCGACTTAAAATTATGCAGCACGTTAGTACATAATACTGATGTTCATCAAAATCGCGTATGTTAATGGCAAAATCGGGGCCGGCTTCATTTAAAATATTTTGAAAGCGCTGCGTTTTGTTAAAAATAAGCGATTGATAAGGCAAACTCACTGCCTTTATTTCGTTAAGCGTTAAGATCTCCGGAAACAGGTCGGCCAGTAGTTCTGCTACAAGCGCTTCGTTTTCAGTGATCTGCTCACGGGTGGTAATACCGTCACGCAGTTCGGGGTGCTGGTTAACCCTGGCTAACAGATCAGCCGCGTGCGCGCTGCGCCAGTCCGCACTGTTTTGCGCGGTAGTTTCCAGCTTTTCAATTACTTTATGAAACGAGAATTGGAAGCGTAAAGGTTTGTCTGTGAACAGCGTAAGCATAGGGATTTCATAAATAACGGGCAAAGTTAATTATAAAAGTATTAGAGCAAATAGCGGCCCCGCTATATTACATTCAAATGAAGCGCTGAAAATTACACAGCCTTTACGGCGTTGCCTGATTGGCTCTCATAAAAGATAAAGAAACAGCCGTGCCCGCACCTAACAATGCGCCGCCCGCAACATCTGTTGGATAATGTACGCCCAGATACATACGCGAATAGCTTACAGAGCCTGCCCACAAAAATGCCGGAGCAATTACATACCATTTGGGGTAAGCCATAGATAAAGCGGTAGCCGTAGCAATGGTAGAAGAGGTATGGCCAGATGGAAAAGAATATTCCTGGGCGCGGTAAACGGGTACAATTTTTATGTTTTGGATAAACGGGCGCGGGCGCTTAGCTATTACTTTAATTAACTGGTTAAGTCCGTAAGATATGGCAGTGCTGCTGGCTACATATAAAGCGTTTTCGCGCATTTGCCTGTCATTACCAATAATGCCGCCAACTAATAAACCTGCGGGGATGCCGATATCGCCATAACGATAGGTATCAGACAAAAATAGCATGAGGCCGGTTTTTTGCGGTGTGCGGTGCTCTGCCAGGTTTATCATAATCCTATCATCCCACTTTTGTATAGGCGATTGCGCAAATCCGTTCTGAAATACGCTAATTATAAAGCACAGCAGTAACAGCCTTTTTCTTATCCTAATGGTCATAAAGCAATATACAATAATAATAAAACCAGTTCTATTATAAGCGGGTGTACACGGTCTTCTCAATTTATTAAATAATTTTTTATTTTCGATTAAAACATTGAAGGGTTAAGTGCATTTATAAAACATATTTTGCAATGTTTTCGTAAACCTTTATAACGTCTGTTTCCCCAATACACTTTAGGTACACCTAATTTACATTAGTGGCTTATAAATGTGGCCAATTATAATAGATAAAATGTGCAAACTTTTGATAAACAGGTACAGCCTGTGGCTTATAATAATTTTAACAGCTTGTTTTTCTTGCCAGGTATTATATGCGCAGCAAAGCTTATCCGGCAAACAAAATGTAAAGTTTACGCATATAACTACAAACGATGGTCTGTCGCAAAGTACAGTTAGCTGTATTTTAAAAGATAGGTATGGTTTTATGTGGTTCGGTACCGAGGATGGGTTAAATAAGTACGATGGTTACCGCTTTATTATTTACCGGCATAAGCTAAGCGATACCAATAGTATTGCAGGTAACACTATAACCGCGCTTTACGAAGATAAGGCGGGCAATTTATGGATAGGCGCAAAAGAGGGGTTGAGCAGATACAACCGGTTGAATGATACTTTTATTAATTATCATGCCGATGCCAATAACCCAAACACTTTAACCAATGCAAGTATTAATACCATTTGCGAGGGCGATAATGGTAACATGTGGATAGGTACCTATATTAACCTTAATCTGTTAAATCTTAAAACAAATAAAATTACGCGCTACCTGGCAGATGGTAAACCCGGCAGCTTAAGTAATACAAGGGTAACCAAAATTTTAAAAGATAGCCTGGGACGCCTATGGGTGGGTACCAATAATGGTTTGAACCTATTCAATCCAAAAACCGGAAAATTCAAAACGTATCGTCACAGTGATATTGATAAAAATAGTATAGGCAGTAGTTATATTAAAGTAATGGCCGATGCCGGGCAGGGGAAACTTATAATCGGAACAAATGATGCCGGTCTGGATATTTTCAATACGGGTACAGGGGTTTTCAGCCATCACCTTGCAAAAAGTAGCGATACTTCAGGTATAAGTCATAATAACGTTCATGCTATTGCTGAGACAAGCGCCGGGAATTTTTGGATAGGTACTGAAGATGGGCTTGACTTTTATAATATGCATAATGATAAGTTCACCACCTTTAAAAACTCTCCTGCAGATAATACCAGCTTAAGCGGATCATCAGTAAGGGCCGTATTTGTTGATGAACTGGGTACGCTTTGGGCTTCGGCAAATGCAGCCGGACTAAGTAAGTATGATAAAAGTTTATCCTTATTTAAAACCTATAGTTATTTATATGGTGATAAAAGGGGCCTGGCAGACAAGGAAGTAACCTCATTTGCTAACGCTGATAACGGCAATATTTGGATTGGCACGGATGGCGGAGGCGTAAATCTGTTTGATACAAAAAATAATACTTTTAGCTACTACCAGCATCAGGATAAGGTAAAGAACGGAATATCTGCTAACAACGTTCTTGCTATTTTAAAAAGCAAAACAGGTAACCGCTTATGGATAGGTACTTATACCGGCGGCCTGGATCTGTTTGATATCAACAAAAAAACGTTTACCAATTTCACAAAAGGAGACCGCGCCGACCAATTGTCAGACGAAAGGATTTTTGCTTTAATGGAAGACAGCAAAAACAATTTATGGATAGGTACAAATGGTGGTGGTATTAATATACTAGACCCATCATTAAAAAAAATTACCAGGCTTAAAAGTGAGTTAAACAATAGTAACACCATAAGCAACGATGTTATACGCTGCTTTTACGAGGATAGAAATGGCAATGTATGGATTGGTACATATAATGCAGGCCTTAGTGTTTATCATGCTGCAACCGGCACCATTAGCAGGCTTAACAAGAGTAACAGTGGGCTGTCAAACAATATTATTTATAACATCACCGGCGATAGAAACGGCAATATCTGGGTGGCTACCGGGGGCGGATTAAATAAATTTTTACCGGATAGAAATCGATTTAAAGTATATACAACCGCAAACGGGCTGCCAAATAATAATATTTACAGTTTGGTTTATGATGGGGGAAGATACCTGTGGTTGAGCACCAATATGGGTATCAGCCGTTTTGATCTCAGCACAAGCACCTTTAAAAATTTTACATTAAAAAACGGCCTGCAGGATCATGAGTTTAAGTTGAACGCGGGTTTCAAATCTGCTTCAGGCGAAATTTATTTTGGCGGAATAAATGGATTCAATCGTTTTGATCCAACGTATATAGTTGAAAATAAGAATATTCCGAAGGTGGTTATAACAGGTTTTGAATTATTTAACAAGCCGGTTATAGCAGGGCAGCCCAATTCGCCATTAAAGCAGTCTATTAGCGATACGCGTGTTATTACGTTAACGCACCGGCAGTCCATATTTACATTTGAATTTTCAGCCTTAAATTATACGGTGCCAGAAGACAATACCTACGCGTATATGCTGGAGGGTTTGGAAAAAGATTGGAACTATGTAGGCAATCATCACAGGGCTACTTATACTAATTTAAACGCGGGTACCTACATTTTTAGGGTTAAAGCCGCTAATAATGATGGAGTTTGGAACGAAAACGGCACAGCAATAGAAGTTATAATATTGCCGCCCTTTTGGTTAACCTGGTGGTTTAAAATACTGGTGGGGGTGTTTATTGTTTTTGTACTATACGCTTTATACAGTTATAGGATAAAAACCATTAAAGCGCAGAAACTTGTGTTGGAAAGACAGGTTACAAAACGAACACAAGAGGTGCTGAAACAGGCGGAGGACCTTAAAAAATTAAATAATGATCTGATAGAACAGACCGAAGAGCTGCAGACTTTAAATGAAGAGTTGCACGAGCAACGTATACAGGAAGAAAAAGCCCACGCAGACGCGGAGCAAGCCCGGTTAGACGCTGAACAGGCCAACAAGGCTAAAAGCATATTTTTAGCTACCATGAGCCACGAAATACGTACACCTATGAACGGTGTTATTGGCATGGCAGCATTACTGGGCGAAACCAAACTTAATGAAGAGCAGCACGAGTATGCCGAAACCATAATACATAGTGGCGAGGCGTTGTTAAACGTAATTAACGGCATACTTGATTTTTCAAAGATCGAATCGGGTAAAATGGAGCTGGACCCGCATGAATTTGAACTGAGAGTATGTATTGAAGAAGTATTTGACCTGTTTGCCAAAAAAACGACGGAAAACAATATCGACCTAATTTATCAAATAGACCATCGGTTACCGTCTTTAATAATTGCTGATGGAATGCGTTTGAGGCAAGTATTAATTAACCTGGTAAGCAATGCCATTAAATTTACACATGAGGGCGAGGTTTTTTTAAATGTTATGTTGCTTGGCCGCACGGATAATGTATTAGAGCTGGCTTTTGAAGTAACCGACACAGGTATAGGTATACCCCCGGAAAAGTTACCACAATTATTTGAAGCATTTACCCAGGTAGACTCGTCAATAACGCGCAAGTATGGCGGCACGGGTTTAGGGCTGGCAATTAGTAAACGACTTATACATTTAATGGGCGGCTCAATAACCGTAGATAGCAAGGAGAATAAAGGCACCAGTTTTAAGTTTACCATAAAGTGCGATGCTTTGCAGCACGATAGACTGGAAGCATCTGCACTTCCGGACATTCAGAATAAAAACATACTGATTGTTGATGACAATGCAACTAACTTAAAAGTATTAAAAGCACAGCTAGAAATATGGAAACTGAATGCTACTTCAACACATTCGGCAGCTGCGGCACTTGAACTTTTAGAAACCGGGAGTACTTTTGATATGGTAATTACCGATATGCAAATGCCCGAAATGGATGGCCTTGCTTTTACCCGAGTGGTTAAAAAAATGTATCCTCAATTGCCGGTAATTCTGTTAAGTTCTATAGGTAACGAGTCGCAAAAAAATTATCCTAATTTATTTGCGGCAACGCTCACCAAGCCTATAAAACAGCATCATTTAAGCATGGCCATACAAAATGAGTTTAAGCACAAACAGTACTTAAACAATAACGAACATAAAACCACATCGCTTTTGTCTGTTGATTTTGCTGTTGAAAACCCGGCCAGCATATTGGTAGCCGAGGATAACCTGATAAATCAAAAGCTTATTATGCGGATTTTAGAGAAGCTTGGCTTTGAGGCCACATTAGCCAATAATGGCCAGGAGGTATTAGAGCAGCTTGATAAAAGGCCCTTCGATATTATATTAATGGACATACAAATGCCGGAAATAGATGGGTTAGAAGCTACCCGTATTATCCGTAAAACGGATAAAATTGATCAGCCATATATTATTGCTATGACTGCTAACGCCATGCCCGAAGATAGGGAGGATTGCTTTGCAGCCGGTATGGATAATTATGTGTCCAAACCTGTTAGGCTGGATTTGCTGATAAATGTGCTGCGGGAGGGCTACAAAGCCAGGCACACCCGTTAACAGCAAACTTGTTTCGCGCTCTTAAATACGGCCAATATTAACTCGGCGGTAATAATATATTTATATAATCGCGGGTTTAAGTATGGTAATATCCCTTAATAAAAAGGTAATTAGATTAATTTTTAAATGCTGAATTAAATGTTAATTCGAAATACCAATTAAAGTCTTAAGCATCAAAATTTACAGCTATTCGCGAAGCATTTACGTGGATCCAAAACGGAAAAACTGTTAAATGAGCATTTCGCGAATGATGCGATTTTAGCGGGTTGTTTGAACAAAAAAAGCCATTCGCTTTTGATTTCGCGAATGGCATTTAAGGCGAACCTGGTGTGGAGTGGTTACAATACCCCAGGCTTCATTTTAGTATAAGCGGGTTAAAGCCGCGTTATCAATAGATACGCGGCTTTTATTTTGTTACAAAGACTAAAACGCATTAAATATAACATTTACAGATGATTAAAAAAGGTTTAATTTTTATAAAGCAGCATTAGGAAGATGAGCGCGACGGATATAATTGCTTGCCATAGGCGACAGGACAGGTGCTTATACTAATTATCTAAAAAGCCGTACATTTAATATCGTAATGGCAAGCGAAAAAAATGGTGGTGGTGTTGATCAAGATACACCGGCCAAAAAAATAACTTACACAGGTAAACCAATTTTAATTAAAATTTAATAACTACAACCTATTTATGTTCCGTTCAGGATTTTCTTTTAAGCGCCTTTGTTTAGCAGGCATTTTCATTTTAGCGTTGAGTAACACTGGCAATGCGCAAACAGCGCTCAGGCCGGGCATTGATTTTCCCGCAGAAATAGAAAATCCCGAAATAACAGGTATCAATAAAGAGGCTTATCACGCTACTTTAATGCCCTATGCTAATTTACAGGAAGCATTGGCAGCAAAAAGACACGCTTCAACATTCGCGCGTAGTCTTAATGGCAAATGGAAATTTAACTGGGTAGCCAGCCCGGAAAAACGACCGGTTGATTTTTATAAAACAGATTTTGACGTATCCAAATGGGCAGATATAGCTGTGCCTTCTAACTGGGAGGTGCAGGGCTATGGTACGCCATTTTACCGCAACCTGGGTTATACAATAAAGAAGGATTTTCCGCACGTAATGAGCGAGCCCGATAAAAGGTACACCGCTTACAATGAGCGTAATCCGGTGGGTAGCTACAAAAGAAATTTTGAAGTCCCGGCAGAATGGGCTGGCAGAAGGATATTTGTAACTTTTGACGGCGTTGATGCAGGCTTTTTCTTATGGGTGAACGGACAAAAAGTAGGTTTTAGCGTTAACAGCCGTAATGCTGCCGAGTTTGACTTGACTAAATACTTAAAACCGGGTACCAACACCATCGCTGCCGAGGTTTATCAATATACATCAGGCACTTGGTTAGAAGACCAGGATATGTGGCGCTTGCATGGCATCTTCCGCAATGTTACTTTATGGAGTTCGCCCCAAACACACATCCGCGACTTTTTTGTAAAACCCGAATTGGATGCGAGCTATCGCGACGCGGTTGTAAAAGTATCTGCCAAAATAAAAAACTACGGCGATAACACTTCCAAAGCGCAAGCGTTGACAGCTACGCTTTACGATAATACAGGTAAGGAAATTGCTAAGGGTAATGTATCCGGCGGCGCGTTAAACGCTAACCAGGAGCAGGAGCTGATCATTACTTTTCCGGTTACCAATCCTGCAAAATGGACGGCAGAAACACCAACGCTGTATACAGCGGTTTTAACCACCGGCGAGGGCGAGATCATTTCTCAAAAAATTGGCTTCCGTAAGGTAGAGATCAAGGGGCGTATATTCATGGTAAATGGTGTACCCATCAAGTTAAAAGGCGTTAACCGCCACGAGCATTGGTCAGACGTGGGGCATGCTATTACAGAGGAGCAGATGATACGCGACCTTGAAGTTATAAAACAAGGAAACTGTAATCACATACGTACTTCGCACTATTCAAATGATCCTCGCTGGTATGAGCTTTGCGATGAATGGGGTATTTGGCTGGTTGCTGAAGCGAATATGGAGTACCATGGTTATGACCGTAAGTTTGACGAGGAACCTACCATGAAAGCTGCTATTGTTGACCGTAACGTAGCCAACGTTGAAAATTTTAAGAACCATCCTTCAGTAATCATATGGTCATTAGGCAACGAAGGTGGTATAGGCGGAACCAATGTTGGAGCAGCCCTTACGGCTATTAAAGCCATTGATCCATCGCGCCCAACACATTATGAGCGTTACGGTACCGGTAAAAATAACCCTGCCGATCTGGATGGCAGAATGTACGGAACCGCTGAAGATTATCTAAGAATAGCTCAGGATAAAAATCTTACTAAACCCTTATACATTTGCGAGTTTGTGCATGCCATGTTTAACTCAATGGGTTCTTTAGATACCTACTCTGAGTTATTTGATAACACCCCCGAAATTTTGGGTGGTGCGATCTGGGAGTTTCAGGATCAGGCATTGTGGAACAGACGCGATCCTAAACACCCTATTTTAGCTTATGGTGGTGGTTTTGGCGAGTTCCCTAATGATCATTACTTTATCCATAAAGGTGTTGTAGCCTGGGATAGAAAAACGGTTAAGCCGCATTATCCGGAAATGAAAAAGGCGTTCCAATGGATCGGTACTGATCTGACAGATGCCATTGCCGGTACTATCCGTATCCGCAATAAGTTTCAGTTTGTAGCGCTTGACGGTTATGACGGAGCGTGGAGCTTGACAGAAAACGGCGTGGAAATAAGTAAGGGGACATTTATTGTACCACGTGTTGCTGCCAAACGCGAAGGACGTGCCACCATCCCATTTAAAATTGAGCACCCTAAACCGGGAGCAGAGTACTACTTAAGAATATCATACACACAGGACCATAAAACCCTTTGGGCCGATAAAGGCTTTGAGGTTGCCTGGGATCAGTTTAAAGTGCCGGTTAACACCCTGCCTATCGTAGAAGCTAAATCAACCAAACCGGTTGCATTAAGCCAAACACCACTGCTTATAAAAGTTACCGGCCAGGGTTTTGCATTAAACTTTGATAAAAAAACCGGGCAAATGAGCCAATTGGTTAAAAATGGTGTTAACGTACTAACCGCAGGTGGCGGCCCTAAAGTTCACCTGTGGAGGGCTGCCCACCGCAACGATGACATGTGGGCCAATTCTGCCTGGGAAAAATATGGTGTAAATAACCTGAAGTTTTCATTGGTAGATATTAAGGCGCAAACAGTGGATATGTTTACGGTTAAAGTAACAGCTACGGTAAGGGGCGAAGGGAAGGAAGGTTTTGGCGTTTATCATACAGCTACTTACTTAATTAAGGGAGATGGTTCTGTTAATGTTGATAATGATATGCAGTTTGAAGGCATGCAGATAAGCCTGGGCCGCATTGGCGTGCGTATGTTGCTTAACAAGGACCTTGACCATATGAAATATTTTGGCAGAGGCCCATTGGAAAATTATAATGACCGTAAAGCCTCGGCTGATGTTGGATTGTATGAACTGGGTGTTAACGACCAGTATGAATATGAAAAACCGATGGATAGGGGCAACCATGAAGAAGTGCGTTGGGTTGAGTTTGCTGGTGGTAAAACACCTTCACTTAAAATAAAAAGTGACGCCAACCTTATGCAGGTATCGGCATTGCCGCATACCGACGAGCAAATGTTCCCGGTTGAGTACAAGATCGATTTGCCGCCAAGCACGGCTACCGTGTTTTGTTTGTCAACCAAAACGCTGGGCGTTGGCTCGGCAAGTTGCGGTCCAAGGCCGTTGGAAAAATTCCAGGTATGGGCCAACAATACCAAATTTGCTTATACCATACAGTTAAGTCCTAAATAAAAAAATGTAACATTCTTAATATGGCTTGAAGGTATGAGGGAAGGCTGTTAACTTAGCATTAAACATAGTTTACCAATAATAAACCAATTATATGAAACCAATTTTACTTAAAAATTTATCCTACGCCCGTAGTATAAAAATTGGTCTTTCGGCTGTCGCTTGTATGGCTTTTATAGCGGCTGTTGTGCCTTCTAATAAAGAGGATGGACCTAAAAAGAAAGCTGCGGCAGTTGTGCCACCGCCCCATACAGAGTGGAAAGATTACGGAGGCGGCCCTGACCATTCAAAGTTTATGAACTTTACCCAGATCAACAAAAAAAATGTTGCTGATCTGCAACCTTCATTCATATATTCAACAGCTGCAGAAAGGGGAAACTCATACAAGTTTAACCCTATTATTGTTGATGGGATAATGTATGTAATGGCAAAAAATTACTCACTGGTCGCAATCGATATAGCAACAGGCAAAGAGTTGTGGATACATGCTAATTTGAGATCCATCGTTCAGCGTGGTATCAATTTTTGGCAAAGTAAAGACAAAAAGCAGAAACGCTTTTTGATCTCGTTGGGCAATTATCTTCAGGCAATTGATGCCAATACTGGAAAATCTATAATGACATTTGGAAAGAATGGTTCAGTGGATCTTAAAGAAGGGATTGGCCGTGCTCCCGAATTGTTAAGGCGTATGGCATCAACCTCTGCAGGGCATATCTATGATAACATATTGCTGCTTGGCTCTGCTCCTGGTGAGGATCCTTTTGCAGGCCCCGGCGATGTTAGGGGTTATGACGTAATTACCGGCAAGATGCTATGGGTGTTTCATACCATTCCGCATCCCGGCGAGTATGGTTATGACAGCTGGCCTAAAGATGCCTGGAAATATTCAGGAGCAGCCAATACCTGGGGAGAGATCTCGGTTGACGAAAAACGCGGTATAGCTTACTTCCCTCTGGGTTCTCCTACTTATGATTATGATGGTGTTGACCGTAAAGGCAATAATGTTTTTGGCAATAGCCTTTTAGCATTAGACGCGCGTACCGGAAAACGCCTTTGGCATTTCCAAACTGTACACCATGATATATGGGATTATGATTTGACAGCAGCACCGCAACTTGTTACAATTAACCACAATGGTAAAAAAATTGATGCGGTAGCTCAGGCTTCAAAAAACGGATATATGTATGTGTTTGACCGCGTTACCGGTAAACCTATATGGCCTATTAAAGAAATGCCTTTCCCTAAAAGCGATTTGCCGGGTGAGTGGACATCGCCTACACAACCCATTCCAACTGTAGTACCGCCGTTTAACAGGCACAATGTTACTGAAAAGGATGTAAATCCTTATTTGCCTGAAGCTACCCGGGAACAATACATTGCACGCATTAAGGCTGCCAAAACAGGCATGTATCAACCGCTGTCTGATAAATACGAGGTGTTTGCTTCGCCCGGATCTGTTGGCGGCGCCAACCAGGGTAATACGGCAGCAAACCCGGATAAGGGTATGGTGTATGTAATGTACCAGGAAATGACATGTTTTTACCAATTGGTAAAAAGGGCTGACAGGGCGCCGCGTGGCGGAGGCAATCCTAACGCTGCCCTGGCGCAACGCGGACAAGCTGCTTACGTGCAGTATTGCCAATCATGCCATGGGGCAGACCGTAATGGCGTTGACGGAGCGGGAGTGTCTTTGGCAGATTTGGGTAACCGCGTACCTGCTGATCTGTTTAAAACATATATCAATAATGGTAAGGGCCGTATGCCTGCTCAGCCGCACATTGATGATGCTACACTTACGTCGATATACACTTTCCTTAATCCTGGTGGCCGTGGCGGTCGCCCGGGTGCTGGTCCGGCATCTAACGCTATGCCAGAGGGTCCGGTAGTTGCATCAGGTGGCGCTCCAATACAAAATCCGAGCAGTGCAAGTGAATCTGCGGGTGGCATGACTGATTATCCTGCAGATTACACAGGACCAAAATCTATTTACATAGAGAGAAGCAATTGGGGTACTGCCATATCTGATATTTTGGCTCCGCCATTTGCAGGTATCGCAGCGTACGATATGAATAAAGGCACCATAAAATGGAAAATACCTTTGGGTGAGTATTCAAAATCAGATGTTAAAGGTTTAGGCACCCCTAACGGTACGCAAAACAAAGGTATGGTAGTAACTGCCTCAGGCTTAATATTTGCAACTTGTGCTGATGGTAAAGTGCGCGCAATAGATGCCGACAATGGTAAGGTTTTATGGGAGTATAACCTTGGCCGCAGCCAGCCTTCAGGCATACCTGCTATGTTCATGCTTAATGGCAAACAATATCTTGTGGTAATTTCAACAGGTGCTTTATTAGATAGGACCAAGAAAGAGGAAGATGTGCCAAAAGGTTATATCACCTTCGCGCTGCCCGATTTGAAAAAATAGATTTATTATAATAATACTAAATCATAAACTAAACACCATGATAGTTAACAAAAAATTACAATTAGTAAGAGCAGCTTGTATGCTCTTGCTAATTGTATCAATTAGCATTACGGCTTCGGCACAAAAGGTACCCACTAAAACCATTTATTTTTTAGCTGGTCCTAAAGATCATGCCGGCCCGGAAGGCTCGGGGCGCCATGAAACCCGCCGTGACCTTTTAGTAATGCAGCGTTGTATAGATAGTATCAGTAACGCAACAGGTGTAAAAATTGTAACTAAGTTTTCTTACATGCGTAATGCGTTGGATATTGAGGATTTGAAAGGCGTTGATGCTATAATTGTTGAATGCAGTGCCGAAGGCTCTTCAAAAGAGCGTGCGCACCCTTTATTTCCGCCCAGCGGCGACAATACCAGGACATATGATAAGGCTACGCTTGCTTATTTGGCACAGTTAGATAGTTTGCATAAAGCAGGTATGGGCATTATGGTATTGCACTGGGGAATTACTACTACCAATCAAAAAGCAACACAATATTATCTAAGCTGGTTTGGTTCATCAAGTTTAAGTGGTTACACCCGCAACCCGCTGGGTTATTGGGAGGTTAAACCTATTGAAGCCGCAAAGAATCATCCTATTTTACGTGGTGTTGGTCCGTTTAACTATAAGGATGAAATATTCTCAAGAATGGTTGTTAACCCGGGCGATCCCTACCGTACAGATCTGCTTACCGGCACAATATCAAAAAGCAATCAGGGCGCTTCCGAGCCGTTGGGTATCGCGACAGCATATGACAAAAATGGCGCACGTGGCGTACTTTGGGGCGGTATGGACTATCACTCAGCTTTGCTAAACGAGAACTATCGCCGCTTTGTGCTGAACGCGATATTATGGACAGCCGGTATAGAGGTACCAAAAGGTGGTGTTAAAACGAATGCAAAAGGACTGCAGTTATCAGCCAGTAAACCTGATGAATTTGACAGATTGAAACCTGAAGGATTTGTATTAAAGTAAAACTATGCGTGTGTCTTTGCTGATGCACTTAATTATACCAACAAGCAATGTTAAAATCCATTTTTAAGGCGGCACTTTATTTAGGTGCCGCCTTCCCAATTATTTGTAGCGCCCAAACTTATCAGCCAACTACATTAGGCGCTAAGGCTGTGTTAAAAGATCAGTCAATAGAAATACAGTTTTACAGCCCCGATATTGTTAGGGTTATAAAAACGCCGGTTGGCAGAACTTTCCGCACCGAAGGCTTGTCTGTAATAAAAAAGCCTGAACAAACTGCATTAAAACTTAGTAAGCGCGGCGATGCAGTTGATATTGCCAGTAGCAAACTGAAGGTATCGCTTGATCTTAAAACCGGAGCAATTAGCTATGCAACAGCTAAAGGCGCTTCATTATTAAAAGAGAAAACGGATGGTGCATCTTTCAAGCCATTTGATGATGCCGGAAATAAAACGCTTACTGTTGCTCAATCTTTCGTGTTAGATAAGGATGAGGCTATTTATGGCTTAGGGCAACACCAACGCGGTAACCTGAACCAGCGCAACCAGGTTTACAAAAACATGATGCAGGGGAATACAGAGGACGTTGTACCTTTTATTCAATCTGTTAAGGGATATGGCGTATTTTGGGATAATTACTCGCCTACAACTTTCAGTGATACCCAGGCCGAAACCTTCTTTTCATCTGATGTAGGTGAGGGGATAGACTACTATTTTATGAATGGCGGCAATGCTGATGGAGTTACCGCTAAAATGCGCGATCTGACAGGGCAGGCACCCATGATGCCATTGTGGACGTTTGGTTTCTGGCAAAGTAAAGAGCGTTATAAAACCCAGGACGAAACAGTAGGTATCGTAAAAAAATATCGCGAGTTAGGTGTGCCGCTTGATGGCATTGTGCAAGACTGGCAATATTGGGGCAACAATTACTTGTGGAATTCTATGGAGTTTTTGAACGTGGATTTTTCAAATCCACGAAAAATGATGACAGATGTGCATAATTTAAACGCGCATCTGATGATCTCTATCTGGTCATCATTTGGCCCTGAAACCAAGCCTTATAAAGATATGAAGGCTAAGAACATGCTGCTTGATTTTCATACCTGGCCAGAATCGGGATCAGAATTATGGCCGCCCAAGCAGGACTATCCTTCGGGCGTTCGCCCTTATGATGTATATAACCCCGAAGCACGTAATATTTATTGGAACTACCTGAGTAAAGGTTTATTTCCTTTTGGTATAGACGGTTGGTGGATGGATTCTACCGAACCCGATCACCTTAGCGCCAAACCAACAGACCTGGATATTAAAACCTATTTGGGCTCTTTCCGTAAGGTACGTAATGCCTATCCTTTAATGGGTGTTGGCGGCGTTTATGACCATCAGCGTGCGGTAAGCTCAGACAAACGTGTTTTTATATTAACACGTTCTGCATTTGCCGGGCAGCAGCGCTATGGCGCCAACACATGGTCTGGCGATATTACCTCTTCATGGGAGACACTTGCCAAGCAGATCCCAACCGGGCTTAACTTTTCTTTAAGCGCTATCCCATATTGGAATGCCGATATTGGCGGATTCTTCTTAACTAAGTACCCCAGAAAGCTTCAGGATGCGGATTACAGAGAACTTTACGCCAGATGGATGGAGTTTGGAACCTTTACCCCTTTAATGCGTTCGCACGGTGCAGATGCGCCGAGAGAGATCTGGCAGTTTGGTAAAAAGGGAGATAAGGTTTACGATGCTGCCGAGAAGTTTATCAATTTACGCTACAGATTGCTGCCTTATATCTATTCTGCATCGTGGGATATAACCGCTCATCAATCAAGCATGATGCGGGCCCTGTTTATGGATTTTGCAGCGGATAAGAACGTTTGGGATATAAACGGCGAGTACATGTTCGGTAAATCAATATTGGTAAACCCGGTAACCAAGGGTATGTATACCAAGACGCAGGGCACCAACAGTAATACAGAAGATTTCAGCGCGGTAAAATCTCAGGAGACCTACTTGCCTGCAGGTGCATCATGGTACGATTTCTGGACAGGCCAGAAATTGGCAGGAGGGGCTAAAGTGACCAGGGAAACGCCCTTGGATATAATTCCACTGTACATTAAGGCGGGTTCTATTTTGCCTTTCGGTCCGCAGGTGCAGTATTCGTCAGAAAAAAAATGGGATAACCTGGAAATAAGGGTTTACCCGGGTGCCGATGGTGATTTTACGCTCTACGAAGACGAGAACGATAATTACAACTATGAAAAGGGACAGTACAGCGAGATCACTTTCCATTGGGATGATAAGAAAGGCACACTAAGCATAGCCGACAGAAAAGGCAAGTTTAAAGGAATGCTGAATAACCGCACCTTTAATGTTGTGTTGGCCCCGGCAGGAGTAAATAACAGCACTAATGTGAAAGCTGTAAGTTACACAGGCAAAAAAACTTCTATAAAACTTTAAACGCTTTAACAATAAAAAAAGTCCGTTCCTATTAAAGGGGACGGACTTTTTTTATTTAAGGGATTTATTACTTTTTAACCAACACGTTAGCCTTTAACCAGGCCTCGGCGTAAGTGGGCCATACCTCGGCGGCGGGGTTTCCGGCGCGCAGGCCATAGCCGTGGCCACCCTTGGGTACCAAATGAAACTCAACCGGGGCCTTGGCTTTTTGCAATGCTAAAGCGTAGGTTACAGAGCTGCCGCCGCTACCATCATCAGCAGCCTGAAAAACAAATGTGGTAGGGGTATTGGCGTCCATTTTACTTAACTCCGGGGTTAGTGTTCTGTTGGGGCCGTCGTTTAGGTAGCCGGGGTAAATTATCATGGCAAATGCCGGTTTAATGGGTAGTTTGTCCAGGTCATCTGCCGGGGTATAGGCATTCTTATCGTACTGTGTACTTAATTTGGCAGCCATATCCGCCCCGGCCGAGAAGCCGATAACGCCTAGTTTATCAGGATCAATTTTCCATTTGGCGGCATTACTTTTTATTACGCGCATGGCACGCTCCAGATCCTGCAAAGCGCCTAAACGCTTTTGTGGGGTTCTATACTCTAAAACAAAAGCCGTATAGCCCATTTTATTGAACCATTGCGCTATTTCTGATCCCTCTTTATCTGTAGCCAGGGTTTCGTATCCACCGCCCGGGCAAACCACTACAGAGTAGCCGTTGTTTAACGATGGCTGTGGCTGAAAAGCTAAAATTGCCGGGTTGGTTACATTGGTTGTTCGCTTAACGTTGCCTGATTGGTTGGCAGATAAAACAGGCTCGTGTTTGGCTTCTGTTTCGCCGGGTACTGCACCGGGCCACAAATAGGTTTTGGTTTGAGCATTTGTACTTAAGGCAGCTATAAAAAGAGCAGCGCATGTCCAGGCAGCTTTCATAACAGATTTAATTTTAGGGTTACAATTGATCGAAGTTAGCAAATTAACATAATTGGCAGGACCCGAAACGCTTATCACAATTTAGTTAGTGATTGGAGGGGGATATAGGAGATATAAGGTAACGGGCGTGTTGCAGGAATATATGCAACACATTGCAACAGTTTGCAACAGTGTTTTTTGTAAATAGTTGACTATAAGTTTTTTATCAATTATTTATGTTTAAACATGCAACACTTTGCAACAGACATATTCGTCAGGAAAATTAGCTGTAAAATAGTTTTAAATACTTGTTTACCAGCTAATTGAAAATTGATGATTTTTGACGCTCGTCTGCAACACTTTTTGTTGTAATAATTGAGGATAACACAGGGGTAGTGAGATCGCTAATTATCCCGGCACATAATTCTAAGTGCCTCGTTACTTGTAACCAACAGTATTGCATTTGCATATAACTTGCAGTTGTGTAACATACTGATTACATTTATCTACCCGATTATAAACAGCGCCCGGCTTTCCGGGCAAAACCAATTGTATGAACACATCTGTACTAAAAATGTGCTGCTTGGCTGCGGCTGTACTATTTGCTACCTCTTGTAAAAAAGGAAACACCGATAATCCAACGCCAGCACCACCTGTTACCACCACTACCACAACGCTTATTCCCGGTTATACAGACACTGCCGGGGTACTTAAAGCATTAACCGCGTCAAAATTTGGTGCCATGGGTTTTGCGGTAACCTATAATTTGATGGCCAATAACGCCGATTACCGCAATACCGTAAAGCGACATGGCGATGTGGTTACTTTTGGTAACGAGTTAAAAGAAGGATCAATAGTAAAAAGCGATGGCAGCTATGATTACAGCACGGCCGATGCTTTATATAATGTTTGCAATACTAACGGTTTACAGGTGTTTGGGCATACGCTGGTATGGCACTCGCAGCAAAATGCCGCCTACCTTAACGGCCTTATTACCGCCGCCGGAAACCCGGGAGTAGGGGGCACACCCGGACCAAATTTATTAGCCAGCTCAAACGGCGATTTTCAACTGGGCACAGGCAGTACATTTACCAATTGGCAAACTTTGGTGGGTGGCACCGCTGCAGCAACCTATGCAGAGGCTACCGGTAATAGTTCAAGCCGCGCGTTGCAGGTAACTGTCACCACACCCGGCGTAAATGGGTATGATGTGCAGGCCATTGGTCCGGTAGTTAGTGTGCCAAGCGCCCCACCGGCCCGTACCATTAATTTCTCTATAGATATTAAAGCCGCTGCAGCGGGTGGTAAGGTGAGGGTAGTGGTACAAAACGGCAATTACCTGGCTTATGATATAACACCTACAACCAGCTGGGCTACATATACTTTCTCCTTATCCGTTGCCGAAGCGGCAGCTACTATAAGGTTAAATTTCCCTAACGCGGGTACGTATACCATTGATAATATTACTGCCAGCGACCCAAGCCAGGGAACACCCGGCTCAGGGGCGGCACCTGCCACAGCCGCGCAGGCAGCTGCCGTTATTGATAACGAAATGAAGCGTTACATAACCACCAGCATAAACCATTATGCCGGCAAAATAAACGCCTGGGATGTGGTGAACGAAGTTATTGCTGATGGCAACGCCGCAATGCGCACAGATGCTAACTCAGGTGCGGGGAGCAATCAGTTTTTTTACGGGAAGTACCTGGGTGTTAAATACGATCAGGATAATTATGTTCTAAAAGCCTTTAAATATGCCAAGCAAGCCAATGCAAGTGTGCTGAGGTTTATTAATGATTATAACCTTGATTATTCGCGTACCAAAACCGACTCGCTGGTGGCCCTGGTTAACTTTATCAATAAGGACGGCGCGGCGCTGGTAGACGGCATAGGCACCCAAATGCATATCAGCGTTAACAGTAATAAAAGCAATATTGACTATTCGTTCCAAAAGTTGGCCTCAACAGGTTTAAAGATCAAGATCTCTGAAATGGACGTAGCAGCTAACACCGCTAAATCAGGCTCGTTCACAGCCGACGCCATAACGCTGGCGGCCCAGGCAGATATGTATAAATATGTTATACAATCGTACATAACCAATGTACCCGCAGCGCAGCGTTATGGCGTTACGGTTTGGGGCGTAGCCGATAGCGACAGTTGGATCAATACCGCCGCTAATCCTGATGTGCCTTTGTTGTTTGATAAGAACTATATTAAAAAGGCGGCTTTTGTGGGGGTGAAGTTAGGGGTGAAGTAAGTTGGTTGATTGGTGATTAGTTGTTTCCCTCTTGGCTTTGCTGGAACGAATCAATCCTCAAGCTATAGGGAGCGAAAATGTCCTTGCCATAGACGCTCGTTTATTTTGAATTTGATCGTTATCCCCGCTTACATCCACCTCATAGGCAGCGGTTTCACCAATGTAAAATAGATAATAAGAGCCAGTATTAGGGCAATTAATACCATTTCCCAGATCCTGTGTTGTTGTTTAGGATTTTTCATAAGCCTTGGGAGGCTAAAGTTACGGGTATATCCCACAACCCTACTGACGAATAAGGCAGATTTTAAAACTTGGTATTTCGGGTTCGAAGCACGTCTGCAGAGGAATTAATGGTTGTAGAATGGAGGTTAGCCTATTTTTTAAGCCTGACAGTGAAAACACTACCCTCGCCATACGCTGACTTTACAGTTATTTCGCTGTTTAATAAACGCAGCAGGTCTTTTACGGTTGATAGCCCTATGCCAGAGCCCTGGGTTTTAAACCGGTCTTTTGCATTTATGGTAAAGTTATTTTCAAAGATCCGCTCCTGCAGTTCTTCGGCAATGCCTATGCCATTATCCTTTATTTCCAGATGATAAAAATGCTCGTCTTCTGCAAAGGCTATCCGGATCATCGGGTTTTCCTTGTCGTTATACCTGATGGCATTACTTAGCAGATTAATAATAATTTGCTCAAACGCTATAACGGAGTAGTGGATAATGTTTCTGTTAGGCGGTAATTCAACCTGCACATCTTCCGGCACGGTTAAAAGGCCTAACACTTTTTGTAAAAGCCCGTTCAGTTCAAACTGCTGTTTCTTTTGCAGTAGCAGGGTGGGGTTTTTAGAGTATGCCAGCATCTCGTCAACCAGTGTAAGCAAATTATCCGTCGCGGTAATATTCATGTTAACCAGGCGCAGGCAACCATCATCCTGCAATTTTTCGTGCCGCATTTTAAGCGCCTGCGAGGTTAGTTTAATACTGCTCAATGGGTTCTTAATGTCATGCGCGGCCATAGATGCAAACTTTTGAATAAGCACGTTGGCATTCAACAGGTCCTGGTTTGATTTTTCCAGGTTAAGTACTTTACGGCGTAACTCTATTTTATCAACCACCTGCTTGCCCAATGCTTTTAAAGCGTTGGTCTGCATCTCAGTAAAATTATGACTTTGCAGATCCATAACGCAAAGTGTGCCTAAAGCGTAACCATCCTCATTAACCAGCGGTACGCCTGCATAAAAAGTTACATTAGCCTCAGATACAACGGGGTTGTCTGCAAAACGCTCGTCCTGTGTAGCATCGGGCACTATAAGCAGATCACCTGTGCCAGCTATTGTGTGTGTGCAAAAAGACAGATCACGAAAGTTTTCGGTTAAGTCCGTACCAATATGCGATTTGAACCATTGGCGTTGACCATCAATAAAAGTAATCAGAGATATAGGTGTTTGGCATATGGCCGAGGCTATAGAAGCAATGGCATCAAAATCCTGTTCCTCTCCGCTATCCATAATATGATAAGATTCAAGGGCGATAAGCCTTTCCGTCTCATTTTCAGGAAGCAACAGTTCTTTTTCTGCCATGTTAAATATTAAGGTACAAACGTAAGCTTTTAAGATGATTGGTAGGCATAACAAGCATATTATAGCATTGTTTTAACGTTTGTTTAGCCGTTTGTGGCAGGCTGATAAACAAAACAGCCCCTGCCGGCTTTATAACCGTACCAGAGGCTGTTTACAGATTGGCTAAGCGCCAATCTTCAATCTTTAATAACTAATCTTATCACCCAAAATTAACCGTAATACTGCCATTGGTACTCACCTTTACCGGTGCGCCACCGCCATTAACGGTACCATCAACTTTATCATCGTCTTTGCTGCCGTTAAAGTTGCTTAGCTGGTTTATTTTTATGCGCTGAGCACGTAGTTTAAGGTTAAGGCCCTGGTTGGGCATACTTAAGTTGATACTGCCGCCGGAGTTATCCAAAGTTAAATATTTACCCACCTTGGTAATGCTGGCGTTTATGCTGCCGCCATTGGTTGATGCATCTAAACTGCCTGATATATTCTGCAGGGCCATGCTGCCCCCGCTGGTATGGGTGGTGAGTTCGCCGGTTATATTATTGGCGCTAACAGAACCGCCGCTTGTATTGGCCTCAATGGTGCCACCCAGATCGGTTAAGCTTAAAGAGCCGCCCGAAGTAGACAGGTTGATATTACCGTTGCAGTTTTGAGCCTTAATGCTACCGCCGCTGGTTCTAAGCGTTATCTGGCTTTTTGAATTTGCTATGCTGATGCTACCGCCGCTGGTGTGTCCGTTTATATTGCCGCTTAGCTGGTCAAGTTTTAAACTGCCGCCGCTGGTTGAAAAATCGTGGCTGCCGTTCAAATCGGCCATTACTATACTGCCGCCGCTGGTATTTAATTTGGTTGATACGTTTTTTGGCACATATATTTTAAACGAGATGCTTAAGCCGTTTTTCCAGTTAAAAAATTTATCTTTTTGGGTAGCGGTAGCGCTTAGCTGTCCGTTAGCGGCAGAAACATTAAGGGTATAATCTTCGGCCAGGCGCTCTTCAATTTCCGCTTTGCTCAGGGTTTTGTTGTTTTGGCCTTTAATGTAAACCTCAACGCGTGCCTCGCCGGCTGCAACGCCGTTAACGGTTATGCTGCCGCCCGATGTGCGTGCTAAAACGTTTTGAACAGACGCGCTGTTAAAAGTTTTTGTTAAATACGGCGTGTTATCTGTTTGCGCATAAGCGGCTGTACTTAGCGCTGCTGCTAATAAAAAACTGAGAAATTTTTTCATGATGCTTTGGTTTATGCCTTATATGACGCTTTATAGCAGGCAAAGGTTACACCAAATTACTAATTAATTGATATACAGCAAAATATAAGGATATGGTAAAAAATAAATTGCATCAATAACGAACAATTACCGTACGGTTTTGGGGCTTGTTTACGCACGTTTAATTTAAACTAAACACAATATTAATAAATGCGTTTACTGTGCATGGATTTTGGTATAGAGTTAAAAGACATTTTCAGTATCATCACCTCAATTATTTGCGGGGGCATTATCGGGTTTGAGCGGGAGTATAAAAACAAATCGACAGGCTTTCGAACCATTATGCTTATTACATTAGGCTCAACCATTTTTACCATTGTATCAAAACACGGCGTTGGTGCAGACGACCGGATATCGGCCAATATTATAACCGGCATAGGTTTTATAGGCGCGGGTGTTATTTTTAAGGATAAAATGTCTGTGCTGGGTTTAACCACTGCTGCCGTTATATGGACATCGGCCGCTATTGGCATGACGGCGGGGATAGGTTACTATTCGCTGGCCATTGTGTTTACAATTATAACCTGGATAGTGTTGGTAATGGTGAATAAGGTGGAAGGGCTGATAGGTAACCTAAAGAAAAGTAAGATAATTAACATAACCTTTGACGGGTACGACCTGCAGCAGCTTAGCCAGGTAGAAGAAAAAATAAAAGACCTGCATTTACACAGCAAGCGCCTGCAAATTTTTAAGGCTGATAAGGTGCTTTGCGCCGTTTTAGAAGTATCGGGCACAAAAAGTAACGCCGATAAGCTTTCCACAGAGATGCTTAACATGACCCAAATCAAGGAGTTTCATTAGTAAAAGCACGCAAAACGCGGATTAATTTGGTAATATGTATAACTATTTGCCTATTAATACAAATTTACCGTATCTTGCACGCTTAACATTTTTAAAAACAATCATGGCAACAGGTACAGTAAAATTTTTTAACACTTCTAAAGGCTTTGGCTTCATCGTTCCTGATGGTGGCGGCAAAGAAGTATTTGCACACGTAACAGGTTTAATTGACGAGATTCGCGAAGGCGATTCAGTTACCTACGAAGTTGAAGACGGCAAAAAAGGTCCGAGCGCGGTTAAAGTTAAATTAGCGTAATCACCTTGGCCAGATCAACAGAAACATTCAATAAAAAAGAACGGGAAAAAAAACGTCAGAAAAAATCGCAGGATAAAAAGGAGAAGGCACTGGACCGTAAGGCAAGCGCCACCAAGGGAAAAAGCCTGGAAGATATGATGGCCTATATTGATGAATATGGCAACATCACGTCAACCCCTCCGGATCCATCGCGTAAATTGAAGGTAAACTCTCAGGATATACAAATAGCTGTTCCTAAACAGGAAAACATTGTTGAGGATATTGTACGTACTGGTATAGTGGCATTTTTTAACGAGGCCAAAGGTTATGGCTTTATTAAGGACATGCAAACCCAGGAAAGCATTTTTGTGCACGCCAATAGCCTTAGCGAACCTATTAAGGAAAACAACAAAGTAACGTTTGAAGTGGAGCCCGGACAAAAAGGGCCAACCGCTGTAAGAGTAAAAATATCCAGGTAACTATTGATCTTCTTGTTTGCACCGGTTAGCCGGCCATTCAAAACAGGGTAGGATTTAAAAAACAAAGCCATCTGCATTTGCAGATGGCTTTTCTGTTATCACCCTCACTATCCCGGAATGAACGGGATTCTCTAACTAATCACTAATCAACCAATCACTAATCTCTGCTTAAGCTTGCTTTGCAAACTGAACGTTAAATATTAGTTTAACCTCGTCGCTTACCACAACAGAACCGGCTTCGGTTATGCCATCCCAGGTAAGGCCAAATTCTTTACGGTTAATTTTGCCCGTAACATCAAAACCTGCTTTTGTGTTACCATAAAAATCTGTTGCAACACCACCGTACTCGGCAGCAAGGGTAACAGGTTTGGTAACGCCTTTTATAGTTAAATCGCCTTTAAGCGTATAATCACCGCCGTCTTTCTCAAAAGATTTTGATTTGAAAGTTATAGCCGGATATTTTTCAGCGTCGAAAAAGTCAGCGCCTTTTAGGTGTCCGTCGCGTTGATCCTGGTTGGTATCAATGCTGTTAACGTCTAAACTGATATTGATATCAGCGCCGGTAAAATCGTCATTATCTGTTTCCAAGGTACCTTCAAACTTTTTGAACGAACCGGTAACGGTTGATATAACCAGGTGTTTTACCTTAAATTGTACTTCTGAGTGCATGGGGTCTAATACCCATTTTGTTATTGTTGCCATTGTAATAGAGTTTTAATTTTAAATGATAGAACAAATGTAAATAATATATGTTTAAACATGTAATTTAATTATTCAATATTACAATGCGCAGACATATAGTTGTTTAAACATGTAAATGCTTGAATTGTTTTTACTTAGCACATAGATGTAAGGCCGAAAAAACGATCAGCCACCTTATGCTACACAACCAAAAAAAGACTATTTAAGGCAGGGTTAATAAATCATACTATATTTGCTAATAATATTAGTAAATATAGTATGTTAAAGATAAGAAAACATCGTCAGAAAAGAGATGTATTAGGTTTCAGGTTGCCGATGTTGACTTATGAAGAGCCGGAACTGGACGTGAGTGAGATAATTGTTATAGACCCGGACAATACGTTCTTTATGCGCATGGGTAGTACAGCCATGACAAGCTATCATATTCTTAACGACCATATATTAGTTATAGACCGCTCACTTACGCCAGTTACCGGTAGCATAGTTGTATTTTTTTACGAAGGCCATTTTTACACGAGAGTGTATATGCCCCAGACAGGGAGATTAGTATTGAAGGGTAACACTGCAGGTGATGACATAAGTATTGAGCAAGGGAATCATTTTGCCTGTTGGGGAGTTGTTACTCTTACGCTTAACCCTGTGTTGCAGCCTCAACACCGTATTGGGAGGTATGCTAATGTTTGCGCATGTTGATATTAATAACTGCTACGTAAGCTGCGAGCGGCTTTTCAGACCTGAACTGGAGGGCAGGGTAGTAGTGGTACTATCTAATAATGACGGCTGCGTAATAGCCCGAAGCAACGAAGCGAAAGCTCTTGGCATAAAAATGGCCGACGCCGAATTTATGGTGCGCAAACATCTCAAGGAAAATAACGCGGTTATATTCAGCAGTAATTATCCGTTGTATGCAGATATGAGCGCGCGCCTGATGAATAACCTTTCACGGTATACCTATACATTGATGGTGTACAGCATTGATGAAGCCTTTATGGCGTTAGGCGATATTACAGGCCTTGATCTTGAAAAACATGCATGCATGATCAGCCGTAATGTTATGCGTGATACGGGCTTGCCCATTACCATAGGTGTAGGCCCTACCATGGCATTAGCTAAATTGGCAAATAAGGCTGCTAAAAAGCTAAAAAGGGCTTATCTGGTGTTAGATACTGCTGAGAAGATTGATAATACAATTAAAAACTTCCCCATAGAAGATGTATGGGGCGTTGGGATAGCTTACTATAATAAACTGGTAGCGTATGGTATTAAAACGGCTCATGATTTTAGAGAATTAAAATCAGATTTTGTACGTCAGCACATGACGGTGCAAGGCTGGCGGCTGCACCAGGAGCTTTGGGGTAAGCCCTGCAATATTATTCGTGATGTGGCTGACAGATCAAAAGGAATTGAGAGCAGTCAGAGTTTTAACACCTACCAAACCAATCTGGAGGCTATTGAGGAAGCAGTTGCTATGCACGCCGCAACGGTAGCTCTTAAGCTCAGGCAGCAAAAAAGCATGGCTGTAACATTAACCGTTTATATTCGCACCAATAAACACAACGTTAAGCACGACCAGCATTATCCAAGCATTACGGTAAAAGTTCCTTTTGCCGCAAATAGTACGCATCAGCTTACCAGGGTAGCCGTTCAGGCCATCCGGGCAATATGGCAATCTGGTTATAATTATCTTAAAACCGGCGTGCGTGCCACCGGTATTATCCCCGAAGGCGAGGTGCAGTATAACCTGTTCGCGGGTTACGAACACAGCCGGGAGCAGAAACTTGCAAGTTTAATTGACGATTTGAACAAACGGTATGGCCGTGGAACCCTACGCCTGGCAGCAGAGGGTTTTGACCGTAAATGGGTAATGAAACAGGAGTTTTTAAGCCAACAGTACACCACTAACTGGAAAGAAATAGTTGTAACTAAATAGCTTTAAGTTTTAAAACCTGTAATTAATTGCTAAAAATATTAGCTTTGAATTAAATTCTGTTGGATTATGTGCGGACATGTTGAAATAGGCGAACAAAAAGATGTTAAGATCATTACCCGTGACGGGGGATCGTATACAGCTAAAAACAATGGCAGCGGCAACCCGGGCTCTATGTTGCCTGTAGTGACTGATGCCGCGCCGGATAGAGTGCAGCAGTTTCGATGGGGATTATTGTCGCTTGATGATGATCGTATTCATAGCAAAAGTAAACACGCACGTATTGAATCACTGTTTTTAGTGCCGCAGTGGAAAGAATTGATAGGCCGTAAACATTGTGTTGTACGCATACAGGCTTTTTTTGAATACAACAAAGAGCAGGAGCGCACCTATCGTATTGAGCGTGCAGACGGACAACCGTTTTACATTGCAGGTATTTGGGATATTTGGTTTGACATTAAAACCGGTGTGTTGCTGCCAACCTTCGCTATGATAACTATGCCGCCCAACGCGGCGATGACTGACGTTCACGACCGCATGCCGGCTATTTTAGAGCGTACGGATATAAAAACATGGATAAACAGCAACTACACCGGCCAACAGCGCGTTGCACATCTGCGTAGTAACCCGTGTCCGCCTGAAAACCTAAAGATCACCGTACATAAAGAATCGAAACGCTAAGGCAAACGGTTTTATGCGGGGTATGTTGGTTTTCTTACAGTTAAAAACCATGTAGTTTTCTTCAAACACTCCTCCTTTAAGCCCACGTTAATTACATCTTCCATTGTTCTGTATATTTTTCAATACGAAAAAAAAACAATATTATTCGAGTTGTTGTTTATAGTCCAAGCCGTTGATAAATGGCTTTTTTCGGCAACATATTTAGCGGAGTTGACTATGTATATTAAAACTCCTGAGCGTAATTTTACGTATGTTGTTTAAAGTTATTTTATTGATTATTTGTTGAATAAAACGCTGTTTTTATAGTTCTAAGAAATAAAGAATGAGTAAAACCTCAAAAAAAGTTTCACCTACACCATTGCAAGCACTGCCAAAGTCGGCCACAGGTATTATCGGGTTAGATGAAATAACAGGCGGTGGGTTCCCAACGGGAAGACCCACCCTAATATGTGGCGACGCGGGAAGTGGTAAAACGCTGCTTTCTATGGAGTTTATAGTACGCGGGGCTACAGAATTTGGCGAGCCGGGCGTATTTATGGCTTTTGAAGAAAAGGCGAGTGAATTAGCAACCAACGTCGCGTCATTAGGCTTTGATCTGAAAAAATTACAAGCGGATAAAAAAGTAAGGGTAGACCACGTTCATATTGAGCGTGTTGAGATTGAAGAAACAGGCGAGTATGACCTGGAAGGCTTATTTATACGGTTGGGCCATGCTATTGACAGCATTGGTGCTAAGCGTGTGGTACTGGATACTATTGAGAATCTTTTTTCGGGCCTGAGCAACGAGCGTATTCTGCGTGCAGAATTAAGCAGATTATTCCATTGGCTTAAAGAGAAAGGTGTAACAGCCGTAATAACCGGCGAAAGGGGCGAGGGTAGGCTAACCCGGTATGGGTTAGAGGAGTATATATCAGACTGTGTGATCTTTTTAGATCATCGTGTTATAGATCAGATATCAACACGCCGCCTTCGTATTGTAAAATATCGTGGTACCGTACATGGCACCAACGAATACCCTTTTCTAATTGACGAGGAAGGTATTTCGGTATTACCGGTAACATCCTTACATCTGACTAAAGAAGTGCTGACCGAGCGTATTTCAACCGGTATTGCAGGTTTAGACGAGATGTTGGGAGGTAAAGGTTTCTACAAGGGAAGCAGCATTTTAGTATCAGGCACGGCAGGTACCGGTAAAACCAGTATTGCCGCTTATTTCGCTGCTGAAAGTTGCAAAAGGGGTGAGCGCTGTATTTATTTCTCGTTTGAGGAGTCGCCTAAACAGATCGTCAGGAATATGAGTTCCATAGGCCTAAATGTTCAGCGGTATTTAGATAACGGGCTGCTGCATTTTCACGCATCGCGGCCAACACTTTACGGGCTTGAAATGCACCTGGTGGCTATGCACAAGCATATTCGCAAGTTTAAGCCGCACACCGTAGTGTTAGACCCTATTACTAATTTGATAACCATTGGCTCTATCGGCGAAGTTAAATCAATGTTAGTACGCCTGATAGACTTTTTAATGGAAGAGCAAATTACGGTGGTGTTTACGGCTTTGGCATTAAATACTATTGTAAGCGAGCAAACGGATGAGGGCGTATCATCATTGGTGGATGCCTGGTTGCTGGTGCGCGATATAGAGTACAACGGCGAACGCAACCGGGGTATGTATGTAATGAAATCGCGTGGAATGAAACACTCTAACCAGGTTAGGGAATTTATAATAACAGATAATGGCCTTAGCCTTGTTGATGTTTATTTAGGGCCTGATGGTGTATTAACGGGGGCCGCGCGCGAAGCGGAACAACTTAAAGAATATGCGGGCCGTGCCATACGAGACTATGCGCTTGACAGAAAGGACAGAGAGGTGCTGCGCAAGCGTAAGGTATTAGAATCAAAGATATCAAGCTTGCAAGCCGAATTTGAATCTGTTGAAGAAGAGCTGAATAAAATTTACCTGGAAGACGAATTGAAAAAAAGTATCCTGGAGCAAAACCGTAAAGAGTTAACGAATATGCGACGCGAACGCATAGATGATGATGCGAAAGCAGCCCCCGCTAAAAAGAAAGGCAAGAAATAATGACACCCTCAAAATCAAAAAAAGCCTGGGAACTGCGTTTGTATGTTGCCGGTAAAACAATTAAATCTGTTACGGCGCTGGCTAATCTTCAAAAATATTGCGAAGAACATTTAAAAGGACAATATGTTATAGAGGTGATAGATCTGCTTGAGAAGCCGCAACTGGCAGAGGGCGATCAGATATTTGCAATACCAACATTAGTTAGAAAGGTGCCGGAACCGATACGTAAGATCATCGGTGATCTATCTAACGAAGAAAAAGTTTTAGTAGGGTTGAATATTCGCCCTGCATAGCCGATGAAGACAGAACAGTGGTTACAGGAAGATAGCAGCCAAAACGAGGGCGAGATAAGGTATCAACTACGTTTATTTATAACGGGGGCGTCCCCTAATTCTACGCGCGCGGTTGACAACCTGACAGCCTTTTGCGAAAATAACCTGCCGGGTAATTACTCGCTTGAAGTTATTGACGTTTACCAGCAACCTGCTGTGGCACAAACAGAACAAATAATAGCCCTGCCTTTACTAATAACAAACGGCACAGAAACAAAAAGGCGATTAGTAGGCGATATGTCTGACACGCAAAAACTATTTAGATATTTTAGTTTAACCCCTTGAGCAACCCATGGAACAGCAACCCACCTACCAACAGCTGCTGAACGAGAACAAGGAGTTACGATGGCAGTTAGAAGAAGCAAGTGACGCGATTGATGCCATCCGCAACGGACAGGTTGACGCGCTAATTGTAAAAGACGGAGATGGCGGCCCACAGCTATACACCTTAAAAAGCGCCGATCAAACCTATCGTGTTTTTGTTGAACAAATGAATGAAGGCGCGGTAACATTAAACCGCGAGGGGCTAATATTATACAGTAACTCCCGTTTTGCTACGTTAGTGAGTAAGCCGTTAGAAAAGGTTATTGGCTTTAACTTTGCTGATTTCGTGGCCGGAGATAAGGCTGTTTTCCTTGAAATTTTAACCGGAAGCTGGGAAAAAGGCTGTAAAGTAGAAGTGCTGATAGGTACTGATGACAATAACATTCCTTGCCTGCTATCATGCAATGCAATGGATTTTGACGGCGGGACGGCGCTAAGCATCATCGCGACCGATCTATCTATACAGAAAGAAAATCAGCTGCAATTGGAGATGCAGTTTGATCAACTGGAAGTGGCGCAACAGTTAACGCAAAAACTAAACGATGAGTTAGAAGAAACTGTTAAGGTAAGAACTAAAGACCTGACTATCAGTAGGGAATATTTGAAGTTGTTGATGGACAATATCCCTCAAATGACCTGGACAAATCTGCCTGATGGTGAAATAACGTTTTTAAATAAGCGCTGGTACACCTATACCGGCAGTACGCCCGGACCGGGTGAAAATAACAGTTTCCGGTCTTTCGTTCATCCGCAGGACCTAAAACTTACAGAAAAACACTATTACGGCGCTCTGCGAAGTGGTAATGTTTTTGAGTTTGAAAATCGCTATAAAAAAGCCGATGGTACCTATCGCTGGCACCTTAACCGGGGTATCCCACTGCAAGATGAAAATGGAGAGATCCTGTTTTGGGTTGGTTCTGCTACCGATATTGAGGAGCAGAAGCAGGCCATGGATAAAAAAGATGAGTTTATTGGGATTGCCAGTCACGAACTGAAAACGCCGCTTACAAGTTTAAAGGGCTACATACAACTGATGGGTATGTACAAGAAGGAAGAGGTGCCGCAACCGATTAAACTATACATAGCAAAAGCTAACATCGCCATTAACAAACTGCAGCATCTGATAAACGATTTGCTGGATGTTAGCAAGATCCAAGCCGGTAGGTTAGAATACATGATGGCTAATGTAAATCTGGCCGAAATGGTAAACGCAGGGGTTGACAGCGCCATCCAAATGTACCCCGATTACATAATCAACCATAACGTAGCGCCCGACCTGCCGGTTTACGGCAACGCTGAACGCCTGGAACAGGTTTTGAACAATCTGGTAAGCAACGCGGCTAAATACTCAAAAGCAGGCAGCCAGATAACTATAGAAGGAAAAGTTGTTGACGGTAACGTACGTGTATCGGTAACTGATGAGGGCATTGGACTGTCTACAGAGCAACGCGAAAAGATCTTTGAGCGTTTTTACCGGGTAGAGGATAAAACTTTTAGCGCCAGCGGACTGGGCATGGGGCTTTACATCTCTACAGAGATAATTAACCACCACAAAGGGAAGATAGATGTACAAAGCGAGTTGGATAAAGGCTCAACTTTCTATTTCATACTGCCCGTATCAAAAGGCAATCAATAACAATTGCTATCTCCCTACAAATAACGATGCGCCGCAGTGCTTGCAAAAAAGCGCGTCACTTTCATGCCCTTCGCGGCCACAGTTCAGGCAAGATTCCGGTAACTCCTTCCGTTTTCGCGCGGCCATGGCTATATCGTGCGTAATAATACCGGTAGGCACCGCGATAATGGCATAACCTATCAGCATAACAACCGAAGCCACAAACTTACCCATAGGGGTAACCGGCGAGATATCGCCATAGCCCACGGTGGTGATAGTAACAATGGCCCAGTAAATACTTTCGGGGATATTGGAGAATCCGTTCTCCCGTTTTTCAACCAGGTACATAATAGAACCTAGTATTACGGTGAGCGTTAGTACAGTAAGCAGGAAAATACTGATCTTGCGCAGGCTGCCTTTCAGTGCTGTGGTCAGAAAGTCTATCTCGGTAAGAAACTCCGCCAGCTTGAATATGCGAAATACCCTTAACAGGCGCAGCGCCCTGAACACCAGCAAGGCCTGCGCGCCCGGAAATATCAGACTGAGATAGGAGGGGATAAGGGCTATAAGGTCTATCAAACCCAAAACACTAAAAACATAGCGCCAAGGCTTACGGATGCTCACCAATCGCAGAATATACTCAATTGTAAATAAGAAAGTGTAAAACCATTCCAGCCTGTTAAAAAGCGTGGCGCAGGGTCTGTGCAGACTCTCCACGCTATCCAGCATTACCACAAGGATGCTGGTAAAAATAGCGATGAGGAGGCCGACGTCAAAAGCCTTGCCTGCCCGGGTATTTGATTCGTATATGATCTCGTGCAGGCGGTAGCGCCAATCTGCGGATTGTGTTGTGGGCATGTTGGTTAAACAGGAGTAAAGCGGGATTGTTTACCTGCGGTTAGTGGCGACTGATCTATGTGATTAACAATAGATTTAACTTTCGTCCTATTTTATTTGAAAGTACTTTGAAATTAAAAGTAAAATAATACTTTTGTCTTATTATTCGGGTAAAATTATTTTTCGATGAGTAAACAAACCGACTCCTTTTATAACAAATTCTCGTTCTTCTATCCACTTGTGGATGTGTTCCTTAAATCGCAGAAAAAGGTGTTGTTTGCCCACATCAATAGCTTACCTGATGGCCATTTGCTGGAGATTGGTGTTGGTAACGGCTCCCATTTCGGGTTGTATAAAAAGCATAGGGTAATTGGGATAGACACGTCGGCGGCAATGCTTAATGCTGCCCGAAAGCATTGTAACGAAAGGATCCAGCTTTTAGAGATGAACGGGGAGAGCCTATTATTTGAAGATGAAAAATTTGATTATGTGGTGCTTTCCCATGTTATCGCGGTTGTAGATCATCCGGAGCAATTACTTAACCAAGTGTGGCGGGTATTAAAACCACACGGGCAGTTGTTTATTCTTAATCATTTTACGCCGCCTAACTGGTTGGGTTATATTGATGGCGCTTTTCAGCAGGTTTCAAAAATGCTGCATTTCAGGTCGGTTTTTCATATCCATCAAATAGCGGCCATCAAAAATTTCACACTACTTAAGCACCTGAACTTTGGCGCGGCATCCTATTTTAAACTGCTGATCTACCAAAAAAGATGAAAAGGAAATACATACTTATCCTGATAGCACTTTTTATCAGTCTTTTTATCTACCTGTTTTACAGAACAGACCACACGCTGGTTAACCGCTTGCTTATTTATCTCATCTCGCCCGGTACCTACACAAGGTTAAAGGCAATTATTAGCCACGCCTTGTCGTTAAATGATGTTATTGTGTACTCTTTACCCGAAGGCTTATGGGTGTTTTGCATTACGCTCACTTCCAGGCATTACTATATCAGGCTGGCCGGGTGGCAGATGGATTGCCTGTATATCCCTTTAATTTTCTCTGTTGGTTTAGAGCTGTTTCAACTGCTTCATATTACCAACGGCCGGTTTGATTTGATGGACATTGCCGTTTCACTCCTGTTTTGGATATTAGGTGCCTATCGTATTAGCGGTACTTATCAGCAACAAAATATTTTAAAACAGTTTAACTTTAAAACCACGGTATGTTTAGTAAGTTATGGCATTGTCTATTTGGCTCACGTTTTTAAATAGATTGTAAATATAATGAATAGGATAAGGCGACATTTATCAAGCTACCGTTATTCCGTACGCGGGATAGTATTTGCATTTAGGTATGAAAATAACATGCTCATTCACCTTGCAGCTGCAATTGCCGTCGTAGTTGTAAATGCGCTTCTGCACGTTAACCCAACCGAGTGGCTTATAACCTTGATATTAATAGCGCTGGCATGGATGGCAGAGATATTTAATACCGCTATAGAAAAATTAGCCGACAGGGTTACTAAAGAACAGGATGAGCTGATAGGGAAGGCGAAAGATCTGGCATCGGGCGCGGTGCTGGTAATTTGCTTTTTCGCGGTGATATGCGCTAGTATTATTTATCTGCCGTATATTTTGAAGTTGTAAGGGCCCAATTGCGTTAAGGTTTTGTAAAAAAAAATCATGACCTTGCACCCGTCAAAAAACACCTGCTGTTGATGAAAAAATTAACGGAAGCAAATGCCCGCTCGTTTACCATAACGCTAATAATAGTTACCTTTTTTATACGCCTGTTGATAGCCGCCTATACCGGGCTGGGCAACGGCGAATCGTACTATTTTCGTGGCGCGCTGCACCTGGAATGGAGCTATTTTGACCAGCCGCCATTGTTCTTTTGGTTCGGCGGCCTCAGCATAAAACTATTCGGCCTTACCAATTTCGGCATCCGTTTTCCAAGCGTTTTGTTGTTTGCGGGTACTACCTGGTTACTGTATTTAATTACTCAGAAAATATTTAATGCTAAAGCAGGTTTTTGGGCTGCTGTTGTAATGAATTTGAGCGCGGTATTTACTGTGGCTACCGCGGTTTGGTTCCAGCCTGATGGGCCGCTGATGTTTTTTTGGTTGGCCGCCACCTGGTATTTGGTTAAACTAATGGGTATAGGCGAGGAAAGGCCCCTGGATGTTAAAACTGATAAAAACAAAATATACCGTTTATGGCTACTTACCGGCATCTGTTTGGGCCTGGCCACCTTAAGTAAATACCATGTGCTGTTTATGTTTGCCGGCGTATTTTTATTTGTGTGCACCCGCAAAGACAGGCGGCATTGGCTTACGCATCCGGGGCCGTATTTAGCGGTATTGATTACTATTTTAATGGCTGCCCCGGTAATTTGGTGGAACTACAATAACAATTGGGTGTCATTTGTATGGCAAGGCGAACGCGCGGGTACCCGCGATCAGGCTTTTAAATGGCACATAGATTGGTTTTTACGCAGCATAGGGGGGCAGGCCGCCTGGTTGCTGCCCTGGATCTGGTTCCCGACCGTAAGGCAGCTGTTTGTAAGCTGGAAAGAGCGGGTGAAACCGGAGTATGGCTTTAACTTTTGGATGGCTGTATTGCCCATTGTATTTTTTACGGTGCTTACCCTGTGGGCAGATCTGCAATACCATTTCCACTGGCAGGCGCCCGGTTACATGATGTTGTTTATGCCTTTGGGTTTCGTTATTGATAAGGCGCTAACGGGTGCTAACGAGGCCCGCAAAATACTCACCCGCAGATGGCTCAATTTCTCTATTTACTTTACTGTAATTACCATTACCGTATTGGGCTTGCACCTGGTTACAGGTTTTTGGCAAAGCTACGGCCCTAAATGGGTGGCAAGTTTGGGAGGGGGTAAGGTTGATCCTACTATACAGGGTGTTGATTTTGATGAGGTAATGACCCGTTTTGAAAAAGAAGGCTGGTTAAATAATGATAAAGTGTTTGCAGGCAGCAGCCGCTGGTGGCTGGCCGGTAAAGTTGATTGGGCCTTAAAAGGTAAAAAGCCTATTATCTGTTTTAACCGCGATGCCCGCAACCTTGCTTTTTTAGTAGACCCGAAGACTTTATTAGGTAAAGACGCCATTGTTATTGGCGAAGCAAACGCGTATGATGAAACGATTTACAGGGACGGCACCCCATTTTTTGACAGCATTACCCGGCTGGCAGATATCCCCATCATTCGCGGTGGGGTAGTAGAGGAGCACCTGCAGGTTTACTATTGTAAAAACTTTCACCAATCAAAAATGCCGCTGCCCGATTACCCGGTTTACAGACAATTGAATGGGTTAGTGCCTTTTGGGAAATAAATATAAAAACAGTGTCATCTCGAACGATAGTGAGAGATCCATACATGACATTATAGGCGACATGCTTTGTGTATAGATCTCTCCTTAGGTCGAGATGACAAATTCCTTAAATAATAACATTTCGGTGTAGGGAGGGGTAATCACCGTGCTAAACCCATTCCCGCCAATGCATAAACCAGACGCACCATTCACAGGAAAGGATTTCTGGAGTGGAATTACTTTTAACATGTAGTTATACATACACCTTATCCAGCTTTAAATAACCCAGCTGGATAGCATCAGCTATGCCTTCAGCATTAAGTTCAAGGTTGATATGGTAGTTGTTTTTATCATCATCGCTCAGCAGATCATCAATCCGGTAGATCTCGTCTACATCAATACCATATTTCTCGTCTATATGCGCGGCAGCGCTTTTTATGGCTTTAATAGTATTGCTTTTAAAAAAATCTGTAGTGGTGGCTGCTTTTATCGCCCATTTGCGGTCGTCTTGCACGGTAAGCAAGGTGTAATGCTGTTCTTCCAGTTTGCCGCTTATGTAGCCGCCCAGGTTTACAAAAAACAGGCGTTTGCTGTTGTTAGGTTGAGCTGCCGATTTAGGCGCAATGCTTACCCGGTAACCCTCAACGTGCGTTATTTCGCGCCAGCCGTCAATATGCAGACTGCTGCCTGCCTCGGGCCAAAAATCGCGCATGCGGGGTATTAGCTCATGCATTTCATTAGCAATGCCGAAAAAGAAATCGTGCTGCTCAACATTTCGCTGCGGAGCTTTTGATCCTAATAAAACCATAAAAAGCTTCAAATCTGCCATATTGTTACATTAGCATGCTTTGGCTAACTGATTTCCTGTGATAGCCTCAATTATAGCGACCGACGCCGCTTCACAAAAATCAAGTCCCGAATAGTCAGGATTATAACCACCTATCAGCGGAACCGCCATAACATATATCCTGTCGTTAAGCGCGTTAAACTTATCCAAAAGCTGAAAATGATCGTTTACAGCCATACCCGGTACAACTAAATAATAATCTTCATCGCTGCCTTTTATAACAGGTTTTTCCGCATCGTTTAACAATTTTCTACCCACTGCAGCATCGCGAAAGCGTAAAGTAGCAGCACTTGCCGTATTATCATTAATAAGGCTTTTATAGGGAATATCATTAAATGCCAGATGCGGTTGACCAATACAATCAACAAACAGCGGGTAATGATGTTCCTGCTCCTGGCCTTTTTCGTCGGTGTATTTGTAAACGGCACCACCATCTTTATGCGGCGTAACTTCGCTGTCTTCGCCAACGGTTACCATAGTTAGCCTGCCTGCATCATGCAGCGCCATCAAGGCTTCGGCCGAGCTTTGCGGTACAAAAGCTATCACTACGGATATCAGCGGCATTAATGTTTTTTGCAGGCGCAGCATATCTTCTGCCGAGAAATACTTGGCCGGATAATTCATGGCGAAGCTTAATACCGCCAGCATTTCCTTCCAGTAAACAGATTCGTGGCGGATAATTGATTCGCGCGCTTCTACATACTCTTTTTTAAGCAGATCAAAAGGATCCTGGTTTTCACGATAGGTCATCACCATATCAACAAAGCCTTCCATATTAAGCTGCGCTATCTTTTTATAAAATTCCGGGTCGTTTTTGCGGATGTGTGTTTTAAAATTCTGCTCAAAAACATAATCTAACGACAAAAAGCCATCGTTTTCTTTGCGATTGGCGCTTACTTCCTCATCGCTTAAAACAGTATCCTTACCTAAATGACTATCTTCTAAATGAAAACGCACCGCTGGCAGCAAGCCATTGCGGGTGTGCATTACTATGCTAAAATTGGGGCTTTCCTCATTTGCATAAAATTTAAGGATCCCTTTTTCATCTTTTTCAAAACGCCCGTTATGCCGGGCCAGTGTACGTATAGCATCAATAGCCGTAAGCGAAGCTCCCCTTATAGCGACGGTATGATCGGCATGCAGCGCAATTTTTTGCGGCGGGTAGGGCGAATCAAACCAGCCGGGTACTTTATCCTCGTACTTTTTAGCCCAAACATGTCCGCTGCAAATTACAACGCGGCTGTAATGTTTTTCGCCAGTATCTGTAACAACTACAACCTCATTTTTGTCGGGCGCGTCAATAACATCATGCACCAAAGTGTTATAGTATATCTGGGTGTTTACGTTTTGCTGCCGGGCCTGTTTAAGCAGCAGTTTAAACTGCGCGTTAAGGTATTGGCCAAACAATAGCCTCGGCAGTACTTTATACTCGTTAAACTTTCCGGGGTCTATGTTGTATTTGTCAAGCGTGTCTTTGGGTACAGTTTTTATCCATTCCTGTACGGTGGTTACCAATTCCGGGATCTCATTGCCAGACACATTGGTTATATGCTCATCGGCCGCGCCATCATGGCTGTAAGGCATGCCGCAGCCCAGGCAATCATTTTTCTCGTAAATATGTACTTCCAGTCCGGGTGTGGCGTTCTCAATAAGTTGCTTATACATAAACAAACCGCCGGGGCCCCCACCAATAATGGCTATCGTGTTATTTTGATGTGTTTTCAATAGATATAAGTATTTGCAGCAATATAACCGTGCAACCTGCGCTTTGTTTAGTGCCAGAAATACTTATCGGCAGAACTTTTTGGAGTTACCCTCTCAACCTTAATTCGGGTACTATAATTTTTTCAATCAATAAGCTCCGGGTATCGTTGGCATCCACACTAATAGCGCCATGATTATTAAGCGCATCCACAGCCTCCTGTGCTTCGCGCGTTGATGCTGCATGCACACTAATAATAGTGCCGAAGCGCGCTAATGAGGCATAATGGTCAGCCTCGTCCTGGTTTTCGTACAGGTGGCTAAATAAGTTGCCCACGCGGTCACTTTCTGCCCTGGTTGGGTCGTTGGTATGGCGGTCAATGTTTTCGTTCTCAAACTCATTGGCTAATAAATAATCAGCTGCCTGTTCTGCAAGGGCAGGGTTGGCAAAAATTCCTATTACTGTTATCATATCTGGATAAATGAATAAGCAAGTTAATTGTTTTACAGGAGCTTTATAAATATTGGCAGCGCATTTGCTTATGTTTTACATACCTATAAAAACAAAACAATATGATTTATAAAGACGACGAGTTTCTGAATGATTTTGAGGATCAACAGGAACAAAACGAACTTACCGCCCACATTGAAAAACCGGCGGATAATGGAACACCTAACGCTTATGTAGTTAAAGACGATGCCGGCGTAGAAGAAAAAAACCTGCAGCGCAGCTATTTATTTGGCGATGCCGAAATGAAACCCGTGCGTGAAGGGCAACCTATGGGCGGCGAAAGCTTTGGCGAAAATAATGTAACGCCTGCCGGTGATGATAAAAATAATCCATCGCAGAACGCGGGATATAGTAACGCTTACTTTGGGCGTACGGAACCTGCAGAGGAACACCCAGAGAACAGCAATTTTACCACAGATGGCGAGAACGGCCATGCAGAAGGAACCGTTGACAGTGATGGTGCCGAACAATACGGCGCTCCCGGCCCAATTGAAATTCCGGGTAAAACGGATAATGACGATGACAATGTACAGCGCCATATAGAAACTTAAATAAAGTAATAGAGCCGTCCCGCCGGTACTGGCGGGACGGTTCTATGTTAAGCCTACCTTTCGGCTATTTCTTTCAATTTATTGAGCGCTTTTGGCCATATCTCTTTAAACATGTCAACATAATCGTCGGCCATATCGCAATCAACAGAAAATTCTGTTTGACCATTTACCGTTTTTAGCGTGTAATTTTCGTGCGCGCCGGCCCATTGTTTAACCTTGTCGCTGGTGGTATCCTCTACGCCATCTTTTATTTCGCCCAAATGCTCAATGGATAAAAATTCGTTCGGAATGTTTTCTTCAATGCGCGATACCATGCCATCCGTACCTCCGGGACCTAAAAATAAAGCCTTGCTTCCCTTTTGCCAATCGGTAACAGCGTATGATCCTTCCATAAATGCTGACGTCCATTCGCGGTAAGTTGCGTCGTCAAGTGTTGTTTTCCACACTTTTTCGCGTGGCGCGTTAATTAAAATTTTAAAATGTAGTTTTTCCATTTTGCAGATTTGTTGGTTACCGCAAGTTATAACACATTGCGTTTTAAACTGTTGTGCGAAAAAGACATTTAAAGGGGTGAAAAAGGACAAATTATATTAAACCTTTAGCGTAAATCAGCGTCCAAGTTTCAGTATTTTTGACTCACGTCTATTTATTATTATGAAAAACCTATCACTTTGCTTTACAATTGTTTTTTGCTGGATCTTTTTGCAGGCATGTAAAAAAGGCAACGAGGTTGTATTGGATACTAATACCCCCAAGCCGGTATCTGCTGTTTATAAAGACAGTGTCTCATTTACCGTTAACCAAACAAATTATGTGTTTAATGACAGGTTTGGCTTTGGATCTGGAAATTACGCTATAAACATTAAAAGATCCGAAGTGAAAATACCCGGTGGCAAGCTTGCATCCGAAACAGGGAACGCTTATTGGTACGGTGTGCCCGATTCTACCTTGTATGCTGCCTCTTACACATTAAATTCAAATCCTTATGGTGATCAATTTCAAATAGCCTTTACTAAAAAGTTTAAAGACAGTGATTTGGTCAGGAAAGGGACGTTATTATATCTTCAAAACCACGGCCAGCTATTTAAAACCGGTGAAACTGGCTTTGCGGCGGATCTGGATAAAGAGAACACCATGGAAGGGGTGGCGATAGAGCTTTATGACAGGAAGCTCAATAGTTCATTGATAAGTAAAATACCGGGGTTCTCTATAATAGTTAGATCAAACCTTAAAAAGGACATTCAGAATAATTCACACTTTGTTGTTACCAAAGTAGAAAAAACCAAAGAGGGGCAATATCTTATAGAGGCAAAATTTGATTTAAACTTGTTTGATGAAAACGGAAAATTGTACAAGCTTGAAAACGGTTTTCTAAGACTAAAAGCGCCCGTTTTGTATAACTAAACGCGTATGTTTTGCTATTCAATATAGATAGTGAATAAGTATAGATCAGTTTTATATCTATCAGAATAGTATATATCGAAGCTTTTGCCGCCAATATTTTGAGCATCTTTTAAAGAAAAAGTTAAAGGCTTAAACATCCCGTTTCCTTTAACTATACTATGCTTTATTTTCCTGTCATCTAATAAAATAAGTCCGGTTTCACAATTGCTGCATGGCCTGTCGTTACTATAATTTACGCTGATGCTGTCAGAAGCTTTTAGCGTTAAGGCTTTTATATGAATAATCTTTTCGTATTCGTGTATGTTATATTCTCTGATGAGTTTACCATTATATCGTACGTGCCAATAATCAATAGTATCCGCTCTACTTGTAATAACAGTACACAGAAGCAGTAAGAAGATAAGTGTTTTTGCTACCATGGAATTTTTAGTAAGGATGATCTCAATCCTGCACTTTCCATAAAAATGTTGAAATAAGCTAAAATTTATTAATGAAAATTCCTCCCCTTATGAAAAGCATCTTTTGGTGATGTTTCGGGTGGGATTTGCCGGGCATCATAGGGGAATGGCGCTGTAACCTCATCACCGCGCGATGGTATAAAGGGGAAATCATCATCGGTAACTGCTGTTAAGTTATTCAGCATTTTATTCAGGTTAAAGCAGCGTGCGGCTACCACATGTATCACATCGCCTTCTATCTGTAATTTGCCCTCTACCATAAATAATTTAGCCTGGAGTATTTCTTTGCGGTATTTTTCAAAGATCTTTTCCCAAACTACCAGGTTAGAAAAGCCGGTCTCATCTTTTATGGTGATGAATACAATGCCCTTTGCCGTACCGGGGCGTTGGCGTATGGTGATAAGTCCCGCTACTTTTACACGGTCGCCGTCCTTCATTTCTTTAAGCTTGCCGGTAGGGGTTATATTCAACATGTCCAGTTCGCGGCGGATAAAGCTAACAGGGTGAGCTTTAAGGGATAATCCCGTAAAGGCAAAATCATGCACCACGTGTTCGGATGCTTTCATAGTGGGCAGTTCCATTTGCAATTGTTGGGTATTATTATCTTTTTTACCTGCAAAAAGGCCTACAGGTTTGGTGTTAATGGCAGGTACTTCCCACAACGCCTGCCGCCTGTCTAAGCCTATGGAGCGGAAGGCATCAGCATCCGTTAACCGTTCAATAGCGGCTTTTGGTACCCCCGCATCGCTTATTTGTATCAGATCGGTATAGCCTGTGCCGCGCTTATCCACCAGCACTTGCATATCTGCTTGCTTCAGGCCTTTTACCTGACGAAATCCGAGGCGAACAGCACAATATTGGCCATCTTTTTCCTCCATAATATTATCCCAATACGAGTAATTAATATCAACAGGACGTACTACTACGCCATGCTGCCGGGCATCATCAACAATCTCGGCAGGCTGGTAAAAACCCATAGGCTGACTGTTCAGTAAAGCCGTACAAAAAACGTCAGGATAATGATACTTTAACCAGCAGGATATATAAACCAAATGTGCAAAAGCAGCTGCATGGCTCTCGGGAAAGCCATAGCTACCAAAGCCTTCCAGTTGCTTAAAAATGCGTTCAGAAAATTCTTTCTCATATCCCTTTTTAACCATTCCGGCTACCAGCTTATCTCTAAAAGCACTTACTTGTCCCTTGGCTTTAAAAGTAGCCATGCTGCGGCGCAACTGGTCGGCCTCGGCATGGGTAAAATCAGCTGCTACAATGGCAATTTCCATGGCTTGTTCCTGAAAAAGAGGAACACCCTTTGTGCGTCCCAATACGTCTTCTAGTTCTTTAGATGGAAAAACTATTGGATCAATTCCGTCTCTCCGCCGTAAATAAGGGTGCACCATATCGCCCTGTATAGGTCCGGGGCGAACGATGGCTACCTCAATTACCAGATCATAAAAAACGCGTGGTTTCAATCTCGGAAGCATTGACATTTGCGCGCGACTTTCTATCTGGAAAACGCCCAAAGTATCTGCCTTGCAGATCATATCGTAAACATTATCATCCTCCTGCGGTACATTTTCCAGCGTAAGTGGCCGGTTGTAGTGTAGTTTGGTCAGATCAAACGCCTTACGGATGCAGGTAAGCATACCCAAAGCCAGTACATCCACCTTTAATATTCCTAAGTCTTCCAGATCATCCTTGTTCCACTCCAGTTGGGTGCGGTTTTCCATTCGGGCGTTCATTACCGGGCACAGGTCTGATAGCTTACAGCGCATAATTACAAAACCGCCGGTGTGCTGCCCCAGTTGCCGCGGGAAACCACGCATTTGCATGGTAAGATTAAGCGTTTTTTTCAGCAGCGGATCGTCGGGGTTCAATCCCTGGCTAATAATACGATCGCGATCAAAAGCTTCTTCCGAAAAATCCCATATGGCCCCGCCCAAACGTTTAATGGTATCTTCAGACAGCCCCATGGCTTTTCCTACATCTCTTAGCGCACCTTTATGCCTTTGTTGGGTTACGGTAGCTACAATACCGGCGTATTCGCGCCCGTAAGTTTCATAGATCCATTGAATGATCTCTTCGCGGCGCTCGTGCTCAAAATCGCAATCCACATCGGGCCATTCCTCGCGCGAGTCGGACATGAAACGCGAAAACAGCATTCGTTGCTTAAGCGGATTTACAGGCGTTATCCCCAAACAAAAACAAACCGTACAGTTAGCTGCCGAGCCACGGCCCTGGTGCAAAATACCCAGTTCCTCGGCTTTTTGGGTGTACTCATATATCCTTAAAAAGTAAGGAGCTAATGCTCTTTTTTTAAAAAAGGCCAGCTCAAAATTGATCTGATCAATAATCTCAGTCGTGATCTCGCTGCCAAACATTTTTTTAGCGCCTGCCCAGGTATGCTGGGCCAAATGCTCATCAGCCGTACGTCCATCCGGACTAATCCATTCTGGTTCCAGATATTTGAGTTTATCTAAAGAGAACTTGCAGGCATTGGCAATTTCCATTGTGCGATCCAAAGCTTCGGGATATTCGCGAAAGAGACGGTCTATTTCTTTTAGCGATTTTAAATAACGTTCGGCATTGGCATGCAGTTTATAACCGGCGTTGTAAATGGTGCATTTCTCACGCACGCAGGTTTCAATGTCCTGTAACTCACGTCTCGCATAAGTATGGTAATACACGTTCCCTGTGGCTACCATAGGTATGCCGGTTTGCTTTAAACGGTAAAAGCGTTTGGCATCTTCGCCATTGTATAAGCAGCTTGCTGCTATATACAGTTGATTGCCAAAGGCTTTTTTATATGCTGAAAGATGGTTTTTAAAATCGTCATCAAAATCAAACAAACTGTTAAGTTGGTCTGGAGGGACAACAATAAATAGTATGTCTTGCGCATTATCAAAAATATCTTGCTTGTACAACTCGCATTTGCCTTTTTCGGTACGCAGGTTGCCACGTGTTAATATGCCGCATAATCGGCTCCATGCTTTAATATTGGTAGGGTAGGCCAGCAGGCTGGGGCCATCCAATAAGTCTAAACGGCAGGCAGGGATAAATTTCAGTTGAATTTGTTTATTAAGCACTTTAGCCTTTTTTAAAGCCATATGGGCGCGTACAATCCCTGCCATGGTGTTCCTGTCGGTTACAGCAAGGTGACTATAGCCTAACTCAATGGCACGCTCAACCAGTTCATCAGGATGCGAGCCGCCCCGTAGAAAGGAAAAATTGCTGGTTATTTGAAGTTCTGCGTAATTTATCATGACCTTAAATGATTGCCCCGGAGGGGCTACCTGTTTGTAGAATATAAATTGAATGGAAAACTGCACCAGAGGTGCAACCCACCAGCATTGTATTCCCTTTGCGTAATAAGGGTTGCTCCTCCGGAGCAATATATTTGATTGATTTTTGCTACAAACAGGTAGCCCCTCCGGGGCATGATATGCATATAACTAAGTACATTTTGTTTGTTTTTCATTTTCTAAGCAAAAAAACCATGTATAAACCACTTTTTATTCCCGCTATCATAATGCCCCGATCTGAATACCCAATAACGCCTGCCTTCGGTATCTTCTAAAGCATAATAATCGCGATGTTCTCCTTGTTCCAGCCACCATTCGCGTTCTATGCGTTCGGGGCCATCCGCTTTAGCAATGTTGTGATGTTTGCCTTTGTATTTAAAGTATTTAGGGGGATAATCAGGAAGTAACGACATTACTTCATTAATCTGTTCCGGCTCACTCAACAAACGCAACGGCCTGGGCCTGTCGGTTCGCCAGTAAGTTGAGGGGACATCCTGCAAAGTTTGCGCTTCTTTAACCGACCGCTCAGGCCAGTAATGCTCGGCAGGCAGGTATCGGTGAATTCGATGTGCCCCCAGTTTTCCGCCTATTTTATCCAGCAGTTCAGCAAGGGCGTTATCTTTCAGATCGGGTTGGCTTATCCAAACGTTTTCCTGTTTTACAGCCATATCCTCTACTCTTGATACCTCCATTATAAACAACTCAATACCTAGGGCAGGCTCAATTTTATCAATTTGTAAACCAAACAACTTTTGTAGGTGCGACACGCTGTGCGAACCCCGTGTGGTGCTGATGGCTACCTGTACCTGTTTGCCATCTATACGGTAACACTTTAACATGGCTTTGCGCAAGCCTTTACCCTCGGATAAGAGCCGTGCACAAATTTGTTCTAACAATTGTTTTATAGCTATTTCTATCCCTGTAACTGTTTTAATAGGTTCAAGGGAAGGAAGTCGTTCCACATAAGGTACTGGTGGAATAACAGGTGTAAAAAACTCAGGCTTAAGCCCTAATGCCTGTGTAAGGCGTGTTAGCAATTCATCGCCAAAGCGTTTGCGTAATTCGCGGCCCGGCAGGTTCATAAAACTACCTATGTTTCGGAAGCCCAGTTTTTGTAACTGCTCTAAAACCGTCTCCTCCAATCGCAGCGCGGCAGGGGGAAGTTTTGCAATAGCCGCCGTCTGTGTTTGCGGGGCAATAATGGGTGTAACCCTGCCGAACCGTGCTACCGCCCACGCAGCTGCCATAGTATCTGCTATGGCGGCACGGGTATCATAACCGTTGCCGCGCAGCTTTAAAACAATCTCTTTTAAATAACCTCGCTCGTCATCCCAAAGGTGGGTGCAGCCTGTAATATCCAGTAGTAAACCATCGGGTGCATCAATAGCTACCAGCGGAGTATAGCGGATGCACCACAGGGCCAGCTTGCGTAAAAGTTTTTCCTGTTTTCCTGTCAGATGATCTAAAACCTGTAAGCAGGGGGCAATAGCTTTTGCATCGGCAGCGGCCATGCCTGCGTAAACGCCTTCATTCTCTGCCGCTTTATTGGCAGCGGTTACAATAATACGGTTGCGTATTGGCGCTGCAAAAACAAAGGGCGTATCTTTCATTTCAGGCTGGCGGAGCGATTGCCAGTCAGTTAATAAATGCCTGAACCATATAGACATATAACGTTTTTGCATCACTCATTTACCCCGCCATTAGCTGTTGATATTCAACACTTGCTTGTTGAGCAACCAATTGTTCAATCACTTTAAATTCGCCATTTGCCCATTCCATTTCCCAGCAGCCGGGTTGCCCGTTGCGCACCTTTAACAACTCAACCCGCCAGCGCGGAAAACCCAAGCCCGGCATTCCATCTGTCGGCGTGCTGGGTAGCGACGAGATCTGCCAGCGGGCGGCGCAAGCAGTAGGCGTTAATTTTTGTGTTTGATTACGAAGAATAAAACCCGTTACCCGGCTTTGCTCAACCGCCAGTTGTAAACGGCGTGATTGTTTAAAATTAAGATCGCGCACTTCGGCAATGGTCATCACCAGGCCGGGACACTTTAGGGCTTCTTCGGTAGCCCAAAGTACATCATGGTCATTAAGTACATTGATGAAGATCACCCTGTCGGCATCCACTCCAAAATTTTTAAGTGCCGATGGATAGATATTGGCTGATAGGCCTATCCACAAGCAAACACCGCCCTGCTGCATTAGCTTAGCCATTACACCGCTTATAAAAGCGCTGGCTGCGGTAGCCTGCTCTGTATTGGCGCAAAGCACCTCGTGCACGGTGCCTGTCGGGAGCACCCCGTTAGGAAAAGCCTGCTCAATTGCCCCAAGCCCCATAGCAGCATGTTTACCTGCCTCGGGCGGCCTGTAGCCTTCCCACTGCAAAATATCTTTTTGCAGCCTGCTGATGATGGCATTTTTGAGCAAGGGCATAAACACTAATAGTTTTAACGATGTAAAATTGCTAAAAATATTAGTATTTTAACAAAAGAAAATATAAAAGTTATATTTGGTTCAGACCATATTAGTTATGCGGCGATTTAGATCCCTTATCATAAGTACAATACTTTTATTCCTAATAGTAAATACCCAATACTATTGGGATGTGTTAATATCTGATGTTGATTGGTTGTTAAAGTTTTTATGCTTAATAGCTTTTTCTGTACTTGTAATATGCTTACTGTATCAACTTTTTTTAATGTTAAAAGAACGGTTTGAAAACAGGCCAAGAGTATATACAGTATTAATAATAGGAGTGTTATTAGGTCTAATAATTGCAAAACCATCGGGAATAATTGACTTTGCAAAATTTGAAGGAAAAGAAATATTTACAGCATGGCAAGAGGGTGTTGATGGTTGTGGTATTGGTCTTATTTTAAAGGAGAATAAAGATTTTTATTTAAAAAGCATTTGTTTTGGTGTTGAGGATAAAATGCGAGGAGTATATGTTATCAAAAATGATACTATAAAATTAAAATTTTCGACTTTAATAGGTTTTACCAAAAAATACGAATATGGAGTTTATAAATCAAAAGGTAGTAAAAAAACAGAAGGGGAAGTCTTACTTTTTACTTCAAAAAAAGACAAAATCCCTTACGTGTTAAATGTCTTTAAAAATGAGTTGATAAAGTAATATTACCTATGCCGTATCAAAGCTTTCTTCAAAATAGCATTCCTACGTAGCATGTCGGTAAACAGCCTGAATTTCTCCATATCAGGACGATATACATCTCTTTTTAACCGCTCAATCTCGGCCTCTGTCATTGCAGGTTCAATATGTTCTTTATCCTGTTTTTGCATGGTAAGCTAATATACAAACAAATTACATTAAAATTTGTGGCAGCAATGGCATAATACCCGTAATTTTATCCTATTAAAAAGGCAACTACCATGAAACTAAAAATAGCGCTTACACTTTTATTAACCGCTGGCTTGTTAACAGCCAACGCACAACGCCCCGCTGCCGACAAAGAAAAGGTTAAAGGCGGCGAATTAACCATCCAGCCCATAACACACGCTACAATGGTGCTTAGCTACCAGGGTAAAAATATTTATGTGGACCCAACCGGTGGTGCAGATGCCTTTAAAGGACTCGGCACAGCAGATCTAATACTGCTTACTGATATCCACGGCGACCATTTTGATACTAAAACCATTGAGGCTATTAATACTGCTAAAACCACACTGGTAGTGCCGCAAGCCGTAGCAGAAAAATTACCCGCCACTATTGAAAAAGCTAAGGTGGTGATATTGAATAACGACCAGAAAACAACGCAGGGCGATATTGTTATTACTGCAGTGCCTATGTATAACCTGCCGGGTGCAAGCAATGCTAACAATCACACCAAAGGCCGAGGTAACGGTTATATTTTAACTATAGGCGGTAAAAACGTGTATATATCTGGCGATACAGCGGGTACCCCCGAAATGAAAGCGCTGAAAAATATAGACATCGCTTTTGTTTGCATGAATCTGCCTTATACCATGGATGTTAACGAAGCTGCACAAGCGGTACTGGCTTTTAAACCAAAAGTGGTTTATCCTTACCATTACCGCGGACAGGATGTTAATACTTTTAAAAGCCTGGTTAATACCGGCGATAAAAATATTGATGTGAGATTGCGCGACTGGTATCCGGCAGCTAAATAATCATAACACAAGCGGGGTGGCTCACGGGGCTCACGGGGCTCACGGTGGCTCACCCGGCTCTGAGCCACCCCTTCTCCAAAAATAAGTTTCTGTTTTTCTATGCGCATAACTATTATAGGCTCGGGCAATGTTGCTACCCACATGGCTGCCGCGTTAAAAAACGCCGGCCACAATATTGTGCAGGTATACAGCCGCGATATGCAGAACGCCGCCTTGCTGGCCTATCACGTAAAAGCCGAGCCTGTTGACGATCTGCAGCATATTACCCCCGATACAGACCTTTTTATTATTGCTGTTAAGGATGATGCGATAGGTATTATTGCTGAACAGCTGGCAAAGCATGATAAACTGATAGTACACACATCAGGCGCTACTGATCTGTACGTTTTATTGGCTTTTACCGATAAGGCAGGGGTGTTATACCCGCTGCAAACCTTTAGTAAGGTTAAGGAAGTAAACTTCAGGCAGGTGCCTTTATGTATTGAAGGTGCTGATGCCGCTATCACAAAACAAATTGAAGAACTGGCGCAGAGCATCAGCAACAACGTTTACAGGGTTGACAGTGCTCAACGTAAAATTTTGCATCTGGCAGCCGTGTTCGCCTGCAATTTCCCTAATTATTTGTACGAAGTAGCAAGACAGCTGCTTGATGCAAAAGGACTGGATTTTGAATTATTGCGCCCATTGATACTGGAAACTGCTCAAAAAGTACTGGAGCGGCTTCCGGCTCAGGTACAAACCGGTCCGGCGGTGCGGAATGATACAGGTACGATGAATGACCACTTAAAATTGTTGGCAGAAACACCTCATTTACAGGATATATATACAATGTTAAGTCAGGGTATTATCAAAATGGATTTTACACCGCACGGCGATAAGTAATTTTGTTACTTTTGCCCAAATGAATATTTTTAAAATAAAGATAAACTTTGAGGAGGCTGATCACCAATCGGTAGAACTGCCTATAGCCGAAGGTGAGTCTGTACTTGATGTTTGCCTGGATAACGGTATTGAATTACAGCATAATTGCGGCGGCGTATGTGGCTGCAGCACCTGCCATGTTTATATAAATAAAGGAATGGACAACATCCAGGAGATATCTGATAAGGAAGAGGATTTTATTGACAGGGCCGTTAACCCACGCATCAACTCGCGTTTAGGCTGCCAGAGTGTGGTTATTGATGGCGATATTGAAGTTACGCTGCCTGATCAATCACAGTTTTTAGGGCATTAGTATTTATGCGTGTAACGTTTTACGTTGTACGTGCCTTGCGAATATATTTACATAATTAACCACGTAATACGCACCACGTAAAACGTACAACACAAATGAAAGACGATAAATTTTCTTTACCTATTCACTGGAACGATCACGAAGATATCGCCATGAGCCTTTACGAAAAGTTTGGTGATGATTTTAACGAATCAAAAATATACCGCATAAGGTTTACCGACCTGTTAGAATGGGTGCTTTCGCTGCCTAATTTTGCCGGTACCCGCGAAGAATCAAGCGAGGGCCACCTGGAGCAGATCCAGTCTGCCTGGGTGTATGAGTGGCGCGATAACCAGTAATTCAGTTGGCAGTTAGCACTTTAGCCTAGTTTAAAACTGCCCACTGCAAACTCAAAACTGCAAACTGACAAAAATGGAATCATTTCTATCCAAACTTAAAGATATTACCACATTTGTATTTGATGTGGACGGCGTATTAACTGATGGTTCTGTATTAATAACAGACACCGGCGAGCAGGCCCGCGCCTTTAATATTAAGGATGGATATGCCTTGCAACTGGCCGTTAAATGCGGTTATAATGTTTGCGCCATATCTGGCAGCAGGTCTAAAATAGCTATTATCCGTTTAAATAGCCTGGGGATTAAGGATGTATATGTAGGGGCCAACAGAAAAGTGGATAAGATGAAAGTGTACATGGAGGAAAAGCATGTTATTGGCTCCAATGTGCTTTACATGGGCGATGATATTCCTGATCTGGGTGCCATGAAACTAGTAGGTTTACCGGTTTGCCCCGCTGATGCCGCGGAAGAGATAAAAGAAGCCAGTTTATATGTATCGCCACTTACCGGCGGCAGGGGTTGTGTGCGCGATGTGATTGAGAAAGTGCTTAAAGTACAAGGTAAGTGGATGACCGAAGAATCATATAGCTGGTGATCTTTAGTCCATGGTCCATAGATGATGGTCCATGGTTTTGTATAATTTTGCTATGGACTATGGTCCATGTACCATCGACAAACAAATGAAATCTATTCCTCATATCATCCTCGCATCTAAATCTCCCCGCAGGCAGGAGTTGCTAAAGTTAATGGACCTTGATTTCCGTATTGTGCTAATGGAGGTGGATGAGTCATACCCTGATGGCCTTTCGCCCGAAGAGATCGCTGTTTATATCGCCAAAAAGAAAGCTGAGGCCTTTAATGAACTGGTAACGGATGAAGTAGTGCTTACCGCCGATACAATTGTAAGCATAGGCGATAGAATATTAGGCAAGCCCGATAATGAAGAGCACGCGGTTGAAATGCTTAACCTGCTTTCGGGTAGTACGCACCAGGTGATTACCGGTGTATGTTTGTTCTATAAACAAGAGTACCACAGCTTTTTTGATGTATCCGACGTTACCTTCCGCCACATGGGCGATGAGGAAATACGCCATTACGTTAGCAAATACAAGCCTTTTGATAAAGCCGGCTCATACGGTATACAGGAATGGGTAGGGGTTACGGGTATCGTTAAAATCAACGGATCATACACCAATGTGGTAGGGCTGCCTACCGAGAAGCTTTACCAGGCGCTGGTAAAGTTGTAGTTGTTTGTCCCACATGGATGTGAGACAACATGGGACAAGTTGGGACAATATTTTCAGTAAATATTTGAACTTTAGCGTTTTAAGGTTTTGGCCTGGGACAAAGTGAGACAACTTTTAAGTCAGGAGATTTAGCTGTAAAATTTGGTTAATTTATTGATAATCAGATGTGATGCGAAAAGGTGATTTTTTGTCCCATAAATTTTGAAGGAAGCAACTCGTCTAACACTAAGCTTCCTTTCCTTTTGCCATTTAAGCGGACTTGATAATGCCAATAATAACTATACTTTTAGTAGTAGTATTTATCCAATTACCTGAGCTGTTAAATGAAAAGAGTGGCTTTTAATTTATGCGTCCTCGCTTAATTTAATCGTTTCTGTAAGTAATCGGAGTAGTTAAGCGGAATTGGTTCAATCTGTTTTTAAACTCTTTATAGGATTTACAATCGCGGCCTTTACAGACTCATACCCAATAGTAAGCCAGGCAATAAATAACGCTGCTATTGAGGAAATAACAAATATTGGCCAACTAACCTGTATGTGATAGGCAAAACCTGACAACCACCTGTTAGCCGCGTACCATGAAAATGGTATAGCTATAGCGATAGCGATGAGGATTAGCCGGGTGATTCCCGTAGATAATAAATAAACCAGGCCCGGTACCGATGCGCCTAATACTTTACGAATACCAATTTCTTTCGTCCTTTGCTCAGCCATAAATGCCGATAGACCATATAAGCCCAGGCTTGATATAAAAATTCCTAATAGGGCAAACAGGTTAAAAATATTACCCATTTGCTGTTCTCCTTTGTATAAGTTATTCAAACTCTTGTCAACAAAATCAAATGTAAATGGGTAAGCCGGATTCAGTTTCTGGCATATTTGCCCCAAATCTTTTATGGTCGCCTCCAAATGGCCAGGTTTGGTTCTTACAACCATATAACCGCCGTTTCTGTTAAACTTTAACACCAATGGCTGTATAGACTGCTGAACGGGTTTAAAATTAAAATCCTTTAAAACACCTACAATTGTACCTGTGTTATTGTTAAGTGTCAGCTTTTTCCCTATTGCAGAGTCGGCTGTCAGGCCCATGGTAGCAACCATTTTTTCGTTAACCATGTAATTATCTGAGTCTGTTGTGAATGACCTGGAAAAGCTTCTGCCGGCTTTCATCTTCATCTTAAAAACATCCACAAAATCTTCATCAACAGCTATTTTTGGCATAAATATTTGTGCCTTCGGATCTTTGCCCTTCCAGTCTATATCAAGTGTCCAGTCTCCCAAGTCGGTTGGTATTTCAGATACAACTGTAAAATCGCTGGTCAGCGGATTTTGTGCCAGTTCATTTTTTAGCGCTTGCCGTTTGTCTGATGAAAAACCTTTTGTTGGCACGTATAAAAGATTAGCTTTTTCAAACCCGGGATTTCTGTCCCTTATAAATTTAAGCTGGTTGTAAATTACCACAGTACCCACCAGCAATATAATAGAGATCATAAATTGGGTTACAACCAAAGTGTTGCGGAACAGCAAATTGCCGCCCATTGATTTTACATTACTCTTGAGCACTTTAACCGGGTTAAAGCCCGAAAGGAACAGCGCCGGATAACTGCCGGCGATAAGCCCGGTTAACAACGCTATACCGAACATGCTTAACCAAAGATTGGCATCCGCTACGTTTATGATTAGTTTTTTGCCGGCCAGGTCATTAAACGCCGGCAGGGCGATACTAACTATTATCAGCGCTAATAATAATGAAAGGAATGCGATGAGTACAGATTCGGTTAAAAACTGAATGATCAACTGGCTGCGTACAGCACCCGCAACTTTACGTAGCCCGATCTCTTTAGCCCTGCGGGCCGAACGCGCGGTAGCAAGATTCATAAAATTGATACAGGCAACAACCAGGATCAAAATGGCAACAATAAAGAAGATTTTTACATACAACGCGTTACCGTGCCCCGGCAGGTCGTACTTTATTTCGGGAGCCAGATGGATGCTGGCTAAAGGCTGTAATTGATAAGTGACTTTTACGTCGCCAACCCGTTTGTGATAAATTTTGTCTATCTGCTTTTCAAGCTGGTTTAAATTTGCAGTTGCAGGGTCAAAGTTTTTATCTATTTGAATATAAGTATGAAAGTTAAAATTGCCCCATGTATCTTCTTTCAAATCACTGATGTAAGGGGTAATAGCGGCCATTGGTACCACAAAATCAAATTGCATGTGCGAGTTATCAGCCACATCCGCTAAAACTCCGGTTACTGTCAAGTTTATACCCTCGTATAATATTATAACCTTACCTATGGGGTTTTCATTCCCAAAGTATTTTTTTGCGGATGATTGCGTTAATAAAATCCCGTCTGCATGTTTTAAAGCGGAGTCCCTGTTTCCCTTAACCAGGGAAAAGGAGAAAACATCTAAAAGGCTTGAATCTGCAAATGCCACATTCTTTTCGTCGAATTTCTTATTCTTAAACGTTACCAGTGTTGAAGAAGGGAAGGCTAAACGAACGGTTTTTTTGATAACCGGCATTTGCGCTTTCAGCCCGGCGGGCAAACCCGCAGGAGTAGTTGCAGCTTTTGAATCGCCAAAATCGCAGGTTAGCTTATAAATTTGATCAGCATTGGTATGAAATGTGTCGTACGATAACTCATTCTTTACCCAAAGCAGGATAAGGATACTTGATGCCAAACCTATGGCTAATCCGGTTATGTTAATAACGGAATTGGCTTTATTTTTTATTATATTTCTATAAGCAAGTTTAAAGTAAGTTTTTAACACCGTTATGATCTTTTAAGTATTGACAATTAGTTGGTTGAAATCTATGCCAGTATTTAAATATTTAATAATGAGGTATTTGTGAAAATTTATTTATAAACGTAGTACGGAAACGTTACAACGGGTGTACGGTTTTATAATATGCTGAATGTAAAAAAATAAATGCCCTCATCATGCCGGATTTATTTCGGCACCCCATTGGACAAGAACGCGTGCTGAGCATGTGGGATGCTGAAACAAGTTCAGCATGACCAAAAAATAACTCCCGGTCATGCCGAACTTGTTTCGGCATCCCACAGACAGGTAACGAACTTTGCGCATCGACACTTCGGTTACTTAACGTGTGGGCTACTTAGCGTGTGAGTTGCTGAAACAAGTTCAGCATGACGATTGGGGAGAATATAAGTGGAGTCACCCTCACTTCAAAACATCCAACACCTTAAACATTTTCGTCCGTATCCCACTGGTGCTACCGTTATAATTATTCACCATAATAGAAAAACACAACTCGCGACCTTGGTGGGTGACAAAACCTGTATAAGCCAGCACGTGGTAAATGCTGCCGCTTTTCATGTGCATATCGTTATAAATAGGCAGGCTATCGTAAAACCCATTATACCACGGCTCCTTGCGCGTGCTTTGCATAATGGTGGCAATGGTAAGCGACGTAATACGATTAGCAGGTGAGAGGCCGCTGCCATCTGCAACATCCATGCTGTGTGGGTCAATGCCACGCCCTTTCCAGTAGTTTTGTAAAACTTCAACAGCATTATTTGTTGTTACGGTTTTTCCGTCTTTTAGAGCTATCGTTTTTAACAATTCCTCGGCATATAAATTAACGCTTTTGCGGTTGGTCCAGTAAACAATTTGCCCTAATGTTGGCGATGTAATATTTAAAAGGTTGTTAGCAATAACGGGTGTGGGCTTGTTCTTAGCCGCCAAAGTTAAGCTTGATTCGGGCGAGACATTAACCGCCATTCCAAGGCGTTTTAAAGTATCCAGCAGGCGATAGGCTATATCAAAAGCTGGATCAGGGATGGCTGTTGCCACAGACTTCTCAGCTTTATCAGTTGCATACGTGCCGCGCAGGTACATTAAATTGGTAGTTCCCGTTGGCAAATAAGGATAGGCCTGGTCACCGCTTCCCGCTGCTCCGGTGGTCAATTCGCTTTTAAATGTAAGGTAAGGCATGGCGGGGGTAGAGCCTGTTATGCTTACAGCTGAGCCAACGGTGCCGGTGTGCAGGTTAATATCAAACTGATTCTCATGCCAGCAAAGGGCATTAACACCTGCGCCATAATAGGTGCCCATATCCTGCCAGATCCAGCCATCAGGTATGGCTTGTGTGCCGTACAAGCTATCATCGCCAATAATTCTTCCGTTTAGTTTGGTAATCCCCGCTTTTTTTAGGGCCGATACCAGTTGGTTTAGTATGTTAGAGCGATTGGTGGTTGTCCATCGCCAGCTGCCCAGGGTAGGGTCGCCGCTGCCTTTAATAATAATATCGCCGTTTAGCGTTCCGTTGGTAATGCTGCCTGTATAGCCAAATGGGGTTTGGTAAGTAAAACCACTGCCCAACAGGTTGTACGCCGTAATGGTGGTAACGGTTTTCATGGTTGAGCCGGGCGCCATACCAACGTTAGGGTTGCCGGCAAATACTTGTTCGCCGGTTTTGGCATCCAGTACGGTTAATGATACCGTGCCGTATTTGCACTGCTCGTCGCTTTGCAGTCGACTAAATGCGGCCGAGATCTGCTGTTGCAGGGACGTTTGCGCAAAAGCAGTAGCCGCGGTTAATAAAAATAAACTAAGTAGTGCTAACCTCTTCTTCTCCATTATTAAAGTAACGGTTGGCCACAAAGTATATTGGGATACCGATTAAAACTATTATTAATCCGCCCCATGCATATTGCGGCTTATATAATAACAACAACACGCAGAAAGCTAAACCTAATATAATATACAATGCGGGTAACAGCGGGTAACCAAAAGCTTTATAAGGTCGTTCAGCATTGGGCTGTTTGGCGCGCAGTATAAATATCCCTATTATGGTAAGCATATAGAAGATAACCGCTACCAGGGATATCATATCCAGCAGGTCGCCATATTTACCGCTCAGGCAAAGTATGCAGGCTATAAGGCACTGTACCCACAAACCAAAGCTGGGTACAGCAAACTCATTTAAGGTGCCGGTGCGTTTAAAAAATAAACCGTCCTTTGCCATAGTGTAATACACCCGCGCGCCCGACATGATCAACCCGTTATTACAGCCAAATGTTGATATCATTATCATTACGGCGATTATCCGCGTGCCTATATTGCCAAATATTACCTGCGATGCTGCAACGGCTACTCTTGATTTTTCAGCGTTTACTATATCAAGCAATGGCAATACACCTGTATAAACCAGGTTAATACTTACATAAATTATGGTAACTATCAAGGTGCCAAAAAATAAACTCAGCCCAACATTGCGCTGGGGGTTGCGCATTTCGCCCGCAATAAAGGTTACGTTATTCCAGGCGTCGCTACTAAATATAGAACCTACCATCGCGGCCGCAATAGCACCTAAAGCAATTGCCGTAGTATACGGAGTTATGCTTCCGTCTTTATTTAATTGATGAATATCCCACGCATTCGTCCAATTGGCTGTCCAAATGTCCGGTTTAAGCATAATAAAGCCAAAAATTATCAACCCAAATAAACTGGCTAATTTGGTAACTGTAAATGTGTTTTGTATAAGTTTCCCACTTTTTACGCCACGCGTATTAATGTAGGTAAGGAATATTATAAGTAATATGGATACACATTGCGCCGAACTAATGGTAAAATGCCATGACCCAATCATGGTATCGATAACCTTATGGTCCTCACTTACATAAGGCACCAATGCAGTTGGCACAACATACGCGGCAAACTTGGAAAAAGCAACACCAACCGCGGCAATAGTGCCTGTTTGTATCACTGCGAATAAGCTCCATCCATATAAAAAGGCTACAAACTTATTGTAGGCCTCTTTTAAATAAACGTACTGACCGCCCGCTTTAGGATACATAGCACTCAATTCGCCATAGCTAACTGCGGCAGTTAATGTCATAAAACCGGTTATGAGCCAAACCGCGATAAGCCAACCTGCAGAGCCCACATAGCTTGTAATATCAGCAGCTACTATAAATATCCCTGAGCCGATCATGGAGCCGGCAACCAGCATAGTGCCGTCAAGTAAGCCAAGCGAGTGTTTTAGTTTAGGTTGGTCAGTTGTTTTGCCCATAGAGTTTTAGAGGTTTAAGCTTCTAAGCTATCAAAAAACTTTATAATTGACATAGTATTGTAAAGAAATTAATTTTATCTATTTTGCACCCCCAATTATAAACGCTTATATTACTAGAAGATTAAATAAAACGAAAACTGATTAATTTATATGGATTTTTTAAACTCTTACTTAATTTATTTAATTCCCGCATTTGGTTTAGTGGGAATTTTATTCATGGCCATTAAATCTGCCTGGGTAACCAAACAGGATGCCGGAAGCGGAGAAATGGCCGAACTATCAGGTTACATTGCCGATGGTGCAATGGCATTTTTAAAAGCGGAATGGAAAATACTTGGGTATTTTGTATTTATAGCCGCTATTTTATTGGGATGGAGCGGCACAACGGTGGCTAACTCAAGCCCTGTTATTGCTATTTCGTTTGTAATAGGTGCATTCCTTTCTGCCTTTGCAGGATACCTTGGGATGCGTATTGCTACTAAATCAAACGTGCGTACAACGCAGGCTGCCAAAACAAGTTTGGCACAGGCACTTAAGGTTTCGTTTACAGGTGGTACTGTAATGGGTTTAGGTGTTGCCGGTTTAGCTATCATTGGCCTGGGTTCGTTATTTATATTGTTTTATACCATGTATGTTAAAAACGTTGGCGGCGACGTTAACGGCGAAGCAATGGCTAAGGCCCTTGATGTACTGGCAGGTTTCTCATTAGGTGCCGAGTCAATAGCACTGTTTGCACGTGTAGGCGGTGGTATTTACACCAAAGCTGCCGACGTAGGTGCCGACCTTGTAGGTAAAGTTGAAGCGGGCATCCCTGAGGATGACGTGCGTAACCCTGCAACCATTGCCGATAACGTTGGTGATAACGTGGGAGACGTAGCAGGTATGGGTGCCGATTTATTCGGATCATACGTAGCAACCATGCTGGCCACAATGGTATTAGGTCGCGAGATCGTATCGCATGATAACATGGGCGGAATTGCGCCGATATTATTACCAATGGTTATAGCCGGTTTAGGTTTGATATTCTCTATAGTTGGCGCTGCTTTCGTTCGTATTAAAAGCGAAACCGACAGCGTACAAAACGCATTGAACATGGGCAACTGGGCATCAATAGTTTTAACTGCTGTTGCTACTTACTTTGTAGTGCAATGGATGTTGCCTAACGATGCGATGCATTTAACACGCGATTTGGATGCAAGCGGTAATATAAAAGCGGGTGCATTGGTTTTTACCAAAAATGGTGTATTCAGCGCTATAGTAGTTGGTTTAGTGGTGGGTACGTTAATGTCTATCATAACCGAATATTATACCGCAATGGGTAAGCGCCCGGTTTTAAGCATTATTAAGCAATCATCAACAGGCCATGCAACCAACATTATTGGTGGTTTGGCTATCGGTATGGAATCAACTGTTCTTCCGATTATAGTTTTGGCAGCAGGTATATTTGGCTCTTACCATTTTGCAGGTTTATACGGCGTAGCTATAGCAGCAGCCGGTATGATGGCTACAACGGCTATGCAGTTGGCTATTGATGCTTTTGGCCCTATTGCAGATAACGCCGGTGGTATTGCCGAAATGAGCCAATTACCTCCCGAAGTTCGTCACCGTACAGATAACCTTGATGCTGTTGGTAACACTACTGCCGCTACAGGTAAAGGTTTCGCTATAGCGTCTGCTGCATTAACGTCATTGGCGCTGTTTGCTGCCTTTGTTGGTGTTGCAGGCATTGAGCATATAGACATTTATAAAGCAGATGTTTTGGCCGGACTATTTGTAGGTGGTATGATCCCTTTCATCTTCTCTGCACTTTGTATCTCGGCTGTTGGTCGTGCTGCAATGGCGATGGTGGAAGAAGTTCGCCGCCAGTTCCGCGAGATACCGGGCATTATGGAGTACAAAGCTAAGCCTGAGTACGAGAAATGTGTTGCTATTTCTACACAAGCTTCTATCCGCGAGATGGTTGCTCCGGGCTTGATAGCGCTTATTACCCCAATTATTATTGGTTTCGCTTTTGGTCCGGAAGTATTGGGTGGTTTATTGGCAGGTGTAACGGTATCGGGTGTGTTAATGGGTATCTTCCAAAGCAATGCCGGTGGTGCATGGGATAACGCAAAAAAATCATTCGAAAAAGGTGTTGAAATAAACGGTGAAATGCATTATAAAAAATCAGAGCCGCACAAAGCATCAGTAACAGGTGATACCGTAGGTGATCCGTTTAAAGATACTTCAGGTCCGTCAATGAATATTTTGATCAAATTAATGTCAATCGTATCGCTAGTTATCGCACCGCATTTAAACTCCGGCAAAGCTGCTGAAGTGAGTGTGAAGCATCAGCTGAATAAACAACCTGTGGTAACCACCATCCACGTTGTTAAAACAGATAAAAAGATCTGATTATCAGATTTAAATAAACAAAAAGGGGAAGCTATAAGCTTCCCCTTTTTTATTTGTCATGGCTAACTACGTTAATATTCGCTTGTAACCTCAACCCCATATCGTATTGCCGCTTCCAGCACATTAATGTTGATGTCTTTTAACGATTTAAACTTAATGCAGTATCCCGTTATGCTTGCCTTGCCTATGTCTTTTCCAAAGGTTTGGGGTAGATATGTTTTATCTTTAATACCCATGATGTATACAGAGATGCCGGTTGTGTTGGCACTTAACCCAATTTGAAAAAACTCGCGGGTCTTTCCATCAGCATATTTTATGATATAAGATCCGTAGCCGATGTTAGGATTAGAAACCGTTTTGCCGTCGCTGTTCTTACCATCTTCAAACCACAATTTACAACCCGGTAAAACCTGAAGTATGCGCTGGTGCAACGCTTGCATATCGTTTTGCTTAAGTTGGGGGTGGCTGGTAATATAGCTGTTGATCTGTTCTTGTACGTCCATATAAAATTGAATTATGCTATCCTCTCAAAGTTCGCTTTATTTTAATTATAAGTCAATTTTAACCTATCACGTCAAAATTCTGTGGCCCATTGTTGCCAAACATTTTTTTGCAAAAATTTAACTATGTTTGAGATAACATTAACTGAAAAAAAAGAACACATTAATTAATTTTTATGAGATTCAAAAAGCCTCTCGACACATTACTACAAGAAGCGGCAGAAACCGGTCAAGGCACATTAAAGCGTACCCTGGGTAGCTTTAATTTGGTTACTATGGGTATTGGTGCCATTATAGGTGCCGGTTTATTCTCTTTAACCGGCCTGGCGGCTGCTAATAATGCCGGCCCGGCTGTTACCATTTCGTTTATTATTGGTGCCATTGGTTGTGCATTTGCCGGCTTATGTTATGCTGAATTTGCCAGTATGATACCCATAGCAGGTTCTGCCTACACCTACTCATATGCTACTATGGGTGAGTTTGTGGCCTGGATTATTGGCTGGGATCTGGTGTTAGAATATGCATTGGGCGCGGCTACGGTGTCCATCAGCTGGTCGCAGTACCTGGTAAAGTTTCTTCATTATTTTGATATACAAATTCCGCCCCAGCTCACCATGTCACCATGGGAGAGTGTAACTATGGCAGATGGGGCAGTTGTTCATGGTTATTTTAATCTTCCGGCAGTTTTTATTATAGTTTGTCTTTCATTACTATTAATACGCGGTTCAAAAGAATCTGCATTTGTAAATAACACGCTTGTTATATTAAAGGTGGCTGTGGTATTGGTGTTTATTGCAGTTGGCTGGCAGTTTATAAAAGCCGAAAATCATACACCCTATATTCCTAAGAACACAGGCACTTTTGGTGAATTTGGCTGGTCGGGTATTTTCCGCGGTGCGGGGGTTGTGTTTTTTGCTTTTATCGGTTTTGACGCGGTATCAACAGCAGCACAGGAAGCTAAGGATCCCAAACGTGGTATGCCAATAGGTATAATTGGTTCTTTGGTAGTATGTACATTGCTTTATGTGCTGTTTTCGCACGTAATGACAGGTATAGCCAATTACACAGAATTTAAAGGCAGCGCTGCACCCGTAGCTATAGCCATTGCCAAAACACCTTATGCATGGTTGCAGGAGGGGATAATAATTGCCATACTTGCAGGTTACACCTCGGTTATTTTGGTGATGTTGATGGGGCAGTCGCGTATATTCTTTACTATGTCAAAAGATGGTTTGCTACCTAAAGTTTTTTCAAGCGTTCACCCTAAATTCCAAACCCCATATAAGGCTAACCTGTTTTTTGCGGTATTTGTAAGCCTTTTCGCTGCATTTGTACCTGTTAATATAGTAGGCGAGATGGTATCTATCGGTACATTATTCGCGTTTGTGCTGGTATGTATCGGTGTAATGGTAATGCGTAAAAGCGATCCGAATACACCACGCCCTTTCAGAGCGCCATGGGTACCGTTTGTACCTGTTGCAGGTATTTTGATCTGTTTATCAATGATGGTTGCATTGCCACTTGATACCTGGATACGCCTTGCCGTTTGGATGTTACTGGGCCTGATAATTTACTTTGCGTATAGCAAGCACCACTCATTAATTAGAAAAGGAGTGGTTGTAGTACCAAAAGACCCTCAGCCACCAATGGCGTAAATAATAAAAAGTAAAGGCTCTGAAATACAGAGCCTTTACTTTTTGCAACTGAACCTGTGTATATTTGATTAAACACATTGCTATGGCATCATTAGCTTTAAATTTCAGAGAGATCCTTTCCGTCACCATGATCCTGTTTGCTATAATTGATATTATAGGCTCCGTGCCCGTGATAATTGATTTGCGGCAACGGGCAGGGCATATTCAATCAGAAAAAGCAAGTGTGGCTGTACTGGTGCTTATGATAGCCTTTTTACTGGTTGGCGAGAAGATGCTTGATATTATCGGCCTTGATGTAGCGTCCTTTGCCATCGCCGGCTCGCTGGTAATATTTATTATTGCTATGGAAATGATCCTGGGCATACACCTTTTTAAGGCCAACGAAAACCTTCCGTCGGCATTATCAATAGTACCCCTGGCGTTCCCCCTTATAGCCGGGGCGGGTACTATGACAACGTTACTTTCGCTTAAATCTCAATACGCTACCCCTAATATAATAGCAGCCATAGTTATCAATACCCTGTTTGTTTACCTTGTATTAAAAAACGTTAAATGGCTGGAGAAGCTGCTCGGCCTCGGAGGTATCGAGATATTACGTAAGGCCTTTGGCGTTATATTGCTGGCTATAGCAATTAAGCTGTTCAGGAATAATACGGGGCTTTAAAGAGCCAAGAATCAAGAGCCAAGATTTTTATATGGGATCGCCTCATTTAAATCTTTCGACGCTTTGGATTTTTATATCTGTATTGATTCTTGACTCTTGATTCTTGACTCTTGATTCTTGGCTCTTGATTCTTGGCTCTTGATTCTTGGCTCTTGATTCTTGACTCTACAACACCTATTCCGTCCTTAAACTTTTAACCGGGTTAGCCAGTGCTGCCTTCATGGTTTGCAGAACGATCAGCAAAGTTGTAACTGTTACCAGCACCAGCATTGCTATACCAAATGGCAATACATTCAGCGGTATTTTGTAGGCGTAACCATTTAGCCAGGTGCTCATTAACCAGTAAGCTAACGGGCATGATATAAGTCCGGCTAAAGCTACAACACCAAGAAAATCCTTTAAAAATAATGCTATCACGCCATTAATTGAAGAGCCTAATACCTTGCGTATGCCAATTTCGCGTGTGCGTTTCTGAATACTGAGCGATATGAGGCCTAATATCCCTAAAAGCACAATTACAATGGCTAGCGCGGTAGCCAGGTATGCTGCCTTTTTTAGCTGAAGTTCTGTTTTATACATCTTAGCCAATGCATCATCCATAAAATTGTATTCAAACGGCGCGCCGGGTAAAAGCTCCGCCCATTTTGTTTGCAGGGCGGTAAGGTTGGCCTGTGTGTTGCCTGGTTTGAGTTTTATTGAAAAATATCTGTACAGGTTGTTTTGATTAACGTTCATGATCGTCATAGGGCCTACAGCTCCCGTCATGGCCCCAAATTGAAAATCGTCTACAACACCGCAAACGGTAAAGGTTGGGTTAAATTCTGCGTTGAATTTTTGTCCGATCGCTTCCTGTGGCGATTTAAATCCCAGGGCTTTTGATTGCGCTTCGTTGATCACCACTAAGGCCGAGTCTGATTGTACATAGGTAGTTTTAAAAAACTCACCGGCCTTTAAATGGATATTATAAGTTTTAGCATAACCATTGTCGGTTATCAGCAATTGCGAAGAAAAGGCTTGTTGAATATTATCTGAGATCTTATAGGTTTGTAACGCGCCGCTGTTGTTGCCATCGGGGATCTCCCAGGATAGTGTTACCGATTTTACCTGCGGCAATTGCGATAGCTGAGTACGGATGTGCTGCATTTTTTGTACTCCGCGTTTAGACCAATCCCGTGGTAGTTGCGCGTAAACCACGTAATCTTTATCATACCCCAGGTTTTTGCCAAAAAACAGGTCTATTTGTTTTGAAATAACTATGGCAGCAACTAACGCCACCGCCGCCGTAGCGAACTGAAACCCTATCAATACCTTTCTGAATATAACATTGTCTTTAACGCGGTCGCGTTTGCCTTTTAATGAATCAACCGATTTTAGCGACGAGAGTATTATTGCCGGATATAAACCCGCTAATAAGCCTATTAGCAGGGCGAAAGCTATCAACCCCAGGTAAAAGAAATAAGGAAAAGATAGAACGCCGGTCATTTCGGTAGATAACAGGTCGGCAAAAAAGGGTTTTGCCACAACATATATTCCGGGCGATAGCAGTGTAGCTATGGAAACCATTAATATTGATTCTGTTAAAAACTGACCGATAAGCTGTTTTCTTAATCCGCCTAAAACCTTGCGCACACCCATCTCCTTCATACGTTGCGATGAGCGGCTGATGCAAATGTTAATGAAATTGATAATCGCCATTAGCAAAATAAACACGGCGATGCAGCTCAGCGTGAACAATGATTTTTTAACCGCTGGGTCCTTGCTATAAAAAGCCTGCAGATTGGTTAAGTAGGGTGTTAAATTATCCGCAATTCGTTCAGGCGCGTTGGCTTTTACAAGCGTTTTCATAGGGCCCTCCAGATCAGCAGGTTTAACACCTTGTTTTAATTCCACCAATCCGGCAACCACCGTATTGGGCCATGCATCCAAATCGCGACCTAAAAATTTTGCTGCTTCGGCGGGTAGAAAAAAGGCACTGTTGCTGCGTTCAATTATACTGGTTACTGAGTTTTTATTGTATTTTGCTAATACACCGGTTACTGTAAAATCGTGCTTGTCGCCTTTAAAGCTTTCAATGGTTAGCGTTTGGCCAACGCATTCTGCATTGCCAAAATATTTTATCGCTTTTTCTTCTGTTATAACTACCGAAAAAGGATCTGTTAACGCGGTAGCGGCATTGCCGGATAACAGCTTAAAGCCATACATGTTAATAAAAGAGCTGTCGCCTACCTGTAGGTTTTCACGGAAAACCTTGTTGCCTTTTGATACGTTAGAGCTCACGCCATCCCAATGATAATAATTGGCTATAAGGTGGGGGTAGTTTTGTTTTAAGGCCCGCGGTAACCCGGCAAGCGTTAAGAAATCATAACCGATCCCGTCTTTTTTCCATTTGCTGCGAATGAGGTACTGATTATCGGCGTTTCTTAACTCGCTGTTAACGGTTGATTCCTGCCAAATATAAACGGCAATAACCAATGTAAAAGAGATGCCCATGGCAAGGCCGAAAATATTAATGAGCGAGAAAAACTTGTGTTTCCAGATGTTTCGCCAGGCAATAATTAAGTAATTTTGCAGCATAGTGTAGGGCTTATTTATAAGCTAAAATAAACGCTAAGCCCCAAACAGTGAAAAGATTAACATTATTTAACGTTAGCCCCTAACTTTAAAGTTGAACTATTGCCGGCAATATTTAGCAGTGCTCCCCCTTTAGGGGGCCGGGGGGCTCAATCTCGCTACAAACATAGTATCCGCCTTACGCTCATAACCTTTTAAAACCTTCATTTCTTCAAGTTTCAGCCCTTTTTCTATCAGATAATTCACCACATCCTCATTTTCGGCCTTAAAGGCAGAGCAGGTAATGTAAATAAGTGGTTGGCCGGGTTTAAGGTACTTAATAACATTAGCCGCTATAGTTTTTTGCAGCTGCTGAAAGAACTCAATTTTATGTGTCTCAAATTGGGCTATCATTTCGGGGGTACGTCCCCAGGTGCCCGAGCCGCTGCAAGGTGCATCCAGTATTATGCCGTCAAAAGCGTAATTGTACAATTCCTGATCTACGTTTTGCATCAGGTCAAGCTGTTTTTTTTGATATTTTAACAAACCCGCCGAGCGGAAACGCTCATCCAGATTAGACAGGATGGACTCCCGGATGTCTGACACAACCAACTTCACTGTGGGTTCAAGGCCGTGTAACAGCAACGATTTTCCACCAGATGCCGCGCAGGCATCCCACCACGCTTCCCATTTTTGCGGTTTAAAATAGTTGGCAGTTTGTTGCGATGATTTGTCTTGCACCTCATACCAGCGCGGGTTAGATATTACCGTTTCAAGCCTGGTGCCGTTGGGTAAGGCTAAGCAACCGTTACCCTCATCTTTAAAAGCTATTGAACCGCCATTCAGTTCGGCCTTTACCAAATGTTCAAACCCCGTATTTACGCGTATATATAGGTCGGGCTGCACAAAAAACGACTGTAGGAATGCTTTGCGGTCAATCCCATCAGAAAGCGCACCCGCCCATGGAAAAACATCATCCAGATTAAACATTGGATAGGTTTTTTTTACCAGATCTATCTTTTCGTTAATATCAAAATTAACGCAGGCGGCCCAATCGGGTTTAAAATGCTGCAGGAAGGAGTTGGTTTGGGTATTACATAAAAAATCAGCCACCACAACACGCTCGTCGCTTGGCAAGTCGCTTAAGGCGCGGCCCAGGCGGAAATAGTTATAAACCAATCGGCCTGCTACGCGGCGATCGGTTGAGCCCATTTGCTTGTTTTGCCTGTAAAAACCGGGTAAAAATTTGCTTAAAGGGGTTTCCGCCGGATATTCATCCACAATCCGCTGAAACGTTTTAAGCTGGTTTATTGCCTTCATTCAACCTTTTTTAATTCAAAATTGACATAAGTGAGCACATCAACATAGGTATTTACCCAGCCCGCACCGGCCAGCCCCACAAAATTGAAATCACTGTGTATACCGGTAAAGTCGGTTTTTTCCAGATCAGGTTTTATATTGGCGGTACCGCTGTTAGCCAATAACTTGCCAAAATACATACCCTCGTCAAACCCCTTAATAGCATATTCAGACGGTTCTATTTTATATATCTTTCTGTAGTTGCGTAAAAACTTTACAGTTGAAGCCGCCTTATAGTTTACCCTGTCTGAGCTGGTGATATGTGTTTTAAGGCGTTGCAATAGCTCTGCTTTTAAAAACGTAACTTTTTCCCAGTTAGGGTGCCCGAACAGGGTTACCGGGTATTTAGTACTCAAGTCATCAAGCGACTGCAAGGTGACCATCAAGAATTGTTGATTGGTAGAAGACACAACAAACACATTCTCCGTAGTGGGCGACAGGCGTGGAATAATAGTGCTTAAATCGCCTTTAGAAACAACTACTTCTGTAAACTGGACTGTTTTTTTCGTTAAGCTATCTACCGCTTTTTTAAAATAGCCAATATATTCCTTATCTGCTGTGAAGCCTGAGTTTAAAATGAAAATTCTCTTGGCTTTCACTTTCCCTGTGGCATATTTGGCGGCAGCTATGGCGTGATATTGCAGCGGCGGCGTAACTGTTATCAGATTTTGATTGCCGATAGACGATGGTGCGGCGGGGGATAAGGGCGAAATAATGGGATTGCGCGCGCTTTTCAATACACTTGCAAATGCCTTCATATCCTCCGGGAAAACCGGGCCCACTATCAGATCGCTAACACGTATCTGCGAATTATAGGCTAAAGCGTGCGATTGACTGGTTTGTCCCTGCGTATCAAATACATGCAGTTCATAATTATAACCAAAAGCTGTAAGCGAATCAAGCGCCATTTTAAACCCCTGATAAAAATCAACGGAAAGATTAGCCTGTTTAAGCCCTTCGTTGGTATAACCGGCACTTAAATTATTTAAGGCAAAAGGCAATATTAACGAAACAACGCTGGTTTTAGCCGGGGGCACAACCACCGGTTTTGGCTGTACTTTTACTACCTCAGGCTTTTCTTCAGTTGCTGTTTTTACTGATGGGGCAGGGGGCTGCACTTTTGGAGAACATGCACCCAGCCCCAGCATCATTAAAAACAACCATAACCATTTATTCCCACTCAATTGTAGCAGGTGGTTTTGAACTGATATCATATACTACCCGGTTAATTCCTTTAACGTTGTTAATTATCTCGTTAGAGATCTTCGCCAATACATCATACGGCAAATGGCACCAATCAGCTGTCATGCCATCCAATGATTCAACAGCGCGCAAACAAACTACATTCTCGTAAGTGCGCTCATCGCCCATAACACCCACAGATTGCACAGGTAAATATATAGCGCCCGCCTGCCAAACTTTATCATAAAGGCCGGAAGCGCGTAAATTGTTTATATAAATTGCATCGGCCTCCTGTAATATAGCAACTTTTTCGGGCGTAACGTCACCTAATATTCTGATAGCCAATCCCGGCCCCGGGAAAGGGTGACGGCCTAAAATATTTGCGTCGATATTTAAAGCCTTGCCAACACGGCGCACTTCGTCTTTAAATAAAGTATTTAAAGGCTCTACAACCTTTAGTTTCATAAAATCAGGCAAACCACCCACGTTATGGTGAGATTTGATAGTAGCTGATGGACCTTTTACTGATAGCGACTCAATAACATCCGGATAGATGGTTCCTTGTCCCAACCATTTAACATCTTGTACCTCGTGTGCCGCATCATCAAATACCTCAATAAATACCCGGCCAATGGCCTTGCGTTTTTTCTCAGGGTCGCTTATACCGGCCAGCGCATCGTAAAAGCGTTGTTTGGCATCAATACCTTTTATATTAAGGCCCATGTGCTGGTAGGAATCTAATACCGATTGGTATTCATCTTTACGCAGTAAGCCATTATCAACAAATATGCAATGCAGGTTTTTACCGATGGCCTGGTGCAACAAAACAGCAGCTACCGAAGAGTCAACACCGCCTGAAAGGCCAAGCACAACTTTATCATCGCCTAATTTCTCACGTAATTCTGCAATAGTAGTTTCAATGAAGGAGTCTGATGTCCAATCCTGTGCGCAGCCGCAAATATCAACCAGAAAGTTTTCTAATAGCTGGCGCCCATCAATGCTGTGGGTAACCTCGGGGTGAAACTGGATACCGTAAGTTTGTGTGCCGCTTATCTGGTAAGCTGCAACGCGTACGCTGTCTGTACTGGCAATCACTTCAAAGTTATCCGCAATTTTAGCTATGGTATCACCGTGCGACATCCAAACCTGCGAACCGGGATAGATCTGCTTAAATAAAGGATTCGCGTTTTCAATATAATGCAAGTGCGCACGGCCATACTCGCGCGTGCTTGATGGCAGTACCTCGCCGCCATTAAAATGCGCTACATACTGCGCGCCATAACATACTGCCAAAATTGGCAACTGACCATGATACCTGGCAAAATCAAAGTGAAGCGCATCCTCCTGGCGAACAGAAAAAGGGCTGCCCGAAAGGATGATACCTTTGGTGTTGTCGTCAATTTCAGGGATCTTGTTAAAGGGGTGTATCTCGCAGTAGATATTGAGTTCTCTGACGCGGCGTGCTATAAGCTGAGTGAATTGAGAGCCGAAGTCAAGAATGAGGATTTTTTCTTGCATGGGCAAAGATAGGATTTTTTGGGGATATCGGATTTCGAATTTTCAATTTCGGATTTTAATATTTGGTTGGATGCGAATGCGCGTGTGTAAATAACTACGAGTTCAAACCCATCGTTATTTAAAGACATGAGCTTTTTCAATTGCCAATTTTTACTACCTTTGCTACCCATTAAAAATAAACGAAAAAGCTATCATCACACTATGAGCAAAGCGATTATAAAAACTGAAAAAGGCGACATGACAGTTGAGTTTTACGATACTGACGCCCCTAACACAGTAGCTAACTTTAAAAAACTGGCTAAGGAAGGATTTTACAACGGATTATCTTTTCACCGTGTTATACCTAATTTTATGGTACAAGGCGGCTGCCCGTTCTCTAAAGATGCTGCAACTGCTTACCGCGCAGGTAGTGGTGGTCCGGGTTACCACATAGATTGCGAGCTTACCGGCGAACTGCAATATCATGATCGTGGTGTGTTATCAATGGCACATGCAGGTCGTAACACAGGCGGTTCACAGTTCTTTATTTGCCATAGCCGCAACAATACCGCGCATTTAGACAGAAACCATACTTGTTTTGGTAAGGTTATTGAGAATGTTGACGTGGTTGATGACATAAGACAGGGAGATAAGATAACCAGTATTGAAATTACAGAAGAATAGTATTCTAAGCATATGAATTTACAGGCAATAGTAGCGGTATCGGGCAAGCCGGGATTGTGGAAAGCGTTAGTTCAAAACAAAACCGGGTTTATATTGGAGAGCCTTGACGCGCAAAAAACGAAGATGGTAGCCAATCTTTCAACAGCTAAAATGGCTGCACTTGATGAGATAACCGTTTTTGGTGAAGATGATGATATTAAGCTTACCGATATCTTTGAACGTATAAAAAGCTCAGCAAATGTTCCGGATGCTAAGGCTGATGGCAATACTTTGAGAAAGTTTTTTAGAGAAGTAGCGCCTGACCATGACGAAGAAAGAGTATACTCGTCTGATATAAAAAAGATCATTACCTGGTATAATTTGCTTAAAGATATGCCTTTGTTTAATGAGGAAGCAAAGCAACCTGCTGTTGAGGATACGGTAGTTGAAGAAACAGCCGTAGCTGAAGTTGCGGCCCCTTCGGAAGCACCAGCTAAAGCCAAGCCTGCTAAAGCAGCTAAAGCTGAAGTTGCTGATACTGATAAAGCTCCAAAAGCTAAAAAGGCTCCTGCAAAGAAGTAATAATCTGAAAGTGATCATAAAACAAAAATGCCTCCGATGTGTCGGAGGCATTTTTGTTTATATAGCTTTTTGCGGGAGTTTTAGCAGTCCTGCTGTTTACATTTCTCGTCTGTAAATTCCGGTTCAAATGTGCAGTGCGAAATATTCATGTGCTGCAGCCGGTGTTTAAGGTCGTGCTTAATTTCATTAAAAGCCTGCAAACTTTCTTCTGATATAACTATGTGCGCGGTAAGCGCATTCTCTGTGGTACTTATAGCCCAAACATGCACATGATGGATGCTAACCACACTGCTGTTTTTAAGTAACTCAGTTTTTATTTTTTCCAGCTCCATCTCGCGCGGTACGCCGTCCATCTCTAAACGTAGGCTGTCTTTAAATAAGCTCCACGTTCCGCGTAAAATAACAATGGCAATAATTATACTTACTAGGCTGTCTATCCACCATAACCTGGTAAGCAGTATTATTACGCCCGAGATAACCACACCCAATGAAACCATCGCGTCAACAGCCATGTGCATGTAGGCACCTTTAATATTAAGGTCCTTATCTTTATCTTTAATAAATAGCCACGCCGTAAAACCGTTAATGGCAATACCTACCAGCGCAACCCAGGCAACTGTCTCGCCGGATATTGGCTGCGGATGTATAAAGCGCATAACGGCCTCGTAAACAATCACCAAAACGGTAGCAACTAATATAATCGCGTTGAAGAATGATACCAGTATGGTAGCGCGTTTGTAGCCATAAGTATATAGTTTACTCGAGCTCACTTTAGCCATTTTAAAGGCAAGCAGCGCCAATGCAAGGCTTGCAACGTCGCTTAGGTTGTGGCCGGCATCAGTTAATAAAGAAAGTGATCCGGTAATAAATCCCGCAATTGCCTCTACTACCACAAAAACCGAATTAAGTATAATACCCCAAATAAAGGCCTTATTAATGTGGTCTAGCTTGGGGGCGTGGTCGTGGTGATGATGCGAATGATCGTGACTCATGGAATTAATTTTCTAATACGCGGTCTCTAACTTTTACAGCAGGATTACCCTGGTAAACGCTAAAGGCGTCGAGGTTTTTTGTTGCTACAGACCCACTTGCCAGTACGGCATGCGATGCCGCGATAATGCCCTGATTTACTATAGATTTTGCCCCTATCCAAACGCCGTCTTGTAGCACAATGTTGCCTGTTATAAGGTTAAAAGCTTCCTTTTTATAGTTATGACTGCCGGTTAGCAGCAGTGCACCTTGCGACAAACATACATTAGAGCCTATTGTCACCATCACCAGGTTATCAATCCACACATCTTCGCCTATCCAAACATGATCGCCTACGGAAAGCAGCCAAGGGTATTTTATGTTAACACAGGGTTTTATTTCGACACCCTTGCCAATTGTTGCTCCAAACAGACGAAGCAAGGCATTTTTAAACCCATAAAACGGCAGCAGACTACTTTTTAGGAACATGGCATTAACATAATACCAAAGTACCCTTTTAAGCATGGAACCACCGGGGTGGTAAGGCGAATTATTATATGCAGAAAGATTAGTTTTTTGCATGATTTTTTCTATCGTCGGCTGTTACCCAAAAATAAAGTGCTATCCCAATAACAAGGTATATAATTGAATTAAATATAATATGATGATCAATTATGTTTTGAGCACGTCTTCCCCAAAATAAAGCTACAATGGCCATCCGTATAATATTGAGCAACTGAATTACAAACAACCCTGCAATTAAAAAAACTACTTTCTGTTTAAATGCTTTAGGGTAAGCTAATACGAAAGCGGTAAAAAAACTCATTAAACCGAGGCCGAGGCAGGAGTAAACTAACCGGATACCTCCGCGACCGGCCACTAAGATCTCATACTCGTTCATAATAGTGGCATAACCCGCGCAATGCAGCAAGAATGATGTAGACAGCAGCAGCAGGTGCCTAAGTATCCTTATGTAATTAAAATTATCGGCAATAAAGTGATTGTAGTTTTGCGATTGCGGGCTGGTAATGCTAAAAAAGCCAATGTTGAAATAGTAGAATACAACAAACAGCGCAATAAAAACTACAGCGAACTTGATGGGCTTACTTTTTAACATCGCGCTGCTGTTTAAGTAGTTCGTCTATTTTTATATCTACAACCAGCCTGAACCAAAAGCTTTGCAAAAAATGATAAATAATGCCGGTGCGTCCATCCAAAAGGCCAAGCTGAAATATCATTCGTTGGGTTAAATAAAGCATGGGGCGTATATATCTGGGTAATTTCCACCAAAGCTGCTTACGCCAGGCCGTGCGCTCGTCTGGCGTGCCTGATAAGCGAGGTTTAACAGTTTGCTCACGTAAAGACTGCATACGTTCAACCTCTTCCTGGGCTACCAGATCGCTATAGCGGTTGTGTTTATCCAGCCAAAAACTTATGTTGTTCTCTTTAAAGTTCTCTTCTACAATAAGGCCTTCTTTCCAGATCACCGTATTGCCGGGTACCACAAACCTGTGGTCCATGTGCTCATTCAAATCCGAATATCCAACACCGTATTTAAACATTTTGAGCTGGTAAAACGGATAATATCCCCCATGTTTTATCCACTGCCCTTTAAAAACGTATTTTCTGTTAAAATATATGCCATCTATTTTATCATATTCCTCGCCGTTGAAGTTCAGTAGTTTTTGCCTCAGTATTTCGCTAACAATTTGGTCAGCGTCAAGACAGATAACCCAAGGGGTTTCTATTCCAAAATTGTTAAGCGCGTGATGCCATTGTTGCGGATGATTAATGAATTTGTTTTGCAGCGTTACTGCTCCAAATTGTTGGGCAATAGCCAATGTATTATCTGTACTGCCCGAATCCAGAATAAAAACAGGCGCATTTAAACCCGCAATTGATTGTAGCAAACGCGGTAAATGCATTTCTTCATTATAGGTTAAAATAACAAACGAAAAAGGTGTTTTCAATTCAATGAAGCTTTAATGATCATTGATTTCCAAAAATACGGAATTCTGCCGCAGCCTTTAAAAGCTACTACTGTAAACCCGGCATTAGTAAGCGCTTTAGATAAAGTATGTTTTGACCATAACTTTATGTGCCCGCCATACCACAATGGGTTTATATGTGTATCCCACTTGTTAAAAACACTTAAAAAAAGGTTTTTAAAATACCCATGATATGGGGTGGAGATAATAATTTGGCCCGAGGAACCCAGCAGGTTTTTACAGAAAGCTATAAAACCTTCCGGGTCATACAAATGCTCAATTACTTCGGTAGATATAATTACGTCAAATTTGATGTTCCGTAACTCTTCAGGTAAGGCACCAGAAGATATGTCCTGTACAAAAAATCTATCGGGATGAGAACGTTTTGCAATGGCTATTCCTTTTACAGACGCGTCTGTACCGTATACATTAAATCCTTTTTCAATCAAATAGTTGGCAAAATATCCGTTACCGCAGCCCATATCAAGAATGGCTTGTTGCTTATTTTCGCCTATCATTAACAGCATCCCTTCGGTTAGGTAGGAGAAAGTATGCGCAGGCTCTTCACTTTCAAAACCGTAGTCTTTGTATTCAGTCATTTTGGTCAATTTGATTATACATATCAACGTAGTTTTGGGTCAACGCGTCGTCACCAAAATGGCTTGCTATAAGTGCCGGAGCATCGGTTTCAATTACAAGGCGTTTATCCACGTCTTTGGCTGCAAGCTCTATCGTATTTTTAAGTAGGGTTTCATCCAGATCAAATATCCAACCCAAGTTATGTTCTTTAACGTACCCGGCCAAACCCACATGTTTACTAATTAAAACCGGAGTGCCAACGCTCAGGCTTTCTAAAACAACATTGCCAAAGTTTTCGTTGTGCGATGGCAATATAAAAAGATCATGTTGACGATAAATTTCAAACTTGTCTGATTGTCTGAACCCAAGCCAGGAAATATGATGATCAATTTTTTTTGCCACAGCCAATTTCTTCACACGCTCAATATATCGTACGTCACCATCGCCGGCTATGCTAAGGCTCCACGGAATATTGACCAATGCAAGGGCATTTATTAGTATATCAAGCCCCTTCTTTTCATCAATCCGCGAGAGGAAAAGCAATTTTGTATGATCACGGTCACCGGCTTTTGCCTTTTGTTCAAAAACGGGTAATTGGATAAAGTTGGGAATATTAAATATCAGTTTGGGATTTATCAGATCAGTTAGCTCTTCCTGCTCGCTGGCAGAAGTTGCATGTATGGCGCACCTGCGTAGTAAGTTGAGGCCTATGGTTTTATGAAAGACGCTTTTTAACAAGCCGCTTTTGTGCTTAAAAGAGTATTTACTTAAAGTGCCGCGCGGCGAAACAACAACCTTAGCACCTTTTGAAAGCGCTATCGCGCACGACAGTACCGATACCAGATTCCACCAGGCATGTATATGTATCACATTAAAAGTACTGGCTTGTTGCCTAACAGCATTTAATAGTTTAGGTGAAAAATGGGTATGGTCTTTTGTTATCCGGTCAAAATAAACAACGTTTACTCCGTCTATAACTTTTGCAGCGTTAGGTTTAACGGATAGCTCCTCTTCGCCATTAGCAGTAGTTGTAAGTACCAATACGTCGTGTTTGGCTTTTACCAAATGTTCTGATAGCGCCGAGACTGACATTGTGGGGCCGCCATAAATATAAGCCGGTTTATAAGAAGCGTTTATTTGTAAAATTCTCAAATTGGGTTTAATATTTAAGCTACCGAAATACCTTAAACAGAAGGAAGCATCGTTACAAAAGCTCTAAAAAACAGAGTTGAAGAGATATTCAAAACATCCCCCAAAAAGTGCCTTTACTATACGGTATCAACAAATGTTTTTTCAACTTTATTAAACACCACCATGCCTAACAGTAATATTATAGTCGTTACAAAACTGCTATAGGCCAACAGTTCCCAACTAAACGTTCCTTTACTAAAAAAACCATACCTGATGGTTTCAATAACAGATGTAATGGGATTGAATTTTATTATCCAGCTATATGCAGGGTATTTATGTAATACTGTTGATAGGGGGTATATTACCGTTGTGGTGTACATAAGCAGCGGCACACCGAAGGAAACTACAAAGGCAAGGTCGCGGTATTTGGTTGTAACTGCTGATATAAGCATGCCCATGCCCAGCCCAAGGGCGGCAACAAGCAGTATTAGTACAGGTAGCAATAACAGGTAAGCGTTAGGTGCAAAACCACTGCCTGTTATTGCATAGCCGGCCAACATAATAATAAAAAGCATAAACTGCACGCCAAAGCGTATCAGGTTTGATGCTACTATACTTAAAGGCATTATAAGCCGCGGAAAGTAAACCTTACCGAGCATAGCGGCATTATCTTTAAATACAGTTGATGTTTTTGTTATACAGTCGGCAAAGTAGTTCCATATAATGGTGCCTGCCAGATAAAAGAGGGGTTTTGGTATCCCATCAACAGGTATACCTGCCAGGGTGCCAAAAACAATGGTATAAATTACAATGGTTGCAATAGGCTGTACAAAGAACCATATGGGCCCTAAAACGGTTTGCTTATAAAATGATACAAAATCCCGCCTTACTAATAGTACAAGCAGATCGCGGTAATGCCACACATCCCTTAACCCAAGGGTCAATACCTTGTTATCGGCGGTAATTTCAATGTCCCAATCCTGCTGCTCGTTATCTATCATTTATAAGTAACTTTTCAAGGTTTGCTATGTAAGTGTCGCTGTTAAAATAGCTTATGCACTGTTGTTGTAAACTTGCCCGTTCTGTTAACGACGTGCGGTTTTCTAAATGTTTTACTACCGCGAGTTCAAGTTCGTCGGCATTGTCCGGATTTATTGCTGTGCCAAGTTGTCCATGTTTTACAGCATCAAGGCTCCCGTCTGTATTACCACAAATTACCGGCAGTCCACATGCCAAAGCTTCTATAAACACTATTCCGAAGCCTTCTTTTTTACTTGGTAATATAAAAAGATCGGCGATTAAAAAATGATCCGTTAGTTCTTCTTCATTAATAAAGCCCGACAAAATTACCAGCCCTTCGGCGTTGTGTTGCGCAATTAAGTTGTTTATACGCTGTTTTTCTTCCTCGTCATACTGCCCGGCTAAAACGTATTTTATCTCCGGGAATTTAGTTTTTAGTTGAGCAAGCGATCTGATTACCTGGTCGTACCCTTTATATTGCTCGGTGTTAGCCAACCGTGTAAGTGTAAATAGAATATCGTTATTAAGGGTTAACCCATAACGCTCCAGTAACGCGGCAGGCTTATCAAGCTCAGCCGGCAACTTCATAAAAGGGTCTATCGCGTTATTTAGTACTACACACTTAGCCGGGCTTACGTTATGCCATTTTATAACTTCTGTACGCGTAAACTCACTCACACATATAATTTTATCACAACGTCTTAAAAACAGCTTTTTTACAGAACTGACCGGCCGCCATACTTCAATTCCATGCGCAATAAGCATAAGCCTGCATTTAGGGTTAAGCAGCTTTATAACTAAGCCAACCGCCGCCATATTAATATGGCTTAAAATTACAGTATCGCATTGTCTGCCCAGCTTAACAGCTTCGGTAATAAATTTAACCCGGTCTGCTCCGAATCCTTTAAATTTAGATGGAGACAAGTATTTAGGCATTATATGTTCATCACAGTCGTAAACTGACCATAAGTTGAAGTCCTTGTTGTACCTCGCAGCTATATTTTGTAAACAATAGGCCAATGTGCGGGTCATTTTTTGAATGCCACCGGTGGCGCTAAATGTTTGTAAACTAAAAAGGACTATTTTATTTCGCATGTAATTGAGTCAGATAAAGCGCAAACGCCTTTGACCAGTGCGTTTTGTCATTTTTAAAATTCCTGATGAGATTTTTAGCATACCCGCCGGTGTATAGGCTTTCCTCGGTCATCTGGTTATGGTTTCGCATCCACTGTTGTAGCGGGAACGAAAATCCCATTTTCGGTCTGTTCCAAACCGCGTTCGGCAAAATGTTTTCAAAGCTATCTATCAGGAGCTTTTTTGGCTGATGCTTGTTGAACCTCAACGCAGGCGAAATGCTAAATACTGCTGACTGAAAATCTTCATCCAAAAATGGAACCCTCACCTCTAATCCATGGTTCATGCTCATTACGTCAGTATCCCGCAGCAATTGGTTTTGCATGTATATGTTACTTTCAAGCCACGAAGCCAACTCCTTCCCTTGCAGATCTTTTTCCAGCGGGATATTTATATCAAAAAGCGCGTTGTTAACCTCACGCTCATCACAGTCAAGCAATTTAGCTATTTCTGTAGCTGTGAAAATTGCCCGCATGGCTAAATATAACGCCAGTTGATGCGGATTGGCCAGATAGGATATTTTTTTATACCGGTCGCTCAGCAAATAATTGGCACCGTTAAATAAAAATGCCGGCAGCTTTTGCAAGGTTTGAATGGTACTTATTCTCTTAAATGATGGATAACCACCAAAAAGCTCGTCGGCACCCAGACCCGATAGAACAGCCTTTAATCCATCCATTCGCGCATATTTACTTATAAACCACGAGTTAATTCCATCTGTTGTGGGCATATCCATTGCCGCAACAATGTCAGGCATGCAGTTATCAAAATCCTGTTGCTTAATTAAATGCGAAAATTTTTCACCCCCAATTTTATTGGTCACTACTTCCTGAAAAGCATGTTCGTCATAAGCTTTCTCATTAAAGAATATGGAGATAGTTTTTAATTTGTCCTGCAATTGTTCGGCGGCAAGCAGAGTAAGCAAACTAGAATCAACACCTCCGCTTAAAAATACACCAATAGGGGCATCGGCTATTAGCTGGCGTTTTACAGCTGCTCTCAAGCTACCGGAGATTGCATTACGTGCCTGGTTAATATCTTTTATGGCAGCTGCCGCAGGCTTGTTGTAATAGGATTTAATGGTATAGCTTTGCCGGGCGTTGTCCCAACGAAGCATATTACCTTTTGGTAAGCTAAATACGTTTTTTAAGGTGGTATCCGGCTCGGGTACGTGGCCAAATGCCAGGAACCTTATACGCCATGATGGGTTATCTTCTGTTGCTATACCGGCAGCGTTAAGGGCTCTTACTTCTGAAGTAAAACTTAATGTCCCGTTATTTATATGGTAATACAACGGTTTAACCCCCATACTATCACGCACCAGATAGGTTACATTATTTTGTACATCATATAATGCAAAAGCAAAAATTCCGCGTAGTTGGGCAAAACCTGCAACGCCCCAGCGCAAATATGCCTGTATAATAACCTCGGTATCTGTATTAGAGTTAAATACTGCTCCCAAAGCTACAAGTTCTGCTTTCAGCGGCTGGTAATTATATATTTCGCCGTTAAAAGTTATATATGCTTTTTTAGATACGTCGGCCATGGGTTGGTGGCCGTTATTGCTCAGATCAATAATAGAAAGCCTGCGATGCCCAAATACCAAGCCCGTTTCAGTTTCAAATATGCCTTCATCATCAGGGCCGCCATGCTGCAGCGCGTTGCACATGGTTTTCACCAGCTGCCGGTTAATGCCATTATCAACATTTTTATTGATTATTCCTGCTATTCTGCACATGGTTTCGGGCTAAACACAGCTTCGCCCCGTAAGTTACATTTGTGTAATTTAACTTATTAATTATCAGCAAGTTATTTGCTGTTTATTATATGCAAAAACAGCCTTAAAAAGGCTGTTTTTATTTTTTATAATCTATCTATCAGCGCTGCCGCAACATTAACTATTATGGAACAGCCCAGGTTGTCAAGTCGCAACGCCAATTGCTTCTGCGATCGGTATGCTATTATTTCACCCATCAGGCCTTTTAATGCTCCTGCTTTTATGGTCACCTTTTCTCCGGGCTGCAGGTCTTCCTGTGTTATTTCTAACTCAATGGAGCTTGCCAGTAAAAGTTTTAGATCATTGATCTGCCGCTCCGGCATGTTAGCTATTTTGTTTGAAAAATAAATAAACCGAGAGATTCCCTTTGTCATCAGCACCTCTGTTTTTTCCAGTTCATTAATATTTACAAAAAGGTACGATTTTATTAAAGGTTCTTCTACCCATTTTTTTCTATCGCTCCATTGCTTTTGTTGCCGATGCAACGGCAGGTAAGCTTGTAACCCTTTATTGATGAGCGCCTGATATGCCTTCTTTTCTGCACGTGGCAGTGTGCATACCGGATACCACTGGCGTATATCTGAGTTTAATGCCTGAGCCATTTAATTTAACATCACCGGCGTTATTTAAACCAGCGCCATAAGTCCCACCATTTCTTTTTTTCCTCGTCATCAACATAATATCCCTGGTCTGCATATCCGGAGTAATCAGAATAGTAATAGTAGCGGCTGTTGTAGCTTTCGCCGGTAAATTTTGTAGTATAATACCTGGAATGTAAAATATCTTCTTTAAAAGCATTAAGTATTATTACAGTATTATCTAAATGGTACTCGCTCGCTATTTTCTGCGGTATGGTAGCAGAGTAATATTTTGATTTGCCCGAACGGATAACAAAAACGTTAATATCGCTTAATCGTATTAAAGGTATCGCATCAGAAACCAGGCCCACAGGAGCAGTGTCAATCATAACTATATCGTACCTGTTGCGCAGTTCTTCAATCAGCTCAGACATTTTTTTTGTGTGTAGTAGTTCTGATGGATTTGGCGGAACAGGGCCCGAAGATATAAAGTGAAGATTTTCCTGCTCGGTATGTGTAATCACTTCATCCAACGATTTTTGATTGATAAGATAGTTACTTAGCCCCAGCTCGTTGGTTAACCTGAATGTATTGTGCAGTTTTGAACGCCTAAGATCTGCTGCTATGATGATAACTTTTTTGTCAATAAGGGCAAGGGTACTTGATAAATTGACCGCGACGAATGATTTGCCTTCGCCGGCAATTTCTGATGTTACGCAAATAACCTTACTTTGCTTTTCAGCCGCCAAAAAATTAAGATTTGTACGTACAGCCCTCACAGACTCAGCAAAAATGGATTTGGGTTTGTTAAGTGCCAATATTTTTGATCCGGCCTCATCAATTTCATAAGGAAACTTTCTTATCACACCAATTATAGGCACGGTGGTAAGGCTTTCTATAGTTTCTTTATCATATATGTAAGGGTTTAATATTCTTATCAAAATTATAGCGCCTAACCCTAAAAAAAGGCCGTATATAATGGCTTGTCTTTTTACGCCGTTTTCATCGGGCGATACAGCGCCATAATTGGGTTGGGCGGGTTCTAGTATACTGGCCCCCGGTAATATGGCAGAGCGGCTTATCTGGGCTTCTAATTTCTTTTCAGACAAGAAGGAATATACTTTTTCGTTGATCTCAAAATCGCGTTTAAGGCTAACCAGGTTTCGCTCGGCAACCGGCAACTTGCTGATACGGTCATTTGCACCCGAAAGCTGGCTATCTAAATAATCTATGTTTTTTTGAATTCGCTGGCCCGTCGCGTTTATATTTTCGTAGGCAGTATTTTTTACCTGTAATATTTGCTGGTTAATGTTTTGTACCTGCGGCGACGAATTGTTGTATGTTTTTAATAGGATCTGCCGTTGCGTAATCAAATTATTCAGGCTGGTTAATAATGCGCCCAGTAAAGGGTCAATATTGCCTTCAAGGTTAAAGTTAATGGCAACGTTATTTTTTTCAAGCTCTACCTGCTGTTTAAGCTGACTGACAGCCATAAGCTGAATTTTTAGCAAAGAACGTTGTGATTCCAGATCGCCTATTTTACCCAGTTCAATGCCCGAAGCACTGTTTACATCTAATATTTTTGACGTTTGCTTAAAGTTTTGAATTGAACCCTCTGATCCTTTAACACGCCCTCTTAATGTATCCAGCTGGTCGTCAATAAACTGGATCATCTGTGTTGCCGATTCAGTTTTGTGTGCCCTGTCATACTTTAAATATTCTTTCATTATGGCATTCAGTATGTCGGCAGCAAAATCAGGATTTGAGTCTGTCTGTTTTAACCCTATAATACTTGAATTTTTACCTGTTTCGCCGGCGCTGAAACCGCCTTTAACTCTTCCAATAAAACTTTCGGGCGTGTTAAACTTAAAAAGTAAAACAGCGTTTTGATTGATGTCGTTTGTAGCAGCTATAATAAACGTTGTTTTACCTATGGTAATAGGGCTGTAGTAAATACATTTTTGTTGTTTAACCGCGCCGCCTTCGTCGTACGATAGATTAAACGATTTTTTATCTATGGGTTTAAATGTAATAAGCCCTCCGTAGGGGGCGCTGTCTGATTTTATTAAGGTAATGTTTAAAGGCTTATGCGGATACAATTCCCTTGTACGTACACGGCCCTCCACATAAAAGCTTATATGGTAGTCTATGTCTTTTATAGCGCTGAGTATCAAATTACTGCTCTGCAATACAAAAAGCTCGCTTTGAATTCTGGATGCACCTTTGTCGCTACTGTTTATAACGCTAACCAGATCAGATATCTCTGATTTTTTTTCGTCAAACTTCATTGTTGCAGCTGTGGCAAAAGTTTTAGGCGTATACCACAAGTAAATATGAGCTGCAATTAAAAATACCGCAACAGATCCCGCTATCCAATACCACCGGCTGGTGAGTATTTTCAGAATCTTAAAATAATCCAGCTCCTGGTGAGGTAATTTTTGCTGTATACTATTTGTCTCTTCCATTATCGGCGGGCAAGCGTAAATATTATCAATGCAGTGTTAATTAACAGCAGCACAGGCTGTGCAAGAACAGAGAAGTTTTGAACTTTTTGCGTGCGTATTGCAGGTTGGTTTTGCGCAACGTATATAACATCGTTATCTCTTAAAATAGTTCTGGCATCGTACAGTGTTCGTGTTTCTCTGAGGTTAATTGTGGTAACATCCGGATTTTGTTGTTCGCCACGTATTAGCTGTATAGTTTGCTCATTAGCTTTTTCTGTTAAGCCACCCGCTTCGCCCAATACGTCAATCAATTTAGTGTTGTCTTTAGTTAATAGATAATTTCCAGGGTTCTTCACTTCGCCCATTACAGTTACCTTTAAATTAAGCAGCTTAACATCAAAAAGCGCCTCTTTTAAATATTTCTTATTATAAAGATCCTCAATGGTTTTTCGTGCCTCTACGCGTGTAAGGCCTGCCACTTTTATGCGGCCAATGCCCGTTAGGGGTATGGTGCCATCGTCATCCACATCATACGTTTCTCCCAGTTGGCTGGTTGTGCTTGGGCTTCCTGTAGTCCCGTTCCCTGCGGCAAGATCAACCAGGTTTTTGCTTTCCTGCATATTCCTTATCTGCAGAATATCCTGTGGCTTAATGCGGTATCCGCTAACATTGGCACGAATTTTTTGATATATGCTATCAGGAATAACGTTTGAGTGTTCAAAAAGCAATTGATTTTGTTTGTATGAGCACGACGAAAAAAGCAAACCGGTTGCTATAAACACAGATAACGAGAAGCGGATAAGTAACAAAACGTTTTGCTTAATATTTAACATGGTTTAGCGGTAAATCCAAAACTACATAATTGCATTTATAACTAAGCGTATTTTTTTTGAAGTGCAGAATCTAAAAATATCTTTAATAACGGTTACCCGAAACGCTGAAACTACCATACAACGCTGTATAGAATCCGTTTTATCCCAAGATTATGCCAATGTTGAATATATAGTAATTGATGGCCTGTCAACAGATGGTACAGTTAAAATTATAAACCAGTATAAAGAGCAGATAAGTTATTTTGTTTCTGAACCCGATGGCGGAATATATGCAGCTATGAACAAAGGCATTAAAATTGCCACAGGTGATGTAGTTGGAATATTAAACGCCGATGATTGTTTTGCCGATAACAAGGTATTAAGTGAAGTGGCTGAGGCTTTTATAAACAACGAGGTTGACGCGCTATACGGCAATCTGGATTATATAAAGCCAAATGGAGACGTAGTGCGCAGGTGGAAGGCGGGGAGTTATAAAGTTAATTCGTTTAACTGGGGATGGATGCCACCACATCCTACTTTTTATTGTAAACGATTGATTTACAATAATTTAGGATGCTACAATGAAGGATTTGGAACGGCTGCAGATTATGAATTAATGTTAAGATTCATGTATCTGAAAAAGGTAACCGTTTTTTATTTAAACAAGGTGATGGTTATAATGAGTGTGGGTGGAGTAAGTAATGAAACTTTAAGTGCCCGCATACAGGCATGGAAGTTTGATTATAGAGCAATGGGGAAAAATGGGGTATTATTTCCCCGTATGTGTGTAATATTTAAACCATTACGAAAATTAGTTCAATACTTTTAAATGCGAATTAAGAAACCTGTTAAAATGTTAGTAAAATTAATATCAAGCATTTAGCACTTATAAAATTTTCAATGGCCGATCTCCTCCTTAACAATCAAATCCTCTATTCTGTTTTTATTTTCCTATTAGCGATGGGTTTCTCGTGGGCTGTAATACCATCAATATTACATGTGGCAAGAGCGCGCCATTTGTATGATGATATAGGCCATTTCAGAAAACAGCATGACCATGGAATTCCCCGGCTGGGCGGAGTAGCTATTTTTGCAAGCTTTGCCATGGCTGCCCTTATATGTTCTATTATTGATAATAAATTTCCGGTTGGGTATATACTTACTGCCGCAATTGTGCTTTTTGTAATGGGCCTTAAAGACGATCTTTCCGGAGTAAACCCAAGCACTAAGTTGGTTATACAAATAGTAGCGGCTTTAATTTTGGTTATTTGGGGCAATGTAAGGTTAACCAGTATGTACGGGGTTTTAGGTATATATGAGCTTCCGTATACATTTAGCTGTATACTATCCATATTGGTTATAATAATGGTTATTAACGCGTTTAACCTTATTGACGGGATAGATGGGTTAGCAGGAGTAACCGGCATAATAACGCATATTTCATTCGCTACGCTTTTTATTTATACTCATCAGTATCATTTAGCCTTAATTTCTGCTATAATGATAGGGGCAATTGCCGGATTTTTACGGTTTAATTTAAGCCCGGCTAAAATTTTTATGGGCGATACCGGGTCACTTTTTATTGGCCTGATCTCGGTTATTATGGCGATAGAATTTATAGAGGGTAATAAATTTTCTACCGCGGGCTCCCCAATGGTTTATTCAGCTCCGGCGTTAACTGTGGCGATACTGATAGGGCCTATATTTGATACGCTTAGGATTTTCTTTGTAAGAATATTAAGCGGTGTTCCGCCTTTCACAGCTGATCGTAACCACATCCATCACCGTATGTTAAGGTTGGGATATACGCACATGCAAACCACATTTATATTAGCAGCAATTAATATATTGTCTATAGTAATTACGCTTCTGTTTAGCAACCTGGGCAACTATACGCTTATTTTAATGATCTTTCTGATATCAATGTTATTTAACTGGCTGGTAACATTTCTTATCCGCTCAAAAGAACGCGAGCAGGTATCCTTGCGTAATCTGTTTGTTTAATCTCAATGTCTGTTTTTATTGCGGAGGGTTAATGTAACCTTTCTTTTTGGTAATTTTGGGAGCTCACAAATGCCTCAGAATGAAAATAGCTATTAACGGATTTGGCAGAATAGGCCGAATATTTTTACGCAGCATTTTAACAAAGCAAGATATACAGGTTGTAGCCATTAATGACCTTACAGATACCCGCACGCTGGCGCATCTTTTTAAATATGATTCGGTACATGGTGGGTTTAAAGGCGAGGTTAGTTTTGACGATGACTACCTGTATGTTGATGATCAGAAAATAAAGATACTTGCCGAAGCTAATCCCGAATTATTGCCATGGAAAGGTCTTGAGGTGGATCTCGTTATCGAATCTACCGGAAAATTCACTTCAAATGCCGACGCTCAGAAACACATAACAGCGGGTGCCAGGCAGGTTATACTTTCTGCACCATCAACAGACAAAAGCGTTCCTACCGTTGTGTTAGGCGTTAATGACGCTACTATCGATCTGCGTTCTGCCGTTCTCTCCAGCGCTTCTTGTACCACCAATAACGTAGCCGCTATGGTAAAGATATTAGATGATAACTGGGGCATTGTTGACGGCTACATTACCACGGTACACTCCATGACAGGTGATCAAAACCTGCATGATGCCCCACATAAAGATCTGCGCAGGGCAAGAGCGGCTTCGGCCTCTATTATTCCAACCACTACAGGCGCAGCCAAAGCAATAACGTCTATATTTCCTCATCTGGAGGGTAAGCTGGGTGGTGCAGGCATAAGGGTGCCGGTGCTAAACGGATCGCTTACAGACTTTACCTGCCTGCTTAAAAGAAAACCTACAGTAGCGCAGATTAATGAAGCATTTAGAACGGCTGCCGCGGGTAGTTTAAAAGGGATATTAGCCTATACCGAAGACCCAATTGTATCATCAGACATATTGGATAACACACATAGCTGTGTGTTTGATGCACTGCTAACCTCAATAGTTGGCGATCTGATTAAAGTGGTAGGCTGGTATGATAATGAAAGTGGCTACAGCAGCCGCCTGGCGGATCTTGTTGAGAAAATACACCTGCTTGGCTGATGATAAAATTTATAAAAGTAGAAGAAGCGCTGCCGCTGCGCAATACGGTTTTACGTGAAGGAAGACTAAAGCCGGACGAATGCCGGTTTCCGTCGGACAATTTGCCCGGTAATTTTCATCTGGGTTATTTTGATAACGACGAGCTTATATGCATAGCTTCATTTCATCCTCAAAGCTATGGGGAGTACGCCGGGGTGGGTTATCAGCTTCGCGGAATGGCTACAGCCGGCGGTTACCAGGGAAAAGGTGCAGGCAAGCAACTGGTTGAATTTGCAAAAAATTATTTGCGTGGACGTAGCGCCAGCTATATGTGGTGTAACGCGCGACAGGTGGCGGTAGGTTTTTATGAGCGGCTGGGCTTAAAAATAGTTTCGCCACAATTTGATGTTCCAGGTATAGGGCCGCATTATGTGATGTATGTTCCACTTGATCTGAAGGCAACGTAGCGTTAAACAGTCAACGCTCACTAATTTCATTTTGCATTGTGCTATTAAAATTAAAATGCTGATTTTGGCCCCCGCTTAGCTCAAAACAAAAACTTGCATGAAAATAATAGATCAAATAAGCTTTTCAGATAAAAAAGCGCTTATACGCGTAGATTTTAACGTTCCACTTGACGAGAACGGCAATATAACTGACGATAACCGCATAACAGCTGCCCTGCCAACTATAAAAAAAATTCTTAGTGATGGTGGTGCGGTAATTTTAATGTCGCATTTAGGCAGGCCTAAAGCCGGCCCGAACGACAAGGACTCGTTAAAACATATTATCAAACATCTTTCTGATCTGTTGGGTAAACAGGTTGACTTTGCCAACGATTGTATTGGAGAAGAAGCAGTAGCTAAAGCCAAAGCGCTGGCAAATGGTGAGGTTTTATTGTTAGAAAACCTTCGCTTTTATAAGGAGGAGGAAAAAGGCGATGTTGAGTTTGCTAAAAAATTAGCCGCCCTTGGCGATGTTTATGTTAACGACGCTTTCGGCACGGCGCACCGCGCTCACGCATCAACAGCAGTTATCGCGCAGTTTTTTCCAAATGCCAAATACTTTGGCTACTTAATGGGAGCGGAGTTAAGCAATGCAGAAAAAGTGCTTAATAACCCCGACCGGCCGTTTACCGCTATTATGGGCGGATCAAAAGTATCTGATAAAATATTGCTTATAGAGCGCTTATTAGATAAGGTTGATAACCTGATAATTGGTGGCGGTATGGCATACACCTTTGCTAAAGCAAGGGGAGGAAATATTGGTACATCATTAGTTGAGTTGGATAAACTGCAACTGGCGCTTGACCTGGTACAGAAAGCAAAGGATAAAGGCGTTAACCTGCTGTTACCGCTTGATAACATTACTGCCGACGATTTCAGTAACAATGCCAACACCGGAGTTGCCAAAACCGGCCAGATTCCTGATGGTTGGATGGGATTGGATATTGGCCCCGAGACTGTCGCACTTTTCAGCAAAGTAGTTGAAGAATCAAAAACTATATTGTGGAACGGCCCAATGGGTGTGTTTGAAATGGATAACTTCATGGCGGGCACCAAAGCCGTTGCTGACGCAGTTGTAAAAGCTACGGCAGCAGGTGCATTCTCATTAATAGGTGGCGGCGATTCAGCTGCAGCTGTATCTAAATTTGGCCTTACAGCTGATGTTAGTTATGTATCAACAGGCGGCGGCGCGTTGTTAGAATACATGGAAGGTAAAGAGCTACCGGGCGTTAAAGCCATTAACGAGGATTAAGATTTACAAGGCTTAAGGTTTAGCCGTAAGCTTTATGCTTGTGCAATTTTCAAGTAGTATATTTAACTTATAAAAGGGAATATTCATGGAAATTAAACGCGGCGGCTCGCAGCCTTCAACTTATGCTTCGGCAGAATATTTTACAGGCACGGTACGCATTGATCCGCTTTTTGAACCGCCTGCGCCGGCACGTTCGTTTTCGCTTTTGGTTACTTTTGAGCCTGGAGCCCATACGTGCTGGCATACGCATCCGCTTGGCCAAACGTTAATTGTAACGGCAGGTGCAGGCTGGGTGCAAAAGGAAGGGGAGGACAGGCTAAACATTTTTCCCGGCGATGTGGTTTACATCTTCCCGGGCGAAAAGCATTGGCACGGAGCTACTGCAACCACGGCAATGAGCCATATAGCGGTGAACGAAAAACTGGACGGAAAAGCGGTTGAATGGATGGAGCCGGTTAGCGCAGAGCAATATAAGGGCGCATAGGTACAAAGGTTTAACTTTTCCTTATGGGCCCTATGTATTTTTTTGCCATAACCAAGTTTGCAAATTTTATGTGGTGCGAAGTACCGGCAGGACTTGTGTCGTCAAAAAACTCTATCCAAAGATAATTTACCTTCAAAGCCTCATCGGTTCGCCACCTGAAGCCCTTGAATGGGGCACCCGCAGGCGTATTTATCCACGAATCAATGTTCCAGTACCCTTTAGGGAAGTTTGGCCCCCAGTGCCCCACTTCCTTGCCATCCTGCCATACTTTAAGCTCGCCGTTATAGGCTGATACTGGATTATTCATTTTTACCATTGTTTCCACACACATCCATTTATCCCACTTTAACCGCGACTCTTCGGTGGCTGCATTAACCATATCGTTACCGTAACATTGCCCGCGAGCGCCCGGTTTCATATCGCCCCAATACACGTAGGTGTCCATAGCAGACGCGTTAGCAGGCTCGTATGCAACCGATATGCGCTTATCGCCTAAATCGCATATACCTGCTTTTGGACTTGGATACGCGGTTGAAGGGTTGTAACCACCAAACCATACAGATTCGTGGTGAATATAACCTTTTGATGACAAGGGGTATTTAACATAGTAGCGCACGTATACCACACTATCAAAACTTTTTTTAAACTGCTTATAAAGGTGCCCGCCATCATTCACTCTGCCTCTATTGGTAATTTTTAAAGCAGAGGACAAGCTTCCCTCGGGAACGTCGTTTTTATCTGTTGACATGCCTTCGCCGTTTTTAACTTCTGTATATCTCGCGATAATGTTTTTTATACCCCCGTTAAAATCTTCGGCAAAAAGCACATCCGGATCATTGGCAATACCAACATCGTTTAAAAACTTATCAGCAATGGCAGCAGACTTTTGCAGCTTAAGCGGTTTAAAGCTTGCTATGGCGACTATTATCAGTGCGACAGGAATGAGCCGTATATTCATCAACATAAATATACAAGCTTCTATTATAGTTAAGCCGGATATTATTTTTTGTCGATAAACCTAAGTGCAAAATCAGCCGTATAGGCTTTTATCATATTACGCACTTTTCTAAACTCATTCAAAATATCTTCTTCCGTTCCTGCTGCTTTTGCAGGATCCGGAAAGTTGTAATGAAAACGCACTACTTTGCCCGGAAAGTACGGGCAAGCCTCATTCGCATTATCGCATACAGTTATTATTGCATCAAAATCGATAGCTGCATATTCATTAACATTGTTAGAAGTATGTCCGGATATATCGATGTGATCTTCTGCCATTACCTTAATAGCCCGCGGATTTACACCGTGCGTTTCAATACCGGCACTGTAGATCTGCGCCGCATCGCCGGCAAAAAATTGTAAATATCCGTGTGCCATTTGGCTGCGGCAGCTATTACCTGTACACAACACTAAAAATTTATTCATATAAATTGTAAATATTAAACTAATAACCAGATAAGGTTGATAATGCAAAATTTGGCATCCCAGCCAAAAACTAGTTGCAATACTATAACAGACGTGGTTATAATAATTGCCTTTTTATATTTTATAACGGTAGCCAACATTTAGCAACACCCCGAACCTGGCATACAGCAGTCGGCAGCAACCGCGAGATTTTTTTGTGTATTGGCTTTAACCTGAGCAACCGGCACGCAGCACTCCTCGCCCTTATCATTAGTACCACAGCTGCCGCCACGCTCAATGGCTTTGCACTGTACCGTATCTGCGCGAAGATCAACTACCAGGTTATCACCATCTACAATTAAGCCTTGTGGCAGCATCTGCCGGGTATCAAACCCCGAGTTACCAAACTCAATTTTAACTATTCCATTTGGGTTTAACGGGAGGACTTTTTCAACCAGATTAATTATAGACAGCGCTTTACTTATCTGCATGGCTCTTCCTGCTCCGTTATCAGAAGGTTCCCATAGTTGTATTATTATCTCCGTCCACGCGTTCATTACGCCGCCACAGTCTACCGATGTAATTGGAGACTGCTTTATTTCTGTAATGTGATAAGCCGCATTTACCCGCTTTTCTTCGGCATATTGAAATTGCAATGTAAGCGCCGGGTTGGCGTTGAGTAGCTGTTTAAAAGCCTGCCATTTTAATGTTTCCATAAGTTGTTGTTTGTAATGTATTATTGCAATATTGCGATGTATGTATTCAAATTTTTTTAGCAGCAGGTTTTAGGCTCTGTATACGAATCAAAAAAGTTATTCAGATTGTTTTTTAGTAGGGCCCATGCTTTAGGTTCAATGCAATAGCATACACTTGCTCCTTCAATAGTGCCTTGTATTAACCGGGCATTCTTAAGTTCTTTTAAATGCTGTGATATAGTTGCCTGCGCCAAACCTAACTCATCTACCAGGTCGCCGCAAATACAAGCGTTAGCATTTATAATATGCTGCAGTATAGCTATGCGCGCGGGGTGTGCAATAGCCTTTAGCATAACTGCTAATTGATTTTGCTCATCAGAGAATATGTCTGTTTTTGTTATGCCCATAATTACATCGCAATATTACGATATATAATTGTATTAAAAGTTTTTAAAAAAATAATTCTGAAACTCATCTCCAGCGCTATTTTTTTAAGAAAAAGGCTTATTGTTCTGTAACAAAAATTATAGAAAATCATTAAAAACAAGCGTTTTGTCAATGCAATGTCACGGTGTTAAATTGAGGTAAATATGGCGTTATTTTAAAAATTAGGCTGTTTTTGGTCATTTTACTGTCTGTGTTAGTGTGTTTGTTACACAACTTGATTTTTATGTTGTATTTTGTACACTAAGTATATTGATGATATTGTAATTTATACACTATTATTGATGAAAATATTGAAATAAATTGCCCGATATGTGTGTGTATTATTAAATTTTCATAAAAATTCAAATTTATTTGCCAAATCGTTAACACTACTGTACTTTTGTTATGGATTTAAAATTTAAGACTATGAAAAAATTATTTATTACAGCAGCAATCGCTACAATGTTTAGCGTAACTGCGTTTGCAGATGGTGGAAAAAAAGCTAAAGCTGAAGGCGAGAAAAATGTATCATATACTGCACTTAACAAGTTCTCTGCCGAATTTGAAAGTGCTTCAAACGTTGTTTGGACAGTAACTCCAAATACTCAAAAAGTTGATTTCGTGTTTGAAGGTGCTAAATTCACCGCATTTTACGACCTTGACGGCGAATACCTTGGCCGCACCCAGGAAGTTTCTGTATTGCTTTTACCTGAAACTGACCGTAAAGAGCTTACAGCTAAATACGCTGATTATACTGTTAGCCGTGTTATACAGTATGAAAATAAAAGCGCAGAACCATTGGTTTATTTTGTTGACCTGGTAAAAGCAAATAAAGAGATTGTGTTAAAAGCAGTTCCTAATGAAGGCTTGACTTTTTTTCAAGCTATTAAATAAGTCCAGTACAGTTTACCCTTTTTAGTTTTGGATCCGTCCCGGTTTATCGGGACGGATTTTTTTTGTTGCAAAATATTGGGGCAAACAAAAAAGCCTTCCGAAACTTCGGAAGGCTTTTTTGTTGATAACAGGATCAATTAGCGAGGGCCGCCACCGCCGCCACCACCAAAACGGGCAGCTCTTTCGGCTTGTGCTTTTTCATAAGCAGCAAACTGCTCAGGAGTTAAAATGCCTTTTAATTTTGCTGTAGTTGAAGCTGTAATTGGAGCCATTTTTTCTCTCATAGCACCAAAATCACCATTCAAGGCTGTTCTTAAACTATCCTGACTTTTAGATTGAGTCTGGAAAACAGCTAATAATTTTGCAGATTGAGCATCGGTTATGCCGGTAAGTGAAGTTTTTAAACCTTCAACCTGAGCTTCAGGAGTACGGCCCATTCTGCCACCACCGCCACCACCTTGTGCGAAACTAACAGCGCTAATGCCTAATACAAAAGCGCCTACTAATAATACTTTTTTCATTTTCTACGGTTTTTATTGTTTTAGTATAAGATAAAGGTATACGCTAAAGGTTTAATTTTTACTATGTAACTTAAATGTTGCTGTATAAAATTAGATTCTTTATGTAAACGTTTATCGCGCAGCAAATGGCTTAATTCTTATTTTGTTGCAGGTTACTTATTGACCTTTGCATCTGTGCCATCATACTTGTCAGGCTTTCTAAAGTTGGTTCTGCCAGGGGTTCAGGCAGCTGCATAGATATGTAGGCTTTAGCTTTCCACAACTCAAGTACATCCTCGCCGTCTATCTCGTAAGGTTCGTAAACGGGGTTGTCTGATACCAATTTCAGCTTTTTATTGTCTTTAAATTTATTGCCTATCCTTTTATAAACCACGCCTTCAGTTTTTGATATTACCACGTACGTTTGGCCGGCTTTAACATCGCCCCAGTTTTGTACATACTCACCTATTATAGTAGTACCCGATGTGAGCGGGAGCATAGAGTCTCCGCTTATTTCAAAGGCACGGTAGGTACCTTGTTTAAACATAGGTAAATAAAATTTGGGCAGTTTAGCCACATATTCCGGATCGGCATAGCCGTTTAAATAACCCGCACTGGCCTTAACCGGTACCATTTCTATATTTTCGTTATCATCCTTATCAACAGATATGCTAAGGATGCGTAAATTATCAGGATTGCCTTTTGGTTTTGGTGCCCATTTTTCGTTTATTTCGTCATTAATAAAGTCGTCCAGGCTAATATCAAAATATACTGCTATTTTTTTTAGTAAATCATATTTGGGTTCCGCGCGTTCTTCTTCATAAGCGCCCACTAATGATCTTTTTATACCTATCTCATCTGCAAACTGTTGCTGCGTAAGACCTTTTTTCTTCCGGAGGAATTTAATATTTAAAGAAATATTTGCCATAAAATTTGGAATTGCTAAATTAATTAGTAATTTTATGCTCATAAAGTTAGTAATTATTTTTTCATCAGCAAATTTTATTATCAAATGAAGCGCTTTATTTATATCATAACCGACAGAAACCGTAACAACCTGCATGTTGGCCTGTGTTCAGACCTGTTAAAAACCATCCAATTTTATAGCGAGATGCCTACTTTGTTCTTTGATAATTCAAAGCAGTTAAACCGTTTGGTTTATTTTGAAGAGATAAATAACGAAGATATGGCTATGGAGCGCTTTAAAACGGTAAGCACTTATACCCGGCCGCAAAAAGAAAGAATGATAAGACCTGTTAATCCTGATTGGATAGACCTTACAGCAGCGTTGAATTTTGAGAGTGGTGTTAGAAGGCCGCAACAAGTACGGCCTTCAGTTAATATAGGCAGAAGGCTTACTGCTTAATAAATTTAAGCGCTCCCGAGTTCATGCAATATCTTTTGCCGCCGCGAGATTTTGGCCCGTCATCAAAAACATGGCCCAAATGCAGGCCCGTGCTGCGCTCAATTACTTCCTGGCGCTGCATGCCGTAGCTATCGTCTACTATTATTTCTACTTTCTTAGGGTCAACCGGTTTTACAAAACTTGGCCATCCGGTTCCGCTATCAAATTTATCTGCCGACGAAAAAAGCACGTCGCCGGTTGCGGCGCTAACATAAACCCCTTTTTGGTGGTTATCATGGTACGCGTTTTGAAAAGGCGTTTCTGTTCCGCTTTCAACCATTATTTGGTACTGGTTAGGGGTGAGGATTTTTTTCCATTCGGCCGCGGTTTTGGCTGCCGGTCTTTTTGTTTGCTGTCCGTTACTTGTTTGGCAGCTTACTACCGCTATACTGAGCATAATTAATAATGCTCCTGCTATCTTTCTCATATCTATTAAGTATTTATCAAAAATACGCAAAACCTAAGTTATCGGTTTGTCACAAATAAGTAGTTTAAATAGACTTAAATTTAGGTATCAATACAGATGAAATCAAATGTATAAGTCCGTTTTTTTGTTTCAGATCAGTTTTTAATAGTTTGCTTTTGTTGCCGCTTTCGTCTTGCAATTCAATATTCCCACCTTCATCAAACCGCGCTTTGAGCGGAGCGCCTGATATGGTTCTAAAAACCGCAACCCCTTTACCGCGACCAATCTCCTTAGCGATATTTTTCGCCGAAACCTTACCCGGTAGGGCATGATAGGTTATTAGCGCGATCAGATCAAATTTCTTTTTGGATAGCGTTGCAGTGTCCAGTTTATAGGGTGGCGATTGATTAAAGGCGCTATCTGGTGGGAGAAAGACCGTTAGGGGGCCGGGATCATTCATGGTTTGTATCAGGCCGCATGCCTTTATCCATCTGGAAAATATGTCCGCTTGCTTTAATGTGGCAATATTTGCGGCGATATCCTTTTTGGGATCTATAGCGTTCACCCGTTCGTCACCAGCTGAAATGTTGGTTTTGACTGCATTTTGGGCAACAGTTGTATTAATAACAGCACAGAAGGCAAGGGATAGCAATAATATTTTCATCGCTGCTACATTACGCTAATACCGTGCCTTATGAGTTGCAGCTGTAATCGAAAGCAATTAATAGAACATAAAGTCAGATTGCTCTTACTGATTTTATAGTTAGAAAAATAAATTTTGAAAGTGTAAAAGATGTTGTATGTTTGTACTATACATATAGTACAATAGTAGTTTAAAATGATTAATTTCAAATTAGATCCTAAAACAGGCACACCATTTTATCGGCAGATAATTGATCAAATTACATTCGGAATTGCAGCAGGAAACCTTAAAGTGGGCGAACAATTGCCTACCGTGCGAGCGTTAGCTGTGGATTTGAAGGTAAACCTGAATACTGTGGCGAAGGCATATAAAGAATTGGAAATACAGCGGGTTTTAGAAACCCAGCAGGGGACAGGTACATTTATAAGTGAAATAAAAATTCAAATATCTGATTATGAAAGAAGTGCCAAATTGAAAGATATATGTAATGAGTTTTCCTCTATTGCATTTAGCTATGGTTTTTCTACAGACGACATTATTAATCAATTAAAAAAGCAATAAATATGATAACACCTAAAAAAATTACCAAGCTGGGGCTTAATCCCATTGCAGGAATAATAGTTCTTGTATTGATAGGAGGATCTATCGCGATTTACGGTACGGGATATATTAGCGGTTTGATGCTTGCGCTACTCATGATAGTTTCTTTGTTTATTGCCGGTTCAATAAATGTAGCCGATCAATGGGAAAAAGCCATTGTTTTACGAATGGGTAAATACACAGGGCTTCGGGGTCCGGGGATATTTTTTACCATACCTATAATTGATAAAGTAGATAACTATATAGATCAGCGGGTTAGGGTTACCGAATTTAAAGCAGAACAAACACTTACAAAGGATACTGTGCCGGTAAATGTTGACGCGGTAGTGTATTGGACGGTTTGGGATGTTGAAAAAGCCGCGCTTGAAGTGCAGGACTATGAAATGGCAATTGCATACACGGCTCAAACCGGGTTAAGAGATGTAATAGGTAAACATGAATTAGCCGACCTTTTGCAGGAACGCGACAAGGTAACAGATTTACTGCAAAGAATGCTGGACGAGCATACCAACCCATGGGGCATTACCTGTCAAAATGTGGGTATTAAAGATATCGTTATTCCACAGGCATTGGCTGATGCGATGAGTAAGGAAGCCCAGGCAGAAAGAGAGCGTAGGGCCCGGGTAATACTTGGAACGGCTGAGACAGAAATTGCCGAAAAATTCGCGGAGGCCAGCCAGCAATACGTTAACAATCCGGTAGCGTTGCATCTTAGAGGAATGAATATGTTGTTTGAAGGTTTAAAAGAGAAAGGGTCTATGGTAATTGTTCCAAGTTCGGCGTTAGATTCAATGAATCTTGGAGCTATGGGTGGCTTAATTTCATTAGCGCAAGCAAACCAACCTCACAATGAACAGGTTACGGAAACGGAAAACAAAAATAAGCCCGGAAGAAATGTGTAATATATAAAACCTCTCAACTATGCCGGTAAGCTCGCTTTATTACGCGGGCTTACCGGCTATTTAATCGCATGAAATGCTGAAGTTTATCTAATGATTGCTGACAACAGTCGCTATTATTTTTTGAACCCTAAACCAATGTAATATAGCTTTGCTATTTTATGGATAATCAGCCTTACTTATTGATTTTAAATGGTTTTATAGAACTTGTGAACTGTATGGTTTTGGGAATGGTTTGATATTTATCAAGCACCCCTATCGCCGTGCATCCTACTCCGGTAGTTTGGTAGTCGAAATTGAATGTAACCCCATCCGATTTGACCAGATTATAAGTGTACTTTGCCTTTGACAAGTTTTCGGTGCTGTAATTATAGCAATTGAAATTGAATGGTTCGGTTGACGAAAATTCCATTCCTATTCCATCAGCAGTCGTCAGTCGTACGTAGCGGTTGTCGGTGCATAATCCATTATCCTGAGGTATCAAATACGGTACAAACATGGCATCAACTGTCGATTTATAAAGCCCCATCCGATAGCCTGTTTTGCGGTCCGGATAGTTTTCCTGCGGGCCACGTCCAAACCATTCTACATTTTGCAATTGATCATTAAAAACCCATTTAGTTCCGATGCGTGGTAACGATGTAGGCATTTTTCCATTCGGATCAATCGTGTGCTTCAAAGTAATTTCACCGTCGGGTGAGATCGTATAGACCATATCATTATCAAAGCCTGCACTGTTTGAAGTTCCTAAGGGTGCAAGTTGATGAACACTGACAATTACCTTCCCATCCTTATTTTCAACCCTAAATGTTTCCAATTTTGACTTTAGTTTATTCAGACCAACGGAATACCATGCAGTGGCAACCGTCTTTCCATAACCCTCGGCTCTAACTCCCGTAGAGGTCCAGTCGTCCTGTTCGTTCGCGAGCGGGGCACGCCAAACGTTAAGTTGCGCTCCCTGTTTCAGCAGCTCTGTGCCCATATATTTCATGGAGGTCAATTGTCCATCAACTTTACTAAAGGTATAATCAAAGTTTACTCCGGATACGCTCAACTGTTTCTCATTATCTGCCACTTTTAAAGCATTAGTGTTCTGCTGTACCGGCTTTTGATCGGTAGGAACAACCCATGGCAATTCTAATTGATCCCAACATTGTTCAAAACCTTTAGGCGCCCATTCCGTGGCTTCTTTTGAATGAAAGCTAACTGTTGCAAAATAGGTTGCACCGGCTTTTAACTGAGGCTTTGCAATAGGAAGAACAAAGGTCTTTTTCGCTTGCGGTTCAACATCCACTTCTAATTTTCCGGAAGCTATCGTTATTCCGTTTTCCTCCAGATTCCAACGTGCTTCAAGGGCATTGGTATTGGTAAAAAAGTTTCGGTTCTGTACTTCAATTTCCATTTTTTCGGCATTGCTCCACTTTACAGAAATAGGTTGAGCCGATTTTTTTATTTGCCACATTTCAGGTTCCGGAACCCGATCAGGCCAAATACTTCCATAAGTACGTGCGCCGATTCCATAGCTGAAAAAGTCGCCTTTGTTTTGCTCCTGTTCAAAATCAAGCCACAAAGCTGCGCGATTTTTCAAGTCAGCTTTTGAAGTAAATAAATCATTTATCTCAATCGCTTTTGGAAAAATACCAACCTGATCTATAATGGCATCGCACAAATAAACAGAGGTATGCTGCCCCTGTGTCTCGGTGTTTTTGCCCACATTAATCGGAAAAGGGAAATTAGTGATCTTTCCGGTAACCGGAGTTTCAGCTATCTTTTTGCTATCAATATATATTGCTATCGACTTCCCGTTGTAGATACCTGCCACGTGGTGCCATTTTTGTGTCCAGTCTTTGGGTAATTCACCACGTACAACTGTTTTTCTCGAAGTGTAGATATAGAACTCGATGGAGTTATCACCAACTTGCTGCAAACCAAATTGATTGTTTCCTTTAGTAAGCATTGTGCCACCCATTTTCATTAGATCGCGTGGATAGATCCAAAACGAAGCCGTTAGCTCATCGCCCGAGATCTCAATATTTTTGTCCTGGTAAACTTCCACCCACTGATCGTGCCCATTCAGATCAATGCCCTTTCCATCGTGTCCGGCCACCAGTTTAGCGCGGCCCATAATGTGAGTTGCAATATTATTTGGTGAAGAATCTGTCAGTTTGCGAACTGCCTCGCGCAATCCCGGACTCACAAAATCCCAGATCGCGCCGCCCATAATGCGCGGATACTTGTAAATTATATCCCAATATTCGTCTAGTCCGCCACCGCCATTTCCGGCCACCGAAAGGTATTCATCCATAAAGGATGGTCGCGGATCAACACTTTCCGGAACCATCGCCACCTGATTTTTAAGTTCAAACGGGGTTGGGTAACGTGGGCCGATGATCTCCTCGCAAGAATGCGCAAAAGCGTTTCCGCCATACATCCAATATCTTGTTGCATCGTATTTCCGTCCTTCCTCAATCACGGCACAAATATTTTTCCCTTCACCGCTTTCATTTCCGGCGCTCCAAAACAAAATGCTGGCATGATTACGATCGCGAAGTACCATTTTCCGCACACGTTCCCGATACATGGGTTCCCACGCAACATTGTTAGACAAAAATTCAGTGGCATGAGCCTCATCCCCGGTTTCGTCAATTATGTAAAATCCATATTCGTCTGCTAATTCTAAATAGCGTGCTACAGGCGGATAGTGGGATATGCGTACACAATTTATATTGAATTGTTTAAACAGCTCAAAATCCTTCCGAATGGTCGCTTCGTCCATGGTATGCCCCAGAGTAGGGTGCTGCATGTGCGTATTGATGCCGTTCAATTTTATGGCCTTGCCATTAAGGTAGAAAACCTGATTGCGAACTTCGGTTTCTTTAAAACCTATGCGCCCGGTAATTACTTCTTCTGTTTTTCCTTCACCGTTTATTAATTCCATTGTTAAGCGGTAAAGATCAGGCGTTTCGGCGGTCCACTTTTTAGGATTTAATACGTCTGATGAAATATTAACAACTTGCTTATTATTAGCAGTTATTTGAACTGCGTCAGAAGTAAGACTCTTGAATAAAACATTAGCGGAATTAAACAGCGAAGCACGAACCTTATAGTTCTTTTTATCAGTTTTTGATTGGTTATTTACCGTGATCTGCAAATTCAGTTTTGCGTTCTCATAATTTTTATCCAGGTCGGTAGTGGCACTCCAGTCAAAGAGATGAACATCCGATTTTGCGTACAACCAAACATCGTCAAAAATACCTGCCAGTCGCCAATAGTCCTGACTTTCCAGATACACACCGTCTGAGTATTTCATTACGTTTACGGCAATAGTATTTTTTCCTGGTTTCAGGAAAGGGGTAACATCATATTCGGCAGGCTCTTGCGCACCTTCGTTGTAGCCAACTTCCTGTCCGTTGATCCATACAAACGATGCAGAAGCAGTTTTTTCCATGCGTAAGAAAATGCGTTTGCTTTTCCAATTTGCCGGTAAGGTAAATGTTTTTCGGTAAGAACCGGTTGGGTTGTATTCGCGCGGGACGAAGGGAGGATTGGAGCGAAACGCATGTGCAACATTTCTGAAAAAAGGATCGCCAAAACCTTGCATCTCCCAGTTGGATGGAACTGTAATATCAGACCATTTCTGATCATTAAAACCGGTTGCAAAAAAGTTATTGGGTGTACCTTCCGGTGTATTGGCAAAATGGAACTTCCACTTTCCATTCAATGAAAGCACGTTATCTGACTTCGATTTCTGAAGGTTTAATGCATCAGCAACCGATTTGAAGGGAATACTAACCGTATGACCTTCAATCTGGTTGACTTCAAATACCGTTGTATTTTCGATAAAGGAATAAACGTTAGCAAATTTCTGTTGCTGTGCTGACGCTGATAAACTCATCAGGGTAAAGAAGTAAAATAATTTTTTCATTATCGAATCTTTCTAATAATTGGTTTTAAGACATGAGGGTTAGTCTAATTCAAAATTAAACTTTCGTTAAACCAAAAATTATACAGAAACAGACTATTTTTTGCACCAAACCTGACTTTTGGTAATTTAATTGGAGTACGAACTATTTATACGACGTTTATAAGCGCTCGGCGAAAGTCCGGTAACTCTTTTGAATGTTCTTGAAAAGTTTGATAAACTTTTAAAACCAGTTAATTCAGCTATCGATTCATAAGAGTGTCTGCTTGCTCCAATCATATGTTGGGCACGCTCAACTCTTTTTTGTGTAATGTAGGCCAATGGCCGCGTTCCGGTATGCGCCTCAAACGTCCTCGAAAAATATTCGGCATTTTGATTTGCCCTTTCGGCTAATGATGCAACCGTTAAAGGTAAATGCAGGTTAGCTTGTACAAACCGCATGGCATCCAAAATTTTCTCAGGAATAAACTGTTGACGTTTTTTCTTAAATATTTCAGGTAATGTGAAGCGGGATATAAATTGCAGTAAAATTCCCTGCGTTTCCAGGAAAACAGATAAGTTTTGATGGTTATTTAATTGCTGATATTCTTTATAATAAACGTGCTTTTCATAAACCTGGGGGTTATCGGAGCGATTAATCCCTCTACCGGGGTTTATTTCGATCAATCGCCTGAAATTGATGACATCAACTTCAGATGCTTTCACTTTCAATATAGAGGGGTTTGCAGGAAACAAGGATTCTCCCTCTAATGATTCTTCAAAAAACTGGACAAAATATTGACTTAAAAAACTGGTACAGGTTAAATCACACAAGGTGTAACTTGGTATAATGTAAAGATATCCCGCTTCTAATTTGAATTTTTTATCAGAATCAGACAATTCTCCTTCTCCATCGTCAATGTAATATATACGATGATAGGGACTGATTACACTTCTATAATTCCATTTACTATTTAGTTTCACATAGTCCACGTGCAAAAGAGAGAAACTATGCCTTAGAACTCTGCGGACTGACATGGGGTAAATGCTATTAATTTCATTTTAGGTATAGAAGTTCGACTTGTTCAAATTTTAATTAATGTAAAAGTCTTACACGCAATATACAATAACAGACTTTTATAAACAAAAATACGCTAAACACCCATATTCAAATAGTTCACTTTGCTGATCGCGAAAGTATTGATGCAGAAAGAGGGATGTTTATTGCGCAAACTTGTGTGTACAAAACACACAAAGGGTGTATACAACTATTGGTTGTATTTTGCATTTTTTAGTATTTTTATGTCAATAAGCACGAAAAACAGATTGAATAAGTGCCTAATTAATAAGTTTTTATGCTATTTGGTGTATACAATATGTAAATAGGTGTATACCCGTATACGGCTACACTTACAGGCTAAAAAACAACAAAGCCCGATACGGGCGTGTATCAGGCTTTGTACTCAGAGCGGGAATCGAACCCGCACTCCGTTTACGGGAACAGGATTTTAAGTCCTGCGTGTCTACCAGTTCCACCATCTGAGCAGGTGTTAACCTTTTAAAAATAAAACCCCTCTGTTAGTTCAGAAGGGTGTTATTGGAGCGAAAGACGAGATTCGAACTCGCGACCCCGACCTTGGCAAGGTCGTGCTCTACCAACTGAGCTACTTTCGCGTTGGTGTTTCCGTTTAGCGCTTTTGCGTTGCGGAGTGCAAATATAGACAGTTTTGAACTTTATGCAAGAGTAAATTTAATAATTTTTTAAAGTTTTTTATAAGTGGCTGGTTGTCAAAACATCATTTATCAAATCACTCTCAAAACCCCTGCTCATGGCATACTGATGCAGTTTATAGCGGCGTTTGTAGGTGTCGCCCTCCTTTAATAAGGCGGCCTTTTTTTCCATAATATTGAGCAAGGTCTCCAGGTAGTCGTCGTAATTAATGCCGTTCAGCGCTTTTTTTATCAGCACATCCGGCACTTTTTTTAGTTTAAGCCCTTGTTTTATCTTGATCTTTCCCCATGCTTTTTGTCTGAATTTACCCGTAGCGTATGCTTTAGCAAAGCGTTCTTCATTTAAAAAGCCATCGCCAATCAATTTTACAATTACATTTTCAACGGCAGCGGGCCAAAGTCCCCACTCATATAATTTATCTCTAACCTCCTGTTGCGATCGCTCCTGATAGGCGCAATAATTCCCGGCTTTTTCAAGCGCAAGTTGCTCATCAATTATTTTTTGTTTTTTTGGAGCGTCCATAAAAACCAAAAATGCCAAAAATTTCTTCTATTGGCAGAAATATAAGCAAATTAGCGTCATATATGCTCAGCAATCAATACACCATTCAGCAGGTTAAGACTATTATTACAGCCGAAGGCGACATTATTACGGATGACATTATCAGCGTATTGCTTACCGATAGCCGCCGTATAACCAACGCCGCTGATGGCTTATTTTTTGCCCTGAGTGGCAGGCGCAACGGGCATGCCTTTATTGCCGAAGCTTACGCCGCCGGTGTGCGCAATTTTGTAGTAAAACAGGGCCCTGAGATAAAGTTACCGCATGCTAATTTCATGATAGTACCTGATGTGCTTACCGCCTTGCAGCAATTAGCAACCCATCACCGCGACCGCTTTAATATTGAAGTGATAGGCATTACGGGTAGCAATGGCAAAACCATTGTAAAAGAATGGCTCTATCAGCTATTTGCCATTGATAAAAACGTTGTGCGAAATCCTAAAAGTTATAACTCGCAAATAGGGGTGCCTTTGTCTGTATGGCAAATGAGCGAGAAGAACGAGTTGGGTGTTTTTGAGGCAGGTATTTCTATGCCCGGCGAAATGGATAGATTGAAAGAGATCATAAAGCCATCTGTGGGTGTGCTTACCCATTTAGGCCCTGCCCACAACGAAGGCTTTGAGGATTTTAAAGGCAAAGTGCGCGAAAAATTAAAGCTGTTTGTTGGCTGCAGGTTAGCGATTTATAATTATGACCAGGTAACGGACTATAAAGACGAAATAATAGCTGACAATTGTTTTACGTGGAGCCGAACCTTCCGCCAGGCGGATCTGTACGTTTTTAGCGAGACCGTTATCTCCAAAAGTTATTACCTGCGTGCTAAATACAAAGAGCAGGAAATTGAGTGCCTTGTTCCGTTTACTGACGAGGCTTCTGTTGAGAATGCGATAACGTGCTGGGCCACCATGCTGGCCTTAGGTTACTCGCCTGTTGAAGCTGATAAGCGTATTGAGCGGCTTACCGCTGTGAGCATGCGGTTGGAGCTTAAGAACGGCACCAATGATTGTTCTGTTATTGACGATACCTACAATTCAGATATCCAATCGTTAGAGATAGCGCTTAATTTTTTGAATCAACAGAATCAGCATAAAAAAAAGACACTTATTCTGTCAGATATCTTTCAATCCGGATTATCTGAAGAGATACTCTATAAACAAGTAGCCGAACTGGTGCATAGTAAAACCATAGACAGGTTTATTGGAGTAGGAGAAGCCCTGATGAGCCGGCAGGACACTATAAATGTACCCGAAAAGCATTTTTTTGCAGATACTAATGCCTTGCTGGCTAAACTCAATACGCTGCGGTTTAGAGACGAGACCATTCTGATAAAAGGTTCGCGCAGCTTTGAGTTTGAACGGATAAGCAGGTTGCTATCGCAGAAGAATCATGAGACGGTGATGGAGATTAATTTAAATGCCTTGCTTAATAACCTCAACTACTACAAGGCTAAACTAAAGCCTGGCGTTAAGGTGATGGCTATGGTAAAGGCATTCAGCTACGGCAGCGGCACCTTTGAACTGGCCAATATGCTGCAATACAACAAGGTAGATTATCTGGCGGTGGCTTACGCAGACGAAGGCGTTACACTAAGGCAATCGGGTATTACATTGCCAATTACTGTAATGAACGCTGAATATTCTGCGTTTGATAAGCTGGTAGAATATAAATTAGAGCCCGTTATGTACAGCTTTGGTTTGTTAGATGAGTTTGTTAAATATGCCCAGTTGAACGAAATTTCTGCCTATCCGGTGCACATTAAGTTAGATACCGGCATGCACCGCCTTGGCTTTGAAGAATTTGAGGTAGATACCTTGTGTGATATGCTGGAGATAAATAAGTATATCCATATTAAATCGGTATTCTCTCATTTGGTAGCCAGCGATGCAGCTGAGCATGATGGTTTTACCGAAACCCAGATAAAACGCTTTGATACCTCCTACAAAAAAATAGAAGAAGCATTAGGGTATAAGGTCATCAAACATTTATGCAATACATCCGGAATTACCCGATGGCCGGCAGCGCAATACGATATGGTAAGATTGGGTATTGGCTTGTATGGAGTTGATGCTGCTGTACCACCCACAGAAGGTGTTTTACAGCCCATTGCTACCTTAAAAACCAGTGTTTCGCAAGTGCGCAAAGTAACGGCTGGTGATACGATAGGCTATTCAAGAAAGGGCCTTATGGCTGATGATGGCAAAATAGCCACCGTGCGCATAGGTTACGCTGATGGTTACTTAAGGGCCTTTGGAAATGGTGTAGGTAAAATGCTGGTAAATGGCACTTTGGTACCTACCATAGGCAACATATCAATGGATATGACCATGATTGATGTTACAGCATTGAATGTAGAAGAGGGGGATGACGTAATAGTATTTAACAATGAGTACCGTATAGAAGAGCTGGCTACTCAGATCGGTACTATTCCCTATGAAATTTTAACTAATATTTCGCAACGCGTAAAAAGGGTGTACTTTTACGAGTAGAAATATTAGCAAGATATGAAGAAGGTAATTGGTGCGCTGTTAAATTATTTTCTAAAGGGTGTTATAGTTGTTGTGCCTATTGGTGCCGCTATATTTTTGATCTATTGGGCCGTATCCACTATTGATAACGCGCTTAACATCAGCGACGTTATTCTGGCTAACAGGGACGGCGAGCCTATCCATATTCCTGGATTGGGCATTCTGAACGTTTTTGTTTTGATAATGATTGCCGGCGTGCTGGTAACCAACGTAATTACAGACCCTATAAAAAAATGGTTTAACCGATGGCTAAACCGTTTGCCTCTTTTTAAATTTTTGTATTCGTCTATTAAAGATCTTACCAATGCTTTTGTTGGCGACGAAAAGAAATTTAACGAAGCCGTTATAGTGGAGGTTAACGAGTTTGGTTTAAAAAAGATAGGTTTCCTGGTACAAAAGGATCTGTCCAAATTGGGTCTTCCGGGCGAGGTAGCTGTTTACTTCCCGTATTCTTACTCGTTTGCCGGGCAGGTGGTTATCATTGCTGCCAACAAAGTTAAGCCGCTTGATAAAAATGCGGCAGATATGATGAAGTTCGTTATCTCTGGCGGTGTTAGTGGGCTGGATTAATCACCGGCTTGCGTTTATCAGCGGCAGCTTTTCTGAAACCTTTTATCACAATAAACATAGCAATTAACACCATAAGGGCGCCTATCAAATAGGAAAAGCCCGGAAAATACCATGCACCATTTTTATTGGTAGAAGCATAAAACGTATAGCCAAACAATAATGGCCCTACAATTACACTCAGGCTATTAACAATCGTTATAGCGCCTTGCAGCTCACCTTGTTCGTTGTTTGCAACCTTTTCCGTAGCAAATGCCTGCAATGCAGGGCCGCCTATTCCCCCAAGACAATAAGGTATCATAAACAGGTACATCATCCAGCCCTGGGTGGCAAAGGCAATCAGAATAAGCCCTATCGCGTAAAAAATTAAGCCCGCTACTATGTTTTTTTGCTGACCGAATTTAGGTATGGTGTAACGGATGAGCCCGCCTTGTATACCCACCAACAGCACCCCTATAAAAATACCCAGCGTACCTACGCTGTTCAGGGTCCACTCAAACTTCTCAAACAAATAGAATGATAAAAGGTACTCCACCGATTTTTGGGCCGTGTAAACCAGCGTTAACACACTGATCAATCCGCCCAGCTCAGGGTGGCGTTTAAAGATAGTGACCAGCGCACCCACGGGGTTGGCACGTTTCCATTCAAAATTGCGGCGATGCTGCGGTTTTAATGATTCCGGCAATACAAAAAAGCCATACAATGCATTAAAAAATGCAAATCCGGCGGCAGCCAGGAATGGGAATTTTAAATTAAGATCGCCCAAATATGCGCCTAAGCCTATCCCTATTATAAAGCCGAAACCCGACGCAGCCCCTACCAAGCCAAAATTGGCAGCGCGTTTATGGCCTGTACTTATATCAGAAATATAGGCCGTGGCAGTTGCGTTACTTGCACCGGCAACGCCTGCTATAAAACGCCCTACAAACAGCCATGCAATTGTAGGAGCAAAGGCCATAAACAAATAATCAATACTAAACCCGAATAAGGAGATAAGCAGAACGGGGCGCCGGCCATATTTATCGCTTAGGCCGCCTATAACAGAAGCAAACAATAATTGCATGCTGGCATATACAAAGTTTAGCCAACCGCTGTATTTTGAAGCTGTGCTAACATCTATGTGGCCAAGCGTTTCTAAAAGTTTGGGTAGCACAGGTACTATAATGCCCAAACCCAATACATCAATAAATATGGTAATGAAAATAAAACCCAATGCCGCGGACCGCTTTTTGCCGGTTTTGTTTACAGAAGTTTTATCAGACTCAGGCGTAAGTTGTGCAGACATATTAAAGGGCCGAAATTAAACCTTACTAATAACCATTAAGTTAATTTTGTGTTTCTTTTAAAACTCCTTATTGCAAAAAATGCGCCCATCAGCATTAAAATAGCCCCTATAATAAAAGGCGCACCCGGAAAATGGACTTTACTATCAGGGCGGGTAAAATAATAAAAAGACTCCGTCATTACCAACGGGCCAAAGATTGAACTCAGGCTCATTAATCCCGTAAGGCCGCCTTGCAGGTTGCCCTGCTCATTGGCAGGCACCTTGTTACTCATATAACCCTGTATGGCGGGGCCGGCTATACCGCCAAGGCAGTAGGGTACCAGTATGGCAAACATCATCCAGCCTTGAGTGGCAAATGCAAATAAAATAAGCCCGGCAGAATAAAGTAATAAGCCTATCCAGATGCTGCGTTGTTCGCCAAATTTGGGTAGTATAATTCTGATCAACCCTCCTTGTACCGCACCTATCATCAAGCCAACAAAACCTAAAGAATAACCTACCCAATCTTCGTTCCAATGAAACTTATACATGGTATAAAAGGTCCAAACGCTTTGTACAGCCTGACCAGCAAAATAAACCAGGAATAAAACCACCGCCAAACCAACTACCGAGTCGTATTTTTTTAATCTAAAAACAGATGTAAACGGATTGATCTTTTTAAGATCTAATGGACGTCTGTGTTCAACAGGTAATGATTCCGGCAACATAAAATAGCCGTAGGTTGCATTTGCAAAAGCCAATATTGCTGCTGCAATAAATGGATAATGCATGTCATGTTTACCTAATATACCGCCAATTACGGGCCCTATTATAAAGCCAAGGCCAAAAGCCGCGCCAATCATTCCGAAATTTTGCGCGCGTTTCTCCGGCGAGCTTACGTCGGCAATATAGGCGGTTGCCGTGGTGAAACTTGCCCCGGTTATTCCGGCCACAATTCTGCCCACAAACAGCCAGGCAATAGTAGGCGCAAACGCCGAAAACAGGTAATCTATACCAAATCCAACCAGGGAACACAATAACACGGGCCTGCGGCCAAATTTGTCGCTCAGGTTACCTATTAAAGGAGCGCATGCAAACTGCATAATGGCATAAGCCGCGGTAAGCCAGCCCGCATAGGCGGAAGCATCGCTTAAACTACCATGAATAAGATGTGCTATTAGCTTGGGGATAACCGGTATAATAATACCCAGCCCCATAACGTCAATTAGTAACGTAGCAAAAATAAAGCCCAGACTGGCCTTTTTCTGCTTGTCGGGTAGTTCCATTAGTGTTGTTAAATGCTGATAAGTTTGTTGATGGATTAAAAGTTTGGTTTCAATACATATTTGTCGTAGAAACGGAAGATATGCTCCGTTGCTTCCTCTGCCGTATCCACCAAGCGGTAAAGGTTCAGATCGTCAGGGTGTATATTGTGCTCTTTTTCCAGCATGTTTTTAGATACCCATTCAAACAAGCCACCCCAGTAATCAGTACCCACAAACACAATCGGGAAACGTGCTATTTTGCCTGTCTGTATCAGCGTCATCGCTTCAAAAGCCTCATCCATAGTGCCGAAACCACCGGGCAACACGATAAAGCCTTGTGAATATTTCATGAACATTACTTTACGTATAAAAAAGTAATCAAACTCCAGTAGTTTGTCCCTGTCAATGTACTTGTTGTTAAACTGCTCAAACGGCAGCTCAATGTTTAAGCCTACAGATTTACCTCCGGCCTCGTAAGCGCCCTTGTTAGCAGCTTCCATAATCCCCGGCCCGCCGCCTGATATAACACCATAACCTCTTTCGGTAAGTAAACGAGCTATTTCTTCGGTCATTTTATAGTATAAATGATCGTTTTTTGTGCGTGCTGAACCAAATATGGAAACACAAGGCCCAATGCGTGCCAGTTTCTCAAAGCCGTCAACAAATTCGGCCATTATTTTAAATATCTGCCACGAGTCGGTAACCTTTATCTCCTGCCAGTTTTTGTTATCAAACGCTCTTCGTAATTTTTCGTCTCCGGTCATATCTCTCTTAAACCTTTATAATTTATATCTGTTTCAAAAAATCTTATTATTAACTGAAAATCAGGCTTTCAGTGTCTCTTTTTTCGCTGATGAGGTAATCAGCAACCCGATAAAGGTTATCGATCCGTTAACCAATATTAATTCGTTATCAAATGTATAACCAAAAAGCGCTGTTGAATGCGAACTGAGGTAATAACATATTGCCGGCGAAATTAAACATATAAAAGGTACAAGCTTATCTTTTACCTGTCTGCCACCCATAAATAACCCAAACGAATATAAGCCAAGTAACGGCCCGTAAGTATATGATGCTACCTTGAAAATAGCGCTCACAACCGCGTCGTTATTTATAGCGTTAAAAATAACAATTGTTAAAAGCAGCAATACCGAAAAACCGATGTGAACATAGTGCCGTGTAGCTACGTTTGCTTTACTGTTAACATCTTTGCCTTTATTAAAGTTTAAAAAGTCGACACAAAAAGATGTGGTAAGTGCTGTAAGGGCAGAGTCTGTGGTAGCAAAAGTAGCTGCAGTTAGCCCCAGCATAAACACAATGGCAGGTATAACGCCCAGGTATTTTAGCGCGATGGTAGGGTAGAGGTAGTCCGTTTTTTCAACTGTTACGCCATATTTAGCCGCATACATATACAGCATAGCGCCCACGCATAAAAAGAAGATGTTTATCACCACAAACACCCCCGTAAAACTGAACATGTTTTTTTGCGCTTCGCGGATGTTTTTAAGGCTAAGGTTTTTCTGCATCAGATCCTGATCCAAGCCAACCATGCCAATTGTAATGAACATGCCCCCTATGAATTGCTTGCCGATGTGAAAATGGCTGGTCATGAAATCATCGAAGAAAAATATTTTGGAGTAACTGCTGTTTTTAACCGCTTCAACCGCTTCAAAAATACTCATATCAAGGCTTCGGCAAATAAAATAAATTGACAGGAAAACCGATGACACCAGGAAAAGCGTTTGCAGACTATCTGTTATAATGATGGTTTTAAGGCCGCCTTTAAACGTATAGGCCCATATTAGCAGTAAGCAAATAATTACCGTAGCAAAAAACGGAATGCCATAGCTGTCAAATATAAATCGCTGTAAAACAATAACTACCAAATACAATCTGAAGGCTGAACCGATGGTTCTGCTTAATAAAAATATCCCGGCGGCTGTTTTATAGCTCCAGGTACCTAAAGCGTGTTCAATATAGCTATATATCGACGTTAGCTTCATGCGATAGTACAAAGGCAATAATACTGTAGCCACAATTATAAATCCGGCCGCATTACCTAAAATAAACTGGAAATAAGCAAACTGATCACCGCTGGGCGCGCCAACTTTGCCGGGTACTGAAATAAAGGTTACGCCGCTTAACGCAGTGCCAATCATGCCAAAAGCAACCAGGTACCATTTAGAGTTGCGGTTGGCCACGAAGAAAGTATCGTTGTCGGCTGATTTGCGTGAGGTAAGCCACGATATAAGCAGAAGCACTAAAAAGTAGCCGATTATAAAAGATAAGAGTATACCTGATGACATATTTCTTTTTTAGTCCGAAAGTCATTAATTAATGTCATGCTGAACTTGTTTCAGCACCCCACATACATGGTGAGCGGATGAGTGCCGAAACAAGTTCGGCATGACATCGGCAATACAACGCTAAGCGATTTACCTAATATTTCTTACTTTCGCAAAATGAATTTCTCATCCAAGCTTTTGGAAAATGCAGTTGCAGAGTTTGCCAGACTACCGGGGGTAGGGCAAAAAACAGCTTTGCGCTTGGTGCTGCATCTGCTTAATCAAAATAAGCAGGAGGTAGAGCAATTCAGCCACGCTATCACCAAACTGCGTAACGAGATCCAGTTTTGCACCCGCTGTCATAACATATCAGACACCAGTATTTGTGAGATATGTTCATCACACAAAAGAGACGCGAGTGTGATTTGCGTTGTTGAGGATACGCGCGATGTAATGGCCATTGAAAACACCAGTCAGTTCAATGGTTTGTACCATGTATTAGGAGGATTGATATCGCCCATGGATGGCATAGGTCCATCTGATCTTCAGGTGGATTCATTAGTGGAACGGCTAAAGGACGGCGAAGTGAGAGAAGTAATATTTGCCCTTAGCGCAACTATGGAGGGAGATACCACCATCTTCTATCTGCACAAAAAATTAAAACATTTCAACATTAACATTTCAACTATTGCCCGTGGCATAGCATTTGGAGGTGAGTTAGAGTACGTTGACGAGATCACTTTAGGCCGATCTATCGTAACACGCGTTCCGTACGAGAACTCATTAACCAAGTAGTATGAAAATATCTGTAGTTGTAGTAAATCATAACAGATGTGATCTGTTAAAGCTTACGCTTAATTCTTTAATAAAATCAGCTAATTCAGCTGATAATGAAGTAATTATAGTGGATAACGCGTCTGCGGATAATACACTTGAAATGCTTAACACTGACTACCCTCAGTTTAGGGTTATTGCCAACAAAGTTAATGAGGGCATTGCCAAAGCGGCTAATCAAGGTATTCAGGCTTCAAGGGGTGAGTATATTTTATTGGTCAACCCTGATGTTATTTTAGGAAAAGAGACCTTAGAAAAGGTCACTGCCTATATGAGTGAACACGAGGACGTTAGTGGCTTGGGTGTGCGTATGTTAGGACCGCAGGGATCATTTCTGCAAGAGTCGAATCGCGGGTTAACTACGCCCTGGATAAGTTTTTTTAAACTAACAGGCCTTGCTAAGCATTTTCCAAAATCGCGTTTAACCAATCGTAATAACAAAGAGTGGGTGCAGGAGTTCCAAACTTCTGAGATAGATATCCTTAACGGCGCGTTTATGTTAGTACGCCGCTCGGTATTTAACGAAATAGGCGGCTTTGACGAGCGCTTCCATCAATATGGATATGATATTGATCTTTCCTACCGTATGCGTTTGGCGGGGTTTAAAAACTATTATTACCCAAAAACATATATCATCAACTTTAAAACCCAGTATGTTCCTAAATTTAGCTGGGCTTTCATAAAGCATTTTTATGGTGCTATGATTATCTTCGCCTCCAAGTACCTGTTTAAATTGCCTGAAATAAAAGTACCGGGCATACAGCTGTACCCGGCACAATATGAAGTTGAACGATAAGGCAGTTATTATTACCGGTGCCTCCTCCGGCATCGGCAAAGCATTAGCTATTGAATTTGCAAAACGTGGCGCTAACCTGGTATTAGGCGCGCGCCAGTATGTAACGCTTTGCGAAATAGCACAGTCGTTGGAGCAGCAATACAATGTAAAGGCGTTAGCTGTGCAATGTGATGTTGTGTCAGAGAGCGATTGTGAACACCTGATAAAGCAAGCAGTATTAACTTTCGGTAAAATTGATGTCTTGGTAAATAACGCGGGCATTTCTATGCGCGCGCTGTTTAAAGATGCCGATGTGGAGGTGCTTAAATCACTGATGGACGTTAATTTTTGGGGAATGGTATACTGCACCAAATATGCCATGCCCGAGCTTTTAAAAACTAAAGGCACGGTGGTAGGCGTATCGTCTATCGCCGGATACAAAGGTTTGCCGGGAAGAACAGGCTATTCTGCATCAAAATTTGCCATGAATGGTTTTTTAGATGCTTTAAGAGTTGAGAATTTAAAAACCGGGGTACATGTGCTTACGGCCTGCCCGGGTTTCACCGCTTCTAACATTCGCAATACGGCGCTTAATAAAGACGGCGTTCAGCAGGGGGAAAGTACTTTACACGAGGAAAAAATGATGACAGCTGAGCAGGTTGCCGCAGTTATTGGTGATGGTGTTGAAACCAGGTCGCGAACATTAATTATGACAGGCCAGGGTAAATTAACCGTTTTGCTAAGCAAAGTTTTACCTGCTTTATTGGATAAGCTTGTTTATAACGTGTTTACCAAAGAAAAGGACGCCCTGTTAAAATAAGGTATCTGACTGTTTACCTGCAGGTAGCGTTATGTGGAAGGTAGTTCCCTCGTTTAGTTTTGTTTCAAACGTTAGCGTGCCCCCATTTTGTACGATCATATCACGGCAAAGTATCAAGCCCAGCCTGTTACCTTTTTCACCCTGATCACTGGTGCTCACAGCATGTTCAAGGCTGAAAAGTTTTTCCACCTCGTTTTCACTAATACCTGGTCCGGTATCTTTGATAGTGATTATAACGCTATCGCCTTCAATAATGGCGGCCAATTCTATTTTATCCCCGCTTTTACAAAACTTTATACTGTTGGATAAAAGGTTGCGTACTACCAACCTTACCATGTTTGGGTCAGCATGTGCAAAAACAGGTTGTTTAACCTTATTGGTCACCTTAAGGCCCTTAAATTCTATTTTGGTTTTAAACAAATGCAGGTTATCTGTTATCGTATCCTTTACGTCAAAATCCAATGCTTGTACAACTATTCCCTCCAGCTGGCTTTTTGACCACTCCAGCAGATTGTCCAGAAATGCCCCTGTAGTTAATATGGTATCTTCTAAACGGCCAAGCAGCATGCGTAACTCGCTTTCTTTTATATCGCCTTCACGGTAAATGCTGAATAAGGTTTGTAAAGTATTAAGAGGCCCGCGCAGATCATGCGAGATAATGGAGAAGAATTTGTTTTTTACAGCGTTCAATCTTTCCAACTCGGCATTTTGGGCCGTTGTAAGCTCCATTTGCGCGTTTATCTCTTCATTGAGGTACTCAAGTTCTTTGTTTATCTGCGCTATTTCTTCCTTTTGATGGAGCAACTGCTGGTTAGCCAGTTGCTTTTCCTTGTTGCGTCTGTATAGTACAATTACAATCAATACTGCCGAAGCCAGGGTAGCTACAATAATGACCAGGATATTGTTATATCGTTGTAGCTTAGTGAGGTATCCGGTATTTTCTGACGCTATCTCCCTGTTATTGTCGGTTAGTGCCGCATTCTCACTCCTGGTGCGTTTTATTTCTGCCAGCGTTACGTCTTTTAGCTGCTTTTCTATTTTTATGCTGTCTTGAATAGAGACGTATTCGGATTGATACTTGAACGCACTCGGTATGTCGTTTTTATTTTTGTAAACACTTACCAGTTTTTCAAGGAACAATGAAGTGCCGGATTTTGACGCGATGTCCCGGGTTATCTGCAATCCTTTTAGCCCATAGTACTCTGCTTTATCTTTACTCCCCATAGCTAAATAAACATCAATTGAAGCCAGCATCATTGCCGCCTCCTGGTATTTATCGCCTAACTGTTGCATGGTGGTACGGGCGCTATCTAAATTGGATATGGCTTCGCTGTAATTTTTAAGGTGATAATGTGCAAGTCCTTTAGCTCTTTGTACCACACCTATCCCGTTGGCATCGTTCAGTTTTTTTCTAATAGCAAGGCTTTTATTAAGGTAGGTTAATGCGAGCTGGTCTTTTTTGAGCGCCTGATAACAACTGCCGAGCGTAAATAATCCGTAAGCAATTCCTTTTTCATCTTTTTCAGCCGTGGCAATTTTCAAACTTTGTTCAAAGTAGCTTTTTGCAACTTCGTTCTGACCGAGGTCAGAATAAAGCGAACCGATATTTATGTAACACTGGTTTATTCCCGGCGAATATTTCATCCGCTTAAATACTTCCAATCCCCTAAAGTAATACTGTATAGCTTCCTTGTCGTTGTCCAGCCTATCATTAAGCAAGCCCAAATTGGAAAGGCACTTACCCATAACCATGTCATATTTACTTTTCTCGGCCTGACTATATGCTTTGTTATAGTAATAAATAGCGCTGTCGTTAAGGCCGCGGATGGTGTAGGCTACGCCCATAGTTAAAAACGCTTCGGCCACAGATTTATCGTCATGTATTTTTACAGCCAAATCTTTACTTAGAAGGGAATAGTAGATACGTTGTTTAAGATCGACAGGAGTGTAAGCGGTGGCTATGTTTTTTAATAGTCTAAGGCGAACGGTATCGGGTATGTTTTTTTTAAGCTCTGATTTTAAGCTGTCTATCTTTGGCGTTTGTGCAAAACACGGACTTAACAATAAAAGTATTAGCCAACAGCAATGCCTTAAAATACCGCGGATATAAAAACGGGGATAGATCATAAATTAATTGGCTATAGTACGGTAAACGGTTTTTGGCGGTGCATTATCCGGGTACCTTATCGCTAATATAACTATTAGCGCAAATTTGGCAAGTACAATTATTTTTATAACAAAGGTTATTTTTGCTGATACTTGTAGTGAAGGCGTTTCAATGTTTCTTCGGATGCCTCATCGCTTGACGCTCCATAGCCTGCTACCAATACCCCTTTTACCCCTGATGGTGACGCGAGTGCATAAACTGTGGCTTCATCGCCCGGGTCTGTCTGTCCTTCATAGCGGTATATATCAACAATTTCAAATTCGTCGGCTGTATAGGCCTGTTCGCCAACTAATAATTGGTTTTGTTTAAGATTAAAATCGCAGGTAAAGCCTTGTTTGCGTAGTTGTTCTATGGCTTCGGATACGGTGGCGTAATGAAATTTTTGTTTTTCCATGGCAGATAGTTCAGAGTTATAAAGCTACTAAAAATATTATAACGACGCTTTTATCATCCTCTCGCGACCGCTCAAATCTTTTCGCAACTCAATTTCTTTAAATAGTTTCGCCTTGAGCATTTCGGTAGTTTGGGTGCCGTAACTCTCGTTGATCTCAAAAAATAAAAAGCCGCCTTTAGTGAGCTTCTCAGCAGCCAGATCGGCTATTGCCTTATAAAATATTAAGGGATCATTCTCCGATACGAAGAGCGCTGTGTGCGGCTCAAAGTCCGTTACATTGCTATGCATCAGGCTTTTGTCTGCAGGGGTAACGTAGGGCGGATTTGAAATGATGACGTTATAATTTGTGAGTTGTGCGTTTTGGGTGTTTAAAATGTCAGCTTCAATAAAGTTTACTTCCACCTTATTCAGCTTTGCATTTTCCCGGGCCGTTTTCAAAGCTGCTGCAGATATATCAATTGCCGACACATTGGCCTGTGGCAAATTCTTTTTCAGGCTGATGGCAATGCAACCGCTCCCTGTGCCGATATCCAGAATATCAATGCCCGCTTGCGGCAGATCACTTTTTAACACCCAGTGTACCAATTCTTCCGTTTCGGGCCGGGGTATCAATACGGATGAGTTTACTTTGAAGGGCAGGCCATAAAATTCCGTATGGCCAAGTACGTATTGCAAGGGTCTGCCTGTTACAAGCTGATCCAAAATTTCCTTGAGTTTGGATTGGTCCGCAGCGTTAATTTCGTATTCAGGAAATGCTTTTAAGTAGGCGTTGGATTGCCCGGTAATTTCCCTTAAGGCCGTTAAAGCTATCGCATCAGCTTCCTGTCCATCATACAGCGCCTTTAATTGTGCCCTGTAAGCTGCAAATACATCTTTAACGGTTTCCATAGCGCAAAGTAACATAAAAAGCTACTTTTGTACCATGCCGACCAACGAATTATACATGCGCCGCTGCCTTGACCTTGCTGCCTTGGCAAGGGGGGCGGTTAGTCCTAACCCGATGGTTGGCGCGGTTATAGTTTATAATGGCAATATAATAGGCGAGGGGTATCACCAAAAATACGGCGGCGCGCATGCCGAGGTGAATGCTGTAAATGATGTGTTGGAGCGATTTGATAATGCTGAGGAATTACTGCTGCAATCCACTATTTACGTTTCGCTCGAGCCCTGCGCTCATTACGGTAAAACACCACCCTGCGCTGATCTGATCATTAAATACCGTATCCCTAATGCAGTTGTAGGCTGCCGCGATCCGTTTGACCAGGTAGATGGCAAGGGTATAGAAAAGCTGCAGGCGGCGGGTATTAATGTTACCGTGGGCGTGTTGGAGCAGGAATGCCGACATCTTAACCGGCGTTTCTTTACACGGGTGCAAAAACACCGGCCCTATATCATTTTAAAGTGGGCTCAAACGTCAAACGGCTTCTTCGCGCCGGATGATAACAGTCAGTTCTGGATAACGGGGCTTGAGTCGCGTAAGCTGGTGCACCAATGGCGGGCTGAGGAAGATGCGGTGCTGGTTGGTAAAAATACGGCTGCTATTGATAACCCACAGCTAAATGTTAGGTACGCTGAGGGGCGAAACCCTAAACGGGTAGTAATAGACCGTAGGTTGGAGTTAGATAGCAGCCTGCACCTGTTTGATAACTCCGTTGAGACGCTCATATTCAACGAAGTGAAGGCCGGTATTACAGGCAGGAACAAATACATAGCCTTAGAGGATTTTGACCGTTATGTACCTCAGTACCTGATGTACCAGCTTTATCTGCAGGATATCCAATCCGTTATTATTGAAGGGGGGGCACATACGCTGCAAACCTTTATTGATGCCGGCATGTGGGATGAAGCGCGCATATTTACCGGGACGGCTGTTTTAAATAAAGGCATCCCCGCACTGCAAGTAACAGGCACTAAGGTTGATGAACAGCAATCTGGCGATGATCTGCTGGAGATCTGGTACAATGCTTAGCTTTTAATATGCTGTTTGACGATACCTATTTAACCATTTCTACATTTGCAGAAGGCGTATTCCGCGACCGCGGCAGTAAGTTCCTGGCTTATGCTTATCCTATTAACGGTGATGCAGAGATCAAAGATATTGTTAGCCGGTTGAAGGCCGAGCATCCTAAAGCTAACCACCATTGCTGGGCCATGCGCCTGGGCACCGATAGATCTGTTTTTAGAGTAAATGATGACGGCGAACCATCCGGCACAGCGGGCAGGCCAATTCTCAATGTACTGTTATCGCGCGATATCACGAACGTGCTGGTTGTTGTGGTGCGCTACTTTGGCGGTACGCTGCTGGGCGTTCCGGGGCTTATTAATGCGTATAAACAGGCCGCAATTGATGCCCTGGATAAAGCTACTGTGACTGAAAGGGCGATACAGGATATATACACGCTGCAATTTGCACATGAGCAGATGAACGACGTAATGCGTGTGGTGAAGGAGCACGGCCTAACCATAGTAAACCAGCATTTTGAAATGCTTTGCACCTTAAAGGTGGGGATACGCAAAACTAAGGTTAACGAGGTTTTAGGGAAGTTGGAGAAACTGCAGCATTTAAAGATAAGCTATACCGAAACCATTTAAAAAAGGGGAGAGGTGTTGCAGAAATATAGGCAACACTTTGCAACACTTGCAACAGTAGTTTTTGCAAGTGGTTGAAATTCAATAGTTTACAACTATTGTAAGTTTAAACATGCAACACTTTGCAACAGACTTATTCGTCAGGAATTTTAGCTGTAAAACCGATTTAATATATTGATTATCAGATTATTGAGAAAGTGTAAAATTGGCAATTTTTTTGCAACACTCCGTTAGTGTCCTATTTCTTCAGAATCACATTGATCGTTTTGATCTTTGCATTGTCTTCAACGCCGGTAAAAGATGATTGGTCGCTCCACCGCCAATAGATCCTGATCTGATCTACTTTATCGGCCCGTAAAACATGCGCGGCCGAAACAGGATCATCACTAAAAAATTCATTCCCATCAACCAACAGTTGTTGTACTTTTTCCTGCTGTGCATACAGTTTGCCCTGGTTGTCTATTGTTATATTGGGTAAACGTTTTAACAGATCGTCTAATTTATCATTTGGTTGTATCACAAAAGCACTGGCCTTATAAACCAAAGTGTCGGTACGCCGGGCTATTACATCCATGTTCTGTTTAAATGGCGCGTTATTTATCTGGGCAAATAATTGGTTGCTGAACGCAAATAAACAAATAGTGAGTAAGGAACTAAAGGATACTGATTTTTTCATTTTACGTTGATATGATCCGGCTCATCGAATATACATATATTATAACGTACGTAACATGCAAATCTTGCCCGGGGTAAAACTGTCAAAATTTATTACCTTTATTTAATTGATAACCAATCACTTTTAAAATAAACCTGCATGATCTGCTCACAACAACACCCCCTTAAAGTACCGGTAAACCATAAAAGTCGCCTCCAGCAATTGTTAATGGCACTATTACTCCCATTTATTATTTATGCTAACGCGAATGCACAGGCAGATACCACGTTAAAAAATACGCTTCCGGCGGGCGGTAAAATGGTTAACGGCAAACCCGCGGGCAAGGGCTGGGTTGATCTGCTGGCCAATGCAGACGACTGGAATTTTGAAAATGCTTTCTGGAAAGTAACCAACCACGAATTTCATGGCACCATTGGTAAAGAAAAGGAACATCATTATAGCTACACAAAAAAATCATACACAGATTTTGAACTGAATGTGATGATAAAAATGGTGGGCGATGAGGATGCCAATTCAGGGGTATGCGTACGCATAAACCCTACGAGTTACGATGACGCGCCCGGTTACCAGATAGATATGGGAAAAGGTTATTGGGGTTCGCTTTGGGAAGAGCGCAGGGCCAGCATGGTGCAAAAATTTCCGGATGCGCTGATACCCAAAGTTGTGAAGTTTAACGACTGGAACCATTATTATATAGTGGCAAACGGCCACCATATACAGGCCTGGCTAAATGGCGTTAAAACAATAGACATTGTGCACAATGCAGGTTTTGACAGCGGAAAGATAGGCTTTCAGCTTTGCCATTTGCATAACCCCACTGTTGTGGATGTAAAATCGCTTTTTATACGGGAGATAAAGAATTAGGCAGCTATGCAACTTTTATTTAGTGCATGAAACCCCTTAAGTCGCTTATCCTTTTAATATCGCACAACCTTACAATTCCATCTAACACAAAATTCACTGTATATCGCGCTTATTTATCATATCCTCCACAGTTTGCTAAAACCTACTTATAACTCAAATTAATGTTGCCATTAAGCGCTTTTATTTTAACCGGAACGCCCCCTCCGTTTAAGCGGCCCTGTATCGAACGTTTCTGTGAACTGCCCGAGAAATTTTTTAGGCGGGTGTGGATAGAACTGCCTTCTACGTCAAGATTAAGCCCTATCAGATCCGGAACGGTCAGGTCAATATTTCCGTCGCCTGTAGTTAACGATATTTCTCCTTTCACCTCATTTACCGTTCCCCTTATGCTTCCGTCAGAGGTACTGGCAGATACAGCTCCTTTTATGGCTGATAGCTCAATGTTACCATCAGATGTCTTTAAGAGAATATCTCCGCTAATTTTACTTGCCTTTAGGTGGCCATCCGAAGAGTAGGATAAAACATCGCCAACAATATCGTCCAGGCTGATGCTTCCGTCGGATGTTTTAAAATCTACATCGCCTTTAACAGCCCTCGCCATAACGTTCCCATCAGATGTATAACCTCCAACATTCCCTGCTATATTGATCACGCTGATATTGCCGTCGCTTGTTTTGATAAGCTGATCTGACGAAAGCCCCGTAACAGACACATTGCCATCAGCAGTTTGCAAATTACAGGCTGTTTGTTTTGGAACGTAAATTTTAAGATTGGCTATAGGTCGATTGTTGATTATAGCGAAATGCCTATTCTTGGGATACTTAATATCGATCTTTAAAATGTTGGCACCCGACGTAACTTCCAATGTTACCTCTTTTTCCAGCGTGGCACGATCTATTTTAAGCAACTCATTGTTCCTTTTCACAATGTAATACACCTCAACGCTGTTTTTATCAGATGGCAAAACTTCAATATTGCCATCATGCGACGAAATAACTAATTGCGCCGGTGTCGTAATTTTATATGATTCTTTAAAAGAATAGTTAGTTTCTTGCGCCATAGCGTTAAAGCTCAGCGCTAACAAACTTGTTATAGATAAGAGAAATGTTTTCATTTTTTGCTGTTTAAATATTTTGAACCTCATATTCTCCATTAATATGCCATTTAGATTAAGTAATTGAATTAAAACAAGTTACGTAGGTAATTAGAATGTGCAAGCGTGCATTTTCGGACGTTTAATGTGCGTTACTGATACAGGTGTATGCTGTTATGCCTTCGCGCAAATAGCTCTTTATAAATGCGTATTTTTACTCCATGCAACAACCCAACAACCCACTTCACGGCAAAACCCTGGAAACGATACTGACCGAGCTGGTGGCACACTACGGCTGGGGAGAGTTGGGTTATCGCATCCGCATTAATTGCTTTGTGTCAGATCCTTCCATTAAATCAAGCCTTAAGTTTTTGCGTAAAACCCAATGGGCACGAACCAAGGTAGAGGAGTTGTATGTGGATACTTTTAATAAGGCCTGATAATCTGCTATAAACGCACAATAAGGCTTTATAAAATAACTAATTATTTAGTAGCTTTGGTTAATTATAAACCTATTATCATGACCAAAAATTTTCATTACCCGGTTTGGCTTTTATTGGCCGCAGTTTGTTTAACCGGTTTTTCTGTTGCTATAAAATTAACTGATTATAAAGCTGATCTTAAACTTCCGGCGGGTTTTTCTGCCAGCATCGTTGCCGATTCTTTGGGCACCACACGGCACATAGCGGTAACCGACAACGGCGATATTTATGTAAAAATGTATTCGGCAAAAAAGGGAAGCGGGGTTTACTTTTTAAGCGATACGGATAATGATGGCCGTATGGATAGAAAAACAGGCTTTGCAACTTACCCGGGCACGGGCATAAAAATACATAACGGCTACCTGTATTCCGCTTCAAATAATGGCGTGTTCAGATATAAGCTAAATAGTAAAAGCGAAGTGGTCAATCCTGATAAACCGGAAACAATAGTTCAGGGTTTGGTTGAAAGAAAAACGGGTAACACCAAATCTATAGCTTTAGATGATAAAGGTAATTTATATGTAGCCATTGGTTCTTATTCTGAAGAATGCAGAGAGAAAGACTCCAACAAGGGCATGCCCGGTTGTCCGCTTTTAGATTCGATAGGAGGTATTTGGAAATTTAAGGCCGATAAGCTTAACCAAACTTATGCCGATGCCACACATTATGCCAGGGGGATAAAAAGTGCCATCGGTGTTGAGTGGAACACCAACACCAGGTCTTTATTTGCAACGCAACATGGGCGCGCCAATTTTGATGATAGATTTCCGCAATATTATACAGCACAGCAAAACGCAGAAATACCCGCCGAAACCGTATATGAATTGCATGAAGGGGCTGATGCCGGGTGGCCGTTTGTATATTATGATCATATAAAAAAGAAAAAGATGCTAACCCCTGAATACGGTGGAGACGGTATAAAAACAGTGGAAGATAAATACCTTGACCCGGCAATTGCATTTCCCGCGCATTTGGCACCTAACGACCTGTTGTTTTATAATGGTGATCAGTTTCCGGCGCGGTATAAAAACGGTGCTTTTGTAGCTTTACATAGCCAATCTACCGTATTAAAGAAAGGATATTTTGTTGCTTTTGTGCCCTTTAAAAATGGCAAGCCTGCCGGCGAATGGGAAATTTTTGCTGAATTAGCCGGTGTTGATCTTCAAAACCCGTCAGGTCCAATAAAATATCGCCCAAGTGGCTTAGCCGAAGGGCCCGATGGATCTTTATATATTGCTGATGACGTAAGGGGAGCTATTTTTAAGGTTACTTATAAAGGTAAATAGGCAATACTTTAATAAGTAACTGACTTACATTTTCTTATGTAAATAAGTTTATAAGCGGTAAAAGGCTGTATACCTGTATACGGCTACACTATTAAATGCATAAAATCAACTACCAGCCCGGGGTAAAGCCCAAGCCAAATACAGGTTTCTTTACATCTGTACGGTTAAGCGGCAGCGCGAAGTAAGGCTCCAATACAAAATAGCCAAAAAGGTTAACCCTTAATGATACACCCGTACTTAAGGCAGGCACACGCTGGTTGGCATTGTATACGGGTAAGCCGTTTACGTCAGCCAGCCTGTCGGGGGCAAGGCCAAGCTTTATCTGGTTGCCGGGGTTCCACGCTAAACCGGCATCAAAAAACAGGTTCAGGTCAGAAAACAGGAACTTTGATTTTATTTGTGCTAATTTCTCGGGGCCGGTAAACGGTAATCTTACCTCAAAACTACTCAACGCAATACGCGAACCCGAAAGCTGGTCTATAGTGAAGCCGTTGCTGGGTTGCCCGCTGCCATTGCCGTTATAAAAAGTTTGCGATTCATATCCCCGCATCAGGAAAGGATAGCCTAAAAACAATGGGTAAAGGGCATCAGCTTTGCCAAACCTGCCGTAACCGTATAAACGCATGGCAAAAGTTACCGGGGCTACCCTTAAATACTTACGCAGATCTATCGTCGGCGCGAAAAACTTATAGCTGCCAATGTTATACGCTGCTTCTACACGGTATCTGAAACCGCTTAGCGGGGCTGCAACACCAAAAAATGAATTGTCGCCCACTAATGCCGTGCTTGCCTGAAAAATCCTGAAGGTTTGCAGGTTAATGCCACCGTTGGTCGGATCCGCATTATATTCGCTTGTGCTGATATTACGCTTTTCGTAGCCTAAATAATAGTTGTCTTTGTCGTAGTAAGTGCTGTACCTGTCAACCCGGTAATAGTACTGCGAAGCAGCCGCGCCAAATTCAATACGATGAACTTTGTTGAACGGATAGGCAGTAAATACAGAAACCTGATCCTGAAAAGTGCGCACAATATCATACCGCTCTTCAATTGCCGGCGTTGGTTTGTTATTTAAATTATAACTGGTGGCTACCGCGCTATAAGTAGCAAAGCGGTAGGGGATGTGTGATATGCCTGCGCCCCAGTTCCAACGACTCTCCTGGTTGATGTACATAAACTGTCCGCCAAAATCGTATAACTCGCCGTTAACGGCCACGCCGGCATAGATCTGGTTACGGCCAAGGATATCACTAAAAACGCCTTGTATACCGCTGGACAGGCCCGTGTTACCGAATGAGCTTACAGATACGCCTACACCGCTGCCTGCCAGGTAGTCCATTTTAAATTTAGAGCGGTATTTAATCGTCTTAACAGAATCTGCGGGTATTCTGGGGTAAGCCAGGTAATTGTTAAGGTTGCTATTGATAAGGTCGACCCCAACAGAGCGTGGCGGAGGTAATGTACCCGCCGCAAAGTTTGTTTGCGCCGGATCTGCCGCTACAGCGGTAAAATCAGCTTCTTTAGCGCTGTATAAATTATATTTCTGCGCGCGATAGTAGGAGTAGGCCACATCGCCGCTGGCAGCTATGCTTAATGCAGGCGAAAACTCTGTTACCCCGCTGATGCCGGTAAACATGTTTGTCATTTGCTTTACCTGCCCGCTGCCTACGTTATAAAGGTAAAGGTTACGGAAACCGTCGCGGTTAGACAGGAAGTAGATCCCCGAACCATCCGAAGAATATTGCGGATTTAAATTATTGGCCCCGTTAAACACGTTCAGGTTGGTTACGGCACCGGTAGCCATGTCATAAACAGCCAGGTTAAACGTTATGGCCTGCGCCTGGGTTTTATCATATGTGGTCCTGTCTGAAGCAAATATGATCTTTTTACCGTCGCGAGAAAAAGCCGGTTGATAATCTGAGTATTTATCGTTAGTTAACTGGGTAACTTTTTTTGTATCGAAGTTGTAAACGTACAGATCGCTTTGTCCCTCAGACATCCCCTGAAACACGATCTGGTTACCCAATGGCGACCACGACAGGTTGCCAAACTGCTCCGCCTTTTCCATGGATACATTATACAGTACTTTGCCGCTTGGTACCTCAACAACCAACATGCGGTTACGGCCCTTACTAAACACACTAAAGGCAAACTTTTTACCATCAGGCGACCATGTTCCGGCTGACTCCAGGAAGTTAAATTCATCAACGTGGGTGTTGGTTGTTCGGCTGGTTAGCTTTGTAATTATTCGCCCCGTTCGGTTATCTGCCAGGAAAAGGTCAATAGAAAACAGACCCTTTTCTGATAAAAAGGCCATGTACTTACCATCAGGACTGATGGAAGGCGCCAAATTCATCTTGCCAGAGTTTTTATCATTAATAACAATATGGCCTATTGGTTTCTGTACTGTATCGGTTAAAAATGGCTTATAAGTGGCTTCTATTGATTTTTTCCAAAGCTCTGATAGTGTTTTATCATCATACCCAAACGTGCGCCGTATGGCATAAGGAAGCCCAAAGCGGGCTGTGTTTTTAAAGAAAGGCACAATAACCGTATCGCCATAGGTTGACCCAATAAACGACCAGAACGCCTCACCATAGCGGTAAGGGAAATATTTGCTGCTTTCGGTAAGGTCGCGTATGGTGGGGATATCATTGTTCAGGTAAGCATCCCGCATCCACATAGCGGTATAGCTATCTTTTTTACCGATGGACAGGTATTCGGCCATACCCTCCACCATCCATAGGGGTACGTTATCCAGATTTTCAAATTCGTCGCCCTTCCCCATCAATATATGGTATTGAAAGGCGTGCACCAGCTCATGCCCCAATACGTGACGGGTAACATGGTTATTCTCCATAATCGGCATTACCACCCGGTTTTTTAATCCTTCGGTAACCCCGCCTGTCCCTACATCAATATCTCCGTCAATGGCTGTAGTTTGTTGAAAATCAGGGTGATTAGCATATAAAATTATAGGGTTGGCTACCTTAAAAGTATCTCTAAAAACCTGTTGATGCAGGGTGTACCAAAGCTCACTTTCCTGCGCCATTCGTTTTACAAGGCTATCATTTTTCAGGTAATAGTATATTTCAAAATGCGGCGTTTTGTAAACCTGAAACTTGAGTTTTTTATAGCGAACCTTATTTTGGCCAAAATACTGGGCCTTTGCATCAAATCCGGCCAGCAACATATATACAATACTGACAAGTACAACAGAGAATTTTGCTGTTTTAGAGATAAGGAAGCAAGGTTTTGCCATAAGCTTAATATTATGCAAGCGCTAATTTAAATAAATGCACCATTAAACAATGTTAAATTTTGTTAAGGCATAATTATGGTGCAACAGCAGGGGCCGGCGCGGGTTCTGTTTGCAGCGTATCAAAAGGAACTTCCATCAAGCTATCTACAGCTAAAGTGTCTATCGGTATCCTTGGCGATGGGCAATCATAAGGCTTGCTGATCTTTACCCACGGCTTAGGGAATGGCCCGGGCGCATAGCCCGATTTCGGATCGGCATAAACTTTTTCCATAAAGCGACCAAAAATGGGTAACGCCGTGCGCGAACCTTCGCCTGTTTCGGACGAATTGAAATGCACGCTTCTGTCATCAGCACCCACCCACACACCGGTAACAAGGTCTTTGGTTATACCCATGTACCAGCCGTCAACATAGTCAGATGATGTACCTGTTTTCCCGCCTATCTGGTTGTTATGATCCCACAACTTATATTCCCAAAGCGCCTGCGATGTTCCACCCGGTTCTTCCATACCACCTCTGAACATGTATAGCATCAGCCAGGCTGTTTCTTCGCTTATAGCCCGTTCGCTTTTTAACTCAAATTCTTTTAATACCTTACCGTCCTGGTCGGTTATTTTAGTTACCAAAAGCGGGTCAATTTTTTGCCCTTTATTTAAGAAGGTGCTATAGGCACGTACCATTTCGTAAACTGATACATCATTTGAACCTAAAGATACCGACGGCACCGGTTTAAGCTCACTTTCAATACCAACTTTGTGCGCGTATTCTACCACCTTATCCCAGCCAACCTTTTCTGTAACCTGCGCTGTTATAGAGTTCACTGACCTGCCCATAGCCCAACGCAATGACATTTCGCGACCGGTAAAGTTCCAGTCGGCATTGTTGGGTTCCCAAACTTCTTCGTGTCCGCCGTAGGTGTATTTAATGCTTACGCGTTGGTCTGTAAACTTATCGCAGGGGGTATAGCCGTTATCCAACGCGGTTAAATAGGCAAAAGGTTTAAATGTTGAACCTGCCTGGCGTTTTGATTGGTTTACGTGGTCGTAATTAAAGTGCTTAAAATCAATGCCGCCCACCCAAACTTTTATCTTACCGGTGCTGGGCTCAATACTCATCATCCCGGTATTTAAAATGCGGGCGTAATATTTTATAGAATCCACAGTTGAGAAAGTAGTGTCCCGGTCACCTTTCCAGGTAAATACCTTCATGCGTTTGGGCGTTTCAAAATAGCGCTTTATCTGAACAGTGTCGCCTTTGTACTTTGCCTGCAATAGTTTATAAATAGGCAAGCGCTGTTCGGCTTTTAAAACAAAGTCTTTTATTTCGTTTCCTTTCGAGTCGCGCCACGGGTTTTGATCACCCCAAACATTATCAAAGCGGCGCTGCAGCATTTTCATTTTTTCTGCAACCGCCTCTTCTGCATATCCCTGCAAGCGCGAATCAATAGTGGTATATATTTTTAAGCCGTCCTCGTACAGATCATAGTCATTGTCTTTGCACCATTTTTTAAGGTAACGATCCACGGCTTCGCGCAGGTAAGAGTCGCCATGCGATGAATTTTCAACGTAACTTAAGTTAAGCTTAACGGGTTGCTTGCTATACCTGTCAAAATCCTGTTTAGTTATATGGTTATACTTCTGCATTTGCCCCAGCACAACGTTTCTGCGTTCTTTGGCTTTTTCGGGATTGTTGATAGGGTTATAAGTAGAGGTGGCCTTTAACATACCCACAAGCGTTGCCGCCTCGGCTGGATCAACCGCGTTTGGATTTTTATTAAAAAACTTAAGCGTAGCGGTTTTAATACCGAAAGAGTTATTGCCAAACGGTACGGTATTTAAGTAAAGGGTAAGTATTTCGTTTTTGTTGTAAACATGCTCCAGTTTAAATGCTGTTAACCACTCTTTAAATTTAAAAACAACGGTACGCAATACAGGGATGTGTTTTACAAGGCCCTGCGATTTACGTTTGCGGGTTGAGAAAAGATTTTTTGCCAACTGTTGCGTAATAGTACTTCCTCCGCGCCTGTCTCCGGTTGCTGTAGAGAGCATACTGGTAACAAACGAGTAAAAATCTACACCGCTGTGGTTATAAAATCTTATATCTTCAGTAGTAACAAGCGCGTTTATCAAGTTTGGAGAGAGATCCTTGTACTCAACCGGCGACCTGTTTTCTTTATAATACTGACCAATCAACTTGCCATCAGCCGTGTACACCTGCGACCCGACTGATAGTTCCGGTTGTTTAATATCCTGCATATCAGGTGAGTAACCAAAGAGCCATAAAAAGTTAAGCTCAATGGCGCAAAAGAAGAGAATAACAAAGTAAAAAAAGATGACCGTATACCTGAGGTACTTGTTATGTATGCGTTTGAACATTCGGTAAAGATGTAAAATTATGACTCAAAAACATAAGCCAATTATAATTCAATAGAACGACGTAGGCGACGATAAATTTTACAAAAACGCTGCTCTTGCTTTATTTTTTACTCGCCTTTGCAAATTTATTAAACGCAAGCGCAGTATCTATCCAGTAATTAAAATTTGTGTTGTTATTCAATATCGCCTTGCTTACAAAAACATAGTCCTTTAATGGCTTTCCGTTGCGTATCATTCCCCGTATGCCGTGTATCTCCAAAGCTTCCAGATAGGAGGGGCCAACGCGGCAAAGCATCTCATCGTTACTGGCGCACACGCACATTTTTCCATTCACCATAAAACAGATGCCGTTGAACATTTTTTTCTCTTCAACATCGGTAAGGCCTTTGCTCAACAGGGCTTCCCTTATTCTGTTTGTTAAATCCTCGTCAGCCGGCATTTTGACTATTTGAATGTGGCGGTTGTTACAAAACTTGATACACCGTTTCTTACCGCGATGGCTTTTATCGTCATTCCGGCTGTTAATGGTAAGGGCTTACTGTAAACTGATGATGATGTAGTTGGAGCGGAACCATCAGTGGTATAATAAATGGTATTGGCTTCAATATCATTGCTTTTTATAGCTACCTGTGCAGGCGGCGCAAAGGTTTGTAATAATGTTAGGGTTGGATTGGGTACAATTTTATTATCAGTTATCTTTGATGTAGGCCGCTCCATATCCTGCATCGCCATACGGTTAGGTAGCTTACCTGTAAAAATTTCAAGGTCGCCGCCATTGGCTATATCATCATGATTGATATACAGCTTGTTGTGCGATTTTTTGTTGAGGTTAACACCCTGAAGATAAATATTATCGCGACTAACAACAGCGCCGCTGTTTAGTATAGTCAGCTTTTTTCCATTTTCCAGATGCACCACAGCTTTGGCAAATTGCGGCAAACCTATTTGGTACTGCTGTTGGCCCGGCGCAATGTTATACAAGCCCAGGCTTGACATAATATACCATGCCGACATTTGTCCGCAATCTTCATTACCCGTAAGGCCATCGGGTTTGTTGGTATAGTAATCATTCAATATGCGGTTAAGATAAAGCTGGGTTTTATCGGGCGTATTGGTAAAATTAAACAGGTAAGCCAAATGATGGCTGGGTTCGTTACCGTGTGCGTACATGCCTATAAGGCCTGTCAGATCAGGCAGCACGGTGCCGGTTAACTTGGCATCAGTAGTAAATAGCTCATCTAATTTAGCTGCAAATTTATCTGCACCGCCCATATAATTTACCAAGCCCTCAACATCCTGCGGAACATAAAACGCGTATTGCCACGCGTTGCCTTCAACATAGTATTTATTATTAACCTCATTGGGGTCAAAATTGGCCAGCCATCCGCCGTTAACATGGGGTTGCATAAAGCCGCTCTGGTTGTTAAAAACATTTTTCCAGTACTGCGCACGCTGAATGTAGGTTTCATAGTCCTTTTGTTCGCCCAGCATTTTAGCCATTTGCGCAACGCACCAATCATCATAAGCGTACTCTAATGTTTTTGATACGTTTTCCTTTTCCTCGTTAGCAACCAACCCATTCTTAACATACGAACCTAACCCGAAATGATCCCGGTTGACCGTTGCCTTCATTGCTGCAAAAGCTTCCTTAGCATCAAAATCCCTTATACCTTTGGCGTATGCATCCACAATAACGGGTATAGAGTGGTTACCTATCATGCAATAGGTCTCGTCTGAACCCAGGGGCCATACCGGCAACTGACCACCTTGCTGGTTAATAGCTAAAAAGCTTTTTATAAAATCGGTGGTGCGTTTGCGGTCAATCAGCGTAAACAATGGGTGCGCTGCCCGGTAGGTATCCCAAAGTGAGAATACGGTATAATAGTTAAAACCCTGCGCATAGTGGATTCTGTTGTCCAATCCCCGGTATTGCCCGTCAACATCATTATAAATATTAGGAGCCAGCATAGCATGATACATAGCTGTATAAAATACGGTCGGCTTTATTTTAGCAGGATCCGGCGGAGGTGGCGTTTTTTTGTTTTTATCTTTCGGATTTTTTGCAGCATCCGGATTAGGCATGCCCATTGGTACTGTGCGCTGATTGGCAGGCGGAGCACCGCCCTCTACCTCAATTTTTGACAGCTCAACATTCCACGCAGCTTTTGCCGCTTTTTCTACGCGCTTAAAATCAAAATCGGGTAATTCGGCGTCAAGGTTCTTTAAGGCTCCCTCGGCGCTTACAGATGATATTCCCACTTTGCTTAACACCTCGCCGGGGTTATCAAACTGAATGAACAATTTGATGTTCTTTCCTTCTGCTTTTTTAAGTCCGTCTTTTACCTCGTCATTTACAGCTATTCCATACGTTTTAAACGGTTTAGAAAACTTGGCGTAGAAATATACATACTGATCTTTAGCCCAGCTTTTGGATTGCCGCAGGCCCCTTATCTCGTGGTCGTTTATTACCTCTATCCAGGCGTTTAAAACCTGGTCGCGGTGTTGCAGGTCTATAATAATATTGGCTTGTTTGGTGGTGGGGAAATCATATTTATGTACGCCTACTCGTGTGGTAGCCGTCAATTCGACATCAATATCGTACTTATCTAAATGGGTTTTATAGTAACCCGGTGAAGCTTCCTCATTCTTTTTTTGAAATGCTGAGCTGTATTGGGTGTTTTTAAACTGGGGCTGCCCGGTGGTTGGCATAAATAAAACATCGCAGTAATCTGCAATGCCCGTACCGCTTAAATGCGTGTGCGAAAAGCCATAAACCACGGTATCAGTATAATGATAACCCGAACAACCATCCCAGCCGGTTAGCCGCGTATCAGGGCTCAACTGCATCATGCCAAAAGGGCGTACTGCACCCGGATAGGTGTGCCCGTGCGCCCCCGTTCCAATAAACGGGTCAACATATTTTGTATAGTCCTGTTTTTTTTGCGCCGATGCCGACAGGGTAGAGGTTAATACAAACGCGGTAAACAGGGCGGTACAAAACGATCTCATGTGATGCAAATATTATTACTGTGAAATTAGGATTTTATGGCAAAATCGTCAGCGTCATTTAAAAAAGGCATAGCCGAGCGGGTTTTAGCCACCTCGTCGGCAATGATAGAGAAGGTGTAAACATCTTCCTCATCACGTTTATAGTATACCACGTTTCCGTAAGGGTCATGACAGGTGGAATCGCCCGAATGATAAACCTCATTACCATCGTGCCCAACGCGGTTTAGGCCAATAACGTAAGCCTGATTCTCAATGGCCCTTGCTAAAAGCAGCGCGCGCCAATGGGCAGCCCGTTTTTCGGGCCAGTTGGCAACTATTAGTAACAAATCGTACAGCTCGCCGGTATTTCTAAGCCATACCGGAAAGCGTAGATCATAGCAAATTGCCGGGCAAATTTTCCAGCCTTTTAACTCAACCATTATTCTTTTTTTGCCGGGCGTGTAAGTTTCGTGCTCTTTACCCATCGCAAAAAGATGTTTCTTATCATAATGTTGATAGGTACCATCCGGGCGCATCCATATCAAGCGGTTATAATATTTGCCGCTCTCTTTTATAATCAAACTGCCGGTTATTTCGCAATTATGTTTTATAGCGGTTTGATGCATCCAATCCATGGTTTTACCGCCCATGGGTTCAGCAAGTTGGGCCGCATTCATAGAAAACCCTGTATTAAACATTTCAGGCAAAATGATGAGGTCCGTTTTTTCGCGAATACCGCCTGATAGGCGCAAGCCTATATTTTGCAGGTTTTTATCAATGTTTTCCCAAAAAAGGTAGCCCTGAAATGTTGTGATCTTTAAATTTTCCATAGTGTTGTCCCCACTGTTTTCACTCCTAAAGTTTAAAATCAATCAATCTATTAACGGCATTGTCTAATGTTTCTTGTTTTTTAGCAAAGCAAAACCGAATTATGCGATGGTCTGTTCCCTGTGTATAAAACACGGATGTAGGTATGCAGGCCACGCCTGCCTCCCTGGTCATTCGTAAAGAAAAATCGACGTCCGATTCATTACTTAAGTGGCCATATTTTGCCAGCTGAAAATAAGAACCATAGGATGGAAGCAGCTCAAATTTAGTTTGCGATAGCCCTTTTACGAAATGATCCCGTTTTTGTTGAAAGAAGGAAGGAAGACTTAAGTATACATTTTCATCTTCCAGGTAATTAGCCATTCCGGTTTGCACCGCAGAGTTTACGCTGAATACAATGTATTGGTGGATCTTTCTAAACTCGGCCGTTAAATAGGCAGGAGCAAGGCAATATCCAACTTTCCACCCCGTAGCATGAAATAGTTTACCAAAGGATGCCACTACAAAGCTACGCTGCGCCAGTTCAGGATAACGGGCCATGCTGTGGTGGGTTGCTCCGTCATATATCAAATGCTCATAAACCTCGTCGCTTAAAATATATATGTCGCGGCCCCTTACCAATGCGGTAAGCTGGTCAATATCTTCCTGATGCAGAATGGTAGCGGTAGGGTTATGCGGCGAATTTATAATGATCAGCTTGGTTCGGTTACTCACCAGCTTTTTTACCATTCCCCAATCAATTCGATAATCAGGTGGCCGCAGCTCCATTGATTTTACCACGCCGCCCATCAGCTTAATGGCAGGGGCGTAACAATCAAAGGCAGGCTCAAATATTATAACCTCATCGTTAGGATTTACAACTGTGCAAATAGCTGTAAAGATGGCTTGTGTTCCACCAGCCGTTACGGTTATCTCTGATACGGGGTCGTATTTCGCACCGTATAGCCGTTCTGTTTTTCTAGCGATCTGTTCACGCAACTTCATAACCCCACCCATGGGCGCATATTGGTTATGGCCATCTTTCATGGCCTGGTTTACCAGTTCTATCAGTTCAGGCGAGCATTCATAATCAGGAAATCCCTGCGAAAGATTGATCGCTCCCAACTCGGTAGCCAGGGCAGACATGGTAGTAAAAATGGTAGTACCAACAGATGGTAACTTAGATGTTATGGTAGTCATGTAACGCTAAAGTAATAAAAAACGACCAGCGTTGGCGTTTTTTGCATTCTCTTCAATTTATTTAACTTAGTAGCATGAAGATGAAAAGCTACCTGCCTGTTGTTTTTTTCGCCCTTGTTATAAGTTCTTGCGGCCCTGCAAAAAAGAGTGATATTCCTGTTGTTGGCTTTGTTGATTACCTGGAAGATGCCACCTTAGCACAAGCCCGCACAGGCTTTACAGACGCGCTTAAAAAGAACGGCTTTAGTGAGGCTGACAAAACAATAAAAATTGAATACAGAAACGCGCAGGGTAGCCTGCCTACCTTAACGCAGATAGTTAATTATTTTGTTTCAGAACCGGTTGACCTGCTGGCCACCTGCAACACACTATCCACTCTTACATCTGTGCAAAAAACCAAAACTATCCCCATTTTTGGGATGGTTTCGCCAACGCCAGAGTTAATGAAAGTGTTGGATGCCAGTGGAAAAGCCCCGGCAAATTTGTTGGGTACCATGGAAGATCTTAATTACATAGATACATCGTTTAGCATCATTCCGCAGCTAATTAAGCCTAAAGGTAAAAAGCTTATTATCGGCATGATCTATAACCAGGCCGAGCCGCAATCCGCTGATGCTATGCAACATATAAAAGAACTGTCTGCTGCTGCTGGTATAACATTTATAGCATTGCCGGTAAATACATCGGCAGATGCCCAACTGGTTACCAAATCTTTGTTAGGTAAAAACATCGACGCTTTTTTTGCTAACCCCGATAACACGGTGTTCGCTTCTTTCGAAACTATCCTTAAAAACTGCAACGCAGCCAATGTGCCCATTTTTACCAGCGAAGCCGGATTGGTGCAACGCGGTGCAGTAGCAGCTTTTGGTGCCGATATTTATCAATGGGGTTACCAGGCGGGCTTGCAGGCAGCGCAATTTTTAAAAGCAGGCAAGAAAACCGATGGCTTGCAATTCGAAATGGTTAAAGTGCGCAAGCGGGTTTACAATGCAGATGCTGCTAAGAAATACAATCTGGTTATACCTGCTAACTTTGAGGCGGTAAAATGAGTTTCTACTTAACAGCGCTATTGCAAGGCCTGTGTTTTGCAGGGGTAGCGTTGGGTATTTTTATATCTATGAAGATATTTAAGATACCTGATATAACTACCGACGGAAGCTATACCCTTGGCGGAGCGGTTACAGCAGTAATGCTTACCCATAAACTGCCCTTTGGCTTAATATTGCCTGCTGTGCTTTTGGCAGGCGCGGCAGCAGGTGCAATAACTGGCTTTATACATACCCGGTTTAAAATAAATGCCTTGCTGGCCGGCATTTTGGTAATGTACGGGCTGTTTTCTGTTAACCTGGAAATAATGGGCAGGTCTGATCTGCCGCTTATTAATACGCCATCTATATTTACTATCTTATTAATTAGTAACAATGCCGACGTTAATACATTTTGGATATTGTCGTTATTTGTGCTAACCATTACTGTTCTTATTGGATACCTGCTTAAAACTGATTTTGGTTTGGCAATGCGGGCAACAGGCGACAGCGAAACTATGATCCGCGCCCTCGGCGTTAATACCGATAAAATGAAGATTATAGGCCTGGCCCTGGCTAACGCGCTTACAGCAGTAAGTGGTTATTTAATGAGCCAGCTGCAGGGCTTTGCAGATATCAACATGGGGATAGGTATTGTAATTATAGGCCTTGGTTCTGTTATTATTGCCGAAACGCTGATAGGCTGGTTGCAAATAACCTCGGTTTGGTTAAGTTTAGCGTTGGTGCTGGCAGGAGCTGTAATATTTCAATTGGTGCTGGCATTTACATTGGACATTGGTGTTGATGCCAACTTGCTTAAATTAGTAACCGCCTTATTTGTTTTGGCAATAGTAATTCTGCCACGATTGAATTTTTTTAGTAAACAATTATAAACCCGATAAAAAATGAAAATGTTTTACAAAGCCTGCCCAATGGCTTGCCTTGCTTTATTTGTATTTGTAACCTGCGTATTCTCCGGCATACGCGTTCAGGCAGCAACTCAATATTATTATAAAATAAAGGTATATCACTTTAAAACCAAAGCGCAGGAGGATAGGCTGGATGCCTACTTCAAAAACGCTTATTTACCTGCCATGCACAAAGCAGGCGTTAAAAATGTAGGTGTTTTTAAGGTTATTACACCAGATACGCTTGACAAGAAGATCTATGTTTTTGCACCTTACAAAACTTTTGAGGAGTTAGAAACAACTGACCAAAAACTAATAAACGATAAACAATATCTGGAGGCTGGTAAAGATTACCTGGAAGCTACAGCACCTACCGCAACCTATACCCGCATTGAAACCATCATTTTACGCGCTATGACGGGAGCACCGGAGCCTGCGGTACCTAATTTAAAAGGCCCTAAAGCGCAACGTGTATACGAGCTGCGCAGCTACGAAGGTGCGACAGAAGCATTGCACGCCAACAAGTTAAAAATGTTTAACGTAGGCGATGAGATGGGCATTTTCAAAAAGCTTGATTTTAACGCTGTATTTTACGGCGCGGTTATAGCCGGAAGCAAAATGCCTAACCTGATGTACATGACCACCTTTAACAATCAGCAGGAGAATACTGATAAATGGAAGTTGTTTATGAGCGATCCGCAGTTTTCTGCATTGAGCAAAGATCCGCAGTACAAAGGCAACGTATCAAAAAACGAACGTGTGTATTTGTATCCAACTGAATATTCAGACTACTAAAACATATATATTTGCTGCTGTGGTACAGTTACCGCAGCAGCAATATAAAAATCCCCCTACCTGAATCACATGAAGTCCGTTAAGGTCAATATGAGCAAGAACCGTTTGGAAGCGTTCAGCGACGGTGTTATTGCTATCATTATCACTATAATGGTGCTGGAGTTAAAAGTGCCGCACGGTCATCATCTGTCAGATCTAAAACCTGTTCTGCCTGTTTTTATAAGCTATATTATAAGTTTTGTGTATGTAGGCATCTACTGGAACAATCACCACCATATGCTGCACGCGGTGCGGTCTATAAATGGAGCTGTGCTTTGGGCCAATATGCATTTTTTGTTTTGGCTGTCTATGATACCCTTTGTTACCGCATGGATGGGTGAAACTTTGTTTGCAGAAATATGGCCGGTAGTTTTTTATGGCATAGTGCTGTTAATGAACTCCATATCCTACACCATTTTGGTTATAGTACTGCTTAAACACGAAGGAAAAAACTCACTGTTAGCCGACGCGTTCGGGCGCGATTGGAAGGGCAAAATCTCTCTTGGCTGTTATATCCTGGCTATTGCCCTCGCCTTCGTTAATACCTATATAACCTTCGCGTTATACATTACCGTGGCGTGTATCTGGTTTATCCCTGATAGACGGATAGAAACAAAGATGTCTGATGAACAACAGAAAAATTAGCGAGGCTGGAATTTGTACCTGTCGGCATTGTTAAAGTTAACCGTATAACGCGCCGATAATCTAACATAAGGGTAATTTTTAGTTACATCAGGAAAAGCCTTATAATTTCCCTGTAAAGTAAAGTAACCAGACTCCGCTACAAGAGAAAGTTTTTTAACAAGGGTGACATCTAGTTCGTTAGACACGGTATGCAGATAATAATGCGAAGGATTACCATTAACGGTATTTAAATAGCCCCCGTTATAGTGTATCCCGTAACATATCTTATCAGACAATGCAATGGTGCCACCACCGTTTACAGCAAACCCCATTCCGTAATCATAATTGCGCTTATTAAAAATATGATCATCGGGTACTGCACCCAGCAGGATAGGCCCTGCCCCAAGATTAGTAGTTAACTTGAATTTCTTCGGCAAGGTAAATTCAGAGATCAGGTTGATCTTTACACTCTGCCCGCCATAAAAGAAAGCCTGGTTGTTTATATAGTCATAGTTTGCCGACAGAACAGCAACGTGATTGATCTGTTTGTTAGACTTTATACGCCAACCGGCCAGCGACCCATATACACTTAGCAGGTTAACCATTGAACTGTCGTCCTTACCGCCTTCAATGTTTACCACTATATTGCTAAATGGTGTACGATAACCCTGATAGGGTGTGCCATACAGAAATTTCATATGCCCGTACCAGCCAAACCGGCCCCGGTTATCGGCGTTGTAACGGCGAACGCCCAGGTCAAATTCTGCCAGTACTTTTGATGAGTCGCGTTCAATTGTATTACGGGTTGATTTGCCCCATTTGCCGGTTAGTATACGGTTAAAGCCATTCATGGGGCTTACCACAAATGCCAGTACCTCGCTGGCATTGCGCTTAAAACCCCTGCCACGATTGTTTACTATCATGTTAGAAAGGCGGTAGGTCATCTCACCTAACACTATACCGCCGTAAGTGGTATTTACCGCATCGTTGATAGATGGGCGTTCCGTTTCGGCCAATAATTCCCAGGTTAAGGTACCGGCTACCGTACCGGGTATTGATTCCCAAAAGTTATAGCCGTTTGCTCTGAATGAATTAAAATATAAGCTGCCGTGGTAGGGGTGGCCAAACTGGTTGGTTTGAAAGGGATCTCTGTCCCACTCCCAGGCGCTAGGCTTAAGGTTGCGCCCCATGGTTGACAGGTTAATGTCCGCGTAATCTTTGTTTACCACCCATTTGTCGTATATAAAGGGGGCTAACAATGAGGTGCCCAATTGCAAAGCCGCCCGGCCAAAATGTTTCTCACGCGGAGGTTCTACCGGAGGTCTTTTCCGCTTTACCGAATCAACCACTGCAGGTACCTCTAAAACGGGTATAACCTGTGCGAAGGCATCTGAAGTCAGTATCATGAAAGAAAATGCAATAAATAACTTTACAATGAGGGGTCTCAGGGAAAAAGGTTGAAGTTTCTTCATAGACGTAACGCACCAGCTAAAAGAGGAGCCTGACATCCATTCAAACATCCGTCGGTGACGCCTTTATAAAGCAGAAAATTATTAAAATGTTTGCATAGTATTAATTTTTTGCTGTGCAAACATTAAAAGATTAACCATTATAGGCAGCTTGTAACCTGGCAACATCCAGTTTACCCATTTGCATCATGGCCTGCATGGCACGTTGCGAACCTTCTTTATCTGGCCCCCACAGGGTAGAGCCAAGCATTTGCGGCACAATTTGCCAGGAAAGGCCAAACTTGTCTTTTAACCAACCGCATTGGCTTTCCTGCCCGCCATCAGCGGTTAGTTTTTCCCATAAGTAATCAACCTCGGCCTGATTTGCACAGTTTACAAAAAACGATACCGACTCGTTAAATTTAAACAGTGGACCGCCGTTAAGTACCATAAATTCCTGCCCGTTAATTGTAAACGATGCGGTAAGCACTTTGTCGCCCATTTTGTGTACGTTGCTTATGCTTGCATCCTTAAAAACAGATACGTAAAAGTTCATAGCTTCTTCGGCATTGTTATCAAACCACAAGAACGGTGTTATTTTTTGCATGATTTTTTCCTCCTGATATTTAGTAAAATAGATTGCTATTGTTAATGTAAAGATAGGCGGAGTGTTTTTAGCGGGAAGGGGGTATGCAAGACAATATACGGGGGATGCTGGGCCATAATATCGGTGGTTAATAAGGGTGTGGGGAGGGGGGCTCACGGGGGCTCACAGGGGCTCACGGGGTTCACAGGGGCTCACGGGGTTCACAGGGGCTCACGGGGTTCACAGGGGCTCACACTCGACCTGAGCCACCCCACCTTAATAATTATGTCGTTATCGTTGCTATCGTATAGCAAATGTTGAAATGTTGATATAAAACAAATGCGAAAAGTGTAAATGAAAATTCAATTTTATATATTTGCCGCACAATAGTAGATAATACATGAAAAATTTAGGACTTGTTATTGCATTAGTTGGGTTAGCTATAATTGCCGGATGTTTCTTTTTAACGCCCCCGCATTCATTAAACCCTGCAGATTCTGAAAGTGGTATCCACGCCTCGGCTATGGCTACCTACGGTGGTTTCATTGTTTTTGGTGTAGGCATTGTGATGTATATCTCAAGCCTTCCGTTTGCTAACGAGAAGAAGTAATATTTTACGATGGCATTTTAATGTTACGATATCGGTATCGCAGCATTGTTTATCATCAATATTCCGCAATAAAAAAGGCAGCCTCGCAAAATGTGAGGCTGCCTTTTTATTTGCCCCCTAGCCCCCTAAAGGGGGAACCTTTTTGAACTACAAAGAAAGTTCCCCCTTTAGGGGGCGGAGGGGGTTCTTAGATCCTTTGTATCTCCGGCTTGAAAGGTTTTTCAAAAGGTTTTACGCCTTTAACACCCACCTTACGGCGATATACCTTATCATTTATAGTAACATACATTATATCAAAGTTTGGCCCTCCAAAGCAAAGGTTAGAAGGGTTACCTTTGCCGGGAGTAGGGATAATGCTTATCACGCGGCTTTGTTCGTCAAGCACCTGAATACCCATACGGGTTGTTACCCACATGCGGCCATTAGCGTCAAATTTAGCACCATCGGACCACGCGTTATCAGCATCATCCGGAACATGCAGCCAGCCCAGGCGTTGTTTATTGGTAAGTGTTCCATCGGCCTTAATTTTATAAACATAAACCCAGTGCGTTGCTGATTCGCACACGTACAATAGGGTTTGGTCTACGCTTAAAGCTAAACCGTTGGCAAACTTAAGGCCTTCATCAACCACCTGCTTTTGGCCGTTTGGTTTTACCAGGTAAATTTTGCTGGGTTTATCAACGCCGTTGGGAGCGGTAACATAGATGTTTCCATTGTTGCCTATAGTAAGGTCATTACCATTAATTATGCCGCTGGCAACAATGGTTGCTTTGTTGTTGGCATCATAGCTTATAATCTGATTGGTTGCATCCGCCATAGTGTAGCGCTTACCATCAGGCCCGAAAGCAGTTCCGCTGGCTTTTTTCGCGTCGATATTTAACTGGGTAAGCTTGCCGTTCAGATCAACTTTATATGTTTTTGAGTTAGGGATATCCTGAAAGAAAACTTCGCCCGCGGCGTTTGTAGCGGTTCCCTCGCTAAAGCCATATCCTTCGCCAACCAGTTCCCAACCTTCATTAGGAAGAAGGATTTTACTGGTATATGCATTTTTTGAAACGGCGTTTTTAACCGGAGCCGGATAGTCTTTCCATAAAAAGCGCATAGCTTGAGGGAAAATGGCTGTGGCATGCGTGCTGTTATGGGCACCTTCGCCCCATGAGTGTTCCACCTCATATCCCGCGAACTTAAATGCCCGCTCCATCATTTGCGCGGTTATCCACCAGTCACCCGCGTAGTTGTTAAGGTCATTGGTGCCATCCTGCAAAAATACCCTTATAGGTCGCGGCTCGTATTTCCTTATCAGGGTGGCAAATCTTTCGCCGCCACGCAGACCTACAAATGTGCTTATGGCGCTAAACACCCGCGAAAAAGATTCCGGATGTTCCCATGCAACATTAAAGCCCGCAATAGCACCGCTGCTTTGCCCGCCAATTGCCCTGTCGTTGGCATTTTTAGATACCATTATAGCACGGCCGTCCTTGGTTTTTTGTTTTTCAACAAAGGGCAAAATCTCAGTTAGTAAAAACTTTGAGTAATTATCACCTAAACCGTCATACTCGTAACTACGATTGTTACGGTTACTGGCGATTTGTGGGTTTTCGGCTAAAACCTGTCCCGGCGTTACAAAAACGCCAATAGTAACAGGCATTTCTTTACTGTTTATCAGGTTGTCAAAAACGGTAGGGGCCTTAAACTGAACGGCATCCTGATTGATATATAAGCAGACAGGCTTTTTGCCATCATATTGTGCCGGCACATAAATGGTAACCGTGCGTGTTGTTCCGGGGAAGATCTTAGAATCTGTAAAAGGCAGCTGTATCAGTTCGCCCTGCGGCACACCGGCATGTACTACCGAAGCAGAATCAACAGGGTATTTTTCTGCGGGTGCCTGCGCGAAAGTGGTTTGCAAAGCAAAACAAGAAACAAAAGCAACAGCTTTTATCAATTTTGATGTGTTCATTTTTTATTGATTTATACAATTGGTTATCAAATATATAAATTAATAAGGCACACACCCGGCCTGTAAAAGCACTATGTTTTTGATGAGGTGCTTTTTGCGTTATCGAATTTAAAGGCAAAAAAAATCCTTCTCCCTTTCGGAAGAAGGATAATAAATTATGGATTGATCTAATTGATATTAAGCGGAAGGTATAAGCTAAAAGTAACATTTCGCCCCGGATTGTAAACCCCAAAGCTTGGGTCTGTTAAAGCCAGACGCCCCGGGCGCAGGCGATTAAGCGCGTCGTAGTAGCGTCTATCAGTCAGGTTATTGCCTGATATCGCCAACTTTACTGCTTGTTTGCCCATGTTAAATGTGGCACCTACGCCGGCATTTAACAAAGTATAACTACCTGCCGGTGTTTCAAAAGTTGGGTCTATACGGTTCTGACTGAAAAAGTTATCTACTCCTAACGAGATATAGAGGTTTTTAAGTCCGTTTACTTTTGGCTCAAAACGCAGTGTATTATGAATAACCCCGGCGGGTATAAGCGCCAGCGGGCGATCAAACGTTTTGTTTTGAGCGTGAGTGTAGGAAAATGTATTATCAAAATGAATAAACTCGGCAGGATGCAGGTTAAGGCTTCCTTCTAAACCGTAAAGATTTGCATTTACCTGCCCGTAACGGTACACATCAAAATTTTGCGGGTTGCCGTCTGCGTCAATTTCTGTTATTTGTTCTCCTGCTTTGGCAGAAGCGTAGATGTAATTATTAATATAGTTCTCATATACGCCAAAACTTCCGGAGAATATATCGGCATCAAAATCAAGTGTCGCATCGGCCTGATAACTACGTTCGGGTTTCAGGTTCGGATTGCCTATCTCGTAACGCACGGTGCCTTCGTGGGCACCATTTGAGCCTAATTCAGCAGGGTTAGGTGCACGAAAGGCCGAACCGGCATTGGCTTTAAAAGTAAGCCCATCGCTAAAGGAATGGGTATAGCCGGCGGCACCGCTTACGTTACTAAACCTGTTTTTAAATCCGGCAAACTGTTCTGTGCCGTTAACAAACAATTGTTTCCCGTCGTTATTTATATAATCATAGCGCAGGCCTGCATTAAAGGTGTTTTTATCCCATGATTTTTTGATGTAGGCGAATGTTCCAACAGAGGTTTGGTCATATTCGGGGATCAGGAATTCATAGCCTTTGTTCGCGCTGCTTTCATTTGATGCGCTTAAGCCTATTATGGGCTGCCAGCCATTAGCTTCTCCTAAATAGTATTTGGCATCCGCAGAGAAGGTATTCAAGTCAAAAAACAGGGCCGGGTTGGGGCTTTCCAGTTCTCGCCGCTGGTTTTTTTGATAACCCAGATCAAGCTTTAAGGTATTATTGCCAATAATAAAATTGTTGTTCAGCGCCAGTTTATAATGGCGGATATCCTGCCGCGGATAATCAAGCTTTCTGCCGGCAGCTTTATCTGTATATAATTCGTCGCCGGGTTCTGCGTCGTTAAAACCTATGTTATTTTTAAAGTACGAGAAATTAAGGTGAGAGTATCCCCATTCCTTATTAAGGCCAAGCATACCGCTTAAACTGGTATTATTAAACCCGCTGTTAATGTAATAACCGGCAGGGGTTTTAAAATCGCCCGCGTTTTGGTAGGAGCCTCTGCCGCGCCATACAAAGCCATTGCTGTTACCACTTAGCATTAATGATGTATTAGTAAGCCCGTTGTTGGTGGCATAGCTGCTCAAAAGCTCGCCTTTTATTTTTCCGGGAGATGGTACCAATGGATCGAGCACATTAATAACCCCGCCAATAGCGTCTGAGCCGTATAACAGAGACGCAGCACCGCGAAGCACTTCAACACGGTCTGCCTGGTTTTGGTCTATTTCTATACCATGTTCATCACCCCATTGCTGGCCCTGTTGTTTTACGCCGTTGGTAAGCGTAACAACACGATTATAACTCAACCCACGGATAACAGGTTTTGAAATGGCACCACCTGTAGTAATTTGGCCCATACCTGGTACCTGGCGTGCCAAAGCGTCTATCAGATTGGTTGATGGTGCGAGCAGTTCTTCGCGCGATACACTGCTTGCTGATGTGCTGTTGCTTTTATTGCTGGATGTAATGGGCGTGCCAGTAATTACTACTTCTTTTATCTCAACAATACTTGCTTCTAACGCAAAATTTAAGGCCCCGCCTGTAGCAAGGTCAATGGTTTTAACTTGTGTTTTATAACCCGAATAACGCGCTTCTACAACGTAACGCCCTTTTGATGGAAGCGAAGAAAACGAAAACTGACCGTTCGCGTCGGCAACAGTACTCAAGCGTAGTTGGGATATGGTTATTACAGTGCCCGGCAAATTTACGCCTGTTTTGGCATCTGTTATAGTACCGCTTACCGACCCGGCAGCATTGGCAAATAAATAATATGGAAATATTACAGCTATTAAAAAGCTGAATAATAGTCTTGATCTCATTACAAGAATGTTTAACTGAATTTTTAACAAAAGGATTAATTATGCCTTAAAAGGCATGTTTGTTTCAGTTAAGCAAGGGGTGGCCCGCGCGTTGCCGCAAGCACCAATGATATGCTTTGATAGGAGAGGGCTGTAGCCTGAACCTGCTTATAAGCCGTACCGTAAATTACGGTGTGATTTAAATCGACACTTAAAAGTGCCGTAGCATTATGATTGGCCTGGCAAATTTTACAGTTTTCCTCGTTTGATGTAGATGAACTGTGTTTTGATGGAGTTGTTTTAGAATAAGATGCAACGTGGCTGTGTGTAAAAACAATGGCTTGTCCTGTAATAAAACACAGAAGCAGGCCAAATGCGACTAAAATTGTTGTTGTCCTATTCTTCATAAGGTTCGACAAAGGTAACATAAAAACCAAAAGCAACAAACTTGCATTAAGTAAATTTTATGTTATGCCTGCATTAATCTTATGATTTTTTGCCGGTAGCAAATACAATTATGCCGCCCACAAGTAAGATACCGCCGGCGTATGGAGGCCAGCTAACGCTTTTTTCTTTGTCTGCAGATATTTCTAAAGGCCCCGCGTCAACTATTTTTTCTTTTTTTGTGTAGGTAAAACCGGTCCAGATCAGCATAACTGCGCCAATCACTATCATTATAATTCCAACAGTTCTGTTCATAGCAGGTTGTTTTAAAGTATAGCAGATTAACATAGCGTACTTTAAATTGTTTCAGCGGTGGATAGCGGAGGGCCTAAACAAAAAAGGGCAGAGACCAATTGATCCCTACCCCCAACTTTACAAAAAAAATTTAACGCCAACCACCGCCTAAGGCGCGGTACAGGTTCACTTCGTTTAAAAATATGTTCTTTTTAGTAACCGCTAATTGCAATTCGGCATCAAGCACATTGCGTTGCGCGGTAATAACTTCCAGGTATGTTGCCCGGCCAACCAGGTAAAGATCCCTTGACACACTCACAGCATTGTTTAAAGCCGTTACTTCTTCCTGCTTAAACTGGTAGTATCGTCTAAAGTTATCCATCCCCCGCAAGCTGTTCATCACCTCCTGGTAACCGCCAATAATGGTTTTTTGATAGTCGTATAAAGCGGCTTTGGCTTCAGCAACTTTATATTCATAATCGGCTTTAATACGTCGCCGGTTAAGCACCGGGGCAGTAAGTCCACCCACAATACCATACACTGCCGATGCCGGATTAAACAACAACGCTCCTCTAAACGCATTGTAGCCCCCATAGGCGTTAATGGTTAACGCCGGGAAGAACGCGGCCCGCGCCGAACGGATATCCGCGTTAAGCGCGGTTAGTTCCAATTCGGCTTGCCTTATGTCTGGCCGGTTAAGCAGTAATTGGGTGGGTATACCTGTGTTTAACTGCCGTGGTTCCGCCAGCGTTATAATAGAAGTATCGCGCGGAATAGCACGGTTAAAGCTGCCGGTAAGCAAACGAATAGCATTTTCCGTTTCCGTTATCTGCTGCGATACTTCATACTGCAAACCCTTGGTATAAGCCAGTTGTGCAACAAATTGCTGTACAGCGAGCTCGGTGGCGCGGCCGCCCAACTTTTGTATCTGTACAATTTCAAGCGCGCTTTCCTGTAGGGTGATATTTTTTTTGATAATACCCAATTCGCTGTCAAGTGCCAGCAGTTCGTAATAATTGGCGGCTATTTGGGCTGTCAATTCGGTAGCAATTAACCTGTAGCCACTTTGTGTAGCCAGATAACGCGCCAATGCCGCCTTTTTTTGGTTTTTTAGCTTACCCCACAGATCAACTTCCCATGAACTGCGCGCACCGGCGAAAAAGTCGGGCGTAGGACTGGTAGGAACTTTTTGATCGCTGTTAATATTGTTTGAAAAATTGGTATCAAAATTACCAACGCCATTCATGGTATACTTGCCAAAGCGGTCTGCCCCGGCACTTACGTTCAGATCAACTGTAGGTAACAGCAACGATTTATTGTACCTGAAACTGGCAGCCGCCATCTCAACGCGCTGCATTGTGGCCTGCATATCAAGGTTTGATTGAAAGGCAGTATCAATAAGGCGTGTTAAAAAGGAATCAGCAAAGAAATTCTTAACAGGTAAAGCCGCAATGGTAACGGTGTCTGCAGCCGGTTTTTCAAAGATCGCTGGTAATGCCTTGTCTGATTTTACGGTAATGGCCTTATAATTTTTACATCCCGCCGCTATAACAAGTAGCAGGATGAAGGTGTAGAACTTATAGTGTTTTATAGTGTGTAGCATTGTTTATTGATGATGGTTTAAATGCTCGGGTTCTATTACTTGTACCGGTACGGCCTGCGGATCAGGTTTCTTTTTGCCCATTGAGGCAAAGATTACATACAACCCCGGGATGATAAATACCCCGAAAATTGTTCCGAATAACATACCTCCCGCGGCTGCTGTACCTATTGAGCGGTTACCCACTGCACCGGCCCCTGTCGCTATACACAACGGAATTAAACCGGCAATAAATGCAAAGGATGTCATCAGGATAGGGCGTAAACGCGAACTAGCGCCTTCAACTGCTGCCTGCAATACCGTTGCGCCCTGGCGTTGGCGTTGCACCGCGAACTCGATGATCAGGATAGCGTTTTTGCCCAATAAGCCTATTAACATTACCAATGCCACCTGCGCGTAAATGTTGTTTTCGAGCCCTAAAATTTTCAGGAAGAAGAAAGCGCCAAAAATACCCGTGGGCAGTGAAAGTATAACCGGAAGCGGTAGTAAAAAACTTTCGTACTGCGCGCAAAGTAGCAGGTAAACAAATATTAAACACAGAAGGAATACATAAAGCGTTTGATCTCCTGATAATATCTGTTCCCTCGTCATACCCGACCATTGAAATACGTAACCGCGCGGCAGCTCTGAACTTTTTTCCTCTATGGTTTTAATAGCATCGCCACTACTAAAACCTGCAGCCGCATCGCCGGTAACCATGGCCGATGTATACATGTTAAAGCGGGTAACCTGTTCAGGGCCTAATACCCTTTTTAAGGTAATAAACGTTGAAAAGGGTACCATTTCACCTTTGTTATTCTTTACCATCAGGTGCAACAGATCCTCGGGTTTGGCCCGGTATTCAGGCGAAGCCTGTACCATAACCTTATACATTTGGCCGAAGCGAATGAAGTTAGAGGCATAGTAGCTTCCCATTAAAGTTTGAAGCGTAGACATGGCTTCGTCAATAGTGATACCTTTCTGCGCGGCCACGGCTTGATCTATTGAAACAAGGTATTGCGGAAAAGTAGCATTAAAGTTGCTCGTTGTACCTTCAATCTGTTGTGTGTTATTAAGCGTATTTACAAAGGCGTTAGTAACCTCTGCCTCTTTAACCAGGTTGCCGGTACCGCTTTTGTCTAGTACCCTGAATTCAAACCCGCTGGTGTTACCAAAACCCTGTACGGTAGGTGGTGGAAGGAACTGGATATCGGCATCGGATATGCCTTTTGTCTTTTCCGCCAATAGCGCTATTATATCATTAACCGTTTCTTTACGGTCATCCCACGGTTTAAGATTTATCATTCCCATTCCGTAGGACGCGCCGGCGGTGTTATTAACCAAACTGAAACCCGCAAGGGTTGACATCGATTCAACTGCTTTAAGCGACTTGGTTTGCTCATAAATGGCCGATAAAACATTTTCTGTACGCTCAACTGTAGCTCCCGGAGGCGTAGTTACGTTAACGTAGATAACACCTTGATCCTCCGTAGGTATAAAGCCGGTGGGCAATATTGCATTAAAGCCCCAAGTGGCTACAAAGAATAACGCCAGCACCCCGATAGTAAGTGCTTTACGACCGGCTATTTTAGCGGTAATGCCTGTATACTTATCGGCCACCGAATTATAGCCATGGTTAAATTTATCAAAGAACCGGCTCAGCGCTCCTTTATGCCCAGCAGGGTTGTGGGGTTTGAGCATAAGGGCGCAAAGAGCCGGTGTTAGTGTTACCGCGTTTATACCCGAAATTACTATAGAGAAGGCCAGCGTTAAAGAAAACTGACGATAAAAAACGCCGACAGGTCCGGTCATAAAAGCTACCGGAACGAACACTGCCGACATTACCAATGTTATGGCAATAATTGCACCGCTGATATCTTTCATGGCAGCAATAGTAGCATCCATAGGAGAGAGGTGTTCTTCACTCATTTTTACGTGTACTGCCTCAACTACTACAATGGCATTATCCACCACTATACCAATAGCTAGTACCAATGCAAACAGTGTAAGCAGGTTAATAGAGAATCCTAAAGCCTGCATACATGCCAGCGTCCCTATAAGCGCGACAGGTACAGCTAATCCGGATATTAATGTTGAACGGAAATCCTGCAGAAACAGGTAAACCACTATAAATACCAGTATAAATGCTTCAACCAGTGTGCGTAAAACTTCGTGTATAGAAGCATCCAGAAACCTCGACACATCATAATTAACATTGTAGCCCATTCCCTTCGGAAACTGTGTTTCTTTGAGTTCGGCCATGCGTGCTTTTATATTGGTAATAACCTCGCGCGCGTTTGAGCCGGGGCGCTGTTTGATCATAATAGATGCGGAAGGCCTGCCATCCGTTTTTGAAACCATGCCGTAGTTAAGCGATCCAAATTCTACATCAGCGATTTCTCGCAGTTTTAAAACAGATCCGTTGGCATCAGCGCGAACAACAATGTTTTTGTATTCTTCCGGTTCAAAAAATTTGCCGGGATACCGCAACACATATTGAAGTAATTGCGGCGACTTATCAGAACTTACCCCGGTTTTACCTGGCGCAGCCTCTACGTTTTGAGCACGTATGGCTTCAATAACATCATCTGTAGATACTTTGTAAGCCGTCATACGGTCTGGCTTAAGCCATACACGCATAGCGTATTCTTTAGCGCCCAAAATTTCCGCATAGCCAACGCCGTCAATACGTTTTAACTCTTGCAGAACATTAATATCGGCAAAGTTGTAGATGAATTTTTCATCCAGTTTATCATCTTCACTGATAATATTAAGGTATAACAGCATACTGTTTACCTCTTTTTCGGTTTGAACACCGGCCTTTGTTACCTCTTCGGGCAACTCATCGAGTGTTTTTGACACACGGCCCTGCACAATAACAGCAGCCTGGTCGGGGTCAGTTCCTACGTTAAAATTAACTTCTATAACGGTAAGACCATCATTAGTACAAACGGTTGACATGTAGGTCATGCCAGGTACACCGTTAATGGAACGCTCAAGCGGCGTAGCCACCGCCTTAGCGCAAACTTCGGCGTTTGCACCCGTATAATTAGCTGTTACTGTAACAGTTGGCGGGGCAATATCAGGAAACTGTGTTATAGGAAGCTGCAATAAAGCCAGCACACCCACCAACACAATAAGCAGAGAAATAACAAGCGACAATATTGGCCGCCTGATGAACATTTCGAACATAAGGTAGTACGTTAGATAAAATAATAAACGAATGCCAGCCTTTAAAAGGCTTACTATTTCATAGCCAGTTTTTTACCGGCCGACGCGTTAACAGGTTGTATTACCATGCCATCGCGTGCGTTTTGCGTGCCTTCATACACAATCTTGTCACCGTGTTTAAGGCCGTCTTTTATCACATAATAATGTGCAAGGCGGGTAACCGGTGCAATACTTTGCATGTGCAACATGTTATTTTTATCTACTACGTACACGTAGCTCTTGTCCTGTACATCAAATACCGACTGTTGCGGAACCAGTATTACTGAATCAACAGTTGATGAAATATACAGCTTGCCGGTAGCTCCGTGGCGAAGCAACCTGTTTGGATTTGGAAATTTTGCTCTAAAATCAATAGACCCGGTTGACTGTTCAATTTGCCCTTCAATGGTTTCTATCTTTCCCGGATGCTGATAAGCGCTGCCATCAGAAAGTACCAGTTTAACATTAGGGTCTGATACCTTATTTCTCTCAGCACGCTGATACCTCAGGTATTCATTCTCCGGGAAACTGAAGTAGGCATACATTGCCGAGATATCAGAAACATCGGTAAGCAGGGTGCCTTCATCAATTAAACTACCGGCCTTAAGTGGTATTCTGTCAATTATGCCGTCAAATGGTGCGCGGATATTGGTATAAGCCAAATGGTTTTCGGCACTTTGAACAGAAGAACGTGCTTCGTCTATGGTGGCCTTATCTGCATTTAATTTAGCAAGGGCCACTTCCAGTTCTGATTTTGAGATAACCTTTTTATCAACCAGTAATTTTATACGTTCGGCTTCTACCTCTGTTGCACGGGCGGCAGCTATGGCGTTGCTCAGGGCTGCTTTAGCTTTGCTTAGCATAACGCGGTATTCCTCGTCGCTTATTTTAAAAAGCAATTGGCCCTTTGTAACTGATTTGCCCTCATCCACATATATCTTCTCCAAAAATCCCTTAACACGGGCTCTTATTTCTACATTCCGTATGGCTTGTATATCAGCTACGTATGGGGTTTCTAAAACGGTGTCGCGGGCGGTAAGCGTAACCACCGGTAATTGTGCAATAGATTGAGTTTGTTGTGTATTGTCCTGACTATTAGCCGTACACCCGGTTATGTAAACCGGTATAGCGATAACTAATAGCCATTTATATATTGATCTTATCGTTGCCATGATGTTGTTATATTAAGCTATGTATTTGATATCTGTGCGGTAGATATCACCAAAAAAAACGCGTATGCGTTGTGCGAAATAAACAGTTAAATCAGAACGGACTTAGCCTGAACAAGAAGTTGTAGTAACTTGGCAAAAAGTGGCTTACCGTACGGTATTTACCAACATAAAGCTTTATTGTAGTAGGTATAGTATTACAAATGGAAAATAGCTGCAGCGCAGGAGCCAATATAGCCGGTGATGAGATCCGGTTAATTAAAAAATGGTTGCGGTATTTTATTTTATGGGAATGGTTGCCATCGTCCTCGTTAAGGTCTTCGTAAAAATGTACCGCGGTGCTTAGCAACGAGCTCATTTCCAGCAGGCATTCTTCTGATGTATCAGTACATGATGAATTTATGTCTACAAAACTTGCAGGCACCTGAAACCATATAACTGAGTTGATCAGCCATGCAGAAAGAAATATAATACTCCATCTTTTCAGCATACTGCGAATTTAGCGATAAAAAAGTAATAAAATCAATCTTTTTTGAATAAATTGATATTATTTTAGCCTTTGTAATAAAAATATTATAATTTCTATACTTTATATAATCCATTTAATAAATAAGTCGCAAAAATCTCAAATAACAGCATCGTTTTTAAAAAACTATTTTCATATTTGTGAAGTTAAAATGATGACAAGAAATTTAAACATTAACTGGTGGTGGCTTAACGAGAGATCGTAAGGCAAATCCGTGTTATATATAATATACTTAAGGGTTGCCAATTGGTAACCCTTTTTTTTTAACATCATTTTTAGGTAATACCCCTTATAATTAAATTATGAAACAGATATTAAATTATCTTTTTGAAAATAAAGCATTCAGCAAGGAAGAGGCGCGGGAGATACTGACCAACATATCAATAGGCAAGTATAACAACTCGCAAATTACCGCTTTTATGACGGCCTATTGTATGCGCAATATCACCGTTAACGAGTTGGAGGGTTTTAGGGATGCAATGCTGGATCTGTGCCTGCCGGTAGATATGGGAGGGGCGGAGATGATAGACCTTTGCGGCACGGGCGGCGATGGTAAGGATACGTTTAATATATCAACCCTGGCTTCGTTCATTGTTGCTGGCGCGGGCTATAAAGTAGCAAAGCACGGTAATTATGGCGTATCATCCGGATGCGGGTCATCTAATGTTATGGAGTATCTGGGCTACAGTTTTACAAATGATATTGATACCCTTAAAAGAAACGCTGATACGGCCAACATCTGCTTTTTACACGCTCCGCTTTTTCACCCGGCCATGAAAACTGTAGCACCTATCAGGCGCGAATTAGGAGTTAAAACTTTTTTTAACATGCTGGGTCCCATGGTTAATCCCGCAAGGCCAAAAAATCAGTTGGTAGGGGTATATAACCTGGAACTTGCACGTATGTACGCTTATTTGTATCAACGCTCTGACAGGAAATATACCATATTGAACGCACTTGACGGATATGATGAAGTGTCACTTACTTGCGATTTTAAAACTTTTTCATCAGAAGGTGAAAAGATATATTCGCCGGAAAGTTTAGGCTTTACCCGTTTAAATCCAACAGAAATTGCAGGGGGCAGCGATGTGCCGGAATCTGCCGCGATATTCAGCAAAGTTTTAAAAGGCGAGGGAACCGGGGCGCAAAACAATGTTGTATTGGTAAATGCAGCGCTTGCTATTAAAACTATTAAGCCATTAAGTAGTTTCGGCGATTGTTTTTACGAGGCGGAAGAATCGCTTATGCAAAGCAAGGCGCTTAAAAGCTTTAAGTTATTATTGGGCAATTGATATGAAAATTAAGGTTTGCGGGTTACGCGATGCGGAGAATATAAAAGCTGTAGCGGCGTTGGGTTCGGATTATATCGGGCTTATCCGTTATGATCTGTCTCCACGCTATGTAAACAACCTTGATGATGCCGGATTAAACGATATTCCTGAAACAATTTTAAAGACCGGTGTTTTTGTTAACGAAAGCGCAGAAAAAATACAGCAATTGATAGATGAGTATGGCTTAAACGCCATTCAGTTACACGGTAATGAAAGTGCCGATTTTGCCGCCGCATTCAAAAACAAAGTTGTAGTTTTAAAGGCGTTTGGAGTGGGTGAAAGCTTTGATTTTAAACAGTTAGAAAATTACGCAGGAAGTGTTGATTTTTTTCTGTTTGATACCAAGACAGCAGCGCACGGTGGCTCGGGCCAAAGCTTTAACTGGGATATTTTAAATGACTATCATTTAGATGTTCCGTTTTTTTTAAGCGGTGGACTAAGCATTGACAATCTGCACGAGATAGCAAGTATTAAACACCCGCAGTTTTACGGAGTCGACCTTAATAGTCGTTTTGAAACGTCGCCGGGAATGAAAGATATAGAAAAACTAAAAAAGGCATTTGCCATTGTAAAACAATACACCACGAATGAAATACGGAGTTAACGAGCAGGGCTACTACGGCGATTTTGGCGGGGCCTACGTGCCCGAAATGCTTTACCCCAATGTGGAAGAACTAAGGCAGCAGTACTTGTCAATAATTAGCGAGGCGGGTTTCCGTACCGAGTTTGATCAGTTGCTGAAGGACTATGTAGGCAGGCCGTCGCCGCTGTATTTTGCAAAGCGATATTCTGAGAAATACGGTGCAAACATCTTTCTTAAACGGGAGGACCTTAATCATACCGGCTCACATAAGATCAACAATGCCATTGGGCAAATCCTTTTAGCCAAACGCCTTGGTAAAAAACGCATTATAGCCGAAACCGGAGCAGGCCAGCATGGTGTTGCCACGGCTACAGTTTGCGCGTTAATGGGGCTGGAGTGTATTGTGTATATGGGCGAGATAGATATGGCGCGGCAGGCACCCAATGTATCGCGCATGAAAATGTTGGGGGCTAAGGTAGTTCCGGCTACATCCGGTAGTAAAACATTAAAGGATGCCACCAATGAGGCCCTGCGCGATTGGATTACCAACCCGGTTGATACGCATTACATTATAGGGTCTGTTGTAGGGCCGTATCCATACCCTGATATGGTGGCGCGCTTTCAATCCATCATCTCGTTTGAAACTAAAAAACAATTGTTTGAACAAACAGGTAGTGAACTGCCTCAGTACGTAATGGCATGTGTTGGCGGTGGCAGTAATGCCATAGGCATGTTTTATCATTTTTTAGATGAAGACAGCGTACAGCTAGTTGCCGTTGAAGCTGCCGGAAAAGGCGTAGACAGCGGCCACTCTGCCGCGACAACCTTTTTAGGCCGCGAGGGAGTTTTGCATGGTAGCCGTACCATTTTAATGCAAACAGATGATGGGCAGGTTGTTGAGCCTTATTCTATATCTGCCGGGTTAGATTATCCGGGCATTGGGCCGCAGCATGCACATTTGTACAAAATTAAAAGAGCGCAGTACGCCAGCGTTACAGACGACGAAGCCTTACAGGCAGGTTTGTTATGCTGCCAGTTGGAGGGTATTATCCCGGCAATAGAGTCGGCGCACGCGTTGGCGCAATTAGAGAAAATGAAATTTAAGGCAAACGATAATGTGGTGATCTGTCTTTCGGGCAGGGGAGATAAGGACCTGGACACATATATAAAACATTTTGGATATTAGGTAGACGATGGTTCATGGTTAATGGTTCATAGTAAAACATTGCAACCAACATCCATGATCTGTTAACTATCAGCTATGAACTAACCATGAATCGCTTAAACCAACTCTTTCAAGAGAAAAAGAATAACCTTTTATCCATCTATTTTACGGCGGGTTACCCCGGATTGAGTTCGACGCTGGATATAGCCGAAGCGCTTGAAAAAGCCGGTGCCGATTTTCTGGAGATTGGCTTTCCGTATTCCGACCCAGTGGCTGATGGGCCTACCATTCAGCATAGCTCAGAGCAGGCGCTTAATAACGGTATGACGTTGAATGTGTTGTTTGAGCAGTTAAAAGATCTGCGTAAACGTGTTAGCATCCCCATTCTGCTTATGGGCTATGTAAACCCTATTGTGCAGTATGGTGTAGAACGTTTTTGCAAAAAAGCGGCGGAGGTAGGGGTAGATGGCGTAATTGTGCCCGACCTGCCCATGTATGAGTATGAAAGCATGTACGCTCCATTTTTTTTAAACAATAACCTAAGCAACATATTCCTGGTTACTCCACAAACCTCGGCTGAGCGTATCAGGAAAATAGACGAGTTGAGTAACAGCTTTATTTACCTGCTGTCATCATCATCTATAACCGGGGGAAGTTTGAACGTGTCTGTTAATATTGAAGATTACTACAAGCGGGTAAAGGCAATGCAGTTGAACAATCCCACCATTATAGGTTTTGGCATTACTGATAAGGCATCATTTGATAAAGCCTGCGAGTACGCCAGCGGCGCTATTGTGGGTAGTAAGTTTGTTAAACTGTTAGGGGAGGAGAGTTACCTTCAAAAGATACCGGCCTTTATTAAATCTATAAAGCAAGCCTAATTACACTGTGTTTTACTGAATGCGGGTGTTGCAGCAATACAGGCAACACTTTGCAACACTTGCAACATTGGTTTTTGCATGTATTTGATTGTCAGTTTTTTATAACTATTGAATGTTTAAACATGCAACACTTTGCAACAGACATATTCGTCTGGAAATTTAGCTGTAAATTTGGTGTAATTGTCTGTATAACAGATTGTTGTAAATAGGTATAAAATACGCGCATGCAACACTTTTATTGGGTAACTGTATACTTAAATATCTGTTTGGCAATTCTTCCGTAATCATCTATCCCCTCAATAGTAACGCGGTAGGTGCTTGGTACGCTGTGAGTAAAATAACTTAGCCGCGCCTTTCCGTCTGTACCGGTGTTTACATTTGGATTCCAGTAAATGGTTGGCCGCCACCTATTAATAATGTTTGTGGATGTTACAGTATAATCAGGAGCGTAAAACTCGCGCGCGGTATCAAAACCGTTTTCAAACCGGAATAGTTTAACAGGCGATGTTTTTGTAGAGCCTGGCGCGTAATGTTCCTGTTCGAAGGTCCAGTAATCTAATTCGCCGCCTTTTGTAGTAATAACAACTACGCCATTACCGCCGCTCATACCATAAGCTGCGGCGTTGCTTCCCTTTAAAACTTCTACACTTGATACTTGCCCTGCCGAAATTGTTCTAAGCCCGTCAGGTCGTTCTATGCCATTAACAAAAACAGCCATTGGTTTGTTGCTTCTTCCACGTGCTACTAATGAGACGTTGTGCTGCGAATCTACAACAGCCATAACCCCACGCAGCTTTAAAGCAAGGCATTCGCCAAGACTACTTCCCTGGCAATCCAACAAGTCTATAAAGGTTACCACCTGGTCTGGCGTGCCACCCATGTTAGACGATCTCTCTTTGATCATATCCTTTATTGTTGGTTCAGTTTTTTTCTTTTCATTTATAAGTACCTCATTGAGCTGTATACCCAACATATTGCCTGTTTTTAGTTCTTCAATCCTTTTAGCAATTTTGTTTATGTACCGGTTAATGTCATCACTCATGGTTGTGTCAGTCATTATCTCGTCTGCAATAATCGGAGGCTCATATTTATCAATTGCCACAATCAGGCCTTTATTTTTGTCTTTCGCTACAGCGTAGAATGGCTCGCCTCTTTTAACCGGGATATTGTTAAAAATAAATTTGCCGTCCACATCTGAAACTGCAGTTAAAGCAGGCCCTCCCGTAGGAAAGAACAAACCAACTACACTTGATGCTGCAGGTTTTCCCTTAGCTGTAAATAATTGCCCACTCAGCAAGGAAGACGTGTCTTGCGGCACGTTAAGAACTTGCGATTGGCTTGACGCTTGTTTTTTACCGTTTTGTGTTTTAACAGTAAGTAGTAAATTATCCAGGCGGTTAAGCGTTTCTACATCCATAGCAGAAAGGTCATAGCTTAGATCATTTGTGCAATTTTTTAACTTAACGGTACTTAACAGATCATTAAATATATCTTTAGCGTTTATATCATTTACTGCTATATCCGCTTCATTATTTACCGCTACAGAAAAGTTGCCGCTTACGGGTCTGCCTTCCAGGTCAGTTACGGCAATACTCAGGTCAACTTTTTCATATGGTTTGTATATTGCCTTGTTAGAAGTAATTGCTACATTGAGTTTTCTGTTAGTTTGATTATATACCATTCTTTGTGCGATAACGTTGCTACCGGCGGCGTATAAATTAAACTGCAGCATACCTGCCGGGAGTTCTGTTTTTGAAATAACAATGCTGTCCCGGCCTGTAGCTAATAACTTATCTGCTTGATACTGTACTCTGTCAGCAGCTTTAATTACAAGGTTAAGAGGAGTTTGGCTATTGAGATCGGCAGTGTTGAGGTATACTATAATGTCATTATCATTTTGTTTTACAGCCATATTAACGCCGGCTGCCTGTGCCTGTTGTAAAGCAAAGCGTTTTTCTTGTCCGTTAGGTAATGTTAGCACCGCCCGGTATTTACCGTCTTTTTGTGGTTTTAAATTAAAGACGCTAACGCCGTTTTCATCGGTTTCAAATTTAGCTATATGGCTTCCAACCTCGTTGGCTATGTAGCCTGATGTTTTGTTAAGCGGTTTACCCAACGCCGAAACTTTAATTGCTACGCGCGAGTCTATATAATTAAGCAACGTACCTCCTTCCGGAAAAAACTGAAGTTTCAGGCTATCTGAAACAGACGGCGAATTTTGCGTTAGTGCATTACCATTTAACTTAGCCGGTGCCGAACTAAGGTTGGCTATAACAACGGTTTTGTAAAAAAAGCTGTTACCATTGCTTTGGGTATTATTAGTGTAAGCCCTCAGCATGTACGTGCCATTTTTAAACAGGCTGTCACTAAGCGCTATTTCTCCCCAGCTTATGCCCGCGTTTAAAGGTAAACGCAGATTCTTAACTATATTTTTCTTCCCGTCTATCAGTTCAACAAAACAAATTTTGCTATCTGTAGACGGCCTGTTATAGGCATCCACAACATATAGTTTCATCCAGGCTGTGTCGCCGGTTAAATACCAGGGCCTGTCCATTTGTATGTGGATCTTTTCAACGGGCATGGGCATCAGCAATTGGTTTGAGTTTGCCGCTAATGTTGTTTGCTCTTTTATATCTGCCGGTAACAGTTCTTCCGGTAACACATCGCCAACACGCTGCCAACCCCAAAAGCCCTCAATCATTACACCTTTTTGCGAATTTAGTGTGCCGTTTTTATTCAATACTATATTATCATCCAACTGATAAAGCCTTGAAATTTGCGCGTTTGGCACCGGGATATATAAATGTGCGCCGCTGTTTAAAAACTCTACAGGCTCACTTTTGCGAACATAACAAATGTAAAAACGGGTAGTATCATTGCGATTTACCAATAAGGGTAGATTTAAAACCCTGTTCAAATCCGAATTTTTAAGCAGCAACTCCGGATTAATAGGTTTAATATTAGCCTGGTCAATCATTATTCGGGATATACCTGCCAAACGGCCTCGCGCCGAACCGGAAATGTTATAGTTGGCTGTTTGACGCAACTCCGAGTCGGCAATTTTAAAAATCTTAAATCCTTGTCCCTCAGTAGTTCCGTTATAAAGACTTCTGAAAAAATGCTGCATGGAGCCATAGTAAACAGACGAGCGATTCTGTTCCCATTCTTTTTGTTTTTTTTCGTCGCCTTTCAGTTCCTCAAAATATATTTTGCCTTTGTAAGAAAATGATTGCTCTTGCCGGTTAAACGAAAACGAATTTAAGAGGTAATAGACATTATAACCCAACCCGGCATTTTCTATTTTAATAAAGTCGGTAGAACTGGCGGTTAAAGTGCCTGCGCCATTAATGTATTTGAACCTGAGTACATCACTATTAACAATTTTACTCTTTTTTGCAATGCGCGACTGTCCAATAAATACTTCTGTAAACATTTTTAAATAACGGGCGCGGTTTCCGTCGGGTTTAGCCGTTATCTTCGCTTCATTAAGCGAAATAGCGTCCGGCTTTAAAGTAAAGTTTATATTAAGTGATTTGGTTGAAATGGTGAGACGTTGTGTAATGGTTACAAAACCCATCATACGCACAAGCATTTCATAATTACCTGCAGGTACGCCGCTTAATTTAAACCTACCCTCACCGTCTGTACCTGCCGCCCATTTTGAGTTGCTTAAAAAAATCGTTGCGCCGGGTAGGGGCTGGCCGGTTTCGTCTGTAACGCGCCCTGTAATATTAAATAGGGTGCTGTCTGCCTGTATAGGGTTAGCTTTATTACCACTAAGTTCATATGCAAATGAGTGCTGAGCGCAAAACAATAAGCAAATACCCCAAAACACAGCAATAGCTACGCCATGCAAATAATTAAGAGTATTGATATGCTTACTATTCACTTTTTAGAGAATTGTGGCTGGTTAAGCAGTATAATTGGTTTATGGGTTTTGTATAGACTAAAGTTACTATAAATTACAAAGTATTATACCACTATTAAACTAAAATTAAATTTTTAGTTGGTAGCGCAACATCCTGCACTAACAAGGATATCCATTAAAAAAAATCGCGGAAAATAATAAGTGTTTTAAAAACAATTATACATTTGCTGTTAGTTGATCACAAACCATTCTGATACCAAACATTATTATGAAATTTTTTAATTCAGCGCTGCTTGCGGTAGGCTTAAGCGCGTTTACGCTTAACACGTATGCCCAGGACATTTCGGTTGTTAGCCCGGATAAGCAATTAAGTGTAAACATTACCGTAACTGATGGAAAACCGGCTTACTCGGTAACTTACAAAGGTAAAACCATGTTAGATAAGTCGCCTTTAGGCCTTACAACTAACGAGGGCGACTTTACTACGGGCATGAAATATTTAAGCAATACCCAGGGTGTTGTTGATAAAAACTATACACAGGACAAGATAAAACGCTCGCAAATACATTACGCGGCCAATAAGTTGATCTATGTGTTAGAGAACGCTAAGCAACGCAAATTGAATGTAGAGTTCCAGGTAAGCAATAACAATATAGCTTTCCGTTATGAGATAGAGCCAATGGGCGAACGCCTGTCATGCGTGGTTGAAAAAGAGGCTACAGGGTTTAAGTTCCCATCGGCCACAACTACCTTTTTATCTAACAACATGACGCCTATGACCGGCTTTGCCCGTACTGCCCCAAGTTATGAAAGCGCTTATGTTGCCGATGCGCCAATGGTAAAACCACGCCCTGCTACAGAAGGTTATGTGTTCCCCGGTTTGTTTCATGTTGGTACTGATGGTTGGGTGCTGTTGTCAGAAACAGGTGTATCTAGCCTTTACTGTGCTTCGCATCTGAGCGAGATATCTGCCGATGGTGTTTATTCAATTGAGTACCCGAATGTTAAACAAAACAATGGGTTCGGCTCTACCGGAGCCGCTATAGCTTTGCCGGGTTATACCCCATGGCGCACAATTACCGTTGGCGATAATCTAAAACCAATTGTAGAAACTACCATTCCGTATGATGTGGTTGATCCTTTATATAAAGCATCAAAGATCTACAAATACGGTAAAGGCACTTGGAGCTGGATACTATGGCAGGACAACAGCATGAACTATGCTGATCAGGTTAAGTTTATTGATCTGGCTGCAACACTTAAGTATGATTTTATTTTGATGGATGCTTTGTGGGATAAAAATGTGGGTAAAGAGAAAATGGCGGAGCTGGTTAAATACGCGGCATCAAAAAAAGTAGCCGTGTTTTTATGGTATAACTCGAACGGTCAGTTTAATGACGCACCGCAGGGGCCACGCAATAAAATGAATACCTCTATTGAGCGTAAAAAAGAAATGAAGTGGCTGCGCGATATTGGCGTGGTTGGCCTTAAGGTTGATTTCTGGGGTGGCGACAAGCAAGAAACCATGCGCCTTTACGAGGATGTATTATCAGACGCTAATGATTACGGCCTGATGATTGATTTTCACGGAGCAACCTTGCCGCGCGGCTGGGAGCGGATGTACCCTAACTACGTAGGCACAGAAGCGGTTTTGGCATCAGAGATGGTATATTTTAACCAGGGCAACCGTCAAACAGAAGCTGTTTATGCTACCTTCCACCCGTTCATTCGCAACGCGGTAGGCAATATGGAGTTTGGCGGAACATTTTTAAATAAGTATCTTACTAAAACCAATAAAGACAGGAGCCCACGCTTAACCACTGATGCTTTTGAGTTGGCTACAGCTGTTTTGTTCCAAAACTCGGTACAGTTTTTCGCGCTTGCTCCTAATAACCTTACAGATGTGCCGCCGTTTGAAATTGATTTTATGAAAACGGTACCCACTACCTGGGAAGAAACGCTTTACATTGACGGATACCCGGGTAAAAGCGCGGTAATAGCACGTCGTTCCCAGGGCAGATGGTACATAGCCGGTGCTAACGCGGGTAAAGAAGTTTTAAAACTGAAGCTTAACCTGCCTATGATTGCCGGTAAAAAAGTACAGCTTTATAATGACGACAGCGCTAAGGCCACTTTCACAAAACAAATTGACATAGCTAAAAACGGTGAACTGGAAATAGAAATTCAGCCAATGGGCGGGTTTGTAATAAAGTAATAATATCGAAATTTGAGTTAATTAAGCCCTGCAGTAGCAGGGCTTTTTTTGTGAATATTCTTTCCGCGCTTCATCGCAAGCGCAGCATAGCGACCTCCTTGGGACAGTCCGGCGACTTGTAAATCAGACATACGTGGCGGATAAGCTTAAAGAGATAGCCACGCTGCGCTCGCTATGACGTTGTTGGTTAAGAGGGGAATCGCACGACCCTTCGCTTCTTTTTTAATTTTTCGAACAACCACGGATCTAAAGCCTTTTTGTGTATGCTTGAAAACAAAAAAGGCCGTCCTTTCGGAGCGGCCTTCAACCTATCAATTGTATATAAACCTATAAAGAATATCTTAGAGTAATACCTAAAGTTCTTTGGTCGCCCAATACCCCTGCGTAATGGCCCGCGTTACCACCTGCCGGTAATAGCTGCTCAAAATAGTTTTGGTTAAGCAGGTTACGGCTCCATATGTAAGCGCTTATACCGCGGGTAGCCTTAAAGCCTAAACGGGCGTTAAGCAAGCCATAACCGGCTATGTTTAAATAAGCCGATGGAGAAGCGCTTGACGAGAATGATGAACGGAAAGAACCATCAGCCGCTAAAAAGAATTTTGAAGTAGTGTTACCCAGGAAGCTTGCATCAGTATCGTACTCAGCGCCCAACGCGCCTGCCCATTTAGAAACACCCGGAAGTGCTGCGCCGGAAATATCTTTAAACGCAGGTAACAAGCCGGTTTCTTCTAACGGAAGGGGGGCATTGGTGAACTTAACATACTTGGCGTTAGTATAAGCAGCGTTTCCGTAGAATGAGAAATGCTGGCTTACTTTATAATTACCATCCAATTCTACGCCTTTTACGTTCACTTTTTCGGCATTGGCAATGTAACCACGGTTAACGGTCAGGTCGGGCGATTGAACGTTGGTTTGGTAATTGTCTATATCCGAGTTGTGGAACGTAACGTTTAAAAGGAAGTTATTTACCGGTGTGCTTTTAAAGCCAATTTCGTAGTGATGGGTCTTCTCTGGTTTAATAACAGCATAATCTAAAATAGTTTTACCAGCCTCTGGCGATGGCAAACCGGCCACATTTACACCTACAGGCTTATAGCTTGTTGAGTAAGTAGCGAAAGCATTTAACCTGGTGCTTGGCCTGTAAGCGGCAGTTATTGAGTAAGTAAAATTGTTCTCGTCAATACTGGTGGTATAAGACTGGCTGCTGTACACACCGTTTTTAATTTTTTGCAATTCAGCTTTTACCGCTGCGCTGTAGCTGCTGTTAGCTATATCTAAACCACCTCTTGCCTGGCGATCATAAAATACATCCTTTTTATCATAGTTTATGCGCACACCCGGTACAATGTGGAAGTTTTTTGCCAATTCATAATCAACACTGGCAAAGGCCGCCGCGCTTTTTGATTTGATAGATGAGTTGGTATATATTCCGTAGCCCTCTAACAATCCCGGCGTAGCCCATAACTGATCGTTGGTGGTGCCTGGTGTATTAGCGTTGTTACCGGTTGAACTTTTTGAAAACCGTGCCTGCGCCGAGCCTGATTCTTCTGTACCTGTAGTTTTAACCTCCTGGTCCAGATAGAATACACCAACAACACCGCTCAGATTTTTAGCAAAGTCGCCTGCATAACGTACTTCCTGCGACCAGTTATGATGTTTTGATGGATTTTGTGATTTTGACAATACCGGTAGCCCTGTAAAATCGCGGTCGTTTGACGGATCCCAGTTCCAGTAACGATAGGCGGTGGTAGAAGTTAAAGTACCCGGACCGATCTTAAAATCGCCGTTTAATGAAACACCACCCAATTGGTTGCCTGATCTCCAAGGCGTATCATGATCTATAACACGGTCAAAAGCATTCAGGCTTGGCAGAGTGTACCCAAGATCGGCTATAATAGCGTTAAACTGACGATAAGCTGCCCGTTTGGTTGGCGCAACACCGGCAACTACCTGGGCATAACCCTCAGGCTTCTGATCAGACGCGTCTCCCGCTAAAGTGATGGATACATTATCAGATGGTTTGTATAAAAATTGTAAACGTGCGCCTAAGTTATTGATATCGTTTACTGCACGGCCGGTACGAACGTTTTGTACCAAACCATCGCGTTGCGTACCCGAAAACGATAAACGAGCAGCGATAGTTTTACTTAACGGACCGGTTATAGCAGCCTTACCCTGTACGTAACCGTAGTTGCCAAAACTGGTTTCGAAAGTATAACCTGGGGTAAAACTTGGCTTGCGCGTGGTGATATTAAAGGCACCTGCAGCAGTATTTTTACCAAATAAGGTACCCTGAGGGCCGCGTAACACTTCCACGTTTTCTACGTCGATAAAGTCAAATGTAGCGGCAGCAGGGCGTGCGTAATAAACGCCGTCTACATACACACCTACACCCGGATCTAAACCATCGTTAGTTAAACCGAACGGTGAGCCAATACCACGAATATTGATGCCTGTGTTACGGGGGTTTGATGTATACAATTGTAATGACGGCACAAATTGCTTAACGTAGTTAATGTTAAATGCGCCGGCCTGATCGATCTGCGCACCACCTACAACTGAAACGGGGATAGGAACATCCTGTAAAAGCTCCCGGCGGCGGCGTGATGTTACCACGATCTCGCCCAACAGATCATCTTCAACCAATGTAAGATCAATAGGAGTGGTTTGGAAAGTCAAAACCTGGAAATCCTGTGGTTTAAAACCAACAGATTTTACCTGAAGGTAAAAAGGAGGCTCCAGTTTGGGAGTAATGCTGAACACGCCCTGCTCATCCGCAGCAACAGCGATTGTTGTGCCTCTAACTGTTACGGTAGCCAATGGTACCGGCTCTCCTTTAGAGTTTTTTACAACACCTGTTACTACATTCTGTGCAAGTGCTGCCGGAGAAGAATAAACGAGGAAGGTTATTAGTAAGAATTTTATAGTGTTTTTTAGATGTTTCATTGTAATTATTGTGCTTTAATTTTTTTGATGTGTGTTATTGTTTAAGGTGTGGGGAACGGACATTAGCAACAACAACAGGATAAAGCGATTCGGCGGATGTAAAGTTTAATCATAATAATATATAAATTCTATAGATTTAGTCGACAAAAATATTAATTAAAATCGCTTCGTCAATATTTTTTTTAATTATTTTATTAAGATGTTAATTTACAGTTGTTTATGAATTGGATTAAAAGGATTGTGGTTTTAGAAAAAACGGTTAACAATAGCTTAGCACACACTTTTAATCTTACTTATTCCATATCAAATGCTTATTTTGCCGCATGCAATCTTTTGAAGTAGATAAGAAGGACCTGAGCCGTGTAAAAGCGGCCCTTGAGGGCGATGATGCCGGCTTAGCGGAGGTATTGCAAGATTACCATGCTTCAGAAATAGCTATATTATTTGAGCGATTACCCTCCGAAGCTCACGAGCGTATCATTAATATCCTGCCTACTGAAATTGCTTCAGAAGTTATTTCAGAAATGGATGAGGAGTCGCATCCGGAGGAACTGCTTATTAACCTTGATCCCGAAAAACGTTCTGAGATTGTAAGTGAGCTGGATTATGATGATGCCACCGACCTTATAGCCCAACTGGAAGAACACGAACAGCAGGACCTGCTGGAGAGTATGGATGAGGAAGATGCATCTAGCATACGCGCGTTATTAAGCTATGGCGAGAATACTGCCGGTGGTTTGATGAACTCCTCGCTGATAAAGGTCAATATCAGGCAGGATAAGAAAGGCGCGCTGGATGATATTATACGGCAATCTGAAGAGATGGAGGAATTTTACACCATTTATGTGGTGGAAGACGACGACACCTTACAAGGCGTGGTATCCATAAAAAATATTATAAAGGCACATGCCGATGCTAAAATAAGCAGTTTGCTAAAAGCCGACCCGGTTTATGTTAATGCGGACGTTGACCAGGAAGAGGTAGCGCGGCTGATATCGCAATACAACCTTACCACCATCCCCGTTGTTGATGATCACATGAAGTTGCTGGGCCGAATTACGGTTGATGATATTATCGACGTAATGGAGGAGGAGAGCACTGAGGACATTCTAAAGTTCTCGGGTGTATCAGAAGATGAGGAACTGAGCGGTAGCTGGCAGGATGCAGTAAAGAGTCGTTTGCCATGGCTGGTTTTAAACCTAGCCACAGGTTTTTTGGCGGCGGGTGTGGTGCGGCACTTTGCTTCTGTGCAGGTTGCCATTCCAACCATTGTAGCATATATGACTATTGTTAGTGGTATGGGGGGTAACGCTGCTACTCAAGCGCTGGCGGTAACCGTGCGCCGTATATCTTTAAGTGATTTAACAGATAGCCAGGCTTACAGAACTGTTTTAAAAGAATTTTCTGTAGGGTTGATCAATGGCGCGGTTAACGGGTTAATTGTTGGGGCATTTGCATTTGTTTATGACGGCAGCCCAATGATGGGTGTAGTTTTGTTTTTAGCCATGACAGGGAATCTTTTTATCGCAGGTTTAACCGGGGCAACAATTCCGTTGGTTTTAAAGCGGGTTGGAATAGATCCGGCGGTTGCATCATCCATTATCATCACCACGTTTACAGACTGTGCAGGTTTTTTCTTACCCTTGTGGTTTGCCAGCAAGTTTTTGCTGTAAGGTTAAAATAGTAATCGGTTTAATTGTAATTTTGTGAATTATGCTTCATCCGATAATACAGGCGCAATTACCAATTATTGTAAGGTTGTTTGAAACCCACAATGTAAAACGCGCCTATGCTTTTGGGTCTGTAATAAACGACAACTTTAACGACAGTAGCGATATCGACCTATTGGTTGATTTTGACGATACCGTAAATACGTTGGATAGAGGGAGAATATGGTGGGATTTGCATGACGAACTAAGATCTTTGTTCAACAGAGAGGTGGATTTGCTTATAAATGGGTCATTAAAAAACCCCTATTTACGTGCAGATATTGATGAGAAAAAGCAATTGATATATGCAGCGTGAATTAAAGAAGTATCTGTTTGACGTGCTAACATCTATTGAAAATATTGAACAGTTTGTTGGAACTAACAACGATTTTGAAAGTTTCAGCGGTAATCTTATGCTTCAACACGCCGTTGAACGAAATTTAGAAATTATAGGCGAAGCTGTAAATAATATACTTAAATTATATCCGGACATACAAATTACTGATGCGAGGAGAATTGTTGATACCAGAAATAAAATAATCCATAGCTACGATAATGTACATCCTGAGCAAATATGGAATATAATAATTAATCATTTATCAGCACTGAAGCGGGATACACAAACGCTTTTAGGAGGATAATTAATACTTATAAAAAATAAATACAGAATGACCGAAGTAAGACATAACTGGACCCGCGAAGAGATTGCTGAAGTATACCACACACCGTTGCTTGACCTTGTTTATAAAGCGGCGACTATGCATCGTGAAAATAAAGATTACGCAGAAGTACAGATAAGTTCGCTGATATCTATAAAAACCGGCGGCTGCCCTGAGGATTGCGCTTATTGCCCGCAGGCCGCACGCTATAATACAGGTGTTGATGTGCATGCCATTATGCCGAAGGAAGAGGTTATTGCAGTTGCAGAAAGAGCAAAAGCCGGTGGTGCTTCAAGACTTTGCATGGGCGCCGCGTGGCGCGAGGTGCGCGATAACCGTGATTTTGATAAGGTAATTGACATGGTGAAAGCCGTGAATGGTTTAGATATGGAGGTATGCTGCACCTTAGGTATGCTAACCGAGGGCCAGGCACAGCGTTTAGCCGATGCAGGCCTGTATGCTTATAATCATAACCTTGATACATCAGAAGACGATTATAAACGCATTATTACCACCCGTACTTATGATGATAGATTGCAGACACTGGAACACGTACGTAAAGCCAAGATCTCTGTATGCAGCGGTGGCATAATAGGTTTAGGCGAAACGGTTGAAGATCGCATCTCTATGATCAAAACACTGTCCAATCTACCTCAACACCCTGAATCGGTTCCAATTAACGCGCTTGTTCCTGTTAAGGGAACGCCGTTGGCAGAGCAGCCGCGCGTTTCTATATGGGATATGGTAAGGATGATAGCCACTACACGTATTGTTATGCCTAAAACGGTAGTACGCCTTTCGGCAGGCCGCACCGAAATGAGTACCGTTGAACAAGCTTTTTGCTTTATGGCGGGTGCTAACTCTATCTTTGCAGGAGAGAAACTGTTAACCACGCCTAACCCTTCATTTGATGAAGATATGGCTATGTTTGAGTTATTGGGTTTGTCGCCACGCAAAGCCTTTAAAAATGGCCGACATGAGATAAAAGAGATCAAGGAAATGAGTATTAATGAAGTGATATAACTTTATCTAAAAATAAAAGAAGAAAGGCCGGATATCCGGCCTTTCTTCTTTTATACTCACTATGTTTTAAACCTTTCCTCAAACTTGCTGTCATTGTATGGCTGATAAGATTAGATATTGAATAAGTATATTAAATTAATTTTTTAAGAAAATTAATTTACTTAATGGCAATATTGTGACAAGCAATAAGCCTATTGTTAAATATTATTCGTATATTTGTTCTATCCAATTCGCCACAAGCAATTTATAATTTTAAATTAGAAAATATGAGAAAACATTTTTGGTGGGTAAGCTGCGTTTTTTTGATGTTATGTGTTACAGTAATTAGCTGGGCACCTGCAGAAGGTAAGAAAGTTGTAGCGACCACAAAAAGCGGATACTCTGCTAAAGAGTTGTTTAATGAATACGTAAGTTCGGTTTATCAGGCTGCCAGCCTGAATCAAACCGGGTTAAGTCAGCAAGTATTTGAAAAAGCTTTAACCGGCTATTTTAACCTGAAAGCGGCCAACAAATTGTCGGAAAAAAGTGGAATAATAACCGTAGTTGATTTTACAAAATCAAGCCGCGAAAAACGCATGTGGATAGTTGATATCCTAAACAAAAAGTTATTACTTAACACATGGGTAGCACACGGACAGGGTAGTGGCAATGATATGGCCGACCATTTTTCAAATACCAATGAGTCGCACCAAAGCAGCCTTGGTTTTTATGTTACTGATGATGTTTATTTTGGTAAACATGGCCGCTCTTTACGTTTAGATGGTATGGACGCGGGTTTTAACAGTGCCGCACGTAACCGTGCTATTGTTGTACACGCTGCTGATTACGTTAGCCAGGGAGCGATAGCTCAGTTAGGCCGCTTAGGCAGAAGCCACGGTTGCCCTGCTGTTTCGCCGGAGGTTATTGATATGGTTATTAACAACATTAAGGGCAAAACCTTATTGTTTATTAATGGCAATGATACCAATTACACATCAAAGTATTTGAATGATGCGTTTGAAAGCAACTTTGCTTTTAATGCGGCACCTGCCGAAAAGGATTCATTGCCAAAGATCTAGTCAAACAAAAATATTTTTATACAAGAAAGGCGCTTCTAATTAGAAGCGCCTTTCTTGTATGCGTTGTGTTTTTAAACGGATATCATTTTGTTCATATGTGCATACAACACAATATCCAGGCCGTAAACATCCCGCCTGAATTGCAGGGTGCCGGTATCGTCAAGCCAGCAAGTTACGTAGGTAAGGTAAACCGGTACCTTTTTAGGAACGGCAATATCAGTGGGTTCGGTGTTATTACCGGCCATGTCTTTAACTATCCTGTCGTACTTTTCTCCGCTGCCAAATAATGCTAAAGCCAGTTCCTGTGGTTTCTCTAAACGCACACAGCCATGACTTACAGCGCGAACAGGTTTATTAAAGGCTAATTTTGCTGGCGTATCATGCAGATATACGCTGCTGCTATTGTTAAACAAAAACTTTATTTTACCTAATGCATTGCCATCGCCCGGGCGCTGTTTAAATGAATAGGTATCTGCAGGTGCACTTGCCCAATCAATGGTTTCCGGGTCGCTTACTTTTTCGCCATCCTTATAAACATCAATTCCTTCATTGTCTAAGTAGTAAGGGTCTCTTGCCGCAATTTTCATTATCTCTTTAGACGCGATGCTTTCAGGTATATTCCAAACAGGGTTAACCTGTACGCTGTGGATCATGCTATTTAATTGTGGTGTTTCACGAGAGAAAGGGCGATCGATCTTATCGCTTTCGTCGTACTCCGTTAATTTATCCTGCATGTCAACATTCCGGCCTTCCCCCACACAAACTTTCATATTCAGGGTAGAATGGCCATTTTCCATCACATCCAGGCGATAGTCAGGAATGTTAACCACCACATACTTATCAGCAGTTGGTTTATTTTTCCAACGCAATCTTTCCAGGTTTACCGCCAAAATTCGTTCACTTTCTTCGGCCGTCATTCCAGGTACCTGTGTGTTACCAGCCAATGCTTTTTGTAAGGCGATGTATTGCGGATCTTTAGGCTGAATGCTATCGAGGTAGTTTTTAAGGTTAGCAGTCTGAAAAACCTGCAGCATTGATAAGCTATCAGGGCGTTTAGTTTCTGTATAATACCGCTGATAAATACGACGCGGACTAATTACACCAAACTGCAAGGCGTTGGAGTAGTTAACCATGGCATTTGCAGTTAAAATTTCCAGTTCCGCTAAATCATGATAAGCCTCGTCTAAAGTTTTAATGGCTTTCTTATCATGCAATTTATTGATAAGCGCGTTGATTTGATCTGCCTGAAAAATTTTAGGGTTTAAGCCATGCGCTTTAGCTTTAAAAAGATATTCGTTAGCCGGATTAAATTTTTCCTTTATGATTTGATCCATCACAAAAACGGCATCGTAATCATTGTTCTTGTAAAACGGAAGAATAACTTGTCGCTGAGTAATTTTAGTCTTCTCATCCGCAAGTAATTTTTGAAACACTTCCGAGAAGCCCTCGGGGGTTACGTCTTTAAAAACCTTATTTTTACTGGCAGCAAAAAGTTGCTTACCCATGTCTGACCTGCTTTTTTTACAGGCCTGAAATGTAAATGCAGTTATTATAGCCAAACAGGCTATAAAGTATTTTATAAGCTTTGTATTGTTATTTATCATAAACTTTGATTTTTCGGAGTAATGCAATAGCTGTACCAATAAATAATTCAACAGAGATATTATAATAAACCACATAGAAAAATAATATGGCAGAACAGCATCAACGCGAAGTTTGGTTACGGGGGCCTTTACCCAATGTGCCCGCTTTGTTACAGCCGGTTGCACATGCGTTATTGCAGGCCAAAGAAGAAGTTAACAGGTTGATGGCCGATTTTCCGGAAATTTATTTATGGATTCAGCCCGTAGGTATGGCTTCGCCGGGCTTTCATTTGCAGCACATGGCGGGTGTTATAGACCGGTTATTTACTTACGCGCAAGCAGAGCCGTTAACGCAGCATCAGATGGATTTTTTGCATGGCGAAGGAAAAGCGCCCCAAAATCAGGACAGCGTTGCAGCTTTATTAGATGGTTTTGCAAAAAGGGTGGATGAAGCGGTTGAAAAGCTGAGCGCTGTTGATGAGGCTACGCTTACAGAAGTTCGCGGGGTAGGTCGCGCGCAAATACCTTCTACCGTGATAGGCCTTTACGTCCACGCTGCAGAACATGTTATGCGGCATTTGGGTCAGCTATTAGTTACTGTCCGAATGCTAAAGGGCGGCTGATGCTATAAATTATTTGGTATAACCTGCCGAAGTTTTTAGTGCCTCAATGGCATTGGCTAAATAAGCAAATGGTGCGTTCCAATTAATAGCTATTTCGTTAGAAGCGTAAGCCTGGTCATTATCAGACAGTGCGCGGTTAGGTATTTTTGTAGGTAAAGGTACCTTATCCTGTTGGCTTGGGTTTGGCCCGCCGGATAGTAAGCCCGGTACAGGGTCAACAACACCGTCGGCAACTGATTGGCGATGGTGGGGGTGCATAATGGGTTTATGGCCAAACCCGGTAACCAGCGAGTAACTTGTGCCGTTACGGCCCAGTAAATAATCTAAATTGGCTAATGCTGCGTTTAGGCATTGCTTGTTTTTTGTTAACAAATAAGCATTTATCAAGGCAATTCCCTGATTGGCAGCATTCGAGCTGCTTCCCCAATTAAAGTCACGGGCAGACCGCCCCATAGCTGTTTGATAAGCGGATAAGGTAGCGGGATTTGACAAGCTATCAGCAAAAGCAGTGAGTTTATCGCTTAATACAGGTATGACAGGTTTTAAAGATGAAGTTAAGCTGCCGCGATTGCGTAATAAACTATAGTAAGCCAACATACGCACCTGCGACCAGGATGGTATTGACAAACGAATATTATTCAACGCTAAATTTTTAAGATAAGCCTCATCTTTAGTAGTTATATACAATTCGGCAGCGGCCCAATCAAATTCATCGTCAAACCGGCCATCGCCATAACCGCCTGTAACTACTTTTGGTTCAAACTGCTTATTCATGGCATCCTGGTTATAGGCCATTTTTGGACTGGCCAATGCCCATTGCCAGGCACTTACTGCCGCTTTAAGGCACGAATCGGCCAAGCCGGGTACTTGTTTTTCAAAAGGTTTTAAAATTCTGCTCGCCTGGGCCATAACAGCAGCAAAATCAAGTGTGGCCGCTGTGCCTTTTTGTACTACATAACGTGGCATAACAGCCTTATCCGGCATTATCATCCCATCAAATGAGGCGTTGGTTAATTTATTGTATACACCACCATCATTTGGGTCCTGCATGGCTAACATCCAGCGTAAGTTCCATAAACATTCATCCAGTACATCAGGTAATTGATTGTTGCTTTCGGGGATATTTAAAGCAACGGTTTTCATGTGCGCCGGGAAATCTTCATACAACGAAAACAGCGTGCCCATGGTTATACCACTATTAACTATGTAGCTATTATAATCGCCCGCGTCATACCATCCGCGTGGAACAGAAATTATACTTCCTGCGGGCCGTTGACCAGTCGCGGCAGATGGGTGTACCAATACATCATTACCCATATGCCCGGCTGGTCGGGTCCATTTGCCTGCATATTTTTCAAGTAACGGGATAGAAGCCCGTTGATAATAAAACCCTTTTATAGCTGCCGCTGCTACTTTTTGATGAATATCAATATTAACAGCAAACGGATAGCTATAATTAGCATCAGGTACATTTAAAACATAATTTCCCGCTTGCTGTAAGGTTGAGAAATCAGCCAGGTAAATAGTACGGCCAGACAGATCTGGTTTTGCTGATGGCGTTAATGTGCCGCTAAATATTGTTTTACCATTAACTGCTTGTATAGTAAATTTCTGAGGGCGATCTGTAAGTATTATTGCAGTTTTTGGCGCTTTGGGATAAAACCCCAATTGGTTTAGACGAATACTATCTGACGCAGGTAAGCCCGATTGAGCATTTGCAAATGCCGCGACAAACATGCAGGCGCTAAATATCATACCCGCAAAAACGCTAAAGTGATTTTTCATGATCTATAATGGTTGCACTAATATACTAATGCAACCTTATAGTTGGAATAGTGGTTAAGCTTTAATAGCCTAAATTGCTGGGCGGCTCATTATCTTATAAAGATAATAGTAACCAATAGCCGCCAGGAAACTAATACCGCCAAATATCCACCATAGTAAATTAAAGCCGCCAAACGCTATTACATTGCTGCCGAAAAACGGCGCTACAATTTGAGCCGCAGACCATGACATGCTGTATAATGCAGCATACTCGCCGCGGTTGTGTGGCGTTGTACGGCTTATCCAGAAGGAATTCATAAAAGGCATGGCAAACATTTCGGCGAAGGTGACCAGTACAACCACAATTACAGCAGCCGCAGCCCCGGGTGGCAATATGTTCAGCAAAATGTAAGCGATGCCGCCCAAGCCCACGCCGCCAATTATGTAAACCATCTTATTACGCCGGCCTTCAAGTTTATGTATCATCACCATTTCAATCACTACAATTAACCCGCCGTTCAAAGCCATCAGGAAACCGATAAACTGCTCGCTAAAGTGCCAGTCTATTTTAAAAAATACCGGCTGCATAATCATAAACTGATAAAAGCATATGGCAAACAAAGTGGCCAATACTATAAAAGCCAAATAGATATTGTCTTTATAAGCAGATGTTTTTATAGTAGCTGTATCAGGCTTTTTTATGGTTTTAGCTACAGCTGCGCGGGGCATTAAAAATAATAGTAACACAGCCGCGACAATGTTGGTACAACCATCAACCCAAAACAACAAATGATAACTGAGCGAAGCTAAAAATCCACCTAAGCCACCACCAACCGCCCAACCCAGGTTTACGGCTAAGCGGTTTAAAGAGTAAGAACGGGTTTTGTTGGTATCATTGCTGTAATGAGCAATAGCAGCAGAATTTGCAGGGCGAAAAGACTCGTTACAAAGACTTAACACAAAAGTTCCAATGGCCAAAGCAACAAAACTTTGCAGAAATCCTATCAATATAAAAAACAGGCCACCGCTTAATAACGCGCCCACTTGCATGTCGTAAAAGCCTATCTTATCCACCAGTTTACCGCCTAAAAAAGCGCCTGCAAGTGCACCCACACCAAACAGCGCCATTATACTGCCTGCCTGTACAATGGTAAAATGTAATTGCTGAATGCAATAAATACTCATGAACGGTACCACCATAGTACCGCTGCGGTTAATAAGCATTACGATGCTTAAGTACCAGCTGTTTTTGGACAGGCCGCTGTAAGCGTCTTTATAAAGTTGTGCGGTGTAGGAAAGCATTGTGTATAGTTTAGCATGTGTATCTATTTACATGCTAAGGTTTATACGATGAGAATGAGAAAGGTAACCCAGACGGATAAACATTATTTTGCATCACCTACACTGAGAAAACCGGACAAATTTTACACCCTTTAAGAATTTGTAAAATTCACTAATAAAGCAAAAAGCGATGGGTGTACCCATCGCTTTTTAATCATAAAATCTTAAAATTCTATAAATCTCAGTTCAGACGGGTAATTGCGTATTCCGGTTTCGTAACCAATGGTCTGCAATCACCAACGCTGCCATGGCCTCTACAATAGGCACAGCACGTGGCACCACGCAAGGATCATGACGGCCCTTGCCTGATATCTCGGCAGCGTCGCCGGCGGCGTTAATGGTAGCCTGGTTGTGCATAATGGTTGCAACCGGTTTAAAAGCCACTTTAAAATCAATAGGCATGCCGTTGCTTATGCCACCTTGTATACCGCCTGAGTAATTACTGATGGTTTTGATATCTCCGGCCGCATTTTTAACAAACACATCATTATGCTCAGAACCCCTCATTTCGCTGCCTTCAAAACCCGATCCGAATTCAAAGCCGTGTACCGCATTAATGCTTAGCATAGCCTTACCCAGGTCAGCATGCAGTTTATCAAAAACTGGGTCGCCTAAACCAACAGGACAATTTAATATATGACAGCTTACTTTACCGCCAACTGTATCACCATCCTTGCGCACCGAGTCAATAAAAGCTATCATCTCGTTAGCTGTAGCCGGGTCGGCACAGCGAACAATGTTTTTTTCGCGTTCAGCTATAAAATCATCAGCGCTTAGTATCTCAACATTAGGCGCGTCAATTTTACCAACGCTGCTTACATGCGCTACAATTTCAATACCCTGTGTTTTTAGCAGTAATTTGGCTAAGGCTCCGGCAGCTACACGCGCGGCAGTTTCGCGCGCTGATGAACGGCCCCCGCCACGATGATCGCGGATACCGTATTTAGTTTGGTAAGTATAGTCGGCGTGCGACGGGCGGAAAACGTCTGTATTATGGCTGTAATCCTTTGAACGCTGGTCCTCATTTGGTATCAGCATCATAATAGGCGTGCCTGTTGTTTTACCTTCAAATACACCCGAAAGAATACGCACCGTGTCGCTTTCTTTACGCTGGGTTGTAATTTTAGACTGGCCGGGCTTACGCTTATCCAGTTCGCCCTGGATATAATTCAGGTCTACATCCAGCATAGACGGACAGCCATCAATTATTACCCCTATGGCTTCGCCATGCGATTCGCCAAATGTTGTTATCCTGAATAATTGCCCGAATGAATTGCCTGCCATATAGCCCCCTAACCCCCTAAAGGGGGAATGATTATTTAGCCCCCCAGCCCCCTAAAGGGGGAGCGATAAAATAGAAATCCTATTAGGGATAGGATAATAATAAATTTTGATTCCTCCAAAATTCCCCCTTTAGGGGGTTAGGGGGCTTCCACTTTAAATCCCACCTTCTCCAGATCTGTCCAGAACGCCGGGTATGATTTTTCAACAACTTGGGCGTCTTCTATTTCCAGTTCGGGTATCAGTAATGCTAAGGGCGCAAAGGCCATAGCCATACGGTGGTCGTCATAAGTTTTAATGAACATGCGCTCCGGAATGAATTTTCCGCCGCAATCCAGTGTGTATGTTTCATTATCCTCAATTAGTTTAACACCCATTTTGGCCAGTTCGTTCTGTAAAGCTGCCACCCGGTCGGTCTCCTTTATTTTTAAGGTTTCCAGTCCGGTAAAAGTAGCTTCGTGACCCAACGCGGCACAAACAACGATGACAGTTTGCGCCAGGTCAGGGCATTTTTTCAAATCGAACAGTTTTTTGCTGATAGGTTTTGCCTCTTTTTTTAGTAGAACGCCACCATCTTTAAACTGTGAGGTGATACCAAAGTTGGCCATTATCTCGGTAATAACGCTGTCACCCTGAAGGCTGTATGCCGTTAATCCGGTTAAAAAAAGTTCCGCTTCGTCAGCCAAAGCCGCTATGGAAAACCAGTACGATGCCGCGCTCCAATCCGGCTCTACCGGTAGCGCAGTTTCTTTAAACTCCTGGTGAGCAATGCTTATTACATTCCCTTCCCAGTTGTGTTTAATTCCGGCCTGCTCCAGCATGGCCAGGGTCATTTCAACATAAGGGCGCGATGTTAGATCGCCGTCAATATGCAGATCTAAACCCTGAGGTAGTTTTGCAGCAATTAGCAACAGCGCTGTAATATACTGACTGCTGATGCTGCCCTTTATGCTTACGCTATTGGTTTTTTGCTCCAGGTTGCCTTTGATATGGATAGGGGGAAAGCCCTCGTTTTCTACATAGTCTATCTCTGCACCCAACTCGCGCAACGCGTCAACCAAAATGCCTATGGGGCGTTGTTTCATACGCGCGCTGCCTGTTAAAATCACTTCTTCGGGCTGTAAGGTATAATAGGCAGTTAAGAAGCGCATAGCCGTACCTGCGGGACCGATGTTTACAGTTGTAAGTTGTGTGTTGTGTGTTGTAGGTTCTTCTGTGTCACCTGCAACTTGCAACTTATAACTTAGAACTTTTGATAACGTCACAGCGTCCGCAGCATCCGAAACGTTTTGCACCTTTACTTTACCATTGCTCAGCGCCTCAATAACAAGCGCGCGGTTGCACTCGCTTTTTGAGCCGGTAAGGTTAACGGTGCCGTTGGCGGTTTTGCCCGGCTTAGAGAGCAGAATATTAGCACTCATTATTAGGCGTGTGTAAGTTTCTCAGCTTGTTGACCTGCCTGATCTTTATTCATGATCTCTGTTTGCCTGCGGATAGACTCGTTGTGTACCAACTCTAAAAACTTCTCAGTAAACTCTTCGCTTAATTTCAAAGCCTTACCGTAGCTGATAGCCTTTTGTAAGATCTCGTCCCAACGGTTTACCTGTAAAATGGTAATGTTGTTATCACGTTTGTAAGTGCCTATTTCTTCAGCAATTTTCATACGCTCGGCAATTTTTTGGATCAACAGGTCGTCTATCTTGTCAATAGCACCGCGCAGATCATGCAATTTATCTTTAACAACAGCATCACCCACTTCCGGTTTACGCAATACCAAACGATCTATCAGATCAGCCAAAGCAGCCGGAGTAACCTGTTGTTTAGCATCTGTCCAGGCCACGCTTGGGTCAATGTGCGATTCGATAATTAAACCTTGCATATCCAGGTCAAGCGCTTTTTGCGATACGTAACCAATCAGATCACGGTTACCGGTGATATGGCTTGGGTCGCAGATAATTGGTAAATGCGGAGCCAAAGTTTTTAAATGGATAGCGATATCCCACATTGGCTCATTACGGAAAGCTGATTTTTCGTATGATGAAAAGCCGCGGTGAATAGCTGCTAATTTGGTGATACCCGCGTTATTGATACGCTCAATAGCGCCAATCCATAAAGAAATATCAGGGTTTACCGGGTTTTTAACCAATACCGGTATATCAACACCTTTTAAAGCGTCGGCAATTTCCTGTACAGTAAAAGGGTTAGCGGTTGAGCGTGCGCCCACCCATAAAATATCAACACCAGCGGCTAAAGCTTCTTCAACGTGTTTAGCGGTAGCAACTTCAACAGCGGCTGGTAAGCCGGTTTCTGCCTTGGCGCGTTTTAACCACTCCAGGCCAATGCTGCCAATGCCTTCAAACTCGCCGGGGCGGGTACGTGGTTTCCAGATACCTGCACGTAAAGCAGTTACTTTACCGGTGTTTTTTAATAAGTGGGCAGTCGCCACTAATTGATCTTCTGTTTCGGCGCTGCATGGGCCTGCAATTAAAAAAGGTTCATTAACGGCAGTTATCCAAGAGCTTAGCGGCTGTATGTTTAAATTAAGTTTCATCGTTTTAATTTGGTTGCGAATGTCTGTAAATCTGTTTTATTTATCTAGTTTTTTTATACTTATATACTTGCGTGCGGGTTTTTCGGCTTTTGCTGTGGTAACAGCTTTTTCGCCTTCTTCTTCATAGCGAAGATATTCGCCCAGAATGTTAAAGTTGTGGGTGTATTTAAGCACTTGTTTAACAGCGGCATCATACTGTTTGCTGTCTTCCCATTCTACATCAACATAAAAGTTATACTCGTGGCGCTTACCAAGTACCGGCATTGACTGAATTTTACTCATGTTAACACCCTGATCGGCAAAAATATTAAGCACTTTGGCCAACGCGCCCACCTGGTTACTTACCTGGAAGCATAACGAAGCCTTATTAGGTGTTTGTTTAGCTACGTTATCGTGCGTAGTCAATATCAGAAAACGGGTATAATTTTTTTTGTTTGATTCTATTCTACGCTCAATAATATCCAATCCATATAATCTGGCTGCAAGTACATTGGCAATAGCAACGGTATCTGTAAGCTGCTCATCGCGGATGCGTTTGGCGCAGGCAGCCGTATCACTGCTTTCTACAATTTTTAGTTGCGGGTATTCGTCCAAAAACTCATTACACTGGCGTATAGCCATTGGGTGCGATGTGACGTACTTAATTTGATCAAAAGCTACACCCGGCAAAGCCATTAAATGCAACTGGATAGGTAAGTAAACTTCGCCAACTACCGGAAAGTTATAGCCTAATAGCAGAGAGTAATTAGGCAGAATGCTGCCGGCAATACTATTCTCTATCGCCATAACAATATAATCTGCTTGTTTATTCTCCAGCGCAACAAATGTCTGCTTGAACGAGTCGCACTCAATCGTTTCAATGTTTTCGCCAAAATATTCAAATGCAGCCTGTTCATGGAACGATGCCCGTATTCCCTGTATAGCTACTCTTGGTTTATCTTTTTTCATAAATGCGCTTAAAGCAAAAAATCCCGGCTTTCTGGGCCGGGACTTTTCAATTTCTTGTTATATGTTTTGCATATTAGTCCCGGCTCGTACTGGTAAAGTAAAAGTAGTAGCCATAAAAATATGCATTGTTAAATTTCATTGTTGTTTTTATTACGATGCGAATATACGGTAAAAAACCATATGTCAATAGAAAATTTTTATTTTTTACAAAAAAGATTCCCAAACAGAATTTTATTTGGCGAATGTAGCCTTTCACGGTTTTATAAAGCAGGTAGTTTTAAATTTGCAGTAGGCATTTTTTCTAATTCTGAAATTACTGACGCGTATTTTGATTATACTTCCATTAACTTAAAACTGTTAACTAACCAAGCAAACTAACAATAAGCTGACCAATGCCTATTGCTGAGCACGGCAATAAAGCTTACTTTTGTTTGCAATTTTTAAAACTGATGTCTGAAAATATAGAACACGTTAAGTGCCTTATCATAGGTTCTGGTCCTGCAGGTTACACTGCTGCAATATATGCGTCTCGCGCCGACTTGAAACCGGTTATGTACACCGGCATGCTTGCTGGTGGCCAACTAACTCAAACTACCGATGTAGAAAACTTCCCCGGTTATCCGCACGGAATAATGGGGCCTGAAATGATGGAAGATTTCCGCAAGCAGGCAGAGCGTTTAGGTACCGAGATTCGTTTTGGTTATGTTAGCTCTGTTGATTTCTCAAGCCTGCCGCATAAAGTTGTGGTTGACGACGTGAAAACCATTACTGCTGATACCGTTATTATATCAACCGGGGCTTCGGCTAAATGGTTGGGTTTAGATTCTGAACAGAAATACAGTGGTTTCGGCGTATCTGCCTGTGCAGTTTGCGATGGTTTCTTCTTTAAAGGGCAGGATGTGGCGATTGTGGGAGCAGGCGATACCGCTGCCGAGGAAGCTACTTATTTAGCTAAATTGTGCCGTAAGGTTTACATGATAGTTCGCAGAGATGAGTTCCGGGCATCAAAAGCTATGGTGCATCGCGTACTGAATACCAAGAATATTGAACTGCTTTACAATACAGAAACCCAGGAGATATTAGGCGATGGACAAAGTGTTAATGGCGTAAGGGTTAAAAACAATAAAACTAACGAAGAAAGACAATTGGATATAACCGGTTTCTTTGTCGCTATCGGCCATCAGCCTAATACAGAAATATTTAAGGATTACATTCACATGGACGAAACAGGTTATATAAAAACCCGTCCCGGTTCAACCGAAACTAATGTTGAAGGCGTGTTTTGCTGCGGCGATGCCCAGGATCATATTTACCGCCAGGCGGTTACTGCTGCCGGTACAGGCTGTATGGCTGCGATCGATGCCGAGCGTTATTTAGCGGCGAAAGAGCACGTTGTAACTGCTTAATAATATTGAAGACTTAGAATAGATTGAAGCCGCCTTTGGGCGGCTTTTTTGTGCGGCGACTAACGATAATCAGGCCTTGCTTAAATTGCGTAACCATTGGTAAAGCCAGGTATTAATAAGCACCAGCCCCATTCCATAAAACACATCTTCAACAGGTATCGTCAATATCCGCGGACCCATAATGTGTTCGGGGTTGTACCAAACAACAGGAGCAGATAAACCTGTCCCGGTTAGTAAACCATTAACAATCAGGAAGGGGATGAGTAGGATGGCATAAACAACGTAAAACTGCCCAAGCCAGCTTACCTTTTTGTAATGAACTAATATTATTAAAACAGCCATTAACACAAAGGCCGATCCTGTGTAATACTGCTTATGAAAAATACCGGCTAAAATTATCAAACCGGTAACCAAACCATAGTTAATAAAAACGAGAGCGCCTTTTAAAATTGTGGGTTTAATAACCCTTGTAAGGCAATCAAAAGTAAATACGCAGGAGTAAGGAATGCAGATAAAGAAAAATATCTCTTCCAGTGGTAAGTTGCCAATGTAAATCCCCGTGAGGTAAGTTTTGTTAAAACCCCAAATGCCAAGGTGTGTAAAACAGCTATCCCAAATAACATAGCACAGGCTTGTTATAACTATAGCCGGGAGCAGTGCATACCAATACTTGTAAAGACCGCTACGCGGATGAAACGATACCAACAAAGGCACCAATACACTCAGCAGATCTATCAGCAGATAGGTGTATTTGATCATTAAGCAGCAGTTTTTTTATCCCGAAAATACTTCATCGGTACCCAAAGCATCCCAAAGCACTCTCCATGCTCTTTACCTAAATGTTTATGGTGCATTTTATGCGCCCGGCGTATACCCAGCAAGTAAGAGTTATTGGTATTACGAAACCATTTTATGCGCTGATGAATAAAAATATCATGTACTATAAAATAGCAAAAACCATAGGCGGTAATGCCAATACCTATATACAAAGCAAATGTGGCTTCGGTATAAATACCCAACGCTAAACAGGCAATCCCCGGCGTGGCAAAAATCAGGAAGAAAAAATCGTTATGCTCTAAAAATCCATATTGTTCCTTATGGTGATGATCCTCGTGTAAATTCCAAAGCAAACCGTGCATAAGGTATTTATGTGCCAGCCATGCCACGCCTTCCATTCCCAAAAAAGAACCTATTGCAATTAATATATATATAACAACCTGCATGGTATACTAATTTTTAATGCTTCAGACATATTTTAAACCACTCACTGTAATGCTCCGGATTTTTGACTAAGTCGTCCTCAAGTGCTTCCCTGCTAATATATTTAAATGAAGCAACTTCGCTTGCATCGGGGTTGGGCAGTTCGTCTGTTATGCCCATAAACACGTGGTCGTACTCATGTTCTACAAGTCCGTGATCTAATTCTGCCCGGTAGGTAAAACTGAACCAATAGGCCAGGTCACACACCATACCCATTTCTTCTTTAAGCCGCCTGTTAGCCGCATCTAAAAGTTTTTCGCCGGGCCGCGGATGGCTACAGCAGGTGTTGCTCCATTTTCCGGCCGAGTGATATTTTTCAAACGCCCGTTGTTGTATCAAATAATCGCCCTGCGTGTTAAACACAAAAATAGAGATAGCCCGGTGCAATATCCCCTTACGATGGGCCTCCATTTTTTCCATCACACCTAACTCTTGGTCTTTGTCGTCCACCAAAATCACACTTTCCATATAGTCATTTTAAAGGGGTGTTAAAATTCTTTTATATCCAGTTTAATTTATGCTTAAGCATTGTATCAAATAATAACGCAATTTTGCGCCGGTTAGATATGCGGAACCGCGTAGAAAAGACGTTGCAAGCACCGGCCAGCTTAATTTTTTCAAATAGTTGCTGATAGTAGCGATAGGCCAGGAACACCCCCCGGCGCGAGGAGCGTGGCAAATCACGAATACCTTTTAATGCTTCGCATAGGTCGGCTTCTATATCCATTTCTATCCTGCGTTTATCCGTTTCTGTAAATTGGGCCAGGTCAACTCCGGGAAAATACGATCTGTTAAGTTGCTGGTAGTCCGCGCCAATATCCCTCAAAAAATTGATCTTTTGAAACGCTGCACCCAGTTTCATTGCCCGTGGTTTTAGCTCGTTATAGGTTTGCATATCGCCACCTGTAAACACATAAAGGCACATTAAACCCACCACCTCTGCCGAACCCAATATATATTCTTTGTACTTCTCCTGGTCATAATTTTGAATGCCAAGATCCATTTGCATGCTGTAAAGAAACTGATTAATTAATTGATGGTCTATACCATACGCACGCACTGTTTGCTGAAACGAGTTAAGGATAGGGTTAAGACTAATGCCATTGCCTATCGCCTCAAAACAATCTTTTTTAAACTGATCAAGTAAAAGTTGTTTATCATAGTCGTGAAAACTATCTACTATCTCATCAGCAAGCCTTACAAAGCCATAAATAGCATAAATAGGGTCGTGCAGTTTCTTATCCAGAAAGCGGATGCCTAACGAGAAGCTTGTACTATATCGCTTGGTTGTTAATTTGCTGCACTCAGCCGATAACTGATCAAATTTCTCCTTCATGTGCTTAGCTTTTTAAATATTTTAATAATTGGTGCGCCGCTACATTGCCTGAAATAATAGCTGGTGGAACACCCGGCCCCGGCACGGTAAGGTGACCGGCAAAAAACAGGTTCTCTACTTTTTTATTGCGGATGGACGGTTTAAACAGCGCGGTTTGGCGCAAGGTATTGGCCAAACCATATGCGTTACCTCCAAAAGCGTTGTAGTCTGCCTGAAAATCAGCAATGCAATAACTCTTTTTGTAATCAATATCTTGGCTGATGCTTTCGCCGCAATAGGCCTCCAGGCGTTTTATAATGAGGTCAAAATACCGGGACCGTAGTTCTTCCGTGTCAATAATACCTACAGCCAATGGCATCAGTATAAAAATGTTTTCGTGGCCGGCGGGAGCTACGGTATTATCAGTTTTTGAAGTACAGCACACATAAAATAAAGGCTTTGATGGCCATTGTGGTTCGCGGTAGATCTCGTGAGCATGTGTTTTAAGTTCTTCATCAAAAAACAGGTTATGATGCTTAAGCCGGGCTATCTTTTTTTTAACACCAAGATAAAAAATAAGAGCAGAAGGGGCCATTACTCTATTTTGCCAATATGCGGGCGTGTAGTTGCGGTACTGCGTCTCAAGCAGTTGCTGGTCTATGTGATGGTAGTCGGCGCTGCCTATCACGCCGTCAACGGTATCATCACCAACGCTGGTATGGATTTGGCTTATTTTTTTATCCTTGATATCAAACCCCTTAACTTTTGCGCTGGTGTAAAACTTAACGCCCTGCCTTTCGGCAACAGTTTTCATGGCAGATATAACACTGCCAAAACCGCCTGCCGGATACCACGTACCCAGAGCAAGCCCGGCATAGTTCATCAAACTGTAGAGCGCGGGGGTGTCCTCTGCCATTGCACCTAAAAACAGGGCCGGAAACTCCATAAGCGCCCTGAGTTTAGCGTTTTTAAAATGCTTTTTTACATGCGCGCTAAGCGATGTGAACACCTGAAGCCTTAACAATCCTTTCGCCAGATCCATATCGGCAAACTCGGTAACGGACAGGCCCGGTTTATAAACCAATTTATTAATACCAATGTTATACTTGTATTTAGCTTCGCTTAAAAAGTAGCGTAAAGCTGCTGCACCGCCTTTCTCGGTTTGATCAAACAGGTTGATCAATTCTTCCAGGTTAGCGGGTACCTCAAATACATCATCCTTACCAAAAACAATGGCGTATTGCGGATCTAAGGCTTGTAGTTGATAAAAGTCGGAAGGTTTATAGCCCATATCCCCAAAAAACCTATCGAATACGTCGGGCATCCAGTACCAGCTTGGCCCCATATCAAAGGTGTAGCCATTGTCTGTTTTGAACTGACGAGCCCGCCCGCCTATGGTTTCGTTCTTCTCATAAACGCTTACCTCGCAACCGGCTTTTGCCAAATACGCCGCTGCACTCAGTCCGGCAAAGCCTGAACCAATAACTGCAACATGTTTATGCAATGTGGAAGTGCTGCTCATCAATTTGTTATAACCTGTTCCAATGCATCCGGTGATGCTATCCAATTAACGTTGGCCGGAAAACTTAATCCGCCCAGCACTTTTGTATTGCCTGATAAATAGATGTTAGCATGAGGGATCTGTGCCGATAACGAGTTGATATAAGCTTGTGCATTTCCCAATGGCCTTACCCGCGTCATAAAAAAAAGCAGGTTTTGCGGCTTAGTAGCCTCCAATGTATTTACCAGAGATGACAAAGGCACCTTAGGCCCCAGATAAATAACCCGTTGTCCATTTGCACGAAGTAAATAATTAGCCAATAGCAACCCAATATCATGGTCTTCATCCTCCGGCAAAAAAAGCAGCCAGCCCGGGGCATTGTTACGCTGATTTACAGTGCAACTGTCTACAGCCGCATAAATTTTTTGCCTGATAATGTGCGATAGGAAATGTTCCTGAGAGGCGCACAGTCCGCCGTTGAGCCACATTAAACCCATGCGTACAAGGGTGGGGTAAATAACTGATTTGTAAGTAGCCAACATGCCATTTTGTTGGATAGATGTGGCTATTAATGCACTTATTTTCTGTTCATTATATACTAAACTGTTGTTAATTATCTGCGATATGAAAAACTCGTGCCGGTTTTGAGCAGTGGCTTCCCTATCAATGTCTTGCTGCAATAGATCAGCCATATCACTGTTACTCAATCCGCAGGCACGCGATATTTTGTGCCCGGCATGATAAAGCCCCGAGATACATAGCAGTCTTCTTAACTGCTCATCATCATAAAAACGCGTATTGCCGGTAGTGCGTAATGGTTTGAGAGCGCCATACCTGCGCTCCCATATCCTTATGTTATGCACTGATATGCCCGATAGCTGCTCCAGATCGGAAATAGAATATTGCATTTTTGTCTAAATATTTACCTGCTAAATTTAGACAAATAACTTTTGATTGATCAAATTGTTTTACTACTATTTGGAATGATAAGGGCCGGAAAGCAACAACGAAACTTTGTGGCATTATTTTTACAGGGTATGTGCCCTAGTGTTTTAATAAAATTTTAAATTCACCAACTCAATTATTGATGAACCTGTTTATGTTGAAAAGAGCCCGGTTATTTCTTGGCATATTGTCTGTTTTTTTTACAACCGCTTTAAAAGCGCAAGATACTGACCCGAATATGGGTATAATACCGGCACCTGTTTCCGTTAAAAAAAATGCGGGCAATTTTGTGCTGAGTGGCCAAACCACATTGTTGGCCGATAGTATTGATAACAAAGCTGTTTTGTTTTTGGCAGACTATCTGCAAAATAAAATAGCGTTACGCGTTCAGCCCAAACAAAATTCGGGGCAAAGCAATGCCAATAGTTTAGTGCTAACAAGCATTGGTTCTGAAACTTTACCTGCAGATGGTTACCGCCTAAGCATATCGCCGCAAAATATTACCATAATTGGTAAGGGGGCGGGTTTGTTTTATGGAATACAAACACTTATACAACTTATTCCTACTGAGCGCGCTGCTGCCATTAATATCCCCTGTGCGCTGATAGAAGATTTTTCGCGTTTTAAATACCGCGGCTTTATGCTGGACGTGTCGCGACACTTTTTCTCGGTTGAGACGGTAAAGAAATATATAGACCTGATGGCGACCTATAAGTTGAATAATTTCCATTGGCATTTAAGCGACGACCAGGGATGGCGGGTTGAGATAAAGAAATATCCCAAGCTAACCGAGATAGCCAGCAAACGGGCCGAAACGCTTATAGGTAATTATCACGACCGCCAGCCCCAGCAATTTGATAGCACGCCTTATGGTGGCTTTTATACTCAGGAAGAGATTCGCGATGTGGTGCGTTACGCTGCGGCAAAATATATAAATATCATTCCCGAAATTGATATGCCGGGCCACTCTAAAGCTGCCCTGACGGCCTATCCTGAGTTTGGCTGCAATGCGCCCGACACCTACACGGTATCGGGCACCTGGAGCGAAAGACATGATGTGTTTTGCCCCACTGAGGCAACCTTTACTTTTTTGCAGGATATTCTGACAGAGTTAATGGCGCTATTTCCGGGTAAGTACATACATATAGGCGGCGATGAGGTTGCCAAGGACGATTGGAAAGCCAATACGTTTTCGCAGCAATTGATAAAACGCCTAAAGTTAAAAGATGAAAAAGGCCTTCAAAGCTACTTTATGCGCCGCATGGAAGAGTTTGTTAACTCAAAAGGGCGTGTGGTTATAGGCTGGGATGAGATATTGGAGGGTGGCCTTCCACCTAAAGCTACTATAATGAGCTGGCGCGGCGAAGCGGGTGGTATAGCTGCCGCGCAGCAAAATCATGAGGTTATAATGGCTCCGAGCAATCAAGCGCTTTATCTTGATCATACACAAGGAACAAATTTGAATACAGAACCCGTGGGTATTGGTGGTAATGCACCCATACAAAAAACTTACGCTTACAATCCTACACCTGCGCAGCTTACGCCAGATCAGCAGAAATATATTATAGGCGTACAAGCCAACTTGTGGAACGAGTATATTGCAACTCCCAATAAGGTAGAGTATATGCTGCTGCCGCGGTTTATGGCGCTCTCAGAAATTGCATGGACGCCATTGGCTAATAAAAACTTTACCGATTTTATGGAGGTAAGGATACCGCAACATCTGGCAATTTTAGAGAAAAATAACTATAACTATCGCGTGCCAACTGCTATTGGGGGCAAAGATACCATCATGTTTGGCAGCCAGTTAAGCGCGCAGCTTAAACCATCAGTAAAAGGGGCTAAAGTGTATTATACCATAGATGGTTACACACCAAACGAAACCGACCTGGAATACAAAGCGCCTATCAGTCTGAGTATTCCGCTAACGCAGTACCGCGAGTTGCAAACCGTGGTTATAACGCCGGGTGGAAAAAGAAGCAACGCCACCAAAACTGTTGTTTATAATAAAACACCATTTCCGCCGGTTGAATATACAGCCAACAGGGCCGGACTATTATATCAATTATTTCCCGGCAATGATTTTACTAACGTGCGTCAATTAAGCTTGTCTACCGCGCCTTTTGATACTTTGCAGGTGGTTAAAAGCTTTAATACTTTACCCTTCCGTAAAATTGCCAACTCGTTTGGTGTAATTTATAGCGGCTACCTGCGTGCAGATGAAGATGGCGTTTACGGCTTCTCAACACTATCTGACGATGGCTCGATGTTGTATATTGATGATGTGCCTGTGGTAGATAATGACGGAAGGCATTCGCCGTTAGAGAAAGGCGGGGCGGTTCCGCTGCAAAAAGGTTTTCATAAAATTACTATAAAGTATATTGATGTACGTATACCCGGAAAAATACAGGTATTTATGACCATGCCGGGAAAACCTAAAGGGGAGTTATCGCCCGAATCACTCTTTTATTAAATGTAGATGAAAAAGACCGCGATTTTTTTTATACCCGCGCTTTGCGCAATTATTGCTGCTTGTAACAACACCGAAAAACCGGTAGTTAAAGCGCCGGTCAATACCGCGCCGGCAGTAATGGCCCCATTCAGGTATCATAAGCTGGTAGAGGTATCGCCCGGGCAATATTATGATGTATTGAGTTGGGGTAGAGCTTCAACGGATACAGGATCTTTTGTCATCCTGCATTCTGATTCATCGGGTCGTAAATACAACACCACAACCGGAGATCTGGATGGCAAAATAGCCGAAGTTTTTAATACAGATATGGATGCCGACGGCAATCCGGAAATATTGATACAAGCTAAAAGTACCGATACAACTAAACGCGTAAATATTTATGCCTTTGAGTTCAATAACAATTCGGCACGTAAAATTGATTTCCCAAGCCTTAAAAGTTCCAAAGCTAACTACCGGGGGAAAGACAATTTTTATATCCAGGAAGGCAAATTAATCCGCGAGTTTCCTTCGTATACCGGCAATGGCAGCGAAGCGAAACCAACAGGCGGCAAGTTTAAACTACAGTATACTTTAAGCGGCAACGAGTTTGATATCAAAACGCTGGTAAAAGATTCGACATTGAAAGAAGAGCCGGTGGTGCAAGCCGCCCCAAAGAAAAAGGAAAGCACAAAGAAAAAAACCACCAAAAAGAAACGCCGGAGAAGATAGCGTTTAGGGGCTTTGTTGAAATGATTTTTGTGTTGGTGATATTCTCTTTACAATTGGTTTAAATATTTTGATGCTAATGCCTTTTTTGCATATTTGTATATAACCCATTAAGCCTGTGCATTTTTTATATCCTGCTTTTTTATTCGCGTTAGCGTCGCTTGCTATACCTGTAATAGTGCATCTGTTCAATTTTCGCAGGTATCAAAAGGTTTATTTCAGTAATGTACAGTTTTTAAAGAGCATACAAGAGCAACAGTCATCACGCCGCAATGTAAAAGAGCGGCTTATTCTGGCATCGCGTTTATTGGCATTATTTTTTTTGGTGCTGGCTTTTGCCCGCCCTTATCTACCCGGAAAACACGCGGAGATAGCTGGCCCGAGGCAGTTAGTAAGCATCTTTATTGATAACTCGTATTCCATGCAGAACCTTAACAGGGAAGGTTCATTGCTTGACGAAGCTAAACGCAGGGCTAAGGAGATAGCCGCGGCTTATACCAATAATGATCGTTTTCAGCTGCTTACACAGGATTTCGAGGGTAAACATCAGCGCCTGCTTACGCGCGCGGAGTTTTTTGACGAGGCTGATGCCGTTAAGATCAGTCCGCGTAACCACAAACTGCAGCAAATAATTTACAGGCAGCAAAGCCTTTTGGACATGCAGCCCGAGGCAGAGCGCTCTGTATATATCCTGTCCGATTTTCAAAAAAACATAGCTGACGCCAAACCTTTAAAAAGCGATACCAGCTTGCATATAAGCCTGGTTCAATTAAAGGCCAGCACGCCCGCTAACGTGGCGGTTGATTCTGTTTGGCTACTTAGCGCTATCCATCGCCCCGGTGAAACGGAGAAGATGTTAGTTAAGCTGCATAACTATGCAAACGAAGCATCGACGAAAATACCGCTCAAATTGAGCATAAACGGCGAACAAAAAGCATTGGGTGGTTTCACTATCCCCGCGCATTCTTCGCAAGTGGATACACTCACTTTTTCAGGCCTTACAGCCGGATGGCAGCGTGGCGAGATAAGTATGCAGGATAACCCTGTTACATTTGATAACCGCTTCTTTCTCAGCTTTAATGTTAAAGAGAAGATGCCGGTGCTGCTAATAGATGGGGGCGTTGCAAATCCCTTTTTAAAAGCAGTTTTTGGTTCTGATCCTTTCTTTGCGGTGAGCCGTGTACCTGAGGGCAATGTAGATTATGCCTCATTAAGTACTTATCCGCTTATTGCCATAAGCGATGTCCGTATGGTTTCACCGGGCCTGTCGCAGCAGCTAACTACCTATGTTAAAAAGGGAGGAACACTCGTTGTATTTCCCGCTACGGACGCCGACCTTGTTAATAACCGCTCTTTCCTGCAAAATTTAGGAGCGGCTTACCCTGAGCAGATGGCAACGGAGAATGTTAAGGTAACATCGCTTAATTTACAAAACCCGGTTTTTAAAGACATTTTCGAGGCGTTCCCTAAAAATCCCGATCTGCCGCTGGTTAAAAAATATTATCACCTTAATTCGGCAGTAAAAATGCAAAGCGAAAACGTGATGCAATTGCAGAACGGTTATTCTTTCTGGGCGGGATATAACAGCGGTGCGGGGAAAGTCTATGTATCTGCAGTACCATTAGCGGAGGAATTCAGCAATTTGCCCCGCCACGCTTTGTTTGTGCCGATAATGTTCAGAATAGCATTATTAAGCGGACGCGAGCAGCCCTTATTTTATAGCATGGGACATGACGATGTTATAGAAACCTTGCCTATACAATCATCAGAAAAGCAATTGTTAAAACTGACAAAAGCGGGTAAAAGTATTATTCCTGATGTGCGGCAACAGGAGGGAAGCACACTGCTTTATGTATCCGATCAATTGGAGGAAACCGGTTTATACGATCTGAAAAAGCAGGATAGCACAGTTGCCGTTATGGCTTTTAATGACAACAGGGCGGAGTCTGATATGAGCTACTACAGTACCGCAGACCTGGATAATATTGTACCCGAAGCGCGGGGCGTTATACAAACTACAAAGGCGTCGTTAAAAGATGTTATAGGTACATCAAATTTTGGCACGCAATTATGGAAACTTTGTATAATTTTGGCATTGGTTTTTCTGGCTGCGGAAATACTGCTGATAAAGTTCTATAAAACGGATCAGCGGATGCTTTTGCGGGACGAGGAGCCTACACCAGTCCACACATAAACAGCGCGAATGAATTTGCTTATCAAATCAGCTACAGTTGTTGACCCCAACTCACCCTTCAATCAACAAGTTGCCGATATTTTAATAGAAAAAGGAACTATAACAGCCATAGCCAAAGAAATTGAAGCCAAAGGCAACGTTTTTGATGCAAGGGGTAAATATGTAATACCCGGCTTTTTTGATCTTAACTGCAACATTGGCGAATTGGGCCTTGAGTCAAAAGAAACACTGCAATCTGGCACCAAAGCAGCGGCAGCAGGTGGTTTTACAGGCATAGCTTTAATGCCCAATACGCATCCGCCGGTCCATTCAAAGGCAGAAGTAGAGTATTTATCTAACCGCGCTAAAAACAATCTGGTTGACGTGTATCCACTGGGTACCATATCACATAAACGGGAGGGTAAAGATCTGGCCGAGATGTATGATATGTATCTAAGCGGCGCCAAGGCCTTTACAGACGGCACACGCCCCGTTAGTGACGCCGGCCTTATGGAGCGCGCGTTGTTATATACAAAGGGTTTTGAAGCGCTGGTTTTCTCTTATCCCGAAGATCCGGCGATAGCGGGTAAGGCCAAAGTTAACGAAGGGGAGGTTAGCACTTTGTTAGGTATGAAAGGCATCCCTTCACTGGCAGAAGAGCTTATTGTAGCACGTGACCTTTATCTGGCAGAGTACACGGATTCAAAAATACATTTCAGCACCATCTCAACAACCCGGTCTGTTGAATTGATCAGAGAAGCTAAGAAAAAAGGGATCAAGGTAACATGCGATGTAGCCGCGCATCACCTTGTGCTATCAGACCAGGCTTTAATGGGCTTTAACAGCCTTTATAAGGTAAAACCACCCCTACGTACCTCGGCAGATCTGAAGGCGCTTATAAAGGGCTTAAACGATGGTACTATTGACGCCATTGTAAGCCAGCATACGCCACACGAGATAGAGTTTAAAGATGTTGAATTCGAGGTGGCCGAATATGGCATGATAGGCCTGCAAACGGCCTTTTCTCTCGCCTTAAAGGCGGGATTGTCATTAGAAACAATCGTGCAGAAATTGTCTGTCAACCCACGGAATATATTAAGTGTTGAGGTTCCGGTTATAACAGAAGGCAAACCGGCAAATGTTGTTGTGGTTGATAAAAATGCAGAATGGCACTACAACAGGGGCAATAATTTTTCCACCTCATCCAATTCGCCTTATTTGGGCCAAAGTTTAAAAGGTAGCGTAATGCTCACCTGTAACAATAATCAATTGTTCGTATCTGATAAATAATAAAGCGATGATAGATCCTAAAGTTAATTCGGCCCTTAACGCTGCCATGCAGGCATTAACTCAATACGCAAATGCCGATGCAGGTAAATTGACCAGGCAATTAGAAGAGGTTTTTTCATTAGAAATGGACTTCTTAACAAAGGTAGATGCGCTGGACAAAACAGTTGACGATAATCCAAAACTGGAAGGTTTGCGCGAAATATTGTTTGATCTGCTGATGATCAACTTTTTTAGCGCCGATGTTAAAAAGCTGGAAGAAGATTACCTGGATAGTAAAGAGTGGGAGGATATTGAAGAAGAAACGCTTGACAGAGGTACTGAGCTGCTTAATTTATTACTATACTTGAATGAGTGCGCGGATGAAGACATAGCGCCCGAACTGGAGGATTACCTGAAAGAATTCTTGCTGGTTGACGAAGATGAGTTCCAGGACGAATATCGGATATATGAACCGGTTATAGCTAACCAGATACTAATGGAAAGCCCGCTTAAAGAAATTGCAAAGGTTGCCGGGAAACTGCCCGAAGATTCTGAGCTTAAAGAGATTTTTTATGCGATGATGTGTTTTTTTCAAAACCCTGAAGCGGACAAAGCGGAACAAGAAGCCATAGCGGAAAATGCTGAAGAAAAAGAGTTTTCAATGCCGGTATTCGCTATATTACAGTCGTTTATTTAAACCTTAAAAAATAAAATATGGAACAATTAGTATTACCCCCCAATCCTACTAAAGTGGCAACCAAATGGGCATTAATTAATGCATTAACAGCTATAATTATTACCTATTTAATGCATTTTTTGAATGTGCCGGTAAAGTCGCCGATACAATACATATCATATGTGTTCTTTATAGCGTACTTGTTTTTATCTCAAAAGGAATTCAAAGATCAACTTGGTGGTTTCATTACGTTTGGTCAGGCTTTTTCTACAGGTTTTAGATATGCCGTTTTTACAGGTTTGTTAACTGCCGTATTTATCTATCTGTATTATTCGATATTAAACCCTGAAGCATATGATAAGATCCTTGAGATAACGCAAACATCAATGGAAGAACAGAATGCGCCAAGCTCTCAAATAGAAAAGACCATGGATATTATGCGCAGCTGGGGCCCTTTACTTTCTGCATTCGGCGTGGCGGTGGGTTCGGCTATCATGGGAGCAATTGTAAGCCTTATAACCGCAGCAATACTCAAGAAAGAGCGTTCTCCACTTGATATTGCCGAAAGCGCTGTTGATCCGGAATAAGAATTAAGTTGCATAACAAAAAAAGGCCTTCCGTATATTCGGGAGGCCTTTTTTTGTTATAAGAAACTTTGTTTAAATCACTTTTTCAAAACCTGTTTCACAATATCATTGCCGAATACAAATACCATTAGCGAGATCAACAAAACAAATCCAACGATCTGAGCGCGTTCTAAAAATTTGTCGCTTAGTGGTTTTCCTTTTATCATTTCAATTATCAGGAACACTGCATGACCACCATCCAATGCCGGGATAGGCAACAGGTTGGTAAAGGCAAGTACCATAGAAAGGAAGCCTACCAGGCTCCAGAAATGCATCCAATCTAAAGTTGTACCAAACATATTGGCAATGCCCACAGGGCCAACAACTGCTTTGTTAAATTTAACATCGCCCGAAAATACTTTTGAAAGGCCTTTAATATTGTCTGTAAAAGTGCCCCAGGCTTTTGATGCACCAACCGGTAACGATCCAATTACTCCGTATTTTACCGTAACATCAGCCGGCAAATTGAAATCAGCATAAAAGCCAATAGTACCCTCTGCGCTTATCTGCGCGGTTAAATGCCTTGCGGAGTCTGCGCGTAAAACGGTAAGATATACAGCTTTGCCCTTGTTTTGTTTAAGGGTAGCCTGCAGTTCATCGTAAAATTTGATCTGCGTATTGTTGATAGCAATTATGCTGTCGCCTTTCAATAAACCGGCTTTTGCAGCTCCGCTGTTGGGTGTAACAGAATCAACCGTGAAGGTTGTACGGGGCCTTATGAATTGCTCAATTCCATAGTCTGCCAAATAGCCTATAGTGTTAGATGGAACCTTAAGCTCGAATGTTTTATTGTCTCGTTCTACAGTTAAAACACTATGATCAAGCAAAACCTTTGAGCTGATAAGTTCCTGAAAACGCTCTACCGGTTTGCCATTAACTGCTATAATTTTATCACCGGCTTTAAGTCCTATTTTTTCGCCTATAATACCCGGTGAAATTCCGTTGGTAACGCTGTTATTCGGAATGTAAGTTTCGCCCACTTTAGCAGTTATCATCCAAAAAATGAAAATGCCTAATACCACGTTAACAATTATACCACCCAACATAACAATAAGGCGCTGCCATGCCGGTTTTGAGCGAAATTCCCAGGGCTGTGGCGGGCCGGCCATTTGCTCGGTATCCATAGATTCATCTATCATGCCGGCTATTTTAACATAGCCACCCAAAGGCAGCCAACCTATACCGTATTCAACATCTTTATAAGTAAATTTAAACAGACTAAAATTCCAGGCGTCAAAAAACAAATAGAATTTTTCAACCCTTATTCCAAAAGCCCTTGCGGCTAAAAAGTGGCCAAGCTCGTGCAGTATCACCAAAATCGAGAGCCCCAGTATCAACTGGCCAACCATTATTACTATACCCATATGTTATTTTATATCAAATTGCAGCACCTTTAACGGTTTTATGCTGTATTATATTTTGCGCAAATATGCGTGTTTCTTTGTCAGTATTCAAATAGTCATCAAGCGTTGGACTATCAAGGTATGCGATATGTTTCATGCACGCTTCAATTATATCGCTTATTTCTAAAAAACCAATTTTATCGCTCAAAAAACCTGCAACAGCTACTTCGTTAGCCGCGTTAATTATACACGGCATGTTTCCGCCATCATTAAGCGCCTTAAATGCCAGGCCAAGGTTACGGAAGGTTTCGGTGTCGGGTTTTTCAAAGCTTAGGTTTGGATATGCCGTAAAATCAAACCGCTTAAAATTATTCTGTAAACGTGCAGGATAGGCCAAAGCGTATTGAATGGGTAACTTCATATCGGGCAAACCCATTTGCGCTTTTATAGAGCCATCATTAAACTGAACCATTGAATGAACAATAGACTGCGGGTGAACAATTACTTCTATCTTATCATTATCGATATCAAAAAGCCATTTCGCTTCTATAACTTCCAACCCTTTATTCATCAGGGTGGCGGAGTCAATAGTGATCTTGGCACCCATTACCCAGTTGGGGTGTTTAAGGGCATGCTCACGTGTAACTGTTGCCAAAAAAGCAGCGTCTTTACCCCTGAATGGCCCGCCGGAAGCAGTAAGAATAAGTTTTTCTATTGACTTATTATCCTCGCCAACCAAACACTGGTAAATGGCAGAGTGCTCTGAATCGACCGGTAATATTTTAACATTATGCTTTTTAGCCAGGTCGGTAATTAATTCGCCTGCAACAACTAATGTTTCCTTGTTTGCTAACGCGATGGTTTTACCTGCTTTAATTGCAGCGATTGTGGGCTGTAAACCGGCAAAGCCAACCATAGCGGTTAAAACTATATCAATATCCGGATGGGTAACGGCATCTATTATGGCACTAATACCTGCAATTACCTTAATTGGAGTATGGGCGAGTGCTTGTTTAACTTCGAGATACTTAGCGTCATCGCATATAGCTACATATTCCGGGTTGAATTGTAACGCCTGTTGTATTAGTAAATAAGCATTGTTATTTGCCGTCAACAGGAAAGCCTTGAACAAGGAGGGGTTTTCTGCAATTACTTCTAACGCCTGCGTACCAATACTGCCTGTTGAGCCAAGAATGGCTATATTTTTAGGATTGTTCAATTTCTATTATAAATGCATTACCACGAGAACCCGTAATAGCATGGTTTAAATTATTAATCAATATACTGCTGCAGCCCCTCTGCTATCTTTCTGTCGTTTGATAAACGGGGAACTTTATTTTGACCGCCAAGTTTGCCCTGCGATCGCATAAAGTTAATAAATGCATCTTTTTTTAGGCGTCTTATTATCAAAGGTTGCAAAATATTGCCATCAATAAGGTCAAAATAATAAATATTTTTTGCCTGTAGCGCCTTGTCAACTTTTGCAGCAAATGCGGGCATATCCAGTGGCTCGGCACCGAATTCAACAAGCCATTCGTGATAGGGTAGTTGCCCTTCACCCGGGTTTACCTGCGGTGCCACAGTAAATTCAACAATATCAATTCCCTCATTATTGGCAACGGTCATTAAAGCATGCTCTACCTCTTCACCAATAACATGTTCGCCAAAGGCAGAGATATAGTGTTTTATCCTGCCGCTTACTATTATCCTGTACGGATTTTTAGAAACGAATTTAACGGTATCGCCAATGCTGTAGCCCCAAAGCCCTGCGTTGGTATTCATTATCAACGCGTAGTTTTTATCCAGTTCAACATCTTCCAAACTTATACGGGTAGGGGTGTCGTTAAAATACTCGTCAGAAGGAATGAATTCGTAGAAAATGCCTGAATCAACAAGTAGTAAAAGCCCCTTCTCTTTTTGTGAGTCCTGAAAAGCTATAAAGCCCTCAGAGGCGGGATAGGTTTCAATGGTATCAATGGCGAAGCCAATACTCTCCTGTATGCGGGCGCGATAGGGTTCAAAATTTACGCCGCCGTAAACGTATAATTTAAAGTTAGGGAAGATGTCTTTTATTTTTTTACCGCCGGATGCAGCCGAAAGTCTGTCGAAATACATTTGGCACCAGGGTGGTATGCCCGATATGAGGCGCATGTCTTCCTTCAAAGTTTCCGCAACAATCGCATCAACCTTTTGCTCCCAATCATCAATACAATTAACATCATGACTTGGTAGCCGATTTTTTTGAAGGTAAGCAGGAACATGATGCGCTACTATACCTGATAGCCTGCCTGTTGGAATTCCGGCCTTTTCTGCCAGTTCAGGGCTGCCTTGCAGGAAGATCATTTTACCATCTACGAAGTCAGATTTGCCGGTCTCGTGAATGTAGCTTAGTAAGGCGTTACGTGCCGCCTTAATATGGTCGGGCATGCTCTCTTTGCTTATGGGGATATATTTTACGCCCGATGTTGTGCCTGATGTTTTGGTGAGATAGGCTGGTTTGCCGGGCCAAAGCACATTTTCTTCACCATCAATTACACGCTTAATGTAGGGGGTAAGCTCTTCATAATCGCGAATGGGGACAAGGCGCTTAAAATCATCATAAGTTTTGATCTGGTCAAAATGATGGGCACGGCCAAACGCGGTTTGTTTGGCCTGTTCTATTATTTGATGAAAAGTTTTCTGTTGGAGTAATACGGCGTTGCCGCGTATTTTGTTGATATCGCGGTTTACCCATGCCGCAAATACTTTGCTTAATATGGCTTTTAAACCCATAACTTAATCTGTCTCGGCAATGCCATCATCTATATCCTGGTGCGCATAAACCAATTTGCGGTAAGTTACCATTACCAGCACCTGCACGGTTGGAAACGCTATTACAAACCACAAATAAAAGGCAAGCCGTAAAATGAAGCTGTCTTCGTCGGGATCAAAAAGTTTAATGGATGTTAAGATAATCAACAGGGTGGCTACCATAAAACCTAATATGATAAGTACCACGCCGAGTGTCTTGAAAAAATGGTCCTTAGTTATTAAAAAGCTCTGCAGCAATGCTTCGTAAGCATGCGAGTCTTCGTCAACAACAAAGCAAACGCAAAATATAGATCGTATTAACAAGTAGCCAATTGCCACAGCTTCTAAAAACTTAGCTATATTTTGGATAACAGGCCAGTTTTGAAGCAGCAAATTAATAAACCAGAATGTTCCGATAAGCAATGAATAAGACAAACCAATTATAATGAAACGAAAAGCCATAGGGAAGGACGGCCAGATTTCTCTGAACTCAAACTCGTAGTATTGCTTGTCCATCAACGTAAGAATTAGCTTATAAAAACTTAACGCCAGGTAAGATTGTACCAGCATTTGTATAAAAAGAACCAGCAATTGATAACCTATCGAGTCGTCAAGTAAAACAAACGAGTTAACAAATTCGGTGAAACCAATAACCACTAAAGAAATAATGGAATATATGGCCAGGATGGCAAAATTGCCCCTCAGCACATTCCATGATGTCTTTATAGTTTCTGCAACCGAAAAAGGATGGTACATGATATATTATAAAGTAGGTACTTGTTTTTTTAACACAATGCGTTTCCAAAAATCCTGCATAAAGCCTAAACCATATGCCGTTAGCTGAATAAAGGAAGCCACCACCCCCAAAAGTGCAATTTTTAGCGATTTGTTTTTCCACCATGCGTGAAAAAATATTAACATAATTATCAGCGCCAGTATAATATTGAAAAATATGCCTAACGGAGGGTAAAATATGTTGCTCAGTATCATAAATATAAGAAAAACCGTAAAAGCTGCCGGGAAAAAATGAACCAATTTCAAAGTGTCCGGAAAGAACTTGTAGATATTGATACGGGCGCGGCCAAAAAAATGGATCTGCTTATAAAACTGCGCCAAATTAGTACGGCGCTTGTGATAAACCTTGGCCTCGGGTATCAGGCCGATCTTAAAACCGAAGGAGTGTATACGGATGCTATACTCAATGTCTTCGCCCAAACGGGTTATTTTAAAGCCTCCTGCTTTTTGCCATGCGGCTCTTGATAAGCCCATGTTGAAGCTGCGTGGATGGAACTGCCCCCCAATGGCTTTTTTATTGCCTCTGATCCCTCCTGTAGTGAACGGCGATGTCATGGCATAGCTAATGGCTTTTTGAGTAGGGGTGAAGCTTTCATGCGCCGCATCAGGCCCTCCGTAAGCGTCGAGCCAATGGGTAGCAAGCGAATCATTAACAATTTGAAGATAGTCTGGTGGTATCAGGCAGTCCGAATCAAATATTATAAAATAATCGCCTTTGGCGCGTTCAAACGCATAGTTACGGGCAAAACCCTGACCGCCGTTTTCTTTAACGTAGTAGCGCAGGTCGAGTTGATCCGTAAAACCTTTTACAATATCTGCAGCATCCAGTTTGGAGCCATCCTCTATAACCAAAACCTCAAAGTGTTTGTAGGTTTGCTGCACAAGCGTTTCCAGCAGTTCTTTTATCTCCTGCGGGCGGTTGTATAGGGGGATGATTACGGAGAAAAACATTTTGTTAATGTGCAGATATGCGGATTCGCAAATATGCAGATTGTTTGTGTTGACAATTATAGTTTAATGAAATTTTAATTTGCACATCTACTCATTTGCATATCTGCACATTCATATCACATCATCAATCTGGTATCTGTTACGGTCAGGCGCGCTACGGGCAACCAGTTCTGCAACAAAGCCTGTTAAGAACAGTTGTGACCCGAGTAATATTGCCACTAAAGCAAAATAAAACAAAGGGTTATCGGTAGCGTCGCGATACGGAATATGCAGGTGGTGCTTTGCATTTTGCCAAATGATATATTTCTTTTCCGCTACTATCCAAACAGCCAAAACAAAACCTAAAAGGAAGCTTAATGTGCCCATCAAACCAAAAAAATGCATGGGACGTTTGCCAAACTTGCCTACAAAGAATATCGATAGCAGATCTAAAAGTCCGTTGATGAACCTGCTCATGCCAAATTTGGTGGTGCCGTATTTACGAGCGCGGTGCTCAACAACCTGCTCGCCAATTTTGGTGAAGCCTGCCCATTTGGCTATAACCGGTACATAGCGGTGCATTTCCCCATATACCTCTATGTTTTTTACTACAGCCTTGCGATAAGCCTTTAAGCCGCAGTTAAAATCGTGCAGATTATCTATGCCCGACATTTTGCGGGTGGCCCAGTTGTATACTTTGGTAGGTATGGTTTTACTCAGCGGGTCATAACGCTTAGCTTTCCAGCCGGATACCAGGTCGTACTTGTCTTCGGTTATGCGGCGGTAAAGGGCGGGTATCTCATCGGGGCTATCCTGAAGATCGGCATCCATGGTGATGATAACATCGCCTTGAGCGTGCTCAAAGCCGGTATTAAGGGCAGCTGATTTGCCGTAGTTACGTCTGAACCTTACACCCCGAATAAACGGGTTGTTTAACCGCAGCTTATTGATCATATCCCACGAGCCATCGTTACTGCCGTCATCAACCAGAACTATTTCGTAAGTAAAATGGTTCTCGTCCATCACCCGGCTTATCCATGAGGTTAGCTCTGGTAGCGATTCTACTTCGTTGTATAAAGGTACTACTACTGATATGTCCATTTATAGGGCAGGGTGGGATAAACCCATGCAAAAATATAAAAATTGAGGAATGGTTAAGCTAATGTTAGATTAATGCCTTGTTAAAAGCTGTAAAATCTATTTAAATGCTTGTTATTTAGTGTATTGTTAAAATGAAAATCAGTAAAAAGTGGTACACCGTTTGGTACACTTTTGAGTATACTAAGATTTGAAAACGTTAAGCAAACTCCGCTGGCCTTCATTAGACTGTTATGCTTATCCTTGCTGCTCAAAATAAATTGTTTTTTTGTTGTCCTGTTTTCTGATTCGTAAAATCAAAACAAAATCTATAGAAATTGTGGTTCCTACCCAAACAAATAGCACAATCGGACTAAAATCTTCTGAAGCTGGAAATGATAGCAATTTTAAAGTGAGCCAGCTTTTAAAAATTATCGATAATAGATGTATTATAGTAAAGTAGACTTTATTGACTGCTTTATTAGAAAAAAAAGTTAATACGTCCGTCAACACAACAAAGAACATAATTGACGAGAATATTAAAAGGGATACGTTTTCAGGATTTTTAAAGACAAAAATTTGATGGCCCGCAGCCCCCAATATGGCTATCGATAGTAACCCAAAGAGTATAGAACTTATAATGTTTACTGTGACAGTTAATCTCATCTAAACGCTAAACAATGCTTTTCAATACGGATAATACCTTTCCTCTTCCTCCTTCAATCCAAACTCCTTTTTTAACATAAATAAAATTCCACTGCCAATCATCGTGAAAACTATACTTGCCACCCAGATCCAGTAACCCGACCGGTACTCTGTTATGTAAGATACCTTGCCGGGTTTTTGATCTGCTATTTCATTGCAAAGCAAAAAAGACAGGGATAAAACCGAGGAGGCGATGCTGAAGTAAAAGGCTTTTTTAATATCCTTTTTTAAGAACCACCAAACCGCCCACAGCAGGGGGTTGGCGTACCAAACCATACCGGCTACGCTTAAAATGCCGCCTATAGCGCCCAATGCCACCAAGGCTAATCCGTTCCAGTTGCCTCCGCAATTGCTTACGGTGCAAAACCCTTCTTGTGTTAGTGATATGATATAAAGTAATACGCCAAGAATGTAAACTACTTTAAGCGCTATGTTATAAGGTTTGTTTTGCATGGCTTACACCAAAACTAAATAAAAAAGCTGAAGGGTGCTGTTTCAGAGGTAGGAATTTTCGCTATCCACAACATAATTTTTTACGTCAGTGATATTTAGTTTAAAGTGATTGCTATCACCATAACTTCCACCATTTGCGTTTGGTAATTAATTGGGTTAACTTGATAGTCTTAATTGATTTTGGCTTTGTAGCTTCGGATGCTAATTGCATTTCAGCGGTGTCTTTCATATCCCACGCTGCTGAAAAGGAAGGCTTAAATAAGTAGCCTTTGCCACTATCATTTCGTATATCATATTCAACATTAACTGCAATTTTACCTACTACCTCATAAAATGCAGCATAATCTTTAAAGTATAGATCAGGGTAACGCCAGATAGCGTCGACATTGTCATCCCAATTGGCGAAATTACGTATGAGCACTTCAGACGCTTCAAAATCTCTGATTGATGGCTTTGTAACTTCATTGAGCCTTGTTGTTACCACAAGATTGCATGCAGTTTGTGGGTTATTGTCTGTTGCCAATATAACTGCCCCGCCATAATTGCCATTGTCCATTTTAAAAGCCAGGCAATCCCCGGTTTGAAATATGGGCGTTCTGTTCTTGTGCTTTTTACTTGATTTGGCTCTTGGCCTGTCTGATTGTATTTTTTGAAGAAATTTTTCTAAAACAGCTGTGCGTTTTTTAATATCTATGTGAGTCGCATCGTTGGCTAACCAAGTCTGTATGTCATCGCCAGAAGATATTATGTTTTCTATTTTTGACAATGTCTCGTTATCCAAGGATTTTGTTTCCCATAAGGCTAACCCAAGCGCAAACCAAATATTATTTCTGTCTTCGTCAACCTCAAGATTGTCGGCATTTTCATTCAATATGTATTTTGCAATATCGGCAGGCTGATTTCCCTTATTATATTGATCAAAGAACTCATCATACACATCCATGAAAGTATCATTCTCCTTTATTCCTGTTCCCCATGTGCCCATAATTGCTTACTAAAAATTGATAATTGTAGTATATATTGGTTGTTCCTAATTTAATTGTTTTTTGTACTAGTTGGACAAGTTATTGAATACGCCGATTTGGCTTGTAGGAAAGCGAGACTTTAGGACAAAGGTATAGGGAGTAACAATAAGGGGGGATTTATAAGTAGCGTTGAGTTTTAAAAAATAATTGTCATTCTGAGCGACGGCGAAGAATCTTGTAAACCATAGCAGTCCGAGCGCAGGATTAGTAAAGCGTGTAAGATTCTTCGCCGTTGCTCAGAATGACAACCTATCTTTCAACAACGCTATAAATTAATCAAACTGCTCCTGCAGCCTAACCAGTCTGTCAATCAGTAAATTCAACTTCTCCTGCTCAGATTTTACAAAATGCGAGCGGATGTAAAAGCTGCAAAACAATATAAATGCTATGTAACCACCGTAAGCAAAGGTTTTAAACGCTGCCGAAGCGCTTTGTAGCACCTCAAAGAAATAAAGCAGCAGGCCGGTGCTTATTAAAACAACGTAAAGGTTATATAACCAGCCGTAAACTTCGTTGCGGTTTTTTTGATATTCTTTAAGGCTTTGCAGGTACTCGGTGGGGTTAATGGTAACATCCTGTTTGCTGATAATGCGGTAATCTCTTACCATCATCATAATATATAGGGCCATGGTAATCAGAATAATAATTATTCCGGCGTAAGTAACCCAGGAGTTAAAAACAAAAAACAGCATAGCTGCTAACAAACCCGCCAGGCATATGCCCATACCTGTAATGTTCCAAAACAGCTTGCTGCTCATTCCACTAATTCCCCTCTTCACCTGCTTCAGCACATCATCTACTGAAAGCTGATCCCGCTTTGGCTGCTCTTGCCAAACCGACATTAAATGATCAAAGTCTTTCATACTGATTATATAATTCTGTTAACTTTTGTTTTATACGAAATATCTTAACCCGCAGATTGCCTTCGGATATGCCCGATATATCTGCAATCTCCGGGTAGGGCAGTTCATCCAGCACCATTGTAATGATGATCCTTTCAGACTCCTCCAGCTTTGATATACATTTATAAAGCAGTGCTACCTGCTCGTTCTTAGGCGAATAATCTTCCGGCTTGCTATCAGCAATCTCCGGCGTTAATTCGTCTTTAGCTTGTCTTTTTTCTGATCGTAAATAGGTTAGGCAGGTATTTACCGCAATGCGGTAGATCCAGGTAGATATCATTGCCTGATTGCGAAACTTATCCAGGTTTTGCCACACTTTTAAAAAAGTTTCTTGTAGCAGGTCATTCGCCGCGTCGTCATCGCCGGTATAACCATAGCATAAATGGTATATCTTTTTTGAGTTGGTTTGAAAAATCTGCTTAAAAACAGCTTCCTTGTCTGACACGTTCAGTTAATGATTTTTGTTATTGAGACGCGAATATAAGCACTATGTTACAACACGTAAACATTCTTGTTAAACCAGGGATGCTTTTTTTCGGCATTCTCTAACAGCAGTTCATATTCGCTTAGGTAGTCAGCCTGCACATCTTCGTGCAGTTTACCTATGGTGGTCTTAATCTTTTCTATCTGCCGGGTTAATATCAATCGCAAAGGTTTGTAGCTGCTTTTGCGGTCGGCATATTGCAGGTAGTTATTGCAAAAGTTGATCAGCAGATCTATCTCCGCTTCCTTTGCAGCTATAAATTTTGTGTATTTACCTATCAGCCTTAAAATTTTACGCAGATATTTTGCAGTATTATAGCTCTGTACGGGCAGCTGACTAAACATAAAACCCACCTCGGCTTTTACCTTTTCTATAAATGCCGCCTGGTTATCGGCCTCAAAAAGTAAATAAGCCAAAAGCTCCTTATTTTCTTTTTTATGGCGGGCCAGCCGTAAACACAGATCGGTTAATTGCAATGCAGATAAATGCTGCAGTTCTTTTTTTATATCCTGTAAGCCGTAAGTGCTGGTACTCATTTATGTGATTAATTTATTTAATTTTATCGCTGGCTACTACGCCCCATTAACTGATGTACTTAAATTATGAAAAAAAATAAACTCACCTTATATATATTTATAGCGCTGATAGCTGGTATTTTGCTTGGCTATGTATACAATACTTCGGTATTAAGTACCTATAATAACAAAATTAGTGCCGCCGAAACAGCTATAAAAACCATAAACAATACACTGGCCGCATCTGCCGATACCACCACCGCTGCATACAGTCAGTTAAAAGCAGAGCGCGCTGAACAAAACAAGATCCGCGCAGAAAACAACCAACTGCGCGAGGGCAAGGTAGAGTATTTTACAATTTTAAGCGATATTTTTCTACGCCTGATAAAAATGATCGTGGCGCCATTAGTGTTCACTACGTTGGTTGTCGGTGTAGCTAAAGTAGGGGATATTAAAGCTGTGGGGCGCATTGGTGGTAAAACCCTGCTTTGGTTTATAAGCGCTACGCTGGTATCGTTACTGTTGGGTATGGTATTGGTTAACTTTTTTGCACCGGGCGCGCACATGAATATTATGCTGCCCGATAGCCACCTGAGCACCGGTATTCAAAAAACAGCGCTATCATTAAAAGACTTTATTACCCACGTTTTCCCCAAAAGCTTTTTTGAGGCGATGGTAACCAATGAGATCTTGCAGATAGTTGTATTCGCGCTGTTTTTCGGAGTAGCAACAGCATCAATAGGCGAGAAGGGCGAGATTGTAATAAAAGCGATGGATGCCATTGCGCATGTTATAATGAAGATCACCACATCAGTAATGGGCCTTGCGCCGTTTGCTGTATTTGGTGCAATAACGGCTATAGTGGCCAAGCAGGGCTTAGGCATTATATCTACCTATGCAGTGTTTATAGGCGAGTTTTATTTTTCGCTGTTAATATTATGGCTGGTGATAATCTTTGCCGGATTTGTTGTATTAAAAGCGCGCGTGTTTAACCTGGTGGGTAAAATAAAAGATGCCATGCTAATTGCCTTCGGCACCTCAACCAGCGAGGCGGCTTACCCAAAATTGCTTATAGAACTGGAACGCTTTGGCTGCAGCAATAGAATATCCAGCTTCGTATTGCCGTTGGGGTATTCCTTTAACCTGGATGGCTCTATGATGTACATGACCTTCGCTTCTATTTTCCTGGCGCAGGCTTATAATATACACCTTTCGTTTGCGCAACAATTATCAATGCTTTTGGTGCTGATGTTAACCAGCAAGGGCATTGCAGGAGTGCCGCGGGCATCATTGGTGGTTATTGCAGGCACCATTGCCATGTTCAACATTCCGGAAGCTGGTTTGGCTTTACTAATAGGTATTGATCCCTTGCTTGATATGGGACGCTCGGCTACCAATGTTTTGGGTAATGCTATGGCAACGGCGGTTGTGAGTAAGTGGGAAGGGGAGTTGGAGGGAAGTGTTAATGATATTGAGTGAATGAGTGAGTTAGTGAATGAGTGAATGTTTCTGCTGCATCTCTAGTTCTATAAAATTAATCATTAAATCACCCATTCACTAATTCGCTCATTATTCCACTATTTGTATCTTTGCCGCCTGATTGAACTGGGGTTGTGAAATTAATCACTCATTCACTCAATCACTCATTCACTCATTATAACTCCATGATACAATTATCTAAGACAAAAAAAATACTCCTCGCGCTATGCATTATATTGCCATTTGTAATATACTGCGTGTATTATTATGCTATTATGATAAAGAATGCGCCGTATAAGTTTACAGAATTCGAGTCGTTTTCTTATCAATTTGGTCCCAGACAAAGTATGCTTAATAGCTATAATTCAAAGACAGGCGAATATCAATATGTAAACGACCGTGATTCGGTTGTTAAAACGCAGTTAAAACTGAATAAAGACGACCTGCTTTACCTGCACCGCAAAGCTGCCTCTTTAGGCTTTTGGGATTTCCCGGTTAACGAGATCGGCGACAGCATTAAAACAGGAAGGCAACCGCTTAGATATATAATAGAGTTTAAATATCAACGCAAAAGCAAACGGGTAACCTTTGATCAGAACTACGATAACGACCCTAAACTGATTGACGCCAACGTGAAGATGATAAAAGAAATAGAGCTGGTAATGGCGCAGGCAGAGGGAAGGCAGAAAAAGTAATTGGGTGTTGTTTATTGAAATTCTTATTTCTATATTTGCACCTCGAATTTTAAAACAATAATTAACAAACCATGTACGCAATAGTAAGTATAGCCGGACAGCAATTTAAAGTTGCTAAAGACCAGCAGATCTTTGTACACAGATTACAAGGTGACGAGGGCGCTAGTATTGAATTTGACAGTGTGTTGTTAGCGGAAAACGAAGGTAAATTCAAATTAGGTTCTGATTTGAGTGGCGCTAAAGTATCAGCTAAGATCTTGTCTCATTTAAAAGGTGATAAAGTAATTATCTTCAAAAAGAAAAGAAGAAAAGGTTACAAAAAGAAAAACGGTCACCGTCAGCAATTTACCAAGATCGAGATCACCGGTATAACATTATAATTTAGGTTGTACGTATTACGTTTTACGTTGTACGTAGCGATATTAAAATAAGGATTAACAACGTAGTACGTATAACGTAAAACGTATAACAAAATAAAAAGATGGCACACAAAAAAGGAGCCGGTAGTTCACGAAACGGCCGTGAGTCGCATAGCAAACGTTTAGGTATCAAGATATTTGGTGGTCAGCCTGCAATTGCCGGTAACATCATCGTTCGTCAGCGTGGTACTAAACACAATCCTGGCCTTAACGTAGGTTTAGGTAAAGATCATACTTTATTTGCATTGGCAGATGGCCAGGTAATTTTCAAAAAGAAAGCAGACAACCGTTCATATGTTTCTGTTATCCCTTTTGAAACTGCTCCGGTAGCAGAAGATGCTGCCCCTAAAGCAGCTGCAAAAGTTGAAGCAAAAGCAGTTGAAGTAGAAGCACCGGTAGCCGAAGAGGCTCCAAAAGCTAAAAAAGCACCTGCAAAAAAGAAAGTTGAAGAAGCAGAAACTGCTGCTCCTGCTGAAGAAGCCGCTGCTGAGTAATTAGCTAACGCGATAAAATATAAAAAGGCCCTTATCAATTTGATAAGGGCCTTTTTGTTTAAAGAATATTAAAATTATTATCCGGATCAACGTACTCCAGCAACTCAAAGTTGATGGGTATTGAGCATACCATACGTACCGGTATGCCATTTTTTGTGGCTGGTTTCCAACGGTCGAGTTTTTTTGCTACACGTAATATCTCTTTATCTTGTATTACGGATAAGCCCCGTACTACTTTCAGATCGCTCAGGTGGCCGTCGCTTTCAATCGCCATAATTAGATAAACTTTGCCTTTACGCAGGTTCATCCTGTCCCAATAAGTGTATGGGATGCGTTTTAAACGTTTATAAAATTTCTCCATGCCACCCTCAAACTGTGGCATATTATCTGCATCATTCAATGCAAGGTTCACACTGGTGTTGGCAGAGGTACCTTGCTGCGACCACGCGGATAAGGCAATAAAAACGGCAACGCAAGTAAATATCAGCTTTTTCATAACCGCAAATAAACGCTTGGTTAAAATTTGATTGGTTAAATAAAAATAAGAATTATCCAACGTCAAATCAAAAATAAAACTTGCCGTATCAGCTGGCATGTGTTTGGCCAGAAGGGAAGCAAGCCCACTGCTTAAAATTTCATCGGATATACAAAATTAATAGGGTAGGTAAATTGCGCGCGCACCGGCTCGCCATTGACTATACCAGGGCTCCATTTAGGCGAGATACCTACAACACGTAGCGCTTCGGCATCCAGTTCTTTCGCTACCGGACGGATTATTTTACCATTGGTAATGCTGCCATCTTTTTCAATCACAAACGTTACTATCACCCTACCTTGATTTCTTTTAAATCCAGACGCGGCCGGGTAATGGACGTTCTTCGCGATGAATGTAGCGAACGCACCAGTGCCGCCCGGAAATTCCGGCGCTTTATCAGTGGCGAGATATATTTTATTTGCAGTGGTGTCACTTTGCGCATTTACTGTAAATGCCACCAAAGTAATGAATAAGGTTAACAAGGTTTTTTTCATAGAACCAAATTACTAGTTTTCCCTAACCATTAAGCTATCCGCAAAACTTCTCAAATATTCTTTTTTTTCAGGGGCAAGCGCTAATTCATCAAGAGCAGCAAAGGCTTTATCAGCATATTTATGCATTTCGGTTTCGGCGTGTTGCCTTACATTAACGGCATTATATATGCTTGTAACTGCTTTTACTTTTTCGGTAGCATCATATTGCGATGCGGCAAGCCAGTTATCTAGTTCCGTCTTGTTTTTAGCGTCTGCCAGTTCAAGAGCCTTAATCAGCAGATAAGTTTTTTTGTTGGATAGGATGTCTCCTCCAACTTGTTTACCAAATTTCTCCGGGTCGCCATAAACATCCAGTATGTCATCCTGTAGTTGGAAGGCCAGCCCCAGGTTCTCGCCAAATTCTAAAAGCAGGTTGGCATCCTTCATATCAGCTCCGCCTACAAGCGCGCCTATTTTCAAAGCTCCGCCCAATACAACAGCGGTTTTAAGGCGTATCATCTCAATATATTCGCTGATATTTACATCATCGCGCTGTTCAAATTCCATGTCTAACTGCTGCCCCTCGCACACGCCCACCGCGGTATCATTAAATATATTTAAAATGGTACGCAGCAAATGGTCTTCCACTTGCATAATCAGCTTGTAGCCCTCAATCAACATCACATCGCCTGATAGGATGGCCGTATTGGCGTTCCAGCGCTCATGTACCGTAGTTTTACCACGGCGCAGGGGTGCCTTATCCATAATGTCATCATGCATCAGCGTGAAGTTATGGAACACTTCAATGGCCAGTGCAGGCGGCATGGCTTTTTCAATATCGCCATCAAACAGGTCGCAGGTCATAAGCAACAAGGCCGGGCGCATGCGTTTGCCGCCTAGGTCAAGTATGTAACTTATGGGTTCGTATAATTTAGCAGGATAAGGGGGGAAGTTGATTTTCTCAACAGCTTTTTGTATTAGTATTTGTAATTCTTGTATGTCTCTCATGTGTAAATGCCAGGCGTTTATCAATCCTGAACTAAAGAAAAATCTATCTGTTTTTTAGTAAGGTCAACATTTTTAACGCGGATCTTCACTTCATCACCCAGGCGGTAGGTTTTCTTTTTCCGCTGACCGATGATAGCGTAGTTTTTCTCGTCTAAAGTATAAAAATCATCAGAAATATCGCGCAAACGGATCATACCCTCGCACTTATTTTCAATTATCTCTACATACATACCCCACTCGGTAACGCCCGAAATAACCCCTTCAAAAATGTTTCCTACCTGATCCTGAAGATATTCTGCCTGTTTGTATTTAACAGATGCACGTTCGGCATCAGCAGCTCTTTTCTCCATTTGCGAGCTGTGCTGACTCATTTTTTCGTACATATCTTCGCTAACAGACTGGCCACCGTTTAGATAATGGAACAATAAACGGTGCACCATTACATCCGGGTATCGGCGTATGGGCGACGTAAAGTGTGTGTAATAATCAAACGCCAAACCGTAATGACTGCTGGTTTTGGTAGTATAAATAGCCTTCGCCATTGAGCGTATGGCCAAATGGGTTAAAACATTCTGCTCTTTTTTACCCTCAACATCTTCCATAAGGTAGTTAAGGGAGCGTGCTATCTCTTTATCAGATTTGGTATTGATCTTATACCCAAAACGCGCCGCAAACTGCGCGAAACTATTCAACGCATCCGGCTTAGGCGAGTCGTGCGCGCGGTATACGAACGTATATTTATGCTTACCCTTGCCTTTTTTGGCAATAAACTCTGCCACCTTACGGTTGGCTAACAGCATGTAATCTTCTATTAATTTGTGGGCATCCTTACGCTCTTTAATGTAAACGCCGGTAGGTTTACCTTTCTCGTCAAGCTTAAATTTAACCTCGGTTGTTTCAAAGCTGATGGCACCGTTTTTAAATTTACGGTCGCGCAGGATGTAAGCTAACTCGTTCAGCTTTAATATTTCGTCCTTAAAGTCACCTTCTTTGGCTTCAATAATTTCTTGCACCTCCTCGTACGTAAAGCGACGGTTGGAGTGAATAACCGTTTTACCAAACCATTCATTTACAATATTGGCCTGCTCATCCAGCTCAAATACAGCAGCGAAACACAGTTTATCCTCGTTGGGGCGCAATGAACATAGTCCGTTAGATAAGCGCTCAGGCAGCATAGGAATAACCCTGTCAACCAGGTAAACTGACGTTCCCCGCTCAAAAGCTTCTTTATCAAGCGCTGAATCGGGTATTATGTAGTGCGACACATCAGCAATATGCACACCTACTTCGTAATTGCCGTTCTCCAGCTTTTTAAACGATAAGGCATCATCAAAGTCTTTAGCGTCAAATGGGTCAATAGTAAAGGTGAGGGTATCTCTAAAGTCGCGTCGCTTTGCAACTTCAGCGGGAGTTATATCGGCTGAAATTTCCTCGGCATCTTTTTCAACTTCGGCAGGAAAGGAGAGCGGGAAACCGTACTCGGCCAAAATAGCGTTCATTTCGGTGTCATTCTCACCCTGCTCGCCTAATACGTGTTTTATACGCCCAACAGGGTTGCGTGCTCCAGCGGGCCAGTCGGTAATTTCTGCTACCGCCTTAATACCGTTTTTGGCAGAATTGAGCTCGCCCATCGGTATAAAGATGTCGTGCATCATTTTGCGGTCGTCGGGTATTAGAAAAGCGTACCGCTCAGACATTTTTACAACGCCGGTGAACTCGGTTTTAGCCCGTTGCAATATTTCAATTACCTCACCTTCCTGGCGGCGGCCCTTGCTTTTAGCGTATACATATACTTTAACGCGGTCGCCGTTAAGGGCATTGCGTAGTTTGCGGGGAGCAACAAAAATGTCGCTCTCACCTTCATCATCAGTTACTATAAAGGCTGATCCGTCATTAGTAAGATCCACCTTGCCTTCAACAAATGTTTTTAACTCAAGCAGTTGGAATTTACCCGGCGAGATCTCTTTTAACACCTGTTTAAACGTTTCGTCTTTCAGTATGTCGCCTATAACGTCGCGCGATTCAGGATCGCGGATATTTAGTTTAGCTGATACCTGTTTGTAGTTTAATGGCGTATTTCCATTTTGCTCAAAAACATCCAGCACCAGCTGGGTGAGCACTTTATTTATAGATGAATTGGTATTCTTTTTTTTAGACATAGGGTAGATAAATATTAAAAATGAGCGCATAACGCAACATTTTTATCAAAGATAATCAATTATAGCTACAAAGAAGTTTAGCAATTATACCGGTATCGCGTCAATCAATTTCTGCGTGTACTCATTTTTGGGCGCTGAATAAACATCATCAGGATAGCCAACTTCAACTATCTCCCCTTTGTTCATCACCATCATCCTGTCGGATATATGCCTGATCACAGCCAGATCATGCGAGATAAAAATATAGGACAGGCCTAGATCCTGCTGCAACTCACGTATAAGATTCAATACCTGCGCCTGTACAGAAACGTCTAATGCAGAAACCGACTCATCGCAGATGATAAATTTAGGCTGCAGGGCCAGCGCCCTTGCAATTACTATGCGCTGCCGCTGCCCGCCCGAAAACTCATGCGGATAGCGGTTAAAATGATCTGGCGATAAATTTACGCGCTCTAAAAGGTCCATTACCTTTTGCCTGCGTTGGGTGTTACTATTGTAAAGCTTGTGCACCTTAAGCGGTTCCATTATAGATTCGCCAATGGTTAATTGTGGATGTAATGAAGAATAAGGATCCTGAAAAATGATCTGCATATTGCGCCTTATCTCTCTCAATTCTTCACCTTTTAAACCACGTACATCTGTACCCTCAAATGTAATGCTTCCGGATGTTGGCTCTATCAGCCGTAATATACTTCGTCCAAGCGTTGTTTTACCACAGCCCGATTCGCCAACCAATCCCAATGTTTCTCCGGGGTACACATCAAAGCTTACATCATTAACTGCTTTAACAACCGTTTTATCACTACTGAATAAACCGCTACTTTGACCAAACCAGGTGCTTAGGTTGTTTACTTTCAAAATAGGCTCAGCGGAATAAAGTTTTTTTTGCCTGGCCAATATTTCTCCCGGTTTATAGCTATTCGCCGCGCGTATCGTTTCAATGGTTGCCGATTCATCTGCCAGAAAATCAGCAATTACAGGTAGTTTTTTTAAGCGCATGGCTATAGATGGACGACATGCCAATAACCCTTTTGTGTAAGCATGCTGTGGATTGTTAAATAAAGATGCAACATCACCCTGTTCAACAATCTCTCCTTTATACATCACCAGCAAACGGTCGGCTATTTGGCTTACCACCCCCAGGTCATGCGAAATGAATATCAAACTCATTCCGCGTTGTTCCTTCAGCTTTTGTAGCAGATCTAATATGGTTTTTTGTACGGTTACATCTAACGCGGTGGTGGGTTCATCGGCAATTAATATCTCCGGATCGGCAGCCAAGGCCATCGCTATCATTACCCGTTGTTTTTGCCCGCCTGATAATTGGTGGGGGTAACTATCAAAAATAGCTTCGGGGCGCGGAAGTTGCACTTCTTTAAACAACTCAATTGCTTTAGCCTTTGCCTGTGCTTTGTTTAACCCAATATGTAACTGAATAGCTTCAATTACCTGATATCCGCAGGTTAATACCGGGTTTAGCGATGTCATGGGTTCCTGAAAGATCATGGCCATGCGGTTGCCGCGAACGGAGCGCATTTGCTCTTCGCTTAAGGTAAATAAATTGACACCTTCTAATTCTGCCTCTCCGGATATGGCTGCGCCGGAGGTACCCAACAACCTCATTAAAGCAAGGGAAGTAACTGATTTCCCTGAGCCCGACTCGCCCACTATGCCCAACGTTTCGCCTTTGTTTAAGTTAAAATTAATACCTGTAACAACTTTAAAAATGCCGTTGCCGGTATTAAATTCAACAGTTAGGCCGGTAACTTTTATCATTAGCTTACAATAGTTATATTTTCATCGGCAATGAGTTCTTCACCACGGTACCGCCGTAACAGTTGCGCGGTTGCAATAACATCTTTTTGGCAATAGGTGCTTATACGCTCCAGTTGATTATCCTTCCAGTAAACATCGCCAACCATGCTGCCGTCAATGTCATCTTTTGGGGTGGGAATATTAAAAATAGTGGTGAGCAGGTTAAGCGATGTAAAGCTTTTATAATCGCCAAACTTCCATAACTCCATAGTATCTAAATGATTAATTTCCCATGGTTTTTTACCTGCTATTTCTAATTGCGAAGGCAGTGCCAGGCCATTTATCAGCATACGGCGGCACAGGTAGGGGAAATCAAACTCTTTGCCATTATGGGCACATAAAACCAGGGTGTTCGGCTGCGCCTTAAGCATTTTTATAAAGCTGCTCAATATCTCGCGTTCATCATGCCCGGCAAAAGATTTAATGCGCATACCCATATTGGCACCGCCGGTAAAAATGCCTACCGAGATGCAGATTATCTTTCCAAATTCCGCCCAAATTCCTGCGCTACGATAAAAGTCTTCGGCCGTTTCCTCTTTCCGGTTGTAAAGTGTTTTTTTGTCCCAAAGAAGTTTTAAATTTTCGGGTACCTCGGCGTGCGTACTGTATTGCGGAACGGTCTCAATATCAAGCACCATTAAGTTATTCAGATCGTATTGCTCAAGCATTTTAAAATGCAATTAATTTAAGGCAATATAGTAATTGTGCCGATGCTTATCCAAGCGGGTTTGCTTGTGGGTATAAAAATAGCAAAGGGTACCACTAGTGATACCCTTTGCTTAATACTATATAACGTTTAGTGATACTATAATTTCGCGGCTTTTACCTTAACCACTATCTTTTTATCTCTATCCGGTCCGTCGTCTGTTTTTATAGCAGGGCGATGTGATGTTTTAGGGAAGAATATTAATAAGGTCTCCGGGTCGCCAACAAAATATTCGCCTGGTAGTGAGCTTTCATAAAAACCAATGTCGCTGCCGGCGTTAAACGGGGTTGCCCATTTTGCATCTGCAGGTGGGGTCATCTTACCCATTTTTTCTTTACCGCGTATAACCATTTGCAGGTCAATGTATTTTTCATGTACTTCCCATCTGCTTACATCAAACGTTTTTAAAGGGCCATCGGTTGTGATGCCGTAAGCATTGGTTCCACTTACCGGTTTGGTACCGGTAGGCAGATCTTGCAGGTTGGTTGTAGCTAAATAGGTAAAAACGCTATCCCATAACGGTTTATTAGCGTGATATTGCGCTGCAAACTGAAGATAATCTACACTTTCAGAAAGTTTTGGTTTAAATCCGTTGCGCCATTCGCCTTTATCTGCCCAGGCTTTAGCTGTTTTCTCGGTCCATTTGGTTTGCGCAAACGCGCTGTTAACGGCCACACTTAAAATTAAAAGGCAAACCAGTTTGTAAATGAATGTACTTCTCATGTTTTTGAAATTCTGTTAAAGGGTCACTTAAAGTGAAATAATTGGATTTATAGACCAATAATACGAGTATTAGTTTAAAGTAGGCAAAGGCAAGGGTAAAAATTATGCTATAATAACATTGCAGTATCTGTTTTGCCTATTTCGATTTCGTAAAAATTAAGCCCTTGTATGCTTTTTAATTATGGCAACTAATTGTAAAATTGCCGATATAACAAACACAAACTGTTTATTTATTACCTGCTGAATGGTGTTTAAGCGGATTGTATTGTTAAATTTATAAACGCATAATATATATTGCGCCACACGCGGCGCTGTTAGTAAACCAAAATGAACCAAACAAAAACAGGTAATTATCGCTGGACGATTTGTGCATTGCTATTTTTTGCTACAACTGTAAACTATCTTGACAGGCAGGTAATTAGTTTGTTAAAATCAGACCTCACCACACAATTTAGCTGGGACGACGGCGATTACGCAAACATTGAGATAGCATTTAAATTATCATACGCAATTGGTTTGCTTATTTCGGGCAGGCTTATTGACAGGCTTGGTACCAAAATGGGTTATTTTTGGGCAACTGCCTTATGGAGTATATCAGCAGTTTGCCACGCTTTTGCAAACAGTACGCTTGGCTTTGCTGTGGTGCGTACTGCATTAGGTTTAAGCGAGTCGGGTAATTTTCCGGCGGCTATAAAAACAACTGCAGAGTGGTTCCCCAAAAAAGAACGGGCGCTTGCAACTGGTATATTTAATTCAGGAGCTAATATTGGCGCTATCATCGCCCCCTTAACAGTTCCATTTATAGCTGTAGCATGGGGGTGGAAATGGGCATTTATCATTACAGGATCTATCGGCTTTATATGGTTGGTTTTATGGCTGATATATTATGAAATTCCTGCTAAGCAAAAAAGAGTAACACAAGCGGAGTTGAACTACATCAATAGTGATATGGATGAAAAAGACAAGGCCGATAAATTAAAGGAGGATAACAAAGTATCGTGGTTTGCATTGTTAAAGTTTAAGCAAACCTGGGCTTTCTCTGTAGGTAAGTTTTTAACAGACCCTATATGGTGGTTCTATCTTTTTTGGTTGCCGGATTTTTTAGAGAGCCAGTACGGGTTAAAGGGTACCCAAATAGCCGTGCCTGTTGCGCTTGTTTACACGATATCTACGTTTGGCAGCGTGCTTGGTGGATATCTTCCAAAAAAACTTATTGATAATAACTGGCCGGTTTTTAAAGCGCGTAAAACTTCTATGTTAATTTATGCCATTGCCGTTATACCTATTGTATTTGCTCAAGTATTAGGCAACATAAGCATGTGGCTGGCCGTACTAATAATTGGTTTTGCTGCATCAGCTCACCAGGCCTGGAGTGCCAATATATTCACTACCGTGTCTGACATGTTTCCTAAAAAGGCTATAGGTTCAATTACCGGCATTGGCGGTATGTTCGGTTCTGCAGGTGGTGTTTTGCTGTCGTGGTTGGTACAGAAGAAAATGTTTATGCATTATCGCGAAATCGGCCAGATAGAAACCGCGTATTACATTATGTTTTTTGTATGCGGAGCGGCCTACTTACTCGCCTGGTGTATTATGCATTTGCTGGTACCAAAGATGAAACAGGTTGAGCTTGATTAATTAAATAGTATTATATATTTGTATAGTTTTAATAACACAGATTTATGAGTAGTTACAAAGCCTTAACCATGAATGATATTGCGAAAGCATTAAATCTTTCTGCGTCAACGGTTTCAAAAGCGCTTAGCGATAGCTACGAGATCAGTGAGAAAACCAAGCAACTGGTTAACGACTATGCTAAGCAAAATAATTATCGCCCTAATTTAATAGCCCAAAGCCTTAAGCAGGGTCATAGCAATTCTATTGGCGTAGTGGTGGCTTCTGTGGATAATCCATTCTTTTCGCAGATTATAAACGGAATTGAATCAGTTGCGTATAACGAGGGTTACAATATCATCATCACCCAAACGCACGAATCGCACGAGCTGGAAGTGCAGAACGTAAACCACCTGGCTCACCGCTCTGTTGATGGTATGCTGGTAGCTATATCAACAGAAACACAAAATATAGAGCACCTTAAAAAGCTGCAACAACAGGGACTGCCTATCATATTTTTTGACCGCGTAACCGACGATATGGACACCCATAAGGTTACGGTTGAAAATTTTAAAAGTGCCTACGACTCCACCGCTTATCTTGTCAGCCTCGGCTATAAAAGAATAGCGCATATAACATCTTTGGATGATACCTCTGTTATGCGCGAGCGTTTGGCGGGCTACGAAAAGGCTTTGGTTGACAATGGTTTTGAGGTTGACCAGGAACTGGTAAAGCATTGTCATGGTACCGGGCGCGACAGGACTAAATTAAAGGAAGCTTTAGACGAGCTGTTTGCTTTAAATGATGCTCCGGATGTTATTTTTTCGGCATTTGATAAAATAACCACGGTGGCTTTATCTCTGCTTCATGAAATGAAGAAATCAGTGCCGGAAGATGTGGCCTTATTAGGTTTTACTAATACCATATTGGCTGACATTATAAACCCGCCGCTTACAAGCATAACCCAACCTGGTTTTGAAATGGGTAAGGAAGCTACCAGAATGCTTATTCACCTGATAAAGGACGAACATTTAGTTACCAAGTTTGAAACCATTGTGTTGCCCACTGAACTGGTTGTGCGCGATTCATGTCCGCCTAAAAAGTAAGTTATTGTTTTAAATCCTTGTGAATACTTTATCAGTGAGGTGTTCTGTCCTCTAAAAATTATTACCGCAAACCAACCTTTCATGAAAAACAAATTTCTTTTCGTCTGCCTTACTTTGTTGTTAATACCTGGTTTTCTATTTGCCCAAGCTAATTTTCGCCCGGCAACAATTGTCAGAATAAATGGCGAAGCGATATCAGGGTTAGTTAAATATGAAGGATGGAGTAAGTCGCCTGCCAGCGTTGTATTTAAAAAGAATACGGCTGAGGCTCAGACCGAGTCGCTTTCTGCCAGAGATATAAAAAGCTTTAGTATAGATGGTGTTGAGGAGTATGTTGGCTATACTGGTTTTGTCAGTACAAATAAAAATGAAGGCCCTGAAATTCCTTACACTCGCGATTCGACAGTAAAGTCAGTTGCCGTTTTTTTGCGTGTAGTTTCAAAAGGTTCAAACGTTCAATTACTCGCTTATCGCGACGAAGTTAAGACAGCCTATTTTGTATCCGATAAAAATGAGACACCGGCGGAGTTAAAATTTTACCGGTATTATAATAATACCGACAGAATAGTTACTTCTGCACCATTCCGGCAGGTTTTAATTGGTTTGCTGGAAAAATACAGAGGAGCCGATCCTAAGTGGTTCAGCGAAGTTGGCGTGGCAGATTATAACCTTTCAAGCTTGCAAAAATTTATAAAAACCATTAATAACGATCAAACTCAAAATATTTCGACTGCAGGTTCTCGGTTTTTTATCGGTGCATCCGGCGCATACAAAAGAATAACCTTGTCGGGCCCCAAGGACTTCAGTTTTCAGCCTACTTCTATTGTTTCGCCCGTTATTAATTTGGGTTACGATTTTTATAGTAACAGGTTTGTACAAAGAACTATTTTGAGACTTGAAGCATCTGTAACGCAGGTTTCACCTACCATAAACGGCAAGTATTCTTATTTTAGGTATAAAACTTTACTTGTAAGTTTTAAGCCTCAGCTGCTCTACAATTTTGTTAACGATAAAAAGGTGAAACCGTTTTTAGGTGTTGGCGTTGGTATAAACATTCCGGCCAGTTCTTCTAACGGCGTTACCGCTACAGAAAGTGGGGTAGTTTTAAGTAACGGATTAGCTATTCAAGCCAAAGGCGAAAGCTTTAAAGCGTTGCAAGCTGGCGAGACCGTCAGAAATCCATATGGTGCAAATAACGTATTTATCACACCCGAAATTAAGGCGGGTTTAGCTTTCAATAAAAAGTTTGAATTGATAGCCTCGGGAACCTTAGTTTCTACATCACTTATACCCAGCTTTAAACACGAAATTTACACCTATTCAATCGGATTTAATTATTATTTGCAAAGCAAGTAACAGATTATTAATACATAATATCTTTTTACTTATAACTTTGTTTAAAAGCTCTATCTCATGAAAAAGACCGTATCTACATTATTACTTAGCGCAGTATTATGCTTGTCAGCATCCGCGCAGATATTGCCAAAATTTCAATTTGGCCTTAAGGGCGGCGTTAATTTAACCAGCCTGTCAAAATCGGGTACTTTTAAAAGCGATAATCAGGCGGGTTATTTAGGGGGGGTATGGATGCGTTTTGGCGCACTCGGTTTTAATTTTCAGCCCGAGGCCTACGTTACAAGCAAGAACGTTACCGTAGAGGGAAGCAACGCTAAATTTACCAGTATAGACGTGCCGTTGCTATTTGGCGGTAAAGTAGGGGCACTTGGCTTTGGAACCAGATTTTATACAGGTCCGCTGGTATCATTCGCCATTAATAAAGATCAGAATTTTGGTACAGCTGCTTCAAACGCGTTAAGGCTAAATTATAAAGATCAGAATTTTGCATGGGCTTTAGGCGCAGGTGTAGATATCCAGAAAATATCTGTTGATCTGCGCTATGAAAAAGGGCTCACCAGCCAAAGCTATGGTGCCGGTTCAACCAAAATAAACTTGTTTAACCTGTCGTTAGGGTATCGTTTATTCTAAATACCAAATATAGCGGTAATAATTACCAGCAATATTAAAGAGACGCATAAGGCAAACAGGTAGCTGAAGAAAAGACCTGTTGTTTTGGTTATTGTTCTGAAAACGCTCCTTTTATAAACTACCCGCAACGACCTGTAGAGATACCATAATACCGCTATAACGCCTGTTATATTTAAAAATTTGTCAAATCCTAGCCAATCATTCGGTCTTGCCATTTTTAACAGCATCCAAATGGTGAGGAACAGGAACATAAAACAATGAAAGTGAAACGCGAAGATGAGGTGCTCAACGTAATACTTTTTGTTTTTGTAAAAGGATATCTTAAGCATTAAAGCAAACAAGGGTAGCAATAAGAACATCATTTTAGGGGCATTATGTTTAATGCCCTCGTTGATCATTTCCTGGCCGTTTTCACCACCTTTTTCCTTCCATGCATATTTCTTTTTTTGGAGATATCGCTCCAAAAAATCGTCGCGTTTATCGGCAGGTAATTTTTGTTGATCATTCAGATATTTATCATAGCTGCCGTCATCGGTGGTGGCAATTACAAATTCAGATAAGCCATTGTAACTGTAGGTAGTATCCAAATCTCCCTTCTTGCCTTTTCTTACCCTAAATTTATTAAATACATATGTTGTATCTTGTTTACCGGCCTTATTGGTTCTAACGCTTATACTTTCAACAAACTCCGTGGTATCGGTTTTGCCGCCGTGTTGCAAGCTAATTCTGTTTAGGGTTGATTGGATAAGCTTTTTTTGTTCCATAGTAAGCACGGTGCTGTCTTTAACAGCATCTGCAGCGTTGGCCCGTTCTTTAGCAGCGTGTTTTTTACCGCTACCGATATTAACTACGTCATTATCTGAATGACTAAATAATAAAACAAAATAAACCAAACTGACAAAAATGTACATTTTAACCGGGTGCAGGTATTGCACACGCCTGCCGGCCATGTATTCGTTGGTTAATTTGCCTGGGCTAAAAAATAAAGGTTTTAGGGTATGAAAAAACTGATGATCAAAATGAAAGTAATCGCTTACCGCATGGGTTATCATGTGGCCAAAGCTTTCCTTTATTTGCAGATTTTCTTGCCCGCACGAGTGGCAGTATTTGCCCTGTAACTCACTTCCGCAGTTTAAGCAATCATTCTCTTGGCGGTAATGTTTTTTCATTGCCCGGTGATATATAATGAGGTTTTAAATTGTATTACTTTACATTAAGCATGCTTTATGGCATGTTTAAGCGCGGCATTGTGCTTGTATTTAAATACTAACGGGAAGATAATTGCTATCACGAGGGCATAGCCCGCAAAAGCCAGCCATATGCCGTGCCAGTTTTTACTGCCATTGCCAAGCGTAAAATAAGCGTCTATAATATGGCCACTAATTAAGCTGCCTAATAAAGCGCCAAAACCATTCACCATCATCATAAATAATCCCTGCGCGCTTCCCCTTATCTCGGGTGTTGTTTGCGTTTCAACAAACAATGATCCTGATATATTGAAGAAATCAAACGCCATACCGTAAACAATACAGGAAAGTATTATCATCCAAAGCCCATCAGCCGGGTTGCCAAAAGCAAATAAACCAAAACGCAATACCCACGCCAGCATGCTAAATAACATTACATACTTAATGCCGAACTTACGCAGAAAGAAAGGTATGGCCAGGATGAAAAGCGTTTCTGAGATCTGCGATATAGACATGATAATAGCCGGATATTTAACAGCTATGGTATCTTTATACGCGGGGTTGGCGTCAAAATCATGAATATAGGTATCGCCGTAAGCATTGGTAAGTTGTAATGCAGCCCCCAATAGCAGCGAGAAAAGAAAAAATACCGCGAAGCGGGAATCTTTAAATAGCTTAAAAGCATTAAGACCCAAATCGCCGGATGCTAGCACACCGGTAGCCTTGTTAAACAACGGACGGCATTTTGGCAGCGTGAAGGAATATAAACCTAATATCAACGACACTGCAGATGCTATATAGAATTGATTAGCGCTGGTTTCATTATGCGTTAAACTGACTGTCCATAATGCAGCGATAAAACCCACCGTTCCCCATGTGCGTATAGGAGGGAACTCCTTAACCACATCCATATTAAGATTTTTTAATGCTGAATAGCAAACGGTTATGGACAACGAAAGCGTAGGCATGTAAAATACCATGTTTAGCAGGATCACCCAGAAAAACAGGGTTGGATCATTTACCAAAGGTAAAGAGAAAAGCACAACAGCACCGCAGATATGCATTGCACCATAAAGCTTCTCGGCATTGATATAACGGTCTGCAATTATGCCTGTAATGGTGGGCATAAAGATAGCCGATATGCCCATGGTAGAAAATATGGCCCCAAACTGAGCGCCAGACCAGCCTTTATTTTGAAACCAGTAAGCACCTACGGTAAGTAGCCATGCTCCCCATATAAAAAATTGCATGAAATTTAGCAGTATTAAGCGGAACTTAATATTCATATGGGGGCCTTAGATATGAGGACAATAAAACAGTTAATTACGAGGGGAAATTAAGGAAATATTTCGGATTTCGGATTTGTGATTTCGGATTTTGTACTTCAACCCGATAAATCCGAAATCAAACATCCGCAATCCGATATCACGAAGCTTTTCTGCGGTTCAGCTCATCGCGAATTTTAGCTGCTTTTTCGTAGGATTCTTCCGCCAAAGCGTCTTGCAGTTTAGATTTTAGCTCATCATCACTTAGCGCAGAAAAACCCGCTACCGGATTTACCGGTGTAATATCCTCGGGCGTTTCAGAAATATTTTCAAGGTAAACAAACTCATTACCTTCAATAACTATCCCAGCGCTTGAAAGAATGAATTCGTAGGTATAGATAGGACAATCAAATCTTACAGCAAGAGCAATAGCGTCTGATGTACGGGCATCAATCTCCAAAGTCTTTTTACCGTCGGTACATATCAGCTTTGAATAAAATATACCATCCACCAAATTATAGATCACCACTTCCTGAATAGAGATGTGATAGGCTTCGGCAAAGCTTTTAAAAAGATCGTGCGTAAGCGGGCGACTGGGCGTCATTTTTTCAATTTCAATGGCAATGGCTTGTGCCTCAAAACTCCCTATAATAATGGGCAATCTTCTCCTGCCATTAATTTCGCCCAAAACCAGCGCATACGCGCCCGATTGTGTTTGGCTATAAGACAACCCTACAATATCGAGCTCTATTTTTTTCATATTATTACCCATCACAACCTTATTCCTGTTTTATGCTGCTTTTTTAAAGTTTTTAATAGCTGCTATCAATTTTGGTACCACTTCAAAAGCATCGCCAACAATGCCATAATCAGCTACCTTAAAAAAAGGTGCGTCAGGGTCCTTATTAATAACCACAATTGTTTTTGATGAGCTAACGCCCGCCAGGTGCTGTATTGCTCCCGAAATTCCTACCGCAATATACAAATTTGGGCTCACAGCTATACCGGTTTGTCCAACATGTTCGCTATGCGGCCTCCAGCCGGCATCTGATACCGGTTTTGAACAAGCTAAAGCCGCGCCCAAAATTTCTGCCAGTTCTTCTAACATGCCCCAGTTTTCGGGCCCTTTCATGCCCCTGCCGCCTGAAATGATGATCTCTGCCTCGGGCAAGGGAACTTTATCTGTAGTCTGCACAATTTCTTTCAGCATCGCCTTAAAATCCGGCTCATTCAATGTGGCGTTGAATGCTTCAATCTGTTCCGGTTTAACGCTATCAACAATTTTATAAGCGTTTGGCGTAAGCGATATCACTTTATTGGCTGATGTTAACTCAACCATAGCAAATGCTTTTCCTGAAAAGGCCGTTTTCTTAACAGTGAATTTACCACCATTTTGTATTGGTAATGCCATAACACCGTCGGCTACACCCGCATTCAGTTTAACACCTAAACGTGGTGCCAATCCTCTACCTGAAAATGAATTGGACAGAATAACGATTGAAGCGCCTTCGCTTTTAGCTACCTGGGCAATTACTGACGCGTAAGCCTGGTTGACAAAGTTTTTAAGTTTATCGTGAGATACAGTTAGGATCTTATCAGCGCCGTATTGAGCAAGTTGTTTCAGTTCCGCATTCTCCACATCGCCAATAGAGAGTGCTGTTAATGTGGTATTACTTTGATCGGCAATGGCACGGGCATAACTTACAACTTCAAAAGCTGATTTTTTGAAGCTGCCGCCGGCGTTTTCCGCATATACTAAAATAGACATAATTGAATTTTGATTTAAATAACACGCGCCTCATCATGCAGTAACCCCACTAACTGGTCGGGGTTATCTGCTGCCACCAATTTAACCTGCCCGCGCGGTGCCGGTGTTTCATAACCTATAATCAAAGAATTTGTTTCTACACTTACGGCATCAACAACGGTTAGCGGCTTGGTACGCGCCGACATAATGCCACGCATGTTGGGTATCTTAGGTTCGGTAACACCTTCTGCGCAACCCACAACCAATGGCAGGGGTATAGTTAAAATCTCTTTTCCGCCTTCAATTTCCCTTTCAACAATAGCGTTACCGCTGTCAATATCTAATTTTTTAGCGATAGAAACCGATGGGATATCTAATAGTTCGCCTAACATACCCGCGACCTTTGAGCCATTATAATCAATGGATTCGCGGCCTGTAAGTATTAGGTCAAAGCTGTTATCCTTTGCATATTTAGCTATTTGGCCGGCTACAAACAACGCGTCAAGCGGTGAGGCATTTACCCGCACAGCATCAGTGGCGCCAACCGCCAAGGCTTTGCGTATCGTAGGCTCAGTAGTAGCTTCACCAACATTAATGACGGTAACCGTGCCGCCGTTGCCTTCGGTAAGTTCAACAGCGCGGGCAAGGGCTATCTCGTCATACGGATTGAGTATGAACTGCACGCCACTTGTATTAAATTGCGTGTTGTTGTTGGTAAAAGTTATTTTTGTGGTGGTATCAGGAACATTACTTATGCATACCAGTACTTTCATAGACAAACAGGTTTTTACAAATTTAGACAAAAAAGGCATAGTTTTAAAAATGGAGATAAGCAGATTAGAGAAGCTACTGGAGTTTATTAAGAGCGAACCCAACGATGAATTTTTAAAATATGCGCTTGCTACAGAGTATCTGCGTTTAAATGAGACAGATAAAGCCTTGTATTACTATGAGGACCTGGTAAACAATCACCCTAATTATACGGGTACCTATTATCACTTAGGTAAACTTTATGAGGCGTTGGGGCGCAAGGATGATGCCATCACTACTTATCAAAGCGGCATGGCGGTAACCAAAGCGAAACGGGATAACCACGCTTTCTCTGAATTGCAGGCTGTTTACCGGGAAGCTGTTGGTGATGACGACGACGAGGATTGGTAGGACAAATGAATAAACGCAAACTTCTTTTTATACGCGACGTAATTTTTTACACGTTTACCGCTTTTGGAGGGCCGCAGGCGCACATAGCCATTTTGCTGCGCGAGTTTGTACAAAAACGCCGGTATATAACAGAGGAAGAGTTGGTTGAGTTAAACGCCCTTGCGCAGCTTTTGCCGGGCCCTTCTTCAACCCAAACATTAGTAGGCATAGCGTGGAAGGTGGGAGGCTTTCGCATGGCTATAATCACTTTTATTATCTGGGTATTCCCCTCGGCGGCCATTATGTGCTTTGCGGCCATCAGTTACAGCATGTTCTCCAATCATGAAAAGGTAGCTGCCGTATTGCGTTTTATGCAGCCAATGGCTATTGGTATAGTTGCTTTTGCCACCTACAGTTTTGCACAGCGTTTTTTGACAACCCGCACCGGCAAAATGCTTGCAGCGGGGTCTATGATAGCTACGCTTATTTTGCAATCGCCATACGCATTCCCCTTACTTATTTTATTAGGGGGGATAGTTTCTTCTGCTTTGGAAACGCAGCCGCAGGAGAATGAGTTGAGGGTAAAATTATTCTCTAATGTCAACCCCAATAAGGTTGCGTATTTTATTGGCATACTGCTGGCATTTGCTGCTTTGGGTGCAGTGATTAACCGTACATCGCCGTTTAGTTTACCCGTTAGGTTGTTTGAGAACTTTTACCGTAACGGGATTTTGATTTTTGGGGGTGGGCAGGTGCTGATACCCCTGATGTATACTGAATTTGTTGAGATGAAGCACTATTTAACCAGTGCCGAGTTCCTGTCGGGTTATGCCTTACAACAGGGTTTACCCGGGCCTACTTTTTCATTTACTTCTTTTCTGGGGGGCATTGCCATGGCTAAAAATGGCATCGGCGGACAAATCGTAGGGAGTATTATTGCCGTGGTGGGTATAAACATGCCCGGTTTTATATTGATAACATTCATTGTTCCGTTTTGGGATGATCTAAAAAAGATAACGCGTATTAAAAACTCTATGAGCGGCATCAATGCCGTAGCTGTAGGCTTTATGGCCACCGCGTTTATTTTACTCATGAAACCCTTCGCCACTAACTGGATGGCTTATGGCCTGATAGTGGCCACATTTTTACTTATGCGGTTCACCAAGATTAAAACGCCCGTAATTGTACTTATAGCAGTAGCGTTGGGTTTGATTTTTTAAACACCGCTCTCAAACTTACCAACAACTTGTAGTTTCACAGCCTCAATACTTAAATTAGTAGGCTCAATAAACATTTACATGGACATTTCAATAAAAGACCCAAGCCCATTAACCCAGGTAGCAGAGTTTCATACCACTTTTAAACACCCGGTATTGCCAAAGCCAATTATTCCGGCAATGGAGCGTTGCAAGCTGCGTATTGAGCTTTTAAGCGAGGAGCTAAAAGAGTTGCAGGAAGCTGTTGACAATAATGACATAGTTGAGGTAGCTGATGCCCTTTGCGATCTGCAATATGTATTAGCGGGTGCCGTACTTGAGTTTGGATTAGCCGAAAAGTTTAAGGACCTGTTTGATGAGGTGCATCGCTCTAACATGAGCAAAGCCTGTAAAACTGCCGAAGAAGCTGATGCAACCGTAGCGCATTACAAGCTAAATAATAACACCGATTCTTATCACCAAAAAGTGGAAGATCTGTTCCTGGTTTACCGTACGCCTGATAATAAAACACTTAAATCGGTTAATTATTCGCCTGCTGATCTGCGGAGCATATTAGGGTAGGGAATGCTCGAAATACTATACCGGGATGAGCACCTGATCGCCATCAACAAACCGCACGACATGCTGGTGCACCGCTCATCAATTGCTGCAGATGTTGAAGAGTTTGCTATGCAGATCCTACGCGATCAGATAGGAGCGAAGGTGTACCCGGCTCATCGCATTGACCGCAAAACAGGTGGTGTATTGCTCTTTGCATTGAATAAGGAAACCGAAAAAGCCATGCAGCAGCAGTTTATGAACAACCAGGTTCATAAAAAGTACCTGGCTATAGTCAGGGGGCATACCCCGGATAGTGGCGAGATCGACTATCCGTTAAGAAAAGAAAACGGCACCCTTCAGGATGCCTTTACTGCCTACCGCACTATCCAACGCGCGGAGTTGCCTGTGCCGTTGGGTAAGCATGAAACATCCCGCTACTCGCTTGTTGAGGCTGAGCCTACAACAGGGCGAATGCACCAGCTACGCAAGCATTTTGCCCATATCTTTCACCCCATAATTGGCGACCGTACCCACGGCTGCAACAAGCAGAACAAGCTATTTAAGGAAAAATGGGAAATGACCACCATGTTACTTCACGCTTCCCAGCTATCTTTTAAACACCCGGTGACTGATGAGTTGGTTAACATTAACGCGTCTTTGCAGCCAAAATTTGTGGATGTGATGAGCACTATGGGTTGGGCTTGATAAGCAGGGGGTGTTGCAGATATATATGCAACACTTTGCAACAACTTGCAACAGCGTTTTTTGTATGTTGTTGATTATCAATTTTTTATAACTATTGCATGTTTAAACATGCAACACTTTGCAACAGACGTATTCGTCAGGAATAATAGCTGTAAATTCGGGTTAATCATTTGATATTAAGCTAATTATAGTTTAACCATATTTAAAATTTTTCTGCAACACTTTCGAAGAGTTTTGTGCTTATATAAATTAGCCGGTATTATTTAATTAGTTGTCTTGCATTTTCAACTTGAGGAATAATAGTGCTTATAATCTCATCATATTTTGTTTTTCTGTCACCTGAAACATCGTAATAGCCCACTACAATGTTATAGTATTTTATTTCCTTCCAAAACTTGCCGTTATGAGAACCATGGATTGTTGATGTGTCGTTTAAAATATAATGACTCAAGGAATAAGTACCATACTTTTCTGTTTTGTAATCTTCCACACCTCCGCCGCCTTTTATATCATTAGTAACGTATATTACAGATCCGTCATTCATCCTGGCTTCACCAAATTTTTCCATAAGTTCTGCATTATGGTTTTGCCATTTTGCGATTTTGTGTTCAAAAGGAATTGAAAGTTTGTAAGCGTAGTCAGTACCCTGAAATTTGAGTTCGCGCTTCGAGGAGCAACTAATCAAAAGCAAAAATTGTATACTTATTATGGATATTCTAACTGCTTTCATTATTGATACCTGATTAAATATAAGGATTTTCTTTAAGCGAGCAATATTACTTCCTTACGTCAGTATTCCAAACAAACTTATTATACCTTTGTAGTGATACATCATGGCAGACCATATAACATTTAAACTTTATCGCGATAGCGATATACATACTATCACTATTACCGAAGTTAAAGAGGTTATCCCAGGGAAAAGTGCGATAAGCGGGGTTTTTAAGCTGACGGAGGGTAAAACTAATTTAGGAAACATCGTTTTTGACGATGCCATGAACCAATGGGAATACACCGCGTTGGGTGACCTTACCCACAAAGAGGCTGCAATTGTGGCTACTTATATAAAAGACAAAATAAAAGCACAATCTGTATAAGCGGCAAACATGAGCAATAACGACGTAATGAAAAAGCTTAGGGTAGCGCTTAAGTTTACTGATGATGATATTATAAAGGTGCTGGCGCTGGTTAACTTCCGGATAACCAAGACAGAGATAGGCGCTATTTTCAGGGCGGATGATCATCCTAACTTTAAACCCTGCGGAGATCAGATATTAAGGAATTTTCTAAACGGGCTTATTATACATCAACGTGGCCCGCGGCCACCGGCAAAGCCTAAAACGGATATTTAACTACATATGTCATTGCGAGGAACGAAGCAATCGCAAGGAGAAAAGTCCACATGCAAAGTTCGCGATTGCTTCGTTCCTCGCAATGACATTAGGTTTTATTCCCGCTCAATTATCCGCGCTTTCCCACTTTTTATAAGCTTCTTCACCTCATCAGAAAACTCTTCGCGGCCGCCAAAATCCTGCACCCAATAGGTGTTGTACCAGGCTACGCCAATTTCTTTAAAGCCCGGTTGCATTAAGTTATAGCAGTGTCCTTCGCTTTTAAACCAGCCATCGGTTACTTCTTCAATGCTTAGTTGCCCCTGTGCAATGTTTTCGCCTACCTGGTAGGTTCTAAAACCTTTACGGCCGTATCCGGCTGCTTCAATCCTGTCAACTATCTTACGGCCGTCTTTACTGTCATGGCTAAAGTAGCTTTTTTTATACATGTCCTTAGCGTGGCCCATTGCTGCATCTTCCAACTGCTCATTCCATACCAATGGTGGCGCGGGTTTCATATATTGTCTGCCGCAGTTGCAACCTTTTTGGCGAACCTTATTTATCCGTTCCAGAAACTCCTTTTTAAATTTATTGCCGCTTGGTATATCCTGTTTAGCGCCGGTACTTACTGAAAACAAAAAAACAGAAAGTGTCAGTATCAAAAATCTCATGCCGGTAAGACGCTGTGGACGTTTAGGGGTTTAACCTGATGCGTTTTTTACTGCTTTTTACGCCTCAAAAAAACAATTAAAAGTATAAGAATAATTGCAGCTATTATAAAGACGCTATTCTTTTGGAAGAAGCCGTGCGATCGGTCTTCCTGACCATTTTGGCTGGTACTTTTTTTTTAACATCGGCTGAGTCTGCTGCTGCATTTCTTGCGGCAATAGCCAGTTCGGCTTTATTTAAGCTATCGTCAATAAAGTTATGCCTGTCCATAGCTATAGTGCCTTTTTTGAAGTTCTTCATTCGGTTGTATAGCAGGGCAAAATTTAGCTGCACGGCAGATTCAGTACGCGGGTCTTGATTGGCTACGGATAGCTTTAAAGCCTCGTTTAAATCGCCCATGGCCAACGAGTAATCTTTTATATCCATTTTTATTGCTGCCAATTTGATCAACGATTTCATAACGTTAGGCACATCATTAATGGCTCTTGAGAATGTGTTTGATTGCAGAATGAACCATTTGGCCTGCGGATATACTTTTTTTGAATGATAAACCATTGCCAGGTTATCAAAGCAGTTGCGCATGCCGACGGTATCATCATACCGCGAAAACAGGTGCAAGGCCTTGTAGCTATAGTCTAATGCGTCATTTTGGTATTTAAGCTTGATCTTTTTGTTAGCAATGGTATCGTATTTTAAATATTGTACGGCTATTTCGGCATAAAGAAATGCCTTAACCGAATCATTCTGTGTTGAATCAACCTGTGATTTTAACATAGCTATCCTGTCTTCGGTAGATGATAGCTGTGTTTGCTTCAGGCTATCAATAGGAGGCAATGCCGCAAACGAGGTGGAGACGGTTATTAACGCGATAATAAAAAGGCAAAGTTTCTTCATAAAAAAATACACGCTGGTAACGGCAAATAATGGTATTCAAATAATGTGCCTGCTTTGTTGGCAAAGCAGAAAGCGTACTATGCGTATAAGGAGCGCAATAAAAGTATTCAGAAGATGAATGTAGGGAAAAATAAGTGTATACAAAAGTTTACACTATTTACGCAATGGTATTTACTGTATAACAGTTTCGTACCTGTCAACAAACTTGCGGAAGGGTTTTACTTTTTTTAAGATGAGGTTGAACAGGCTTATCCCCGCAACGGCGCAGGCTATGCCGGCCAGTACATCTAAAATATAATGGTGACTGGTGTAAATAGCAGTTAGCCATATACCCACCATTACCGTAGCCAAAATTACGTTAGCAAAACCCAGTTTGTTTTTTATGCCATAATAAACCACAATTATGGGATAGGCCGAATGCAGTGAAGGCATGGCCGCGAACACGTTAGAGCCCTTTTGGTAAATAGAACCGAACAGGTTAATGTGAAAATATTGGTCAAACCGCGCAAGGCCGCCGGTGCTACCGGGGGTATTAGCGTGAAAAACAAAGCCATGTTCTTGTATATACCAGGGCGGTGCAGCCGGAAAAGAGTAATAAATGACAAAGCCCAAAAGGTTTACCAAAAAAAACGTCATGGCAAAGCAAAGAAACTGCCGCCTGTTTTTAAAGAACAGAAAGGCACCAAAACCCAGGGGGACAGGGATCCAGCAAAGGTAAAACAGGCCGCCAATTATGTCTAATATATGCCTGGCATTTATTTTCCAATACTCATTTGGAGTAAGTATCTGGCCATTTACGTTTATGCCGAACAGCTTTTTTTCAAAATTGTACAGGTCGGCCATATGCACGGGGTTAAAAGTATAGTTGGGCAAGGCTTTCATGTAATCAAAAAGCATCCAGTATACTATAAACACGGAAAAGCCGATAATGAACTTGCGAGTTATATCTGATACATAAAAGCAGGCGTTGAATATGCCTACTAACACCACCTGATCTGACTTGAAGCCAACAATCCACGCCGATAGCAGTAAATACGCTACAGATAATAGCGTTACTGTTATTATTGAACGGGTATTAACTGCTAAACTGTGATTAACAGTGCCATTCATTTATTTCCTGATAAAATCTGAGCGGAAAATTTTATCCCAAAGGGGAGAAGTTACGCCATAACCTTTATCGGGATCCTGGTAATGATGAAGCATGTGGTGCTGCTTTATTTTTTTCCAGATATTGCCTTTAAAGTTAAAGTGGTGAATGGCGTAATGAGAAATATCGTAAAAAAGATATCCTAATATAAAGCCGGGGAAAAACGCGAAAACATAACTCTCCGGCAAAATAGCGTTAAACAAAAAGTAGAAGCCGGTTGCTAACGGAATACTTACCGAAGGTGGCAAAACCAGGCGCTTTGCATCGCTTGGATAATCGTGGTGTACGCCGTGGAAAATAAAATGCAAACGCAAGCCCAATTTGTTTTTTGGTACGTAATGAAACACAAAACGATGCATTATATACTCTGTAAACGTCCAAACAGCTAAGCCAATAAAGAAAAATTCTATGTAGGTTAAAATCCCAAGGTGCCTGTTAAAAAGCGCCATGTAGGTAGATGCCAGTATAACCGGAACAAATATATACAAGGGCACAGTGTAGTGCACCTTTGACAGGACTTCAAGCAGGTCGCTTTTAAACATCCTAACAGATTCCTGTGAATTTGATATATACTTCTTTTTCATAATGAAATCAAGGCTTAAAGCGGTGTATTATTTCTTTGCCGGTTGCTTGTTCTGTGCCTTTTAATTCAACATAAACAATGTTTGGCAACCAAAAAGATCCGCCTTCAACTTTTACAAAGATACGATTAAGCATGATTTGCTTTTGATCTGCAGTAACGAAAATATGATATTTATTATCATCGGCTTTTTTTAACACCAGCGGAAGCTTTTTGTACGATACAAACCTAAGGTCGAACTGCTCGTCATTCAATTTTTTTGAGGTCATACCATATGCAAATTTGCGCTGTATGTAATTCAAGTCCTCTTTTTGCCCTTTTTCTGCATATTTTATCCAGTAAATATGCAATGGCGCTTCAACATCAAGCTTCCCGCTTTTGTCAACGTTCAGATCGTATACAATAGTATTTGTATTCGGGTCACGCTGCACATAAAACATGGTGTTAGGGTTATCAGGCGGGGTGGGCAGTTTCTCCTCGTTTGATATAACCTTGGTGTTCTTGTTTTTTTTATCCTGTGAAATGGCCGGGTTTGGCGGCATTATATAAAAAACGGATAGTAATAGTGTAAAAATTAGCTTCATCAAAATATTAAACCTTTTCTTTCTCCAACAAATTCTTTTTTGCTTCTCTAAGGCGATTAAACGCGGTAATATTGGTTAAAACCGCGAGTATGGTAATAGGGATAGTGAATATTGACATGGTTTCAAAAACATGAAACTTTAATCCAAAAGCGTATAATTTATAGTCGCCACCTATGTATAAGGATGCTACGCCGCATAACATGGCACAAACCCCAATAGTTACCACCCGCTCCGGGCGCTGCATAACGCCGCCTTTACACTCAACACCCAGGCCTTCTGCACGTGCCCTTACGTAACTCACCATCATTGATCCTATTAAAGCAACAAAGGCAAAAATAGAGCTTAAAAAATAATGGTGTGCCACCAGATAGTAACAAATTCCTAAAAACATTATTAATTCGCTATACCTGTCAAGAACCGAGTCGTACAATGCGCCAAACGTTGATTTCATGTTGCCCAGGCGCGCCACCTGCCCGTCAAGCATATCAAACAGGCCTGCAAAAAGTATTAGGCCACCGGCCCAGCCTACGTAGGTAAGATCACCGCGATGGCCCCTTTCGCCGCCGATAATAAAAATTACAGCAACGCCCATGTTTAAAACAAAGCCTATAGTGGTAACCGCGTTAGGGGTAAGGCCAACTTTTATTAAAAGCTTAACAAACGGGTCTATTATTCTGTAAATCCCTAACTGTAAACTGGTTCTGATAGATGTTTGTTGCTGCATTCCCCCAAATTAACAATTAAAATTCAAATTTAACCCTTGCCCTGAAACCGTAAGGTGATACCTCCGGGTGGTCAAGATAACTAAAGCGCCTAACAAAGTCTACCCGCAAAAGTTTAAATATATTCTCTACACCAACACTACCTTCCATATAAGGTTCATTACCCAGGCCATAAGTAATTGGCGCGCCTGTAGCAGTAACCGGAAACTGAAATAATGATTTGTTTAGTGCCGGGTTGTTTGTATCGCTCAGCCCGCCTTTAATTGCTTTAAATGATGCAACTTCCCGCCATTGTAACTTTTTAAGCAAAGGTATTTTATTGAAAAAGAAACCCTGAAAATGCTGATCAATATTGATGCTGACATATTTATCACTTACAAACTCCAAAAAGTTCATCAGGTTATAAGAGTATAGATCGTAATTGAAAGACTGGTTTGCCCTGAATATGTTAAGCAAAGGATAAGGTACAGTGCTAAACATCCTGCCACCTTCAATAAATGTATCGGCCCAACCTAATTGCGATAAATATACCCGTTTATCAATACGCGCGTGCAGATTATGGTAGTTGTATTGACCACCAAAAAGTTTGTTGATACCGACAGTATAATCCACAGAGAAAATAGGATACTTGTTAGGGATAGGAATACGGTATAATTTGGTTGGGTAAAATTTCTCATTAGGCGCATACCTGAATGCAAACGTTGCATCGGTGGTGGTAAGATCCTGGATGCGCCCGGTGTTGTTTTGATAGTATAATGAACCTGCAGGCGTTTGCTTAAGATTTCTGAAAGTAAAGTTGTAGCTCAGGTGATTTTGAAACTCCCTTACATAGTCAAATTTATACAGATCGTTATATAGGTACTTATCGTTGGTTCCCCTTGTAAATGATAGCAGGATATTATCGCGTTGCACAAACTGCAACTGTGCGCCCGGCACCTTAGTATCCCGGTTAAAGCTGAAACGCACATAATGCTGCGGGAATTTATAGATGGATTTATTATTCAACGAATAAGTACCGCTTAAAAAATACTTCCATTTTTCATCCTTAAAGCCGTAGGCTAAATAGGTTTCAAAGTAATAACGCTTGCTCAGATCGGTTGTAGTACGGCCGCCTAAACGCAGTTTCAAACCTTCAACAGGGTTAAAGCTGTAAAAGGTGTTTGCAGGGCCCATCTCAAATGGTCCAAACGATTTATAGCCCGCCAGCAGAAGCGTAGCAATGTCCGCCAATCGTTGAAACGATTTCATATGGGTCAAGCTGTCGATGTTTGAGTATACCTTTGACTCAGCACCGGTCAGTTTATCCAGCCTGTTGTTTTCCCAGAACGCGTCAGGGCGTTTTTTCAGTTCATCAATTTCATCTTCGCTCTGTTTTTTAGTAAAAGCGGTATCTGGCGGGAGTTGGTTAATCCGGTAATTGCCGTAGCTAAACGTTCTTATACCAACCAGGCCCCCATTTCTTTTTTTGCCGGTTTTAAATTCGGCCTGGGTAGTACTTTTAATTACGTGATAGCGTCCGTCAGCGTTTTTTTCAAAGTCCTGACTAATATTCATCCACTCCAGGTAGTTAACGTTAATGTGGTTGTTAACGCCTAACTTAACTCTTTGTACAGCATAGTTGCTATCAATAGTTACATAGATCTTACCTTCAAATAAAATATCCGCTGTATTGCGTGGGGTAAAACTCAATTCAACCAATTTGCTGCTATCCGCAGTAACTATTGTATCAGTAATAAAAAACTTGTAGTAATTAGGCGAATTATCAGATATAGGGCTCAGAAAGTTCTTGGTAACCAGGAAAATATTATTTTCATAAATATCCACCTTGGCATACATGTTTTTTAAATAGTCGCCAAAACCATCGGCATCTATAAAGGCGCCAAGATCTGTCTTTTTGGTGCCTTTTATAATGGTGTTCTCGGCCTCAGGGTTTCTTCTGTAATAGTATTGCGACAGTTTTTCGTCCAGATAAAATGGTGTCAACGTTTTTCCCGGTACAGTTATACTATCGCGGTTGTCCAGTAAGAATGCATATTTTCTGAAAGCCTTTTTATCTGTAAGGGTGGTAGATAGGTTGCTCAACGCAAACTGCAGCCTGTCGTATTCCAGATACTCTACATAGTTATAGCGTTCAGGGCTGTTTTTAGCTTTGTTGGCAATAACGCGGCGGATAAGTTCAACAGCGGGGTTTTCGCGGTTACGGTACCTAACTTTGGCGCCAGATTTTATTTCAACTTCTGTTAATTCCTGCGCCGAACGTTGCAGGCTAATAGTACCCAAAGATTGCGTTTTACCCGGCTGGATATTCAGCAACATATCTTTATAACCAATAAAAGAGATCTTTACCTGCTGAAGCTGCCTGCTGGTGCTTAAAGTAAATTTGCCGTCGTTGTCTGTGGTAACGCCAATGGTAGTACCCGGAAATGATACAGTAACAAAAGGAAGGGTTTCTTTATCAGTAGCATCGATAACTTTTCCGCTAACTACAGTAGCCTGCGCAAACAAAAAAGTTGAATACAATAAGGATAAAGCTGCAACAAAAAGCGTCTTTAATAATAGTCTAAAATTCATCTAATAATATACTAACCAATTTGTAACCGCCTTTGCCACATCAATATCCTTTACCCCGGATATATCTAATTGTATACGCCGCTGCAAACCGGTTTTAAATTAAGCTGCAAAGATATGCAAAAATGCGTCAGACTTCTGTGGTCAAAAAGTCAAATAGTGGCCTGTCTTTTTGCTACACCTATTATACGCACTCAGGCGAATTTTAGATTGTTAACGGCCGCATTTGTTACCATAGTATCGCACCTGCCGTACAGTTAACAAAAAAGTCGTTATCGCAAGGTTAAATCATGCAATAACGACTTCAGTATTATTATTTTATGCCTATTGTGCTTCGGCCAATTCTTCGTAATAATCTAAACCCAGGTGAGTGATCAAATCTTCACCCATCATATGGCGCAGCGTGTTTTCCAACTTTGCCAGTTGTTTGAATATATCATTCTCAGGGTGCAAGCCAGGCGCGGTTTGTGGCGATTTAAGGTAAAACGACAACCATTCCTGTACTCCGCTCATATTAGCACGTTTAGCCAAATCGCAGAACAGCGCAAGGTCAAGCGCGATAGGAGCAGCCAGGATAGAATCACGGCAAAGGAAGTTGATCTTGATCTGCATTTTATAACCTAACCAACCAAAAATGTCAATATTGTCCCAGCTTTCTTTGTTATCGCCATGCGGCGGATAATAGTTAATACGTATTTTATGGTAAATATTGCCATAAAGCTCCTGGTTGTCCTCAGGTTTAAAGATATCTTCCAGTACACCCAGTTTTGAAACCTCTTTAGTTTTAAAGTTATCAGGATCGTCTAATACCAAACCATCGCGGTTACCCAAAATGTTATCAGAGAACCAGCCGTTAACGCCTAAAGAACGTGCAGCAAGGCCGGGGGCCAAAATGGTTTTCATTAAGGTTTGACCGGTTTTAAAATCTTTACCGGCTATTGGAGTTTGTGTTATTTTAGCCAGCTCAATAAGTGCCGGGATATCAACAGTAAGGTTAGGCGCGCCATTAGCAAATGGTATACCTTGTTTTAAAGCCGCGTAAGCATAGATCATGCTTGGCGATATTAATTTATCGTCGGCTTTTAAACCTGCCTCAAATTTATCTAAAGTGCTGTGCACGTCTGATGCTTCGTAGTAGATCTCGGTTGATCCGCACCATACTAAAACTATCCTGTCGCAACCGTTTGCTTCTTTAAAGTTTTGTATGTCTTCAATAACCTGTTGCGCTAATTCATAACGTGTACCTTGTTTTACGTGGGTGGCAGTTAAGTTTTTAGCATAATTTTGATCAAATGCCGCTTTCATCGGCACAACTGCTTCTAACTCCGGTTTTATTTTGGCCAGAAGGTCTTTTTCCAAAACCGCTGCTTTTGAAGCTGCTTCATAGACATTATCCGGGTATACATCCCAACCACCAAAAACCACATCGTTAAGACTGGCCAGCGGTACAAAATCTTTTATTTTGGGGCGTCTGTTCTCTGTTCTTTTACCTAAACGGATGGTACCCATCTGGCTAACAGAGCCTATAGGTTGTGATATACCTTTTCTAACGGCCTCAACGCCGGCAATTAACGTGGTTGCCACGGCGCCCAAACCCGGGATCAAAATACCCAGTTTGCCGTTGGCAGGTTGAATGTTACTCTTCATTATTGTGTAAATGTAAATTATATTTATTTAAAGCCAGTTGTTTTGTTTGTACCAGTTGATAGTCTCCTTAACGCCCTTATTTAGATCGTATTGAGGAGCAAATCCCATATCTTTACTTGCCGCCCCAATACTGCATATCCAATTAACCGCTGTAAGCTCATTTAGTTTTTCACGGTTCAGTATTGGCGCTTCACCTTTCAAATTACTTACTTTTTCGGCTATGGTTGCTATCAATCTCATAAAATTTACAGGAATGTGAAACTTAAACGTTTTTCCTGTCAAAATTTTTCTTGCTTCCGTACCTAAATCATACTTGGTATAACTTTTACCGTCGCTTAAATTGTAAGCCTGCAGGCCCCCGCTTTTTAATGCGGATATACATGCACTGGCCAGGTCTGTAACATAAATAAAGCTAAGCCGTTGTTCCGCCCGGCCTATATAGCCTTCAATCCGTTTGCTCAGCTGTTTAAAAAAAATAAAAATACCCGTGTCTCTCGGGCCATAAACAGCGGTTGGTCTAAGTATGGTATAATTTAACCCTGTTACGGTTTTTAACTTTTGCTCTGCAAGTAATTTGCTGGCACCATAAGCCGTTACGGGGTTGGGCGTTGTTTCTTCATTAATAACACCATCAATATTATTCAATGGGCCAATTGCTGCCAAACTACTTACTAGCACAAACTTTTTAACATCCACACCTGCTTCAACCGCCGCTTTGGCAAGATTCAAAGTATATTCAGCATTTATGGTATTATATTCCTCAATCGTTCGTGCGCGGGTAACGCCCGCGGCATGAATTATAAAGGTGTATTTTTTTTCTTGTATATCCTTTATCAGCGCGTCCGGATCATTATAAGCCAGGTCCGTATATTGAATATCAAATTCGCTCAGATGCTTTATATTGCTGCTCTTTCTAACTGCCGCAACCACTTCCATATCATTCCTCAGCGCTTCTTTTATCAGGTGATATCCTACAAAACCACTTGCACCGGTTATTAAAACCTTTTCCTTCATATCTGTTTCTGATACAAGCGGTATGTTTTATAAGGATTGCCTTTTATAGCTATAATGGCTTCGTTTATCATGGTATTGTTCTCCAGTGTCCATCCGGCTTCTGCCCATTTTAAACCCCTGGCGGTATAGTTTTTTATAATGGTACCGTATAAAACAGCCTCTATACCCATTTTGCGGTAGCCATCAATAACTCCCAAAGCGTATATGCGCAGGCTCTGTATCTTCTTTTTACCAAACAGCAGTTTAAAAATCCCTGTAGGCAGCAAGCGGCCGCGTTTTATGGTTTTAAATATCTCGTTATAATTTAAAAGCGCTAAACCAAATGCCACTATTTTACCTTCCTGCTCTGCAACCAACGCAAAGTCTCCGTCTAATATTAATTTCAAATCGTTAGCCAGATAGTTGAATTCGTCGTCGGTTAGCGGAACAAACCCTGTATTCTGGTCCCAGGCGGAGTTGTAAACCTCGCGAAGTTTAGCAGTTTCTTCTTTGAAGTTCTTTACATTTATTTTACGGATAACAATATTATTTCGCTTTAAACGCTCCTGTAAAGCATTAAGCAGGCGTACAGATTTATCATCGTAATTATTGCCGTCCCAGTGCCAGGCTATCAGGTCTACGTCCTTATCAAAACCAGCTTTGTCTATCAAATCGGCGTAGTAAGGGAAGTTATAAGTTTGCATTAAAACCGGCGAGCTGTCAAATCCCTTCACCAGCAGGCCACAAGGCTCGTTAGTTGAAAAGTTAACCGGGCCCAAAAATCTTCCTGTAACGCCTTTGTCCTTTAACCAATCCGCAGCCACTTTAAATAACAGATCAGCGGTTTCCTGGTCGTTTATACAATCAAAAAAGCCGAAGAAACCATCGTTAGCCTTGTTATACTCGTTATGCGCGTTGTTTAAAATAGCTGCAATACGGCCCGTAACTTTACCTTCCTGATAAACCAGAAAGCCCTGCAACTTATTATGTTTATGAAAAGGGTGCTTGGTTAACAGATCGCGCTGTGCTATAAACAGCTCGGGAACATAATAGGGATCATCTTTATATAGGTCGTGCGGAAAATCTATAAAAGCAGCCAGCTCTTTTTTTGAAACTACCGGAATTATTTTTTTCATTAAAAACGACTAAAGATAAAATTGGTCTATATAAAATGTGCGGCTATTTTTAATAGCCGCACATCTGCAAAAAATATGATAAATATTTAAATCCGTTCTTTTACACCCATACCAAGCGGCACACCAACCTCTTTAAATGCCCTGGTTATCTTTTCAACGGCCTCATCAATTTGTTCAAAAGTGTGAGTAGCCATTAAAGAAAAACGAAGTAAAGATGAGTCCGAAGGTACAGCTGGCGAAACTACCGGGTTAACAAATACGCCTGATGATTGCAGGTGCTTAGTAACCAGGAAGGTTTTATCGTTGTCGCGTACAAATATCGGTAGGATAGGGCTTTCTGTTGGGCCAAGGTCAAAACCTTCGTCCAATAAAAGTTTCATTGCATAATTGGTGTTGTCCCAAAGCTTTTGGATACGCTCAGGCTCAGATTCTATAATATCCAATGCTGCTATAACGCTGGCTACAGCTCCGGGGGTCATGCTCGCGCTGAACATTAGTGAGCGGGCCCTGTGTTTCATATAATCAATAACATCAGCATCAGCGGCTATAAAACCGCCTAATGATGCCAGGGACTTGCTGAAGGTGCCCATTATCAGGTCAACATCATCAGTAAGGCCAAAATGCGATGCTGTGCCTGCGCCCTTATGGCCAATAACGCCTAAGCTGTGCGCGTCATCAACCATTATGTTTACACCATATTTCTGTGCCAGCTCAACAATTTCGGGTAGTTTAACAATATCACCCTCCATGCTGAATATACCGTCAACAGCAATAACCTTAACCGCTTCTTCTGGTAGTAAGCTTAATTTACGCTCCAGATCGGCCATGTCATTGTGCGCGTACTTTATAACTTTTGAAAATGATAAACGGCTGCCGTCAATTAGCGATGCATGATCATACTCATCTAATATCAAATAATCGTTACGGCCGGTAACGCATGACAAAACGCCTAAATTTACCTGGAAGCCTGTGCTGAATAAAACGGCGGCTTCTTTACCTACATAACTTGCTAACCTGTCTTCTAATTCTACGTGTATATCAAGTGTACCATTCAAAAACCTTGAACCTGCACAACCGCTACCATACTTGTCAATTGCCTTTTTTGATGCTTCCTTTATTTTAGGATGATTAGTTAGACCAAGGTATGAGTTTGAACCAAACATCAGCACGCGCTTCCCCTCAATAATCACCTCCGTATCCTGGCCGGACTCGATAGGCCTAAAATAAGGATACAAGCCCTTCTCCCTGATCATTGCTGCATCTTTGAATTGAGCAATTTTCTCATGTAGTTTTTTAACCATGTATTAACCCTGCTTAAATTTTTTGTAAAAATACCACGAATAAGCTTATAACCTATATTTAGTATGTAAATTTTTTTAACATCATGTTTTTAAACACAACGCTATTCCCACTCGGCAAATTAATTAAATTTTTTATTTATTTGAGGAGTCAATTTTTAAATTTTTTTAAAAAGTACCAAAAAACGTTAAAAAATTGGCTGTTTATACCTGTAATGTATAATTTAGGTAAAATTTTTAATGCTGCTTTTTATTCGTTACAAATCCTCCCATCTTCGCAGCTCCTTTAGTTAATTAAACGATTGATTAATATAAACGTCCTCGCTCCATCCCAGGGCTTTATTATATCTGCATCTATGAAAAAAAAGTGTTTTCTTTTAATTATTTTAACCTACAGTATACCACAGTTGCTACTGGCGCAAACCGCCACAGACAGCTTACCGGCTGTAGTTTCGCTTAAACAAAGTATATCTTTTGCTTTACGCAACCAGCCGGCCATTAAGCAAGCCGCTATAGACAGGGCCATTAATGAAAGGGATATTGATATCTCACTATCATCGTGGTTGCCACAGATCAGCTCCACCAATCAGTACCAGCATTACTTTAAAGGCGGGCCGGTAAATGCTGCCCAGGTTAACGCGGGCGGAAGTGGTGGTGCTCTTCGCGAATTCTCAAGTTTAGGCGCTCAGCTCAATCAAACTATTTACAATAACGAGGTGTTGCAGGCATCAAAAGCGTCAACTTACAGCCGCTTGCTGTATCGTCAAAACGAAGTTAGTACGCAGATAGATGTAGTTTCTGATGTGAGTAAAAGTTTTTTTGATGTGTTACTGTCGCAAAAACGGCTTAATATCATTAATGAAAACATTGCCAGGCTGCAACGTAGTTTAAAGGATGCTACCAGCCGTTACCAGGCCGGCGTGGTTGATAAAATTGATTATAAGCAAGCTACCATAGCGTTAAATAACGAGGTAGCATCGCGCAAGCAAACTATTGAGGCTGTAAAAAGTAAAATGGCCACGTTGAAACAAATAATGGGTGTGCAGGCCAACAAAGATTTCTCGCTCACTTATGATTCTACCCGTTACGAGCAAGAGGCTATAATTGATACCAATCAGGTTTTAAGTTATACTAACCGTGTAGAGTATCAGTTGCTGCAAACGCAAAAAAACCTGCAGAACGTTAATGTTAATTATTACAAGTACGGCTTTTTGCCTTCTCTTTCGGCTATTGGTGCTTATAATATGTTGTTTTTAAACAACAGCCTCTCTAACTTGTACAGCAAATCGTTTACTAATGCTTACGCGGGGCTATCGTTAACCATACCTATTTTTCAGGGCGGGCGCAGATTGAAGAGTTTAAGTAAGGCGCGTTTGCAGGTTGAGCGTACCGATCAGGATATTTTAAATCAGCAAAACGTTATCAGCACACAATATGTGCAGGCGCTGGCGGCCTATAAAAGTAATTACACCAGTTGGAAAACACTTAAAGAGAATGTCGCGCTGGCCGCTGATGTTTACAACGTGGTAAGTTTACAATATCGCGAAGGGATTAAAACTTATCTGGATGTGATAGTTGCACAGGCTGATCTGCGTACTTCTCAGTTAAATTACTATAACGCGCTGTTCCAGCTATTGGCCAGTAAAATAGATGTACAAAAGGCTTTAGGAACACTGCCGGTTGAATAATATTAAATTAAAAAATTGTCTTTTATTATAATATAATACCTAATGAAAAAATATAATATCCAATTGTTTGCCGCAATTATAGCTTTGGCGATCACGTCATGTAAAGATCAGCAGGCCGCGCAAAATGCTGCACCGCCGCCAATACCTGTAGCAGTTGCCGAGGCGCAGAATGCCGACGCTGTTTATTACGATCAGTACCAGGGCACAGTAGTATCTACCAATAATGTAGAGCTGCGTAGCGCGGTGACAGGATTTATTACGGGCATATTTTTTAAAGAGGGCGATATAGTGCAGAAGGGAAAGACCCTTTACGAAATAGACCGGCGCAAATATCAGGCGGCTTACGCGCAGGCTAATGCCCAATTGATTAGCGCACAAGCAAATCTGACTAAAGCGCAGAAGGATATTGACCGCTACAATATGCTGTTAAAGAATGATGCCGTTGCCCGCCAAACTGTTGACCAGGCTACTGCTAATTACGAGATGAGCAAAAGCCAGGTTGAAGTAGCTAAAGCGGCTATTGAAAGCGCCAAAACAGACCTTTCTTATTCATTAATAACCGCCCCGGTTACCGGCCGTATTGGTATTTCGCAGGTAAGGTTGGGCTCGCAGGTTACGCCGGGTAGTACCTTGCTGAATACCGTATCAAGCGAAAACCCGATTGCCGTTGATGTGGTAGTGAATGAGCAGGACATCAATCGTTTTTACGAACTGCAGCGCAAGGTGACCGACTCAACTTTCAGGCTTCAATTATCAGACGGCACAGTTTACCATAAAAGCGGAAGAATACTGGCGGTAGACAGGGGAGTGAATAACCTCACCGGAACCATAAAGGTGAGAGTTGAATTTTCTAACCCGGATGGCTTATTAAAAGATGGGATGAGCTGTGTTTTAAAAGTTTTAAATAATGATTCGGGCAATCGCCTGCAAATACCTTATAAGGCTGTTTCTGAGCAAATGGGAGAGTTTTTTGTATTTGTATCGCATGATACTACCGCCAGCCAGCAAAAAGTTACGCTGGGTCCGCGCATAGGCAGCAATATAGTTGTAATGAACGGCATAAAGGCCGGTGATAAGGTAATTACAGACGGTTTTCAAAAACTGCGCGACGGTGGCAAAATAACATTGGGCGGTCCCGGCGCAGCTGATGCCGCAGGACAGGCAAAACCACAGGCAAAATAAAGGGCGGATAATATAATATAGAATGATAGCAGAAACTTTTATCCGAAGGCCTGTTACGGCCATCGTAATATCATTGGTGATAGTTATTGTGGGCATACTGGCAATAGCCACGCTTGCCGTAGGGCAGTATCCTGATATAACGCCACCAACCGTACAGATATCAGGTAACTACGTGGGCGCAGACGCCCAAACGGTTGAGCAAACCGTTGCGACGCCTGTAGAGATACAGGTGAACGGAACGCCCGGAATGACCTACCTGCAAAGTAACAGCACCAATAACGGCGCCATGAGCATGACCGTTAACTTTGAGCTGGGTACCGATATTAATATAGCCGCGCTTGATGTGCAGAACAGGGTGGGCATAGCAACACCAACCTTACCGCAGGAAGTACAACGCCTGGGCTTAACCGTGCGTAAACGTAACCCAAGTATTTTAATGCTGGTGGCCATGTTTTCGCCTAAGGGTACGCATGATGTAACCTTTACTGATAATTACGCCAATATTTTCGTTCGCGACGCGCTTTTACGTACCAAAGGAGTAGGAGACGTGATAAGCCGCGCCGATGACTTTAGTATGCGTATATGGCTAAAGCCCGATAAGTTAGCGGCCTTAGGCATGACAGCTGCCGATATAACCCAAGCCTTGCAGGAACAAAACGCACAGGTAGCTGCCGGAACTGTTGGCGCTACGCCGCAGTTAAAGGGACAGACATTTGAGTACAGCGTTTTGGTAAAGGGGCGTTTAACCAGTAAAGCCGAATTTGAGAATATAGTGGTACGCACCCAACCCGCTAACGGCGCTATAGTGCATTTAAGGGATGTGGCGCGTGTTGAGTTAGGTAAATTTAACTATGCCGGTAATTCTTACGTTGATGGCAAGCGGGCATCGTACCTGTTGGTTTACCAGGCACCTAACAGCAACGCGCTTGAAACTGCCGAGAATGTGTATGCCACCATGGATCAGATGAAGAAAAGCTTCCCGAATGATATTGCCTACATGGTGCCTTTTGAGGCGGTAACGGTGATAAAAGTTTCGGTGCACGAGGTGGTTGAAACATTGGTGATAGCCTTGGTGTTGGTTATTATAGTAGTGTTCCTGTTTCTGCAAAGCTGGCGCACAACGCTTATTCCGGTATTGGCTATCCCGGTATCTATTATAGGTACGTTCATTTTCTTTATTCCGCTGCACTTTACTATAAATACGTTAACGCTGTTTGGCTTTGTGTTAGCTATAGGTATTGTGGTTGATGATGCCATTGTTGTGGTTGAGGCCGTACAGCACTATATGGACGAGAAAAACATGTCGCCGGTTGATGCTACGCGACACGCCATGAAAGATATCTCGGCCCCGGTTATCGCCATAGCGCTGATATTGGCAGCGGTGTTTGTACCAGTTGGTTTTATACCGGGCATAGTGGGCAGGCTGTATCAGCAATTTGCTATAACCATAGCTATATCGGTAATAATATCGGCCTTTGTGGCGCTATCGTTAACACCGGCTTTGTGTATACTGATCCTAAAACCACATAAAATAGACGATAAGTCAAGAGGCCTGGATAGATTCTTTTACCTGTTTAATACCTGGTTTGACCGTGTTACCGGAAAGTATCGTAACGGCGTGCACCGGGGTATAAAGAACTCCAGGTTTGTAGTTGTTATTTTGATCTGCATTATTGTAGGTACGGTTTTCATGTTCATGAAAAAATCAACCGGCTTTATTCCGGTAGAGGATGAGGGACGGATCTACGTTACCTATGATCTGCCCGAAGCATCATCAACAGAAAGAACAGTGGCTGTTTTAAAAGATGTGATGACAACCCTTGACAGCGTACCCGAGATAGGGCATTATGCTGCTTTAGGGGGCCTTAACGTAGTTAACTTTGCAACAAAATCAAGCAGCGCCACCGTGTTTGTTCAGCTTAAACCCTGGGATGAGCGGAAGAAAACCTCGCTTGAATTGGTGGGTTATCTGCAACAAAAGTTAACTAAATACAAAGAAGCTAATGTAACTGTTATTCCGCCGCCGGCTATCCCCGGTTTGGGTAACAGCTCCGGTTTTGCATTTATGCTGGAAGAGAAAGAAGCTGGCGGCGATATAACAAGTTTCCAAACCGTGCTCAACAACTTTGTAGCCGAGGTGAACAAACGGCCTGAAATAGCAAAGGCATACAGTTTCTTTACTGCCAAAACCCCCGCATATCAACTTACAATAGACCGTGAAAAGGCAAAGCGCCTTGGCGTACAGATCAGCGATATTAATAACGCTTTGCAGGTTTACATGGGTAGCTCATACATAAATGACATGACTTTATATGGCCGCACGTTTAGAGTGTTGGCCCAGGCAGATACTAATTATCGCACTAATATTGACAATATAGGGCAGTATTTTGTGCGTAACTCTGTGGGTAATATGGTGCCGTTAAGTACCCTTACTACCTATAAAATGATGGAGAATGCGCCGCTTATAACGCACTTTAACCTGTTCAGGGCTGCTGAGATTGATGGTACAGCTAAGCCGGGCTACAGCAGCGGCGATGCCTTAAACGCGTTGGAAGAAGTAGCAGCGCAAACGCTGCCTCAAGGATATGGCTATGAGTTTACAGGTTTAAGCCGCGAAGAAAAGCTATCGGGTTCAAAAACTGTATATATCTTTATGCTATCTGTAGGGTTTGTATTCCTGTTCCTTGCGGCTTTGTACGAGAGCTGGTCCGTACCGTTCTCTGTATTATTAGCAGTACCGTTGGGTGCAATGGGAGCTATTCTGTTTCTTACATTTAATAAAGGGCTGGATAATAACGTATACGCGCAAATTGGTTTGATAACGCTGATAGGCCTTGCTGCCAAGAATGCCATTTTGATTGTGGAATTTGCAAAGGAGCGTGTAGATAGGGGAATGGAGCTGGAAAAATCAATATTAGAAGCAGTAAGATTACGCTTGCGACCTATTATAATGACATCGCTTGCCTTTATTTTGGGCGTACTGCCTTTGCTGTTTGCATCAGGTGCCGGAGCTATTGCGCGTAAAACTATCGGCTTTACTGTGTTTGGTGGTATGCTTGCAGCAACCTTGTTGGCTATTTTTATAGTGCCTGTATTGTTCTTTTTAATAACACGCGTTGCTTATGGAAAAGAAAAGCTGGCCGAATTGCAACGAAATTATAAGCCTGATCCGGAACACGACCCGCAGACTTAATAGGATATTGGTATAAAAAAGGCCTTCAGTGAAAATTGAAGGCCTTTTTTGTTTTATAAAGCAGGGTTTACCATACAAAATGAACTAAAAACAATGCACTATTCTTAATCTCACGCCAATTATATCAGCTTGTTCAAATAAATGCTTTCGCCCAAGCCAACCAATTTGAATATCAGCATTTAAGCCGCTCATTCTACAGTAAAATGGATCAGATAACAATTCGTTGAATGTTAAATTGTACAGTTTTTGGCACAATGGCAAAGTATTTGAAATAATACCGGCATTAATACTTACTTAAAAGATAGACACAACAATGAAAAAACTAACAAAATTAGCTGCTGCAGCTATAGTGGGTGTAGCACTTTTTATCGGAACAAATGCAAATGCACAATCAGATAGTAGACTACGTTTTGGAATAGCTGCAGAAGTTGGTGTACCTACCGGCGACGCATCTAATGGTTCAAACATTTATGCAGGTATAACTCCACGTTTGCAATATGGCGCTGACGAAGGATTAGCTTGGACCCTTACATCTGGTTTTTACAATTTCTTTGGAAAAAATTACACTGTTGGAAACACAACCTTTAAAGCTAAAGACGGCGGCTTAGTACCGGTTAAAGTTGGTGTTAAAGGGTTTTTTGCCGAAAATCTATACTTTGGTGCTGAAGCGGGTGCTGGTTTTGAAACTAATTCAGGTGGCAACACAAAATTGATCGTTGCTCCGGGTTTAGGTTATGCTAACGATAAGTGGGATATTTCTGCACGTTACGAAAACTTCTCTGGTCAAAGCAACAATTATGGCTTAGTAGGTTTGCGCGTAGCTTACGGGTTTAAATTGTAATAATAAGCATCTCTCACATTTACGCCTCCCGATTTTTCGGGGGGCGTTTTTTGTTTTAATGGATTGCGAAGGATTTTGCTGAATAACCCGTCTAAATTCGTAAATTTAAACGGATGAAAAATAGAATTGTATTACTTGCAGCGGCCCTGTTGTTCGCATCAGTTTTAAAAGCACAGCAACCGCCCCCGCCGGGTGGTATGCGCCTATCTCCGGAAGAAAGACTTAAAAGAGCTACCGAGCGTTTAGGAAAGGAACTTGCCCTTAAGCCTGACCAGAAACAGAAGCTTACAGCGGCTTTTAAAGATTTCTTTGCAAGTATGGAAAAGCTTCGTGGTGATGGGCCGCCACCACCGCCGCCGCCTCCGGGAAAGAAAGAAGACGTTGATAAATTGGTTGCAGCCCGCGATAAAAAACTAAAAACGATACTTACTGCCACGCAGTTTAAAAAGTACCAGCAAATAGAGAAGGAAATGCGGATGCGCAGACCGGGTGGTCCACCTGATGGAAGGGGAGGTCCTCCGCAAGGCCCGCCACCGCCGCCGAGGCAATAATCTATAAACGTAAACGCTATTGAGCTGCCTCAATGGCGTTTATTGTTAATACAGGTTTGTGTTATTTGAAGGAATATGATACATTTAATGCTTAAACCAATTAGGGCGTCTGTAACCTTAACGCAGGCCGCATTAGAAATTATTATGAAACGCACCGCACTTTTTATATTGCTTGTCTGCCTTTTTATGGACGCATCATACGCGCAGTTTGAGAAATACTCGTGGAAGATAATTGAAACAACCGGGAATTATATCCCACGCGAAGAGTGTGATTTTGTTGCGGTTAAAGACAAGTTCTATCTGCTTGGCGGGCGTGGGATAACCGACGTGAATATTTTCGACCCCAAAGCAAACACCTGGACTAACGGCGCAAAACCGCCCATAGAACTGAATCACTTTCAGGCGGTGGTTTATAAAGACGAAGTATATTTGTTGGGAGCCATGACGGGTCGTTATCCGCATGAACAGCCTGTTGCAAATATTTACATTTACACCCCTAAAACGGATACCTGGCGCACAGGTGACGAGATACCTGCCGACAGAAGGCGCGGATCTGGCGGGGTTGTGGTGTACAAGGATAAGTTTTATATGGTTACGGGCATATTAGATGGGCACTGGACCGGCAATGTTACCTGGTTTGATGAGTATGACCCGAAGACTGGCAAATGGACGAAACTGGCAGACGCACCTGCAGCGCGAGACCATGTACGGGCCGGGCTTATAGAAAACAAGTTGTATTTAATTGGCGGGCAACAATCCAACACTATGGAGAAGAAAGGGTTGACAGGTGTAGTTGCATCAGTTGATGTATTTGATTTTAAAACCGGAAAATGGAGCACAGAAACCGCCAAACTACCTACATTACGCGCCGGAAATACAACATTAGCTATAAAAAACGACCTGTTTATAATTGCCGGTGAAAGCGCCGCGCAACGTAAATCGCACAACGAAGTTGAAGTTTATAATGTTAAAACAGGTGTTTTTCGTACCATGCCACCATTGGTTGAGGGGCGCCATGCTGCCGGAGCGGTTGTTTACAAAAATAAAATTTACACGGTTGCAGGCGTGGGCAATTCGGGTGGTTCGCCGTTGTTAAAATCAATTGAGTTTTTTAGTGAGTGATATCTTGTTTTTATTTCCTTACACTAAGGTATACCAAAATAATATATAAGCTGAGCGGTTTTTATATCAATTGAATTTTCTGTGATCATTAATTGTCATCAATTTAGATATTTAATTTTTGCTTATTGCTGTTCATTCGCGATCAAACAATTCAATACCGGGAATTTTTGGTACACCAAATGGCGCACTTTTAGATACACTAAGCTATTTGCTATAAAGTTTTAAAAAGTTTAAAAGGGACGAGAAGCGTTTGCGCTCTATCCATACCCGACATTCTCGCGCCAGCGGGGGTAAAATCCTTTACACCCCAGACTTCAAACAACGAAGCGCGCAAAACCAGGTTAGCTGGGAGATCTACAACACTTCTTTATCTTAATCTTTTTTTTCCAATGCCTTTCTACTTTCCTTATATCTTCCAAAGAAACAATAAACGACGGTTTACCGTTCGTGTAAATCAATGTCCAGGAAAAACCATTAAAAGTATATACAACTTTAGATATCAGTGGTGAATTTTCAATATAAATTTTGTTATTTGTTGGTTCTTTCACATAAAAATATTTGTAGTTAAAATCGCCTTTATCCGGCTCAAGTATTTGTGTCAAAAGCATATGAATAGCGATGGCCTTTGTTGAATCTTCTATGTTACACAGTAACTTACTAAGTTTGTTTTTATCATGGATATTGAACAAGATCTTACCCTCATTGATTAGGTATACCTTTGCCACGAAATTTCCGTCGACAGAAACCGATTCCCAACCTAGTTTATTAATAAGGAAACAAGTAGAATCTATTTTAGCATTTTGATTTTGTGCAAATGCTGTATTTGTAAGCCATAGAAGGCATGCCAAATATCGGCACTTTATTGTCAACTGTGACAATATGGAAATTTTGTTGACACGTCTTTCATAATTAACCATCGAACTACTTCAACACCACCTGCGCCGTATTCCTACTCACCTGCTCCAATAAAACTGTTTTACCACGGCTTAAATATTTAAGCGTTGTTTCTCCGTAGTGCCTTACGGTTATTAAGGTCAAGCCGGTATTGTATCGTACTTTGTAGGCATCGTCAAAAACGGCTATTAACTTACCAAAGCTTTCCTCTTTATGGTCAATACAAATGCTAAAACTCAGCGCAGAGGTTTGCATAGTATTTACTTTGACGTTATTGGCGGCAAATCTGCCAAAAATGTCACTTAAATGATTCTCGGTTATAAAGGAATAATCTTTGGGAGATAGCGATAGCAATACCTGGTTCTGCTTTAAAATGATTACAGGCTTCTCAAAAACCGGGTTAACATTGCCGCCAATAACAGTACCCTGCGCTGTCGGATCGCCAAAAGGCTTAACCAGTAGCGGTATATTAGCATTTTGCAGCGGCTTAATGGTTTTTGGGTGAATGACTGTAGCGCCGTAATACGTCATTTCTATGGCTTCGTTATAGCTAAGCACATCAAACTTAACAGTGTCTTCAAAATATTTAGGATCAGCATTTAACACGCCCGGTACATCTTTCCAGGTGGTAACAGATTCTGCACCTAAACATGAAGCAAATATTGACGCGGTATAGTCTGATCCCTCGCGCCCTAATGTAGTTGTAAAATTCTCAGATGTCCCGCCTAAAAAGCCCTGGGTAATTACAAAACCTTTTTGAAGCAAAGCCGGTACATTTTTACTTATGCTCTCCCTGGTCTTATCCCATAATACCGTTCCCTCGCGATAGGTATTGTCTGTATGGATGTAGCCACGAACATCTAACCACTGCGTTTTTAATCCACTTTTATTTAAGTAGGCAGCCGCTATGCGTGTTGATACTAATTCGCCGATAGATACGATCTGATCATAAATGAAGTCGTAATCATCATGCGGTTCTTCTTCAATCATCCAGTCTATCTCAACAAAGGTGTTGGCCACTTCATCAAAAACAGGATGCGTAGCTTCAAACAGCTCGGCCATTATGATATAATGATATTGTTTTATGTCTTCAAACAGGCTATGCACATGCTCAGACCCATCAACATAAGCTTTGGTCAGCGCTTCTAAAGCGTTGGTGGTTTTACCCATTGCCGAAACCACAATCAGCAGTTGATTGTCTTTATACTGGTCAACCACGTTTGCCAGATTAGTAATACCTTTTGCATCCTTAACAGATGCGCCGCCGAATTTAAAAACGAGCATTATTTAAAGTATTGAATTATTGCCGTGTTAGGGCGTAAAAGTGATCTGTTTTTTTAACTTAATTATTTAGCAGTTTTTCTCTGGACACAGAAACGTTCAACCAGCCTGCTTCAATATTAGCCCCATACTTCTTATAAAAGTTAATGGCGGGTTCGTTCCAGTCAAGCACCTGCCAAACCGCACCGCTATATCCTTGTTTTTTGGTCTCATCCAATATCCGCTCAAGTAACATTTTACCTATGCCCTTGCCGCGCATGGTTTCTGTAACTAAAAGATCCTCCAGATACAAACGAAGGCCTTTCCATGTAGAAAAACGGATGTAATACAAGGCAAACCCAACTATCAGGCCATCCACTTCTGCAACGAAGGCCCGCCATACAGGTTTTTCGCCAAAACCGGCATCTTCAAATTCCTGCAAAGTAACGGTTACTTCCTCGGGAAATTTTTCAAAAACGGCAAGCTCATTCACCAGTTCCAGCAGGCGTGTGCAATCTTCTTTTACAGCATATCTCAGGTTTATTGTCATTGGTTATTAGTCATTTGGCATTAGTCATTGGTTATCAGTCATTAATGGAGGTGACCCGCTTTCTAAATAAATTCGAAATCGAACATCCGAAATCCGAAATCAAGATCAATTGTTTTTCCAGTGTTTTATTACGCGGCCTCCAAAAATTGTGCTGCCAACACGTATCATATTGCTTCCCTGTTCAATTGCTATTTCATAATCAGATGACATGCCCATGGATATGATGCTAAAGCTATTATCTTTTCGGAAAAAACTCTGCTTCAGCCCTTCAAAAAACGTCTTAAGCTCGTAAAACTCGTCTTTAAGTTGTTTCTCTTTATCTGTATTAGTGGCTATGCCCATAACCCCACGTATGCGGATGTTTTTTAGTTCGGCAAATTCATCGGCACGTAACAATTCAATCGCTTCATCAAAACCAAGGCCGAATTTAGTTTCCTCGTCTGCTATGTATACCTGTAGCAGGCAATCAATTACACGGTTGCTTTTTAATGCCTGTTTATTTATCTCCTGCAATAATTTTAGACTATCAACAGATTGTATCATGGATATAAACGGTGCGATATACTTTACCTTATTGCTTTGTAAATGGCCAATTAAATGCCATTCTATATCATTGGGCAATTGTTCTTGCTTCTCTACCAGTTCCTGCACCATATTCTCGCCAAAAACGCGTTGTCCTGCCTGGTAGGCTTCCATAACCTCGGCAGTAGTTTTAGTTTTTGATACAGCTACTAAAGCAACGTTTTGGCCGGCTATTTGGCTTTTTAAATTATTAATGTTATCGGCAATGCTCATTTATCGTAATTTTGTTCTTTTAAAACCGCTAAATTAAGTAATGCGCAAACATCTTATCTTGTTTTTTTTGGCTTTGTTTTTACTCGTTTCCTGCAAGGATGGTAAAACATCTGGTGATGTTATTGAAAAAGACAGAATGGTGCGTATATTATCAGAGGTTCACATAATTGATGGTACTATATCGCAACACGGTGCAAAGGATAGCCTTTATAAATATGGAACTAACCGCTACGGCCTGTTATTTAAAAAATATGGTGTAGACCCGGCTTTATTTAACAGAAGCGTAAAATATTATGCGGAAAGACCGGAGGAAATGACGGAGCTTTATGATAGCGTAGCCGTTTTATTGCAAATTACAAGTGATTCTCTGGATAAAATTCAGGCCAAAAAAATGCAGAATGAACTTAAGCAATTGCAGGAAAAAAATAACGCGGAGAATAAAAGGAGGGCTGACTCGATAAGCCGCGATTCAGCAAAAAAAGCTGCCCAACCCATTAAACTAAAAATAGATAGTCGAATTCATTAATAAATTGATGCTTTACCCGAATAATAGTATTGATAAGCTGGGTTTTACCGAGGTAAAGGAGTTGATAAAAGCGCATTGCCTGAGTGTTATGGGTCAGCAAATGGTTGACAAGATCCAGGTGATGAACAATTTTGACCTGATAAAGAAGTTTCTAAGTCAGGCAGGTGAGTTCAAAAGCATTTTGCTAAACGATGCCGCCCTGCCAATTCACCATTTTTTTGATATAAAATCATTAGCTAATAAAGCAAAACTGGAAGGCGCTTTTTTAACCGAGGAAGAGTTCTTTCAGGTACAGTCCTCGTTATCAACGGTGTTTGCGGTAATAGCATATTTTAATGAAAGGGAAGGGCAGTATCCTAACCTGGAAGCGCTGTTTGAGCATTTGCCTATTGAAAAGGCTATCCTGAAAAAGATAGAGCTGGTTATTGATCCAAAAGGGAAAATAAAGCCCAATGCTTCGCGAGATCTGGCTGATATCACATCAGGAATAGCCAAGGCAGAACAGGACGCCCGCAGAAAAATTGACCAGATATTTAAAAGCGCTTCATCAAACGGATGGACAGCCGATGGTTCCTTAACCATCAGAGACGGGCGGCTTTGTATTCCCTTATTGGCTGAAAACAAGCGCAAATTAAAAGGGTTTATTCACGATGAATCGGCATCAGGGCAAACCGTTTATATGGAGCCCGAAGAGGTTTTTACGCTGAATAACCTTATCCGCGACCTTGAATTTGAGCGCCGCCGCGAAATTGTGAAAATACTTACCGCCTTAACCAGCGAGTTAAGGCCGTATGTACCGCTCTTGCTATCCTACCATAGTTTGCTTACCAAATTGGATTTTGTTAGAGCCAAAGCACTTTTTGCTATAGATATTGAAGCAGACATGCCACAGGTGGTGAATGACGCTACACTTAAGTTAACTAATGCGCGCCACCCTTTACTGTTTTTAAACTTTAAAAAGGAAGGGAGAACAGTTGTTCCGCTTAATCTGAAGATTGACGACGGTACACGCATTGTTGTAGTGTCAGGACCTAACGCGGGTGGTAAATCTGTTTGTATGAAAACGGTAGGCTTACTGCAGATCATGGTGCAGTCTGGCCTGTTAATTCCGGCGGATGAAGCGAGCGAAGTAGGCGTATTCAAACAGTTTTTTGTTGATATTGGTGATGACCAATCGATCGAAAGCGATCTGAGTACTTACAGCGCGCACCTGTCAAAAATGAAAACCTTTGTTGAGCAGGCCAACGGCAGATCGTTAATATTGATAGACGAATTTGGTACAGGAACCGATCCGCAGTTTGGCGGACCGATAGCCGAAGCTGTATTAGAGTCGCTTAATAGTAAAAAGGTGCGCGGAATGGTTACTACGCACTACTCAAACCTAAAAATATTCGCCGGCAATACCGAGGGGATTGAGAACGCTTCTATGTTGTTTAACAATGTGGAAATGCAGCCGCTATACATTTTAGAAGTGGGTAAGCCGGGCAGTTCATACGCTTTTGAGATTGCTCAAAAGATTGGTTTGCCGCGCCAGGTGCTTGATCTGGCTAAAACCAAAATAAGCGCCGGACAAAAAAATGTGGATACCCTACTGGTTGGCCTGGAACGCGAGAAGAAGGAAATATTGGATACCCGTATTAAACTTGACCGCCAGCAAAAGCATGTAAACCTTTTATTGACAGAGAACGAAAAGCTGAAAAGCTATCTGGAAGAGAATAAAAAGGAACTGATACGAAAGGCAAAAGACGAGGCAAAAAACATCATTCTAAACGCCAATAAATTAGTTGAAAATACCATTGCCGAAATTAAAAGCAACAACGCAGATAAGGAGAAAACCCGCACACTGCGTGATAACCTGAGCCGCGAGCTGGAAAAGAACATTATAAAAGCGCCTGCACCAAAAGTTGCACCGGCTACTGATGAATTAAACGTTGGCGACTGGGTAAAGTTAACCGACTCGGAAACAACGGGGCAGGTAATGGAAATTGCCAGAGACAACATTATTATAGCCATAGGCGATCTTCGTACGGTAGCGAAAAGGAAAAGGGTGCAAAAAATCTCCAAATCAGCAGTGCCAAAAGAGATTCGCCGGAGTTTTAGTGCCCAGACAAGTGATCTGGCGAGTTTTAACCCGGAGATTGACGTACGGGGTATGCGCACCGAAGATGCAATAGCAGCCATAGAGCGCCTGTTTGATCGCGCCCTGATGATGGGTTACGGCAGTTTAAAAATATTGCACGGCAAAGGCGATGGCATATTACGCAAAATGATAAGGCAATACCTAAAGAAATATGATCAGGTTGACCGGCTGGAAGATGAACATGCCGACAGGGGCGGGGATGGAATAACTTACGTCTACTTGAAATAGAAAAAAGCTTTTTTTTAAATAAAATACAACCAAGCAAATTATTGCTCCGTATAACCTGTGAAAGAAACAGTGTAATATGCAATTTTCTGACAAAGATCATTATTCTGAAGTACCTGCAGGCGTTAAAATTCTGAACTGGGCGGTAGCTATCCTGATAGTTGTTGATCTGTTATGGATCATTTTTTAATAAAAAAACAAAGCCTGATAATTGCGTTACCAGGCGTCGCTTTTTATTATGACGTTTGATTAGCCAGCGCTTATAGAACCTCCGCTTTGTGTAACAACTGTTGTTGTTGTAAAAGTAGTTGACGTTTTATTTCCTTTATTATAAGTGCCACTCATAAACAGGCCATTAAAGTTTACTGTTGATCCCGACACGCTTCCTTCTGTGTAAACGTTATAAACAGTTCCGGCTTTTAGCTTAGCAGATGCAAATAATAAGGTGGTGTAATTTTTAGGAGCCTGAAAAGTTAAGGCTTCAACGCCATCTGCCGACTCGATATGTACTATTTGGTTGGCGTTTGCCCCGCTCATAACCAAAGCGCGAACAGTTGAAGTAGTGCTTGGCGCGCTGGTAGCGCCACCTGTTGCTACTAAAATACCACCTGTTATTTTCAGTACATGTGCATCACAATCAATTCCGGCTTCGGGAGCAATAGAGCCAATGGCTACCAGTTTGCCACCGGTCATGGTAAATGTTCCGTTTGAATCAACAGCGTCATTACCAAGACTTGATGCATAAATACTGCCCCCGTTTATGTAAACCGCTGTGCCGGCATTTATACCGTCGTCTTGTGATACAAGCTTAACATCGCCCTTATTTATAGTTACGGCCGCCAAACTTTCTAGCGCTTCGCCAACTGAAGTAACGGTTAATGCACCGCCGTTAATATTCAAATAAGGGACAACTAACGGATCAGTACCCGAATAATCCAATGTAATTCCTTTATCATCAGCATTAATAGTGGTATTCCCGTTGTTGAAAATTGCAAAGCCTTGTTCTACCTGAAGTCCGTCATCTTTAGCGGTTATTTTTACAACTCCGCCATCCACAACAAAATAATCGTTGGCATGTATACCATCGCCTTTGGCGTTTACTACCGTTACGTTGCCGCTACGGATGCGGATGTGGTCATCGCTTACAATACCATGCTTGTTGTTGCCGGTAATTTGTACACTACCCGTACCGCTAAATACTATTTGCCCTTCAGAAAATACGGTGCCTTTGGCATCTTCCGAGCCTATTTTCTTATACGTTGTTCCGTCAATAAGTGTATTTGTAGTGCCGGCGGCCAATACAATAAATGCCGTTTTTTCTGATTGGATGTTTATAGCAGGTCCGTCATCATTGGTAATGCTCGCGTTGTTTAGGGTAAGCTTAAACTTAAAATCGCTGTAAATTCTAAGCGAGCCGTTGGTGGTTGTACCTGTAACTGTATATTCAACATTGTCCACGGTAGAACGTATAACCAGGTCTGCGCCACTTTGCAGTATAGATACGCCTGTAACAAGCGGATTGGTAACAGTAGCGGTAGTTCCGTTCATGGTAATTGCTACGTTGCTTGTAAAGGTTGCATTCTCCACCAGATCACCAGGTTCCGCCCCAACAGCTGTTGAGCCTTCCGCTGTCCCTTTGGTAATTCCGGTACTGTCAATAACAGCGGTTGTTGATACGGGTGGTGTTGGCGTTTCGCCGCCGGAGCTCCCTTTTTTGCAGCTGACAAGCGCGGTAAACAAAAGTGTTATTAATGCAAGCGTAAGGTTTGTAGAAATTTTGTTCATAATAATAGTTTGAACAAAAATAAGCAATTATAAACCCTTGGTGCTAAACCGATTGATAAATTAACGTAACATTAATAATAAAAACATACGGAATTAACATTGGCCCTTAAAAGCCAAAAAACGCTCACTAATCAGCTTATCAATATATTTTCGCTGAATTTTTGGGAAACGGTAACGTTATCACCCTCATTGATCTTTATCACCAAAGATCCGTCGTAACTTATCTTTTCAATCACCTTTATTTGAGAGTTAATTCCGATGCCCAGCTTAACCAGGTATTGCAAAAAAGCGGTACTCGTATCCCGTACGGCCGCAACCCTGCAGTTAGCACCCGTTTTGGCATCTGATAACGTAACGGTGTAAGTTTTAGGGAGCTTGCCGCTAGCGGTAGGTATAGGATCGCCATGCGGGTCGTACTCGGGGAAGCCTAAAAACTTATCCAGCCTGTCAGCCAGTGTAGCATCGCTTATGTGTTCCAGCTCTTCGGCTATGTCGTGTATCTCGTCCCAGTGATAGCCCAGTTTCTCCAACAGAAAAACCTCCCACAAACGATGCTTGCGCATTATCAGTATAGAATCTTTTAAGCCCTGTTGGGTTAGGCGCGCGCCCTTTTTCTTATCATATTCTATCAGGTTTTTATCCGTCAGCTTTTTTATCATATCAATTACCGATGCTGCATTGTTACCCAATGCTTCGGCGATAGCAGTAGCTGTTATTTTCTCATCAGATTTTTGCGACAGTCTGAGAATGGCCTTAAGATAATTCTCTTCTGATAGTGTGTTCATCTTTTTTTTGGTTTACCCAAAACTATGTAAAATAATTTTAGTTAAATAAAATTAGGTATACCTAATTTTATTTATTTGTTTTGCAATATAATTTAATTTAGAAATGTTTAATACTTTGTTCAGGGTTTGTTTTGTATTGTTAACTATATGTTCGGCTATGGTAAAGGCCCAAACGGGTAGCATAAGCGGTAAGGTTGTTGTTAAAGATCAACCACTTGCAGCTGCATCTGTAAAGATAACAGGTACTTCAATCGGTATAAAAACAGATGAGAATGGATATTTCCGGTTAAATAATATATCCCCGGGCCAACATGAACTGCAGGTTTCGGCAATAGGTTACGCATCACAAAAGCAATGGGTAAAAGTTATGGCCGAATCTTCATCTGAGTTAACTATTGCCCTAACACCTGTTGAAACCAACCTGAACGAGGTAGTAATAACCGGTGTAACACGAGCCACGCAAATACGCAATAATCCTGTGCCTATAGCAGTAATGAATAGTAGGGCCATCAACAGTCAGGCTAACACTAATATAGTTGATGCCATCACCCGCAGCATCCCCGGTGTTAGCGCGGTAACTACCGGACCAAATATTTCTAAACCTTTTATAAGGGGATTGGGGTATAACCGCGTTTTAACTTTGTATGACGGCGTTAGGCAGGAGGGGCAGCAATGGGGGGATGAGCACGGTATTGAGATAGACCAGTTCGGCATAAGCAGGGTAGAGGTAATTAAGGGCCCAGCCAGCTTAACCTACGGTTCTGATGCTTTGGCAGGGGTAATTAACATGATACCTGATGTGGTTTACAAAGACGATAACAAATTACACGGCGATATAAGCACAGAGGCGCACACTAACAACGGCAGTTTAGGGGCATCATTGGGCCTCAATTATAAAAATGGCGATTGGAAGTATAGCGCGAGAAGCTCAGTGAAACGCGCTCATGATTACCGCAATAGTGTGGATGGCTTTGTTTACAATACAGGTTTTAACGAGCTTAATTTATCTGCAATGGCTAAGGTAGATAAACAGTGGGGAGCGTTTAAAATAGCTGCAAACTTATATAACAACCAACAGGAGATACCCGATGGCAGCCGCGATCAGTTTAGCCGCCGCTTTACAAAACAGGTTGATGAAGCGGGTACTGACGATATCACCAACCGGCCTATTGTTAGCGATGCTGAATTGCGATCGTATAAACTTTCACCTTTGTATCAGCATATACAACACTACCGCGTTTACACACACGGTGTATTAAATGTGGGGCAGGGAAATATAGACGCGCTTTTTGCCGTTCAGCAAAGCGTGCGCAGAGAGTATAACCATCCCACAGCTCCTGAGCAGCCGGGCCTGTATGTTGTGTTAAATACGCTCAATTATGATATCAAATATAACCTTCCTGAATTGCAGGGCTGGGAGGCCACTATCGGGTTAAATGGGATGTTTCAGGGCAACAGGAGCAAAAACGGTACAGCCTTCCCGATACCGGATTATAACCTTTTTGATGCCGGAACTTACGTGCTGGTTAAGAAAAAAATAGGTGATTTTAATGTTTTAGGTGGCTTGCGCTACGATAACCGGAATATTAACTGGAACGATTTTTACGTTGGGACGAACGCTGCCACGGGCTTTGAGAGGAAGGGCACAGCAGCAGATATCGCGGCAGGAGCACCTCTTCAATTTCCGGCTTTCTCTAAAGTATATCACGGCATCTCCGGGAGTGCAGGGCTTACCTATAATATAACAGAACGCGTTTTGTTAAAAGCTAACATAGCAAGGGGTTACCGTGCGCCTAATATTACCGAGATAGGCTCAAACGGTCTGGACCCCGGCGCGCATATAGTTTACCTGGGCAACCGCACCTTCGCGCCGGAATTTAGCTTACAGCAGGACCTTGGTTTCGCGGCTTATTTGAAAAATGTTGATATATCTGCCGAAGTGTTTAATAACAACATTACCAATTATATATTTCAATCTAAGTTAACAGACGCGGCAGGCAACCCGGTTATTATTGTGCCCGGTAATACCACCTACCAGTACCAACAGGCCGCCGCAAGGCTGTGTGGTGCAGAGTTAACGGTTAACCTGCATCCGCAGCAGCAAAAATGGCTTAACTTTAATAACAGCGTTGCTTATATAAGGGGAGTGAAGAATGGCGCGAATGGCACCCCTGCAGAATATCTGCCGCTTATCCCGCCACTACACGCGCGTTCTGAAATAAAGGCGATGATCAACAACTTCTACATAAAAGCCGCTGCAGATATGTACGCCACTCAAAACCGCTTTTACGCTACTGATGATACTGAAACGGCTACGCCAGGCTACAGCTTATTTAGCTTAGGTACCGGCATCACCGTGAAAAATAAAGCTGATAAAACAGTGTTTGAGCTGTCTGTAATGGCCGATAATATTTTTGATAAAGCCTATCAATCGCACCTTAACCGGTTAAAGTATTTTGAGTATTACCAAACATCACCAAATGGCCGGTATGGCATTTATAATATGGGGAGGAATGTTAGTTTCAGGCTTACGGTACCGTTTTAGAAGAACGTGGGGTGTTGCAGAAAAACAGGCAACAGTTTGCAACACTTGCAACAGTGTTTTTTGTACCTTATTGATTATAAGATTTTTATAAATATTAAATGTTTAAACATGCAACGATTTGCAACAGACGTATAAGTCAGAGAGGTTAGCTGTAAATAATTGCTATGTAATTCATTATTAGCATATTAAAAAATAAAAAAATTGTGCGCTTTTTTGGTATGGCTTGCAACAACCTATTGCTGTAAAATAAAGATAATGAGGCACGGCCAGGATTGGTTTTAATGTGGTTTAGGCACAAGTTGTCATTTCCCGCTTGCCCGGCCGGGAAACTTTGCGCCAGGGGGATTAGCCAGGCGAGGATACTATTTAGTTCTTTTTACAAACTCAAAACTCTTTGAAAAATAGTTTTTGTAAACCTTATATGATGAATCAAGATACACAACCTTCAATCTATATCGTTTATGTCCAAATTGCCACGGAGCTAAGATTTTTCTCAAAGGCAGGCTTATTATTTTTTTTTGTTGGGGCTTAATGTCGTTGATGAGCGCAGTTTTTTCCAGCGGTCGGGTGATGTCAATAGCTATACCACTCCAGCCATCGTCGTCACAACACTCTATGCCAATATAACAACCGTACTTATTGTTGCGGTCGTGATTTACAATGGCAAATTTGATATTTTGATTTTTATCATACTTTGCCGCCAAACCCTCAATTTCTATTATGTTATTATCGCTTTGTAAAGACAACAGTAACAACAGAAGGATAAATAAGCTTTTCATAATCGTCTCTATTTAATATTTTTCCGTCCCTGCAGCGTCTCCTGTAAGCGACCCTGCGGAGCACAATTCCATAGTTGTTAAAAGGCACGAGAAGCGTTTGCGCTTTTACCCTACCCGACATTCTCGCGCCAGCGGAGGGGGATATTATTTGGTTTTTTTTACCAACTGAAAACTCTTTGAAAAGTAATTTTTGTAAACCTTGTATGATGAATCAAGATACACAACCTTTAATCTATATAGTCTAAATCCAAATTGTCTTACATCTAAGATTTTTCTTAAAGGCAGGCTTATCGTTTTTTTTTGTTGGGGCTTAATGTCGTTGATGAGCGAAGATTTTGACAGTGGTCGGGTGATGTCAGTGACTAACCCTCGCCAGCCATCGTCGTCACAATACTCCATGCCGATAAAATAACCGTATTTGTTGTTGTGGTCATGATTAACTATGGCAAATTCGATATTTTGATTTTTATCATATTTTGCCGCCAAACCCTCAATTTTTATTACGCTATTATCGCTTTGTAGAGGCAACAGTAACAACAGGGGAATAAATAAGCTTTTCATAATCGACTCTATTTAACACCATTTCGTTATTCGGCAAGCCTGGAGGCTTGCCGGGCGGGATTAACAGTAGCTAAGGTCGGGGTAATTAATTACGCTGCAACCTCGGCCGCTTATTAAATGTTTTGGGTGGATATTTTGGTCGGCTTGGGGCTTTCTTTTGTTGGTCTTCTTCTACAATATTCAATAGTAAATCACGTCCGGCAATTTGGGTTCCGTTTAGTGCTTCCATAGCCTGTTCTGCTCCGGCACGGTCAGTAACTTCTAAAAAAGCATAGCCTTTGCAAATTTTTGTTTTTTTGTCGCGTACAATTTTTATTGTCTGTACATCAGCATAAAGGGCAACCCGCTGCACAATTTCCATCTCCGTCATATCAAGCGGAAAGCCGCCTATAAATAATTTAACCATTACTATTGTTTGAAAACTTTATAACCTAAAGATATACATTTTGTTTTATTAATATTCCCACACACTTTCATAGCCGCCCAGGTTTTCTGCATAGGCAATAAGCTCAGCATAAAAAGGAGTTTGCGCAAGCGTAGCGCTATCGCCCACCATTACAAGCTTAAGCCTGGCGCGGGTCATGGCAACGTTCATGCGGCGGTAGTCGTTCAGAAAGCCTATAACGTTGCTGCTATTGCTCCGCGTAAGCGATATATATATCACATCGCGCTCCTGGCCCTGAAAGCCATCAACTGTATTTACCTCTGCCGCATTTCCGGCTAACAACTCTTTTAATAAATTAACCTGCTCTTTATAGGGGGCAATAACAGCTATGCTCAGGGCCGCAGGGTAATCCATTGCTACAATATGCCTGACTATAAACGCAGCTTCCTCCGGGTTAATTGTGCTGGTTCCTTCGCTTTGCTCTTCATAACCTGCGCCCGCGGTATCTATAAAAGTAAATGGCTTATCGTTGTAATTTAAAACACGGTTAGCCACACCTGGGTGTGCAACCAACCTATTCTCATAAAACTTTACCGATGAAAAACCCATTATCCGGCTGTTCATGCGGTATTGTTCTTCCAGCAAGGTAACAGCGTGTGGTTGGAGTGTCGCGCATTTTTCTAACAGGGTAGTGCTCAGGCCCTTTTGCTGCGACTTTACAGTAGGAGGGAGTTGCAGGTGATCGCCGGCCATAACAAGGCGCTGCGCCTTTAAAATAGGGATCCAGGCGGCGGGTTCCAACGCTTGCCCGGCCTCGTCAATTACAACGGTGTTAAATTTTAAGTTTTTTATGGTGTAATGGTTGGCTCCAACCAGGGTAGCTGTAATAACCTGCGCTTTGCTTATCACATCATCGCTTATAAACTCCTCTATTTTGGTCGCGTCGCGCGTAATACGATGGGCCTCATCAAATAAGGCTTTACGTTGCTCACGCTCTGCTTTGCCGAAGTTACGCTTGTACTTATGCGCCATGTTTTTAAACTCCGACGCGTTCTTTTTTAGCTTTTTTACATCCTTTATCTGGCTGTGCTCTGCCATGCGGCTTTCCAAAGTAAGGCGCTGCAAACGCTCTGTTACCCTTACCGGATTGCCTATACGCAGTACATTTAAACCATTTTCATCCAGTTTTTCGCTTAGTAGATCAACCGCGGTATTGCTGGGCGCAACAACCAGTATTTGCGGCTCCCCCCGCTCAACCAATACCGTAATAGCGGCTACAAGGGTAGTGGTTTTGCCTGTTCCAGGCGGACCGTGTACAATGGCCAGATCCCGAGATCCTATAATGTTGGCAATAGCGTTTTGCTGGGATGTGTTTAAGGCAGCATTTGTGTAGGGTATCCGGGCTATCGCAGCATTTTCACTTCTTGTAAGCACTTTAATTAAATGGCTGTCTGTTTTTTCAGCCTGTTTAAGGGCGGCCTGCATTTCGTTGTAACTGTGGTTATCAAACAGCAGGTCAACGCCCAATTTGCCATCGCTTGCCCAATCGGGTAGTTCTTCCGTTAGCAGCGTGATCCGCATACGATCAGCGCCAACATAGGTAACGTTTCCATTCAGCCGGTCGGCATTATCATGATTAGAAAACAAAGCGACAGAGCTGCCGAAACGCAGTTGATGGGGTAGGTCTTTATGGGTAGTGCGCTCAACTTCTATGCTCAGATAATCGCCACGTGTTGGTTCGGTATTGCGTATGGCAATAGGGTACCAGCACAGCCCTAATGCCCGGCGCTGTGCCGCGCCGGTGCCTGCTGTAAGGCTCGCAAAAGCCGTCTCATCAGCAGAACGCTCAATGGCCAGTAAATCTAAAAGCGCTTTAAAGTAACTCATAAAACAAGGGCGCAAGTATAGGTAAAAAATGAATTCTGTATTCAATACAGAAATTTATGCGAGCCATAAAATAGATTGAAAATTTTTCAATATTTTATCTAATATTTCTTTAAAATATTTATAATCAAATTATTGTAATATTTACTTATACTAAAACTTTAAATTTTAAAATACCTCTGTTATTCAGTAATTTTGATGTTGTAACATTTATTTATTATGGAAATAGGGATAGATAGTTTTGCATCGGCCATGTATGGCTCCAACCATTTAAGCAGCGTTGATGCCATGGCGCAACTGTTGGAGCGCATTAAACTGGCCGACGAGGCAGGTCTGGCGGTATTCGGAATTGGCGAGCATCATAAAAAACAATTCCTTGATTCTGCCACCGCTGTTATACTGGCTGCTGCCGCCGCACAAACAAAAAATATACGTTTAACCAGCGCGGTAACCGTGCTTAGCGCTGCCGATCCCGTGCGCATTTATCAAAGCTTCGCCACGCTTGATCTGATCTCAAAAGGCCGGGCAGAGATAGTGGTGGGACGAGGATCATCTATAGAAGCATACCCATTATTCGGTTTTAATTTAAATGATTACGACGCGCTTTTTAAAGAAAAACTGGATCTGCTTTTGCAAATAAGAGATAATGAGTTTATCACCTGGCAAGGCAGGTTCAGGGCGCCATTAGATAATCTGCCTGTTTACCCCAGGGCATTGCAGTCCAACCTACCCATATGGTTAGGCGTTGGTGGCACACCCGCGTCATTTGCGCGTGCCGGTACGTTGGGGCTGCCGTTAATGGTGGCAATTATTGGTGGCGATACCCATCGGTTTAAACCATTGGTTGACCTTTACCGCGAGGCGGGACAACGCGCCGGTTTTACGCCTGAACAATTAAAAGTAGGATTGCATTCACCGGGCTATGTGTCTGACAATAATGAGCAGGCGGTTGAGGAGTATTATCCGGGTTATGCAGAGCTTTGGACAAAACTGGGTAAGGAGCGTGGCTGGCCACCTGTAACAAGGCCGCATTTTGATTCGTTGATAGCGCCAACTGGTGTGCTGGTTGTTGGCGGGCCAGAGCGCGTTGCCGAAAAGTTATTGCGCCACAGCGAGGCATTAGGCGGGGTTGACCGTTTTACTTTTCAAATGGATAACGCGGGGTTAACGCACAAGCAATTGATGAGATCTATTGAATTGATAGGCGAGAAGGTAATACCGCTAGTAAATGCTTAGCGGTACATCCAAACGGTGTAATCCTGGTCGTCGTAATCGTCTTTAAGTATAACGGTATTGCTTAATGTTCGGCAATAAACTATTATTATCTCCGGCTCATACGATACCAGTAACCCGCTGCCGGGTACATATTTCAAAAGATTGAATGCCAGCCCCGCTTTGCAGCTTTCAAATAATCTGCTTATCGCTTTAAAAATATACCCCGAATCGTTGCTGCCATAATTGAGTGAGCCGCTGGCGAAAACATAATCGACTACAGGCAGATCGGCATTCATGAAATTGCGGGCTATGAATGTAACGCTCGGCAGGTGCCCATATCTATTTTTAGCTTCTTCCATTAGTTCGGGTATTTGCTCAACACCATAATAATGTGCAGGTTGGTTATCCGTTGTCAGAAATACCAGGAGATCGGCGTAGCCGCAGCCGGCATCTAAAATGGTTTTGCCCTTTAAGTCGGCTATACCCGTTAATGCTTCAAAACGTATTTGCTGATCATTGTAATTTAGCCAACCCAGCGCCAGGCTGCTTTCACTGCCATGCAATGCGGCCATGTTGCGATGGTAGTTGAATACCGCGCCCGAATCGTCTAAAGAGTGCATACTTCAAACTTAATAAAAATAGCCGTTTGCATAAGGCGGGTACCCGCATAATACATGGCTAATTAAATACATAGCACTTATTGTGCTTGCTTATTATATATATTTGATAGGTTTTCCAATTATAACCACAATCCTTTTTTCTGGTTTTTAAACGCCTGCAAAGGCAATAGCATATTAATAATTAATTGTTTGCATTATGACAGAAGTGAACACAAGAAGAAAATTTATTAAGCAAATTGGCTTAGGTACAGCCGGATTGGTTGTTGTGCCGTCGTTATTATCGGCGTTTCCGGCCTCGGCAAAAGGGGTTAACAATCTGCCCCGCAGCACGCCCGAAGCACAGGGTGTATCATCAGAAGCGTTAAGCAAGTTGTTTGACGCTATGGACGCCAGCGAAATTGATTTTCATAGCATTATGGTAATGCGTAACGGCTTTGTAATTGGCGAAGGATGGTGGGCCCCTTACGCTCCGCAATACAAGCATAGCTTATACTCGTTAAGTAAAAGCTTTACTTCATGCGCTGTAGGTCTGGCCATTAACGAAGGGCATTTTACAGTTGAAGATAACGTTACCAAGTTCTTCCCTGAGCTTTTACCTGCGCAGATAAGCCCCAATTTAGCTGCCATGAAGGTTAAGCATTTGCTAACCATGAACACAGGTCATAAAACCGCACCCAACTTAGCCGGCGCTAACTGGGCCAAAACGTTTTTGGATACGCCTGTTGAGTTTGAGCCCGGTACCAATTATGTGTATAATACTTCGGCTACCTACATGTTATCTGCCATTGTAACAAAAACTACCGGTAAAACCGCGTTGGAATTTTTACGGCCGCGCATACTTGAGCCTTTAAAAATTGAAGGAGCCGATTGGGAGGTTAGTCCGCAGGGTATCAATTCCGGCGGGGTAGGCCTGAGGGTGCGTACTGAGGATATAGCAAGTTTTAGTCAGCTTTATTTGAACAAAGGCAAATGGAACGGTAAGCAACTGATACCGGCTTCGTGGGTTGAAGCATCAAGCAAAAGCTACTGGGATTTTAAAACTAATCCGTTTGGTGGTTCGTCGCCTAAGGAAAAGGATGACTGGCAACAGGGTTATGGTTACCAGTTTTGGCGCACCAAACATAACGGTTTCCGCTCTGACGGGCTTTACGGCCAGTTTGGTATTATATTGCCTGATGAAAATTTAGTTGTTGCCATAACCGAAGAAAGCTTTAAAACCCAGCAAACGCTTGATTTTGTTTGGGACATACTTTTACCGGGACTTACAAAAGGTAAACTACCAGCCAACAGCGCGGCGTTAGCAACCTTAAAGGATAAACAGGACGCGTTAAAAGTAGATTTTAAGGCAGGCCAAAATTCCTCTCCTTTAGCCGGGACAGTATCTGGCAAGAAAATAGTTTTAGAGAGCAATACATTAGGCGCAAAGGCGGTAACATTCAACATCGCTAACAATAACTGCGAACTTACCGTGCATTATGACAATGGAGACCGTAAATTAAATTATGGTTTCGGCAAATGGGAGTTAGCTAAAAATGGCAAGGTAATGTACAAGCAACTGCCTTTCCCGGTACCTGGTTTACCTGATGTAAGCACCGAGGTGGCAGGTATGGCTACCTGGAAAGATGCCAATACCCTTTATCTGGCTGACCGCCCGGTTGAAACCGTGAACAGCGATTCGCTCACCGTTACTTTTGATGGCAGCAATGTAAAGCTGGCCCTGCTTAACAGCGTAGTTGAAGCAAGAAAACAAAAAGACCCACGCCCGGAACTAACCGGTAAAATAGCCTGATAAGAATTGAACTTAATTTAAAAAGGGTAAAACAGATACGTTAGTCTGTTTTACCCTTTTTGTTTTTATGTTTATATAGGGCATTTTATCCGGAAATAGCTCAAACAACTAAAAATTTAATTTAAAAATGACTAGGGTTAAATGCGTTTATAATACTCCTGTCAGTATAAACGCGTCTAACCCCCAAAGCACAATATCATACTTATAACGATTTTAACCAATATGTAAATCCAGGCAACAAGATTCGGTTTACCTAACCCGTATTTAACATTATCAAAAATTGGTGTAGCTTGAAAGCTAACCGACTTACAGTCAATATTTTAGTTATGTATTAAAAAATTAGTTACCGATTATTTTTTTAAACTAAAAGTTGTATGTTTGATTTATAACCTACTTTATGACCAGAAAATTTTTGACCCTAACTATCTTATCTTTAGTTACAACCTTTCGGTGTGCTTTGGCCCAGCAACTACCAGACAGTACGGCGTATAACACGGCCTTAGCTTACTATACCAGTTTTTCTGGCGACCAATCTGTAATATTTGATGGCAATGAATATATAGATGTGCGCAGCCACAAAGGCACCGTTTTTTTTATGGATAAAACGGATTGGACAATGTCAACTATAGTTTACGAGGGGAACGCGTACAAAAACATCCCCGTTTTATACGATAGTTTTAATGATGTAGTGGTGGCATTACGCCGGGATAGTCAAACAAAGTACGTTTTACGGCCCGATAAAACCACACACTTTACCATAGGGGGGCACAGTTTTACACGTGTGGCTTCAACCGAATTTAAGAATGCCGGTAAGGATAATTACTATGAAGAACTGTATAACGGCAAAAGCAGCGTGATAGCCAAAAGGAGTAAAGCGCGTAGCGAGAATATAACCATACAAGAGGGTATCAAAATAATATTTGATGATGTAAATGTGGTTTATATAAAAAAAAATAACATCTATAACCCGGTAAAGAGCCGGGGCGACGTGCTGAAATTATTTAAAGATAAGGCCGACGAATTAAACAAATACATTAAATCAGCAGCTGTTAATTTTAAAGAAAACAGCGAGCAGGCCATTGTAAAACTCGCAACCTATTACGACCAACTTTCGCTATGAAATTATTTTATCTCCTTATCGTAAGTTTTTTATTTTTCATAGCGCCATCTTTTGCGCAGGATAGACTGATCACGGTTAACTTTCAACAGGCTGGTATTAAGCAGGTAGTAGCCGATATTGAAAGACAAAGCGATTATTATTTTTATTATGATGCCGCTCAGTTTGACAGCTTGCGCGTAACGCTAACCGCCGAACGTAAACCACTTACCGCCATTTTAGACGAGGCTTTTAAAAATACGGCCTATAAATACACCATTAATTACAGGCAGGTTTTTTTAACCAAAGCCAGGGTTATTGATGCAACCGTGGTTGACCAATATTTTGCCGGAACCGTAAGTAACGCGCCCGTTGCCGCTGCTGTGGCTGGTGCCGGTGCAAATGATCCGGGCCGGGCAAATGATGATACGAAAGAAAAGGCCGTAGATGCTGTATCTGAAAATAAGGTATACGCGATAGGTATCCCTACAAATAGAATTACGCCGGGCAAAGCTACGCTTACAGGTTATTTACGTGATATCAAATCTGGCGAACCGGTTGTTGGGGCAAGTATTTATATACCAGCAACACAACAGGGCGTAGCGACAGATCCATTTGGTTTTTACACGGTAACGCTGCCAAAAGGCGCTAATACAATGCAAATAAAAGGCATGGGTATGCGCGATACTAAACGCCAGTTGATGGTTTATGGAGATGGCAAGCTGAACATTGAAATGCAGGAACAGGTAACTACCTTAAAGGAGGTGAAGATATCTGCAGAAAAAGTAGCTAACGTTCGCAGTACAGAAATGGGCGTTACCCGCCTGGATATTAAAGCTATAAAGCAGGTGCCAACCGTGTTTGGCGAAACAGATGTTTTACGTGTTGTTTTAACATTGCCGGGCGTACAAAGCGTTGGCGAGGCCAGTACCGGATTTAACGTACGGGGCGGCGCGGCCGATCAGAATCTGATCTTGTTTAACGATGCTACTATTTATAACCCGGCCCACTTCTTCGGGTTCTTTTCTGCTTTTGACCCCGACCTGGTTAAAGATGTAGAACTATATAAAAGCACCATCCCCGAAAAATACGGAGGTCGTTTATCATCTGTTTTAGAAGTTAACAATCGCGAAGGTAACCGTAAAAAATATACCGGTGCGGCATCATTAGGTTTACTTACCAGTCGTTTGTATGTAGAAGGACCTATAGATACCAATAAAACATCGTTTATTTTTGGTGGCCGTACTACCTATGCCGATTGGTTATTAAAAAGCCTTAAGCAACCATCATACAAAAACAGCAGCGCATCTTTTTATGATCTGAACTTGGGTATCAACCATACCATCAACGAAAAAAATCAATTATACCTATCTGCATACATAAGCAGTGATGGTTTTAAACTAAACGGTGATACAAGCTACAACTACGGAAACAGGAACCTATCGCTAAAATGGCGACACACCTTCAATAACAAACTATTCGCTGTTTTTAGTGGGGGTTATGATTACTATATGTATGGCATAAAAAGCGATGTAAGCCCTATAAACGGCTATAAATTTGATTTTAATATCCGGCAGCTAAACTTCCGTACGGATTTTAATTATTACCTGAATCCTAAAAACACGCTTAATATTGGCGTTAACAGTATTTTGTACAAACTTAACCCTGGTGCTAATTTGCCATGGGGCGAAAAGTCAATTGTTAAGCCTGATATTGTACCTGCTGAGCAAGCGCTTGAAAGCGCGCTTTACATAGGCGATAAAATGGATCTGACCTCCAATTTATCCGTTAATTTAGGTATGCGTTTCTCTATGTTTAATTACCTGGGCCCGCAAACTGTGAATACTTATGCGCCCGGACTACCAACAACGCAGTATAATGTTACCGGTGCCAATACTTATGGCAGCGGGAGCGTAATAAAAACATACGCCAATCCTGAAATACGGACATCTGTGCGTTACATTATTTCTGATGATTTTTCTGTTAAAGCAAGTTATAATACGCTTAGACAGTACATCCATTTGTTATCAAATACAACTGCCATTTCGCCCACGGATGTTTGGAAGCTTAGCGATCCTAACATAAAACCTCAAAAAGGCAGTCAGGTGTCGCTGGGGCTATACCGCAACTTTAAGTCAAATACGATAGAAACTTCGGTAGAGGCTTATTACAAAACGCTTGATAATTACCTTGATTACCGCAGCGGTGCTAAATTGGTGCTTAACCATAATATTGAAAATGATGTTTTACCGGTTAAAGGAAAATCATACGGTATAGAGTTCTTTTTAAAGAAGACCACAGGTAAATTAAACGGCTGGATAAGCTATACCTACTCGCGCATTTTACTGCAGCAGAACGATAAGAACCTGGGCGAATTAATTAACAACGGCAATTGGTATGCTGCTAATTACGATAAGCCACATGCTGTTAATCTGATAGGTAATTATAGGTTCTCGCACCGTTATAGCATATCTTTCAACGGTGTGTATAGTACGGGCCGGCCAATTACTTTGCCTATAACACGTTTTTACTATGCGGGTTCTGAGCGTATTTTTTATTCTGATCGTAATCAATACCGTATACCCGATTATTTCAGGTTTGACCTTTCGGCAACATTTGAACCTAACCACCGCATTAATCAACGTTTCCACAGTTCGTGGACCGTTGGTATTTACAATTTAACCGGAAGACATAACCCTTATTCAACCTACTATGTATCCGAAGGTGGTAAGGTTAACGGTTATCAGCTTTCAATTTTTGCGTCGGCTATACCTTTTGTTAGTTACAATATTCGTTTTTAATATGAATGCCGGTCAGCCATACAGAACGTTAACATTGCGCGTGCCATTTGTTTTAATGGCGTGTGTATCGTTATATGGTTGTAAAGAGAAATACCTGCCCGAGATTAAAGATGTAAGCCCTAATTACATTGTGATTGACGGATTTATAAATACCGGGAGCGATTCGACGATAATTAAGGTTAGCCGCACTTTTAAATTGGAAAGTAAAGCAGTTGTGGCACCGGAAAGAGGGGCCATAGTTATAGTAGAAGCTGAGGGAGCAGCAAGCTATACGCTGCCTGAGCTATCATCAAAGCCGGGTGTTTATGCTATACCTTCAATAAGCCATGATCAAACAAAAAAGTACAGGTTAAGGGTGCGTACCAAAGATAATAAGGAGTACTTATCTGATTTTGTGGAGAGTAAAGTGTCGCCACCGGTTGAATTGACTTACGATTTTAGGCACGGAAATTTAAATATATGTACTAATACTCAGGATGCCACCGGCAAAAGCCAATATTATAATTATACCTATAATGAAACTTGGCAGTACAGGGCACCACAAGAGTCAGTGATAAAAATTGAGAACAAGCAGCTGGTTTACAGGCATTATCCTCAGGACGATATCTATAACTGTTATCACCATGTACCATCAAGTAAAATTACGCTGGCAACAACAACTACGCTTAAGGAAGATAGGTTGGCTGATAATTTAATTATAGAAATACTTCCAACTTCGCAAAAAGTAAAAATTGAATACAGCGTGCTGGTTAAGCAAACTGTGCTTACCAGGGCGGGTTTCGATTTTTTTGAAACCCTTAAGAAAAACACGGAACAGGTGGGGAGCATATTTGACGCGCAACCTTCGCAAATTTACAGTAATATAAGGTGTATCACCAATGCAGCCGATGTGGTTATCGGATTTATAAGTGCCGGTACGGTTACCGAAAAAAGGATACTATTGGTGGCCAACAATTTTCCTTTTCCTTTTGAAGGACGTCTTTCTGATCAATATTGTGAAGACCACGCAGAAATACTCAATACAAGCCAACATAAGGCTTTACTGTTTGATCCGACGCAGTCAGAATACATACCAATACAAACTTATCGGGATCCATGGCTGCCGCTTCCGAACAATATTATAGCTACTAAGCTTTGGGAATGTGCAGATTGCCGGGTACAGGGTGGGACGAATATTGTTCCTCCGTATTGGATATATTAAACTACTATGAACATGTATAATTTAAAATATAGTAAAAACGTTAAAAAGGGCTTTGGGCTTGTTTTGGCACTATGCGTTTTACTTTATGCTTGCAAAGAAAAATACCTGCCTGCTGTTAAAGATGTAAACGTAAATTACCTGGTAGTTGATGGTTTTATTAATACGGGTGCCGATTCAACCATCTTTAGCATTAGCCGCACGTTTAAATTAGATAATAAGGCAACTGTTGCGCCCGAAAAGGGGGCGATAGTAAACCTTGAAAGCGACGGTGGGTTGAGCTTTGCACTACTGGAACTACCAATTAAACCCGGCACATACGCCATACCTGCACTAAACCTTGATCAAACAAAGAAATACAGATTAAGAATACGCACAAAGGATAACAGAACATATTTATCAGATTTTGTCGAAAGTAAAATATCGCAGCCCATTGACGACGTAAAGTATGACTTTAAAAATGATAATTTAAATGTTTACACCAACACCCACGATGCATCTGGAAAAAGCGTGTATTACCGGTATAGCTATATAGAAACCTGGGACTATCAGTCGGTATTCAGGTCCTATTTAAAAGTAGAAAATCACCAGCTTAAAGAGAGAGATGTTAACATTCCCGGTGATTTTATTTACTACTGCTGGCAAAACAAGCCCTCGAACGAAATTGTATTGGGTGCCACAACTTCATTAAACGAAGACCGGCTTAACGATTTTCGGGTTATCAATATTCCATCAGTTTCGGCCAAAGTAAAAAGCGGTTATAGCGTGCTTATTAAACAGCATGTATTAACCAAAGAAGCTTTTGAGTTTTGGGAGAACATGAAAAAAAATACCGAGCAGGTGGGCAGCGTATTTGATGCCCAACCTTCGCAACTGCGGGGCAATATTCATTCGGTAACAGATAACTCAGAAATTGTGATAGGTTTTATAAGCGCCGGCACTGTCACCCAAAAGCGACTTATGCTTTCGTATTTTCAATTACCGAAAGAGTGGAAAGCGCCGCCTGTTGATAAAACTGAATGCGAGGGAACTAATGTTACCTTTATGTTTGGTACCAGCCAATACCAAAGCGCTATCCTTACCCCTGATAAATCAGCTTTTATACCAGTAGAATATTTTTATGTAGACAGAGTGGGCATTGTTGGTATTGTAGCTAACAGTAATTTTAGATGTGTAGATTGCAGAATACAAGGCGGCACCAATATAAAACCATCCTACTGGATTGAATAGGTATTATGCGGATGAGAAAATTTAAATTTATAATTAGCTTAACAACCGCAGGTTGGATGCTTTTGGCTGTATGTGTTTTTATTAGTGCCTGCAAAGAAAAATACGTCCCGATAATTAACGACATTAATCCTAATTACCTTGTTGTAGATGGATTTATAAACATAGGGGCAGATTCTACAATATTCAAAATTAGCAGGACCTTTAAGCTTGAAAGTAAGGCGGTTGTTACACCCGAAAGAGCAGCCATTGTTGCAGTAGAAAGTGATGCGGGGCAAAGTTATATACTGCCGGAGTTACCTGCAAAACCTGGTACATATGCTGTGCCGGCGTTAAATCTTGATCAATCAAAAAAATACAGATTACGGGTGCGCACAAAGGATAACAGAGAGTATTTGTCAGATTTTGTTGAAAGTAAGGTATCACCCCCGGTTGAGTTAACTTATGACTTCAGACATGATAATCTAAACATATACTCAAACACCCGGGATGTAACAAGTAAAAGCCGTTATTATAATTACACTTATACAGAAACGTGGCAATACAGAACAAAACAACTCTCTGAATGGAAAATTGAAAACCATCAATTGATAAAAAGAATGTTCCCTAAAGACGATATCTTCAATTGCTTCCATTATGCGTCTTCAGGCAGTATTAACATAGCCTCAACAGTTACACTTACCGAGGACCGCCTGGCTGATAATCTGCTTGTGGATATACCATCAACTTCTGAAAAGGTGGGTATTGAGTATAGCATTTTAGTGAAACAGACCGTGCTTACAAAAGATGGATTTGAATTTTACAACACACTGAAAAAAAACACGCAGAATGTGGGTAGTATATTTGACGCGCAGCCTTCGCAGCTTTTCGGCAATATACATTGTACAACTAATCCGGCCGAAGTAATAATAGGTTTTATAAGTGCGGGTACAGTGACAGAAAAACGCATTACACTGGTGGCCAATAGTTTCCCTTTTACCTTTATCGGGCCATTGCCAGACCGATATTGTGATGAGCAGGTAGACACGCTTTATATATCTACCGGTGAGGTTAAACGTTTATTAACAGACCCAACAGAGTCAGAATATATTACACTTTATGAGCTAACAGGGCCGGCTGGTATTTATGCTTACACAGCAACAAAGGAGCGTTTTTGTGTGGACTGCCGGTTGCAGGGTGGAACCACAGCCGTTCCGCCTTTTTGGATACATTAATTATTGTACATGTTAACCTTTAGCCACGGCAAACATATAAAAGCAAAAATCAGCCTGATTATTATGGGTTGTATTGTGCTTTATGCCTGCAAGGAAAGGTTTTTGCCCGAAATAAAAGATAACAATCTTAGTTACCTGGTGGTTGAAGGTTTGATCAATACAGGGGCCGATTCAACAATATATACGTTAAGCCGCACCTTTAAATTAGGTAACAAACCAATTGAAGCCCCCGAAAAAGGGGCCATAGTGCAGGTGGAAAGTGAGGCCGGAGGAACTTATGTGCTACCTGCGCTACCTAAACCCGGAAGATACGGCAGACCCTCATTAGGCCTTGATCCGACAAAAAAATACAGATTAAGAATTAGAACTACGGATAAAAGAGAATACCTGTCTGACTTTGTAGAAAGCAAAACTTCCCAGCCGTTTGAGCTAAAACATGTTGTTGGTGATACAACACTTAATTTTTATTTAACCACGCATGACCCTGCAGGAAAAAGTATTTATTACCGCCACAGTTATATCGAAACATGGGAATATCAGACAGATCTGATCTCTTATTTCAAGATAGTAAATGACAAAAGGGTGCCGAGGGAATTCCCGCAAGATGATATCAGTACATGCTGGCATACATTTCCTTCGCATGAAATTATATTAACATCAACAGCTAATCTTTCAGAGGACAGATTGAATGACAAGCTGATACTTTCTATTGGTAGTACCGAAAAAAAAATAAATATTGAATACAGTATTTTAGTTAAGCAATCTGTTCTAACGCGTGAAGGCTTTGAGTTTTATGAAAGCTTACGAAAAAACACAGAAAGTGTTGGGACGATATTTGATGCCCAACCTTCGCAACTCTTTGGTAATATTAGATCAACAACAAATCCTTCAGAAACAGTTATAGGGTTTATAAGTGCCGGATCGGTAACTGAAAAGCGGTTTATAATTCAACTAAAAGACTTCCCGTCTAATTGGTTTGCGTTAGATGATAAATCGATATGTGAAGAGTCGCTTAGGATGCCCACAGATATACGCCAGCCATTTATAGTTGTTGGAATTACGTCTAGCACCAACTATCTTTATTGTGCAGATTGCATATACTCTGGCGGAAACAGAGTAAGGCCACCTTATTGGAAATAGCATGAGAAAAGGTATATGTATATATATTGTACTCAGTACATCTTTCGCCGCTCTGATGCAACTGCAGGCCTGCAAGGAAAAATATACGCCTGTTACGCAGGATATTAACCCTAATTATTTTGTTGTAGAGGGTTTAATAAACATGGGCGCAGATTCAACTATATTTACATTAAGCCGCACCTTTAAATTAGATAATAAGGCCGTTGTTGCACCGGAAAAAGCCGCTATTGTGCAGGTAGAGAGCGAGGCTGGCAATACTTATGTGCTGCCTGAACTTGTAAAAAGCGGTAACTATGGTCGCCCGTCATTGGGGCTTGATCCAACAAAGAAATACCGTTTACGCATCCGCACAAAGGACAATAAGGAGTATTTATCAGACTTTGTTGAGAGCAAAACATCGCCGCCGGTTAAGTTAACTCATGATTTCAAAAACAATAATTTAAATATTTACTCAACCACGCGTGATGCAAGCGGTAGGAGCCGGTATTATCTTTATAGTTACGTAGAGACCTGGCAGTATACAGCTCAGATCTGGTCGTACTGGAAAGTGGTGAACCATCAGATGGTCAGAAGGGATTTTCCGGCAGATGATGTTTATAATTGTTGGCAGATTGTACCATCTGGTAATATCGTTTTAGCTTCAACGTCAAATTTAACAGACGATAATTTAGCAGACAATTTTATAGCCGATTATCCGTCAAGCTCATCAAAACTGGGCATTAAATTCAGTATCCATGTTAAGCAAACAGTGCTTACTAAGGAAGGCTTTGATTTTTGGCAGGCACTGAGGAAAAACACCCAGCAGATAGGAAGTATATTTGATGCGCAGCCATCGTTATTGTCGGGCAATATCAAGTCTACCGCAAACCTCAATGAAGTAGTAATAGGCTTTGTAAGTGCAGGCACAACCACAAATGACCGGCACACGTTGAGTTATACCGACATGCCCTCCACCTGGGTTAAACCCGCTATTGATTTGACCGGATGCCTGGAAAGTGTAAAAGACCTTATCATTGCAAGAGGAGATGTAAATACCTTTATAACCGGCCCCGCAAAACCGCTTTATTTTCCTATTTATGAAATTCCGGATGGAAAAGGGGGAATAGCGGGTTATACTGCGTCAACCAGAGAAGAATGCGTTGAGTGCCGCGTGCAGGGGGGAGTAAATGTTAAACCCTCTTATTGGTAATTTATCAATGAGGACCGTAGCAACATATAGATATTTACTGACAGGCAGCGGCCTTATACTACTGGTATGCCTTATAATGTACGGTTGCAAAGAAAAATATGCTGCTCCTGTTACAGATGTTAATCCCAACTATTTTGTAGTAGAGGGTTTGATAAACACGGGTTCAGACTCAACTATATTTACGTTAAGCCGCACCTTTAAATTAGATAATAAGGCAGTTGTTGCACCGGAAAAAGCAGCTATTGTGCAGGTAGAAAGTGAGGCCGGTAATGTCTATGTACTACCCGAACTTGTAAAAAGCGGTAGTTACGGTCGTCCGGCATTAGGGCTTGATCAAACAAAAAGATATCGTTTACGCATCCGTACGAAGGATAACAAGGAATATTTGTCAGACTTTGTAGAGAGTAAAACATCGCCTGCTATTGACGATATTAAACTTGAGTTTAGAAACAACATTATGTTTATAAACGCTAATACACATGATCCATCCGGAAAAAGCAGATACTACCGGTATAGCTACATAGAAACCTGGCAACACGATGCCCAGATACAGGCCCTTTTTAAAGTTGAGAATCATCAGATATTACTCCGGAACTTTCCTGAAGAGGATATATATCACTGCTGGACTACTGTGCCGTCCAGCAGCATTATTTTGGGTGCTACCACCGGCCTTACAGAAGATCGTTTGGCTGATAAAAGGTTGATCGGGATCCCGGCTTTATCACCAAAACTAACCGCTGAATACAGTATTTTGGTTAAGCAAAGTGTTTTAACAAAAGAGGCATTTGAATTTTTGGAAGCTATGCAAAAAAATACCGAAAGGGTAGGTGGTATTTTTGATGCTCAACCTTCGCAGCTATTTGGAAATATCCGGTCAGTAACTAACTCATCAGAGGTTGTTATTGGTTTTATTAGTGCGGGCACTTTAACAGAAAAACGTTTCACAGTTACACCGGCCGACCTGCAGGATGGTTACTGGCATCAAAAGGATTCTCTAATTTATTGTTTTGAAGGGGTTGAAAGACTTTTATTTAAGGACGCAAGATTTGGCGACCGCGTTAAAAATGAACTAACCGGCCCCGATAAACCTTATTACATTCCCATTAACGTGTATTGGCCAGCAGGTGCTCCTATGTTAACGGGTTATTATGCAACGTCGTTAACTGAATGTGTAGACTGCCGCATGCAAGGAGGAACCAATAAAAAACCTACGTTTTGGAAGTAATATGATAGTAAAACAGCCCTTTACAAGGCATAATAAATATAAAACCACCTTATTGGTAATAAATATGACAAGAATGAACCCTTACCTTTTATCAAAACGAATGCTTGCATTGGCATTTTTAATTATTGCAGGTATTAGCGCCAATGCGCAAAGTTTAACCGAACTTAAAGCCAATGTTGAGAATTATAAGAAGCAAGTTTTAAAAGAAAAGCTTTATGTGCACGTAAATAAAGATTTTTACCTTACAGGTGAGATACTTTGGTTTAAGGTATACAACGTTGAGGGTGCATCTCACATTCCTCTTGATTTGAGCAAAGTTGCCTATTTAGAATTGTTAGATAGCAAGCACGCGCCTGTGCTGCAAACTAAGGTAACACTGAAGAATGGGCAAGGCGCCGGATCAATTTATCTGCCCGCATCGGTAGGTGCCGGAAATTATGTGCTGCGTGCATATACCGCATGGATGAAAAATTTTGATGCCGATAGCTATTTTGAAAAGGCAATAACGGTTGTCAATCTATCTCAGGAGCCCGAAAAGGCACAATTGGCTGCCGCGGATTTTGATGTTCAGTTTATGCCGGAAGGGGGGAATCTGGTAGAGGGCCTTAATAGTAAAGTGGCAGTTAAAGTGAGCGATAACCGTAGCCGCGGCGTAAATTACAAAGGAGCAATAGTTGACCAGAGCAACGATACAGTGGCTCGGTTTAGCCCGTTGAAAATGGGGATAGGCGCGTTTTCATTCACACCAACCACAGGTAAAACCTATAAAGCGGTTGTAAAAGTTGGCAGTAGGGTAGTAACTAAATCTTTACCTGCAATAAGTGCCGGTGGTTATGTTATGCAAGCCGAAGACAAAGGTGCAAGCTGGGACGTGACCGTTAACAGCAAAAATAACAACCCATCAGAGCATCTATATCTTTTGTTGCACAATAGCGCAAATGTACAGGCAGCAACAGAATTAACGCTGACTAATAATTCGGGACGCTACACTATAGAAAAAAGTAAACTTGCTGATGGTGTTAATCAGCTGACGGTATTCAATGCACAGCGCCAGCCGGTTGCAGAGCGGCTTATCTTTAAGCGCCCGGGTAAACAGCTAAAAATTGATGCCAAAACAGATGCTGCTTCCTATGATAAGCGTCAAAAGGTAAGTCTTGATGTGAGTACGCTTGATGAAACAGCAAAGGCACAGGCATCGTCGCTTTCTGTTTCTGTTTATCGCCTTGACTCTTTACAGCGGGCAGATGAGGCCGGTATTAATAGCTTTGTTTGGTTAAGTGCTGATGTTAAAGGCTTGGTTGAGTCGCCAGATTACTATTTTAAAGACGATAGCAAAGAAACTAATCAGGCCATTGACAATTTGCTGCTGGCACAAGGATGGCGGGCATTTAACTGGACCGAAGCAACATCGGCGAAAAAACCTTCGTTTCAATTCGCGCCGGAATATGACGGGCAATTGGTGAGCGGAACAATTAGTAACCGCACAACGGGGCGTCCGGCACCTAATACATTAACCTATATATCGTTCCCCGGAACAAAGGCGAGGTTATTTTCTGCCCGTTCTGATGCTCAGGGGCGTTTCTTTTTCAACTCAGGCTTTGTATATGGCGCCAACGAGGTTGTTTTGCAAGTAAACCATTTTATAGACAGTACCACCTACAAAATTGACCTGGCAAGCCCTTTTTCTGATAAGTTTTCAACTACCTCATTACCTGCATTTAATGTTTCTCCGGTACAGAAACCATTATTAAGCGAGCATAGCTTAAGCATGCAGGTTCAAAATACCTACCAGTTAGCGGGTATGAGACAGTTTTATTCTACAGATACCGACTCGACATCGTTTTACGGAACACCGGCTAAAAGCTTTGTATTAGACCAATTTACCCGCTTTACAACTATGGAAGAGGTGATGCGCGAGTTCGTTTCGTACATATTTTTAGTAAGGAAGGATAAAAAACTGTATTTGAAAGCGTTTAATCAACGCGGTGTGTTTAACGATGAACCATTAGTTATGGTTGATGGCGTGCCTGTGTTTGACAATAATAAAATTTTTGAGGTAGATCCTTTAAAAGTTAAAAAAGTAGATGTACTACCTGAGCGTGTTTTTAAAGGCGATGCTGTTTTTGAGGGTTTAGTTAACCTTACTACTTACAAAGGAGATATGAACAGCTTTGAGCTAAATCCTAAAGCTGTTTTACTTGATTATGAAGGTTTACAATTACAACGGCAATTTTATTCGCCTGTTTATAACAGCGGCGATGAAAAAGCTTCGCGTTTACCTGATTTTAGAAACGCGCTTTATTGGAACCCCGATCTGAGCACAGCGCAGGATGGAAAAGTAAACACAAGCTATTTTACATCAGACATACCTGGAAAATATATTGGCATATTGCAGGGTATGGGTAACAACGGCCGCAGTGGGTCTGCTTATTTTTCATTCGAGGTTAAATAATAACAGTTATCCAGTAAAGGAATCATTGATATAGGGCCGGATCTAAACTGATTGCTGATCAGTTAGGTCCGGCTTTTTTTTGAATGCAATGTCATAAGCGCGATAACGCTGTTTGTCATTCTGAACGCAGTGAAGAATCTTATAAAATCGACTAGCCAAGCGCTTGGCATAACATGGTTTATAGGATTCTTCACTGCGTTCAGAATGACAAACTTTTTTGTTAAATCAAATAAGGAGAAACAACTTTATGTTTGATACCTTAATGATATAAAAGCATTTATTTCTTTGCGTTTTTTCTAAAGCAGGCTGTTAAACATTAAAAAAATCGTATTTTTATATCGCTCAAAAAAGATACTGTTAACGGCATTCTTTTAAATCTGTGAAAATATGGCTGTTACCTACAATAAGGACCTCGGAACAAAACAAAAAGCACTTGCTGTAAATTTAGACCCGCGCATATATGGCTCGTTTGCTGAAATTGGAGCGGGGCAGGATGTAGCAGCAAATTTTTTTAAAGCTGGGGCCTCTTCAGGTACTATAGCCAAAACAATGTCGGCGTATGATATGGTTGTTTCTGATGCCATATACGGAACCCAGAAAGTACGGCGCTATGTTAGCGAGCCGCGCCTGATGGCGATGCTGGAGCATGAATATGGTTTAATAGTTGAACGGCTTTCGGCACAGCGGGGTGAGAATACTACTTTTTTTGCCTTGTGCGATACCATATCAGCCCTTAACTATCATAAAACCAACGAAGGGCATGGATGGATGGGGCTTAGATTTCAGCTGAAACCCAACGGCCCTTATAATGATGTGGTGTTGCACGTGAAGTTGTTGGATAATGACAACAATATGCAACAGCAGGCAGTGGGTGTTTTGGGTGTGAATTTGCTCTATGCCTGTTTTTATTATCACGAAAATCCACCGCTGTTTCTATTGTCATTGATGGATGATCTTTCAACGGATCGCATCCAGATTGACATGATCCGTTTTGAGGGGCCCGATTTTGAAAAGGTAGATAACCGTTTAATGAGTCTTCACTTAGTTAAATACGGCTTTTCTGATGCAGCTGTGTTTGGTCCCGATGGTGAAAATCAGCAACCATCAGAAGCACTTTATAAAAAGCACGCGGTAGTTATCAGAGGGCGTTTCCGGCCGGTTATCAATGTGCACCTGGATATGCTTAACACAGGTGTAAAGCAGTTTATGCAGGAGGCAGATGTGGATAAAGACAATGTGATGGTGGTTGCCGAACTAACGCTGCAGTCATTAAAGGAGCGGGATGCTGATCCATTGGCAGAAATTGACGAAAAAGATTTTCTTGACCGGGTAGATATACTTTGCTCACTTGGGCAAACGGTAATGATATCCAATTTTCACGAATATTATAAACTGGTGGCTTACCTTTCAAAAATCACCAAGCTTAAGTTAGGTGTTGTGCTGGGTTATCCCAACCTGGAGTATATTTTTGCCGAAGAGCATTATCAGGATCTGCAGGGCGGAATCCTTGAATCATTCGCTACCTTGTTCAGCCGCAAAGTAAAACTGTTTATTTATCCTACTTTACGCGATGGTGTGATATATAATTGTTTAAGATTTAATCCACCGCCGCATCTTATTGATCTGTATCGCTACCTTATTGCCAATAATAAGATTGAGGATATAAGGCATTATAGGGAAAGCAACCTCAATGTACAAACAGACAAGGTGCTGCAAATGATAAAGCAAGGTACAACAGGATGGGAAGAATACGTTCCGGCAGAAGTTGCTACGATGATAAAAGACAGGTGCCTGTTTGGCTTTGCCTGCGAAACTCCGGATAAAGTGGCATCTGCTACAACAATAAGCGGCGAGAATACCGATTAATTAGCCGCTAATTACGCACATAAAGGCAATTTATTTTATTGGCTCATTAGGCCCCGTAGATGGCGGCAATTGTAGTTGCTTTGCAGCTGTTTTAACGCCCCCGGCAGGAACATCAATGCCCGTTGTCCACACAATGGCGTTCAATACAAAGCGCAGATAGTTTTCATTCAGAAAAGCAGAATGATAATCCATGCCACCCCAAAGAATACCGCGCGCGCCTTTTTTCTCGTATGCAGACGCTATGGCAAATGGCTCGTCGACAACTCCCTGATTTGTTTTTTCTGCAAGGCCGCTCAGCAAATCCGTCCGGTAAGGATCTCCGGCATTTACCAGCAGTCTGGAAAATATCTCATCCTTATAGGTAAAAGCCCCAACACCACGCATAATGGGATGTTTCTTTCCGCTTTCCATAGGTGTTACCACCCAATTGCCGGCCGGGTTATGTGTATAACCTTCTAACCGTGCCTGGCCAAACCAATCCATATAATATTGGGATGCTTTTTGATTGCTGGTTGATATTGCCCAGTGCAAAACCATTATGCCCATGCCGTGCTTATGCAGGCTGTCTACCTGTGCAAGGTAATCTAATGTAGCTTTATCGTAAGTTTTTGTGTTACCATTGCTTGGCGGAAAAATAGGGTGGGTGCGCAAGGCCGAACTTGATTCGGCGCTGCTTTCTATAATAAGCGCATCAACACCTTTCAAATCTTCAATATCAAGGGCGCTTCTTTTATAAAGAAACTTGGTAATAATTTTAACACCTTTAACATTGGCTATGCTGTCAATGCAATGCTGTAATACTAATAAGTCGAGCTTGGTTTCGTGTCTGCCGGGTGCTCCGTGATCTTTAGGGCCGGCCAAAAAGTATATGGTTTTAGTTGGTACATTTTGTGAATATGCGCGGTTATGCATTGCACAAAACGATATAACCATACAAAAAACCGAAAGTGTTGTTGTTTTCAATATACCGTTGCTCATATCAGAATTTTTTTAACTATGCCTTTATGTTGGCTTTAATACGCTCAACCATAAATTTACCAATGTCGTCAGTACTAACCCCTTGAGGTATAAATCCCCACTGGTTCATTATATAAGCGCCTTTAAAACCCATGCTTTCAGTAAGCTGTATGCATTTATCAAAGTCGTACTGAGGGGTTGTTATCTTGCCATCAACCAACGCGATATTTGATACTTTGGCTGATACCGCATATGCATGTGGTATTATCTTAGCCAATGAATCGTACATGGTGGTGGGGTTATTATAGTTGCCAAAATCGGGTTGGGTATATAAGCCCTGCGCGCCTTTTATTATTTCAAGGTGTTTATCCGGATCTCTTTCAATGCCGGAGTGGTTGGCAGTTATTATAGTTATATTCTTAGCTTTTGCTACAGGTACCAGTTCCTGATAAGATTTAATACTTTGCTCTACCGAAGCGTTTCGCGGGCCTCCGGGATTCACGCGCACACATTTAGTGCCTAAAATGGCTGCTATATCCAACCATTTTTTTACTTGTTCAACGCCGGCTTTGCGTCTTTCTTCATCAAGCGTAGCCAAATCATAGGGTGTCCTGTCGGCCGGAGAGGTATCTATCTGAAAATTTAACAGTTCACTTCCAGCCGCTTTAATTTTTCCTTTTAAATCGTTTAAATAGCCTTTATCAAACGACATTAAATGATCACTCCAAAATTCCAGCTTTTTTACACCGAACACATCGCGGTGATGTTGTGGCATATCCAGCAAGGTAAGTTCGTTAGTTACCACCATCTCTGGCCGCGTTTTAATTTGATTGCGGTATAGGAGGGTGCCCATACCAATGCGGTCCATTACGTCTTTTGCCGGTAAAATACGGGCTATGGCAGGTGCCGCTGCTACGCTAAATGCGAAACCTGATGTGGTAGCAATAAATCTTCTTCTGTTCATTTGAAAAATCAAACGTTAATGTTTGCGCTATAGAAACGCCGTTAATTGGTTTTACCAAATATATCATTTAGCACAGCTAACGCAAAGCATTGTACTTAGAATGTTACGGTGAAAAAGGCGCGGAAAAATCAGCCCGATTATTGGCTAATCGTGGTCGGTATGACCGCGGAAACTGTAAAAAAGATAGCCAAGCGCCGGAAGAATAAAAAGACTGCCAACAAGCAGCGCGCCTCCGAGGGTGTTAATAGTATTTGCCGATGCGTGGTCGGTCAATAAAGATAAATGATCGCCGTTTTTTACGGTAATAAAGTAAGGGTAGTGAGTATACCCAACAGAAAGTAAGATCATGCTTACCTGGAAGGCCGCATATACTCTGATTATGTGCTTTTTCTTTCTGTTGATACCCACCCAAAGCATAACTAATGATATGGAAGCCAATACAACAGCAGTTAAGCTAACGGGATTGCCAAAGATCCACTTAGCCATTCTGATGTTGTTAGTTTCTGCGGCCAGAAAAACCAATCCGCCGCAAAAGAACGCTACAATGTTTAGCACTTTAGCTTTTTTAACAAAGCGTTTAACATCAAACTCGTCTTCAGCTTCGCCTATCAGGTAAATGGCGGCCAAAAATCCGCAAAGCGCAACTGTAAATAACCCCACCGCTACCGAGAACCAATTTAACCAGTTAAAAACATACGCGTCGGCAAAGCCGGCGGCGCCGGTGTCTATTTTTCGTGATAGCGCGCTTCCTGCTATGATCCCCAAAAACAGCGGCGTTAAAAAACTGGAATAAACAAATATTCTGTTATAAAGCGTTTGGGTGCGATATCCTTTTACAGCATCGTAATGGCGGAAGGTAAATGCTGTGCCGCGTGCTATAATGCCCATCAACATAGCTAAAATGGGGATGTGCAGATAAGTACACATAACGCTATAGATCTGCGGAAATCCTACAAATAAAATTACCACCGCAATAATTAGCCACATGTGGTTAGCCTCCCATACCGGCCCGATAGCTTGGTAGCTGGTAGACCTCGTACGCTGCCGGTTAGCTTCGGATGTAAAAAGCTCAATTATACCCGCGCCAAAATCTGCCCCGCCCAACAAAAAGTAAAGCAGTATAGCCAGGCACAGAAAGAGGATAACTATTGTTAACATTGTTTAGTCATTGTATCATTGGTCGTTAGTCATTGGTCATTAGTCACTAGTCATTATGCGTTTGTTCAAAACATTCAATAACCAATCTTTAATCTTCAATAACTAATCTTTATAAATTCAATAATCACTCATTCACTAATTCCCTCATTCACTCCTTAACGTCATACACCACCGGCACCATTTTAATTTGCCTTTGCAGCAACACAATTACGGCAACGCTTAGCGTAAAATATATAAAGGTGAAAAGATAAAACGAGTACTGTATGCCGGGCATGGGTGTAACAGCGTCGGCGGTGCGCATAACATCCTGTATTATCCAGGGTTGGCGACCCACTTCCGTTACCGTCCAGCCGGCCTCCAATGCTATAAAACCAAGCGGTGTAGCAAAGATGAAGAGCTTTAAAAACCAGGGTTTAAATAGCCAATTGTGTTTTTTCCATATACAGATGAGGTATAAAACTCCTATGGCCAGCATTATCATACCCAAGCCCACCATTATCTGGAAAGCATAATGGGTAATAGCAACAGGTGGCTGCTCGTTGGCAGGTATCTGATCCAGGCCTTTAACCGGGGTTTTAAAATCATCATGCACCAAAAAGCTAAGCAGGCCGGGTATTTCTATACCATAATTTACTTTTTTGGCGACAGTATCTGGTATGCCACCTATTACCAGCGGCGCGTACTCCTGAGTATGAAAATAGGCTTCCATAGCGGCCAGCTTAGCGGGTTGCCTTTTGGCGGCATGCTTGGCAGATATATCGCCGCTTATGGGTTGCAACAGCGCCGCAATGGCACCAAACACAATAGCAATTTTAAAGGCGCGGGTGTGGAACGATATGTTTTGCTTGCGAAAGATCATTAAAGCGTGAATACCGGCTACGGCAAAGCCTGTGGCGGCAAAGGCGGCAATCGTCATGTGCAGCGATTCGCTGAACCAGGCGCCGTTAAACATGGCTTTAATGGGATCTATATTGGTGTATTTGCCATTGATGTAATCAAAACCCGAAGGGCTGTTCATCCAGGCATTGGCAGATACCACCAATATGCCCGAGAGTATCCCGCTTACACCCACCAAAACACCGGTAAGCCAGTGGAACCATTTGTTAAATTTGTTCCATCCGTATAAAAAGAACCCCAACGCTATCGCTTCAATAAAAAACGCCACACCCTCTAATGAAAATGGCATCCCGAAAATCGGCCCCGCATGCAGCATAAATTTGGGCCACAACAATCCCAGCTCAAAAGAAAGCATAGTGCCCGACACAGCCCCGGTCGCAAAGAAAATAGCCACGCCTTTGCTCCATGCCTGGGTAATGTTTTTATAAACGATGTTGCCGGTTTTAATGTATTTGTAATGCGCTATCGCCATAAAAACAGGCATCACCATCCCAATGCACGAGTAGATAATATGAAAGCCCAATGATAGGGCCATTTGCGAACGGGCGGCTAAAAAATCATCCATAGTAATGATGAATAAACTATGCTAATATAGGCCAAACGGTATTAATACTGTTACATATTATATTATTCTGTGTCTATTATAAATAATACATAATGATTTTAAACTAGCATTTATATGATTCTTAAATAGGATTTGTAGGATTAGATGATTATAAGATTTAATGTGAGTTTATAATCTAACTTAAAATTAAACGTTACCATTAAATTGCAGATATTCACAATAATATTTTCAAGCAAAATTAACCCTGCAATCATCTAATCCAGTAAATCCTGATTCAGACAATTAGCTATAGTTCATACAAACAATGAAGTTATCCGAATCCCTTTTAGCGGCGGCTCTTATAGCGGCTACCTTTACCGCCAATGCCCAAACCGTAGCGCCTGCAGCGTCAAAGTACGATCAGCACCAGGTTTTTAAGCCCTTATTTTATCCTGACAAAGCTAACGAATACCGCACCGCAGGCGGCGCGCCCGGCATAAAATACTGGCAAAACCGGGCAGACTATAAGCTGGATGTTACGCTTGATACGGTAAAAAACCGGGTTAGCGGTAGCGCATTAATAACCTATACTAATAACAGCCCGGATGCTTTACCATTTTTATGGCTGCAATTGGATCAGAATATTTTCAGGGAAGATTCGCGCGCGCAGGAGACAAGCAATGTTAACGGTGGCCGCTTTGCTAACCGAACCTATACCCAGGGTGATGAAATAAAAAGCGTAACCCTAATTGCGGATGGTATAACCACTAAGGCAGATTATTTGGTTACCGATACCCGCATGCAGATAAAACTGGCATCGGCGCTAAAACCTACAGGGGCTAAGTTGCAGATAAAAATTGATTACGCTTTTGAGATCCCGGAGTACGGTACAGACCGCATGGGTCGTATGGAAAGCGTAAACGGCTGGATCTACGAAATTGCGCAATGGTACCCGCGTATGGAGGTTTATGATGATGTAAGCGGATGGAACACCATTCCCTATTTAGGCGCGGGAGAGTTTTACCTGGAATACGGCGATTTTGACTACACCATTACCGCGCCGGGTAATATGCTGGTAGTAGGATCTGGCGAGTTGGCTAATCCTGCCGAAGTTTATACAGCCGCAACTATTGCTAAGTTGAACGCGGCCAAAGGCAGCGACAAAACGCTGATGATACGTAGCGAAGCAGATATTAATAGCGGCGCTAAGTTCGGCCTTGCCAAAGCCAACCTTACCTGGCACTTTGTGTGTAAAAACGCACGGGATGTGGCCTGGGCGGCTTCAAAGGCATTTGTATGGGACGCGGCACGCATTAATCTGCTCAGCGGCAAAAAAGCTTTGGCACAGTCTGTTTATCCGGCAGAGAATGGTAAACCAGAAGGCTGGGGCCGATCAACAGAGTACGTAAAAGCTACCATAGAGCAATCATCAAAAAGATGGTTTGAGTATACCTACCCGGTTGCTACCAATGTGGCGGGCGTTGTAGGAGGGATGGAGTACCCAGGGATTGTGTTTTGCGGCGCAGGCGATCTGGGCAGCGCGCTTTGGAACGTAACCAACCACGAGTTTGGGCATAACTGGTTCCCGATGATAGTTGGTTCTAACGAGCGTAAATACGCCTGGATGGACGAAGGTTTTAATACTTTCATCAATAATTTGGATACCAAAGAATTTAATAAAGGTGAGTACTTTGAGAGAGAGGACATTCAAAAACAAGCCCCGGGCATATTCGGCGAAGACGCGGAACCTATTATGAGTTTGCCCGATGTGATACAGGAGAATTATTTAGGCAATGCCGCCTACAATAAACCCGCACTGGGCCTTACTATTTTGCGCCAACAGATATTGGGCGAAAAACGTTTTGACTACGCCTTTAATACCTATATAAAACGCTGGGCCTTTAAGCACCCTACGCCGTGGGACTTTTTCCATACCATGGATAATGCTGCGGGCGAGGACCTGAGCTGGTTTTGGAACGAATGGTTTTTAACCACATGGAAGCTGGATCAGGCAGTGCGGCAGATAGATTATGTGGAAGAAGACCCTAAAAAAGGCGCGTTAATAACTATTGAGAACGCTGAAGAAATGGCCCTGCCGGTAACCATTGAGGTAGTTGAGGAAAGCGGCAAAACTGGTACGGTAAAACTTCCGGCAGAAATATGGCAGCGCGGCGGCATCTGGACGTTTTTATATCCATCAACAGGTAAACTAAAAATGGTTACTATTGACCCTGAACATACGCTGCCTGATATTAACCCCAATAACAACTACTTTAGCGGGCAACTGGTTGAAGCCGGCGTAACGGCAGCGGGTGTTGTAAAAAAATACCTTGATGCCATTGGTGGCGCACAAAAGATAAGTGCTTTAAAAGATATAAGTATTAATGCCGAAGGTAATTTGCAGGGCACTGCCTTAAAAATGCAAAGTGTTTATAACGCGCCGGCGCAGTACGCATATAATATTACCGCCCCGGCCTATAATAATGCTCCGGTACTGCAAATTGCCAGCAACCGCGATAGTTTAAGGATAAGCCAAACCGGGCGTGAATACCCTATTGATAAGGCTACAGCAGAGCAGGTAAAGGCGCGGTATTCTTTCTTTCCGGAATTACAATTTGATAAACCTGGTTACCGCCTGGCTCTTGAACCGAATATGCAGGTGGTAGGCAAGGGCTTGGCGTACTTGATAAACATTACCTATCCCGGTGGTACGGTGGTTAAAGCTTATTTTGACGAAAATACTGGCTTGAAAGTTAAACAATACACCGATGTGGCCGGCGCAAGCATAACCGAGTGGAGTGATTACCGCGACACCCCGGCAGGTATTAAAATACCATATAAAATTGCCACCAACCTGATTGGCCAGCCGGTTGATTTTGATGTAAAGGAGGTGAAGGTGAATAGCGGGGCAGGAGCCGGGGTGTTTAAATAGTCTTTGAGGAGTTAGGATTATTTTAAAGATGTGTTATAGAGAAATGGGAGGAGAGTCACCTTCCAAACGCAGGGTCCTCTGCGGGAGACCCTGCGTAGACGAAATAATTTACAATGAAGATCGCATATATAATTTTTAATCAAATTACCTGGCTTGATCTTATCGGTATTTATGATCCTATTAGCCGGCTAAAATCAATGAACTATCTGCCGGATCTATCCTGGGATATTTGTGGTTTTACAGATACAGTAAGCGATAGCTTTGGTTTAGAAATAAAACCTGATAAAGTGCGTAATCCACTTAATGATTATGACGTTATAATTGTTCCCGGTGGATTAGGAACCCGTCAATTACAGTTTTACGATGAGTTTTTAAAATGGATAAAAACAGCCGTTGACGCACCTTATAAAATATCGATTTGTACAGGCAGCCTTATTTTAGGTGCCGCGGGTTTTCTTGAAAACAAGAAAGCGACAACTAATTACCAGGAGTATGCTGCTTTGAAACCGTATTGCAGAGAAGTTACTGAAGATAGAATTGTGGATGACAATAAGACAATTACCGCAGGTGCAGTATCGGCATCAATAGACCTTGGATTGTACCTGTGTAATAAATGGGCCGGAGAAAGCGCTGCAAGCTCCATAAGGCAACGGATGGATTATCGCGGGTAATAATTTACGTCCCCGTAGGGTCTCCTGCAAGAGTCCCTGCGGGAGGAGAAGCACCGTCCAAACGCAGGGATGAAAACACAAAAAAAGCCTCTATCGAAAGATAGAGGCTTTTATATAAAGCGAAACGTTGCTAGATCAGATTACTGTCTGCTAATACCTGGTTCATGTTACGTACAGCATCCGCGCTTTTGTTAAAGGCAGCTTGCTCATCAGCAGTTAAGCTGTAGTCAACAATTTTCTCCCAACCGTTCTTGCCCAAAATAACAGGCACAACTAATGAGATGTCTGACTGACCGTACTCGCCATCTAAAGCCACACCGCAAGAAAGCAGTTTCTTTTGATCGCGTACAATGGCTTCAACCATAAACGCGGTACCTGCGCCCGGTGCGTACCAGGCAGAAGTACCAATTAATTTGGTTAAGGTAGCACCGCCAACCATTGTCGCAGCAACAACTTTATCCTGTTGCTCTTTACTTAAAAAGTTGGTAACAGGTACGCTGTTCCAATAAGCGTGATTGATCAACGGGATCATAGTAGTATCGCCGTGACCACCTATAACTACAGCGTTAAGGTCGGCAGGAGAGCAGCCCAGTTCCTGGCTCAGGTAATATTTAAACCTTGCAGAGTCCAGCGCGCCACCCATACCTATAATACGGTTTTTAGGCAAGCCCGAAGTTTTAAGGGTAAGGTAGTTCATGGTATCCATTGGATTAGATACAACTATAATAATGGTGTTTGGAGAGTGTTTTAAAACGTTCTCTGTAACACTTTTAACAATACCGGCATTGGTGCCTATTAACTCTTCGCGGGTCATGCCGGGTTTGCGCGGCAAACCTGATGTAATTACTACTACTTCAGAATCAGCAGTAGCAGCATAATCATTGGTAACACCTTTAATTTTTGTATCAAACTCTAAAAGAGCGGCGGTTTGCATCATGTCAATAGCCTTGCCTTCAGCAAAACCTTCTCTGATGTCTAATAAAATTAATTCTTCGGCTAACTCTTTCCTTGCAATGTTATCCGCGCAAGTAGCGCCGACTGCACCGGCACCAATAACGGTTATTTTCATGATTTATATGATTTTATTAATAGATGAATTATACAGAGCGCAATTTTAATAAAAAATATACAATACTCTCTGCAAACCAGTTAAATAATACAAACATAATACTAAAACGGTTTAGTGATAATAAATGTATTGTATCTGGTGCAGGAAATTGCTCAATATAAACCTCGAATTTTTACTGCAATAGTCCTCAAACACAAGCGAAGCATAACTCATTGCTTAAACAAATTGGGTTTTTAATATAATTTGGTAATTTTTTTATGTGATTTTAAATTTTTTGATTGTTTTTGTGATAATATTTGCAAAAAATAGAATTATTATTTTAGATTTGTCTGCATAAAGCGATTTATACTGTTAAAAATCGCAATTTGAATCAAACTTTACAAATTACATAAAAAATGGCAACAAAACTCGAGTACATTTGGCTTGATGGGTACAAACCAACTCAAAGCCTGCGTAGTAAAACAAAAATTGTTAAAAGTTTCAGTGGAAAAGTAGAAGATCTGGATAACTGGAGCTTCGATGGTTCATCAACTGAGCAGGCACCAGGCGGTTCATCAGATTGTATCTTGAAGCCAGTGTATACTTGCCCTGATCCTGGAAGAAAAGACGCTTACCTGGTAATGTGTGAGGTGTTGGATTCAAAAGGTCAGCCACACGAGTCAAACGGTCGTGCCCTTATACAGGATGATGACAATGATTTCTGGTTTGGTTTTGAGCAAGAGTATTTCCTTTGGGATCCTGCTACCAACAAACCACTTGGTTTTCCAAGCAACGGTTACCCGGCACCACAAGGCCCTTACTACTGTTCTGTAGGAGCTAATAACGCTTACGGTCGCGAGATTGTTGAAGAGCACTTAGACGTATGTTTGGAAGCAGGCTTAAACGTTGAAGGTATCAATGCTGAAGTTGCTGCAGGTCAGTGGGAGTTCCAGATCTTCGCTAAAGGCGCTAAGGAAGCTGGTGACCAGATCTGGGTTGCACGTTATTTATTAGAAAGAATAGGCGAGAAATACGGAGTATCAATTAACTGGCATTGCAAACCGCTTGGTCAATTAGACTGGAACGGTTCTGGTATGCACGCTAACTTCTCTAACACCTTATTACGTACTGCTAACAGCGAAGCTAAATTTAAAGCAGTTTGCGAAGCTTTCCGCCCTGCGGTTGCTGAGTGTATAGCTGTTTACGGTGCTGATAACGATCAGCGTTTAACAGGCAAACACGAAACTGCTTCTATCCATGACTTCAGCTATGGCGTATCAGATCGTGGTGCTTCTATCCGTATCCCTCTGTATGCTGTTGATCACAACTGGAGCGGTTATCTGGAAGATCGTCGTCCTAACTCTGCTGCCGATCCATATAAAGTTGCTGCAGTTATCATCAAAACTGTTAAAACAGCTAAAGTGTAATCACTCTAAAACTTACATAATCAAATCCCTTCCGGCGAAAGTTGCGAAGGGATTTTTTTATGCTTTTAAGTATGCGGAGTAATCGCCTGTAATAATTTCTGTTAAGCCGTTAACGGGTAGGTTATAAAGATATATCCAACATTCAATTGATTTACTCTCAATTGTCACTGTTTCAAGTTGGCGTATAAATAAATTGGGTTGTATTTGTTCGGCACCAAAGCCTTCATAATCGTCTAATATGTCAAAATCGTTTGCGGGGTTATTTAAGCAGTAAATTCTACCTTTTATATCATATCCCGCATCATCGGCAATTGCGCCGGGGTATTCGCCGCAGTTATACAATCTTCCTTTAAAAATAGCGATGTCTACAAAGTCGGCGTTATGCAATAGGTAGCGGCCAAACTCGTTATTACCGTCAAGCAAAGATCCATAAACAAACAGCAGATTATTATTCATTAAACTAATATAAAGTTTTAAGGTTATAGCTGATAAAAGTTTATAATAACAGCGTTATTAGCTATCTTGGTACAGTTTAATTTCGACCATGAACGAACAGCAAATTTCTGCCTATTTGCAGGAAAACAACATACAAAAAATAAAATTTGCCTTTGCGGATATTGATGGCGTATTGCGCGGAAAGGTTATTCACAGCAAAAAGTTTCTTGATGGCTTAAAAAACGGCTACGGCTTTTGCGATGTGGTTTTTGGTTGGGATAGCAGCGACAATGCTTACGATAACGTAACGCTTACCGGCTGGCACACCGGCTACCCCGATAAGCCCTGCTATATTGATCTGTCAACCTTTCGTACCGTGCCGTGGCAGGATGATATACCGTTTTTTCTTGGCGATTTTAGCGGGGACAATCAGAACGGTTTAGCCGCATGCCCCCGTAGTCTTTTAAAACGAATTACAGCTGAGTGCGAATCACTAGGCTACCACCCGGAATTCGCGCAGGAGTTTGAATGGTTCAATTTTAAGGAAACACCGCAATCTTTAAGCGATAAAAGCTTTATCAACCCGCAGCCATTAACACCTGGCATGTTTGGTTACTCCATTCTGCGCACATCAGAGAATAGCGAATTCTATTATGATCTGTACAATCAGTTATCGCAGTTCAATATTCCGGTAGAGGGTTACCATACAGAAACAGGCCCCGGAGTTTATGAAGCGGCAATAATGCACAGCCATGTAATAGAAGCGGCAGATAGGGCGGTGCTGCTTAAAAGCGCAATCAAGGAAATAGCCTATAAGCACGGCATAATGGCATCGTTTATGGCTAAATGGGATGAAAACCTGCCGGGTTGCGGCGGCCATGTGCACCAAAGCCTATGGAGCGCCGACAAGGCAAGTAACCTGTTTTATGATGGCAACGGCGTCAACAAAATGAGCGAGCTACATAAACAGTACTTGGCAGGCCAGTTGTATTGCCTGCCGCATATTATACCTATGTACGCGCCAACCATAAACAGTTACAAACGCCTTGTGGAAGGAGCGTGGGCACCTACAACTATAACCTGGGCAGTTGAGAACCGTACAACAGCGTTAAGGGTTATTAATACATCTGAGGCTTACACCCGACTTGAAACCCGAATTCCCGGTGCTGACACCAATCCTTATTTGGTAATGGCAGCTGCACTCGCCTCAGGTTTATATGGCATCAAAAACAAACTTAAATTAGAAACACCGCAAACCATTGGTAATGGGTATGCCAATGCCGGTAATGGTAAAATAGCAGCTAACCTGTTTGATGCATCAGTTGCTATGAAGGATTCGGCAGTTGCAAAGGAGCTGTTTGGCGCAGCATTTGTTGAACACTTTACGCAAACCCGTTTTTGGGAATGTAAACAATTTAACAAAGCGGTAACTAACTGGGAGTTGAAGCGGTATTTTGAGATTATTTAATGATATATATCATATAATTCCTTCGCCTGCGTTATATTTGCCGCCCTTGTGGCAAAAGTTCAAATGGATCATTCTTTAATCATAAAAAAAGCCTGGGAAGGTTACGATGCTTCAAAAACCATTAAAAGTATTGAAGACATTAGCGCTATGGTGTCTACCAACCGGGTATTCAGGATCACGTTTGATGATGATGATATTATTATAGCCAAGTTCTCCTATTTCGGAAAATTTGAGAACTTTAAAGAGGATCATCGCATTATACACAGTCTGTCTAATAACTTACTCTATCCTTTTGAAAACGTATTAGCCAAGTCGCTGGTAAAAAATAACCGCGTTTACATTTATCATTACAAGCAGGGTAAAGCGGATGCCTGGGTAGTTTTCTACAACCCAACGCGTATTCTTGATCGTCTTCCCCGCCGCCTTGAAGAGCATCACATTATCAAACTTGGGCAGCAGGTTGGTAAGTTTCATAAAGCGTGCAAGCATATAAAAAATGTACTGCCAAAATCTTCAAAAACGCTTCGTACTGATATTTATTCGCTGATGCATCAGTTGGAGGTTAACGAAAAACAGTTTGGGTCTGCCATGAAAGCTGATTTTTTGAAATACCATTGCGAAACTTTCCTCAAAAACCGCTCAAAATATACCATGAGCTCGTTTGATATTATCCCCGTTTTCATTGATTGGAACATAGGTAATTTTTCTGTGGATAGTAATCAGAATTTGTACTCGCGTTGGGATTATGACTGGTTCAGGATGAGTTACCGTGTGTTGGATTTTTATTTTTTGAGTAGGGTAGTATCTGACATTGGCGATAGAACTGTATTTAGCTATGGCATTAATACTTTAAATGAAGATCGTTTTATACTTTTCCTTCAGGAATACCATAAAGTTAACCCACTTACCGCTAACGAGGTGCGTTTTTTGAAAGAGGCTTATCGTTTTTTTATTCTGAACTATGTTATGAAGGATGGAAAATACTTTTTTGCCGAGCAATATGCCAAAAAGCTGCAAGCCGAGGCGTTTGAGGTTTATCTCCCATCAGTAGATCGCGATTTTGACGCTGAGAAATTGGTGAGCGCATTAGGGCTTTCTTAAGCCTGGTGTATACAGCATGTATTTGCTGCTTAAAATGATATATTTGAAGCGTCACTATCTAATTCCCTTAAATACAATATGCAGCGCGTTGATAATTTCAAGACCATTATTGATAAATATGATGTAGTTTTTTTTGATGCATTTGGCGTGTTGAAAAACTATACCGGCTTAGTTAAAGGTATTGAAAGGACTTTTGAGTATCTGGCTGAGCAAAATAAGGAGTATTATATAGTTACCAATGATGCATCGCGCAGTCCGGAGCAGTTGGCAGCGTCTTATCATTTATTGGGTCTTAACGCCATTACAGCCGATAGGATAATTTCATCGGGGATGCTTACCAAAGAGTACCTTGATCTGAAAGTGCAGGATGGAATAGTAGCCTATTTAGGTACCGAAAATTCTGCCCATTACATTGAAAGTTCGGGCTTGCATACCATCCCTGTAGCGCATGTTAACGAAGATAATTTTGATCAGGTAAATGCGCTTATATTTTTAGACGATGAAGGTTTTGACTGGCGTAATGATCTTAATACGGCTGTAAATTTGCTGCGTCGCAGGCCAATACCGGCTATAGTGGCCAATACTGATTATGCATACCCTGTATCTGTGCAAAATGTAGCGGTAGCAGTTGGTGGCTTAGCAAAAATGATAGAAGATATTGTAGGTAAGGCGTTCATACGTTTTGGAAAGCCCGATTCGCAGATGTTTATGTTTGCTTATGATCTGATTAGGGATTACCGGCCTATCAACAAAAAAGATATTGTAATGGTAGGCGATACCCTGCAAACCGATATTTTGGGCGGAAACAAATATGGTTTAGATACAGTGTTGGTACTGTCAGGAAATACCCGCGCGCAGGATGCTAATGTAAGAATAAACTCTACCGGTATTGTTCCAACTTATATATGCGAGTCTGCAGTGGTTGAGCGGGATATGTTTTAATTAACTATTAACCAACCGGTCGTAGTCGTCGGGGGTATCAACATCAAATGCACCCTCGGGGAAAGGCAATTCTACCACAGCATTAGAATATTTTTGCAATATTTTTTTAGCTCCTTCGTTCCCCCGCATCTTTAACAGATCGTCAAAAAAGGAGTTGTCAAATAATACCGGCGGACCCAAGGTGTTATTATAAGCACTTGCAACAATTTTCCCTGGTGTAGCCTTTTCTATTAATTGATTAATAAAATTTTGATCAACAAGCGGTTGGTCAGTGAGCATAAATAATACCGATGAAATTTCCGGTTGAATTTTTAGCAGCTCTTTTAAACCATAGCTAATGCTTGTGCCCATGCCCAGCGCCCAGTCTTCGTTCACAAAAACCTGTATGTTGCTAGTACCAATAGTGGAAGAAATATTTAGCGCATTTGCGCCCAAAACAACGGCAATTATATCGCTGTGAGAGCCAAATGCGGTGTTGATGGCGTTTTGTAACAACGTTTGGCCTCTGAAAAGCAGGTTTTGTTTGGCCTTACCCATGCGGCTTGATGAACCTGCTGCCAAAATTATAATGCCGGTCATAACGCTTGTTTAATTATCTGGTCGGCGCGGTCGTGTATAAAGGTTTTGTTGCGTAAGGATACAGCTACACTTTTCTTTAAAACTGCTTGTATTTCCGACAAGATAGACAGCGCGATCTCGTCAGCATTTTCTGATCCTATTGCCAACCCCGCCGGGCCATAAACGTTTTCCAATTGATCAGTAATAATCTCTACCCCCTCATCACGCATATCATTAAGCATCCGGTTTAAACGCTTTTTTGGCCCAAGGCAACCTACATAAGTTAATTGTAGTGGCAGCAATTGCTTTAACATGGCCATATCGTAATTAAAGTTATGCGTCATTAGTACTACAGCTGTTCTGTCGTCAAAAGTCAGTAATGGTAAAGCCTGATCGGGTTTAGCAGTAATAACCTTAGCTGTTGGAAACCGGCCCGAAACCGCATAATTAGCCCGACCGTCAACAACGGTAACTTGCCAGCCTAAAACCGCAGCGAAGTTCATCAACGGAATTGCATCATTGCCTGCCCCAAAAATTACCAGTGAAACAGCTGGCTGCAACAACTCTACAAAGCAAGTAAACTCAGCGTCGTAAGAATAAGCTTTTGTTACCGAGTTGCCATTACGCAGCACATAATGCGCATCATCAATCACGGCGTTTTTTACAATTTCATCAGGGAATTCGTTGGCTATAAACTCGTCGTCTGATAATAACAGGCAGGTGCCGGGCTGTTCTTTTTTCTTGTCCTTTAACGAGAAAAGCGTAGCGATAACCACCGGACGCCTACGGCCCAGAAACAATTTGAACAGATTTATTGGGCTATTATCATTGTTTGTGGATAATGGTTCTATTAAAATATGGATGATGCCGTTGCATCCCAAACCAACACCAAATTTGGCGTCATCATCGTCGGTGGTATCATAAGTAACCAGCATGGGGCGGTTTTGTGCCATGGCTAAACGCGCTTTTCGCAAAGCGTCACCCTCAAGGCAGCCACCACTTATAGCACCGGTTAGCTCACCATCATCAGCTATTAACATGCGTGCCCCGGCATGGCGGTAGGACGAACCCTCCACATGCACCACAGTTGCCAAGGCTGTTTGCTTGCCAAGCGCGGTAGCCTTATCAAAAGCGGTAACTATGTCGTGCAGTTCTTTCATCCAAACAAATATAAACGAATGTTTGGAGCCGGGGTAACTAATAACAGCCACATTTTTGCGATAAAACGACAATTAAAACACACGGCATACCGCGGATATGCTTAATTTTACCATAACATAAAATAGGATACAGCTAATTGCTAACAGATAATCACGGCAGAAAACTCAACTACCTGCGCCTTGCGGTGACAGACCGGTGCAACCTGCGCTGTTTTTATTGCATGCCCGAGGAGGGGCTAAACTGGCTCTCGCGCGAGGAACTGATGAGCTACGAAGAAATGATGCGCGCCTGCTCACTTTTGGTGAAAATGGGTATAGAAAAGATACGCATTACCGGTGGCGAACCATTTGTGCGCAAAGATATAATGAACCTGCTGGCGGGCATATCCAAACTAGACGGTTTAAAGGACCTGAGTATGACCACCAACGGCGTACTAACCGCGCCTTACGTTACTGAAATGAAAAAGTTGGGCATTACTGATGTAAACCTTAGTCTTGATACGCTGGATCCTAATCGTTTTTTTACTATTACGCTGCGCGACGAGTTTGACAAGGTAATGGATACCATGCAGGAGTTGCTTCGCAATGATATGACGGTGAAGATAAACGCTGTGGTGATGGCCGGTAAAAACACCCAGGATATTATCCCGATGGTTGAATTAACTAAACACCTGCCTGTAAGTGTGCGCTTTATTGAGGAAATGCCTTTTAACGGCGATGGGCATGAGTATAAAGGTTTAGAATGGGATCACACCCGCATACTAAATGAGATACAGCAACATTTCCCGACTATAAAGAAAAGCATTGACCCGGTAAACTCAACCGCCTACAATTACGATATACCTGGACATAAGGGCAGCGTTGGTATAATTGCCGCTTATTCGCGCACTTTTTGCGGTACATGTAATCGCATCCGTATTACTCCGCAGGGGACGCTTAAAAATTGCTTATACGATGATGGCGTGATGAATATTAAAGACCTGATGCGGGCGGGTAATGATGATAAGCAGTTAGAACGACATTTACTTACAGCCTTTGGTAAACGTGTAATGGATGGCTGGGAAGCAGAACGCCAAAGGGTTGAAAAAACGGGAGTGCATGAATCAATGGCCACAATAGGTGGGTAAAACGCCGAATATCTATTAATATAAACTAATACTATGGTAACGGTGGAGCAAGCCGAGGAACTGATATTGAACAACGCCGGTGATTATGGCGCTGAAATAATTTTGTTCAACGAATCACTGGGACGTGTTTTGGCAGAAACTATTAAAGCTGATCGCGACCTGCCGCCTTTTAACCGTGTGAGCATGGATGGTATCGCCATAAAATTTGCTGACTTTGAACAAGGGATAAAAACGTTTAAAATAATAGGCATACAAGCCGCAGGCGACGCCCCGGTAAATGCTACGCAACCGGGCGAATGTGTTGAAATAATGACGGGTGCTGCATTACCCGGCGCTGTTGATACGGTGATAAGATATGAAGATCTGGAAATAAGCGATGGTAAAGCCACTTTGCAGATCGGGGATATAAAAAAAGGACAGAATATTCATTTTCGCGGCGCAGACAGGAGAGAGGGGGATATAGTTTTAACGCCGGGCCGCGTTATAACCCCTGCCGTTATAAGCATGGTGGCGTCAGTAGGTGAAACGGAATTACGCGTTAAACGGAAACCACGTGTGGTAATTGTCTCATCGGGTGATGAACTGGTTGATGTTGCTGCAAAGCCATCACCCTACCAAATAAGGCGCTCAAACAATTACATGGTAAAGGCGGTACTTGCCGGATTGGGAATTGATGCCGCTATGGTTCATATTCCCGACGAGCCAGAGGCAATCAAATCAACTTTACAGCAATGCCTGGTAAATTTCGATGTGCTGTTGCTTAGCGGTGGCATATCTATGGGTAAATTTGATTATATCCCGCAGGTTTTGAAGGATTTGCAGTTTGAGCAGATATTTCACAAAGTACAGCAACGGCCGGGTAAACCCTTTTGGTTTGGCAAGCACGAAAACGGAGTTGTTGTATTTGCTTTTCCGGGAAATCCAGTGGCAACTTTTATGTGTACTCAACGGTACTTTATACCCTGGCTTAATAAAACTTTAGGTGCGGAAAGCAAACCTGCCGTTTATGCAGCTTTGAATGAGGACATAGCGTTTGAACCCGCACTGCAATATTTTTTACAGGTAAAATTGAGTTTTGGAGACGACGGCAGATTGTTTGCTACGCCTGTTGAAGGCAATGGTTCAGGCGATTTTGCTAATTTAGCAGATACGGACGCGTTTATGGAGCTGCCTTTAAACAAAAATGAGTTTAAAAAGGGCGAGGTTTATCGCGTATGGATGTTTAATCAGCAGTAATAATGACAGAGTTCTCCCATTTAGACAAAACAGGCAAAGCCACCATGGTTGATGTTTCTGCCAAATCTGTAACGCACCGTACTGCAACGGCGCGTGCGGTAGTTTTTTTACCTCAGGTAGTTTTGGATCAGTTAAAGGATGATGACTTGACCACCAAAAAAGGCTCAGTATTTCAAATCGCGGTAATTGCCGGTATTATGGCTGCAAAAAAAACAGGCGACCTGATACCCCTTTGCCATCCTATCGGGATGGATAACTGTAAAATAGATATTAGCTTGAATAATGATCAGGAGGTTGTGATTGACTGTACCGCCAGTATTTCTGCAAAAACGGGTATTGAAATGGAGGCTTTAATAGGAGTCAGCGTTGCGGCTTTAACCGTCTATGATATGTGCAAGGCGCTAAGTCATGACATTGTTATAAAGGAAATACAACTAATTGAAAAAACCGGAGGTAAGCGTGACTTTAAAAGATCATAAAAAACACGCCGCGCTGGCAAAACCTTCAACCGGTAATTTCGGTAGAAATGAGTGGGCTATTGTGGGTGCGCCATGTGTTAATATTAAACTATTAGCCAATGACGTTATACAAGCGCTATCGCCGAAATACAAATGCGCATATGTTGATGCGTCACATAACGACGAAGTGGTTTCTCTTCCCGGTCGTTTAGCTGCGGGTGCTTATTTGGAATATGTAGACCAGCAAAACCACCATCAGTTTAATTATAATACCCAACTGTCGCCGGCTGACCTGAAACAAAATTTTAGCGATGCTGATATGGTGCTCGTTAACGGTAACCACCAGCAGGCTAAAGCCCAGGTGGTAATTATTCATCCCAACAAAGTAGCATCGTTGCAGAAACGTTTAGATCAGCTCACAAACGTTCAGTTGATATTATTGGCTGAAGGTGCCGATGACGTTTTCGATTTTGTTAAAGAAACTCTAATTAACTGGCAACAAATTCCGCTTTACAGATTGAGCGAAACAGATAAGATAATCGCTTTTTTTGCAGAAAAAATGGAGTTAAGCAAACCGCCTTTAAAGGGCCTGGTTTTAGCTGGCGGCCAAAGTTTACGAATGGGGCACGACAAAGGTGCGGTAAACTGGCACGGTACGGAACAACGTTATTATTTAGCAGACTTGCTCGGATCGTTTTGCAGTGAAGTATATTTATCCTGCAGGGCAGAACAAGCCCAAACATTTGACAGCCAATATCAAACCGTTGAAGACACATTCACAGGCCTGGGGCCGTTTGGAGCTATCCTGTCTGCCTTTAGAAAAGACCCAAACAGCGCCTGGCTGGTAGTTGCCTGCGATTTGCCTTTGCTGGATAGACTTGCCTTGCAATATCTTGTTGATAATCGTGATACATCGGCGGTTGCTACGGCTTATAAAAATGAAACGGAAGGCTTTCCCGAGCCACTGATCACTATTTGGGAGCCAAGAGCTTATCCGCGTTTGTTAAACTATCTGTCTCAGGGGTATTCTTGCCCGAGGAAGGTTTTAATAAACAGTGATATTAAACTATTGCAAGCGCTGGATAGCAAAGCGCTGACAAACGTTAACACCCCGGAGGAGTTAGAAGAGATAAAAGAACAACTGAAGATCAAAAATATATCAATGCAATGAATGCATACCAGCTAAGATATAGCTGCCAGATAGCCTTACCCAACTTTGGCGAAAGCGGACAGAAGCTGCTGCAACAAGCTAAAGTATTGATAGTAGGTGCGGGTGGACTTGGATGCCCCGCTGCTCAGTATCTGGCTGCTGCCGGTGTAGGCACTTTAGGTATTGCGGATTTTGACGTTGTAGGGATAAGTAATCTGCACAGGCAAATACTATACACCCCGGCCGATGTTGGACAAAAGAAAGCGACTGTTGCGGTACAGCGTTTATCACAGCAAAATCCTAACGTAGCGGTTATTGTACATGAATTAAAGGTGACATCTGATAATGTAACAGCCCTAATAAGCGATTACGATGTTATAGTGGATGGTACAGATAACTTTGAAACACGGTATTTACTTAATGATGCCTGCGTAATTGCAGGGAAACCTGTTATCTATGGCGCTATTTATCAATATGAAGGGCAGGTTGCCGTATGGAACGTGAAAAATGCGGATGGCACCATGTCACCTAACTACCGGGATCTTTTTCCACAGGTTAATGCAAGTTTAATACCTAATTGCGCTGATGGCGGCGTTATTCCTACGCTGGCGGGTATTATAGGGTGTATCCAAGCGAACGAAGCTATTAAATATATTACGCAAACAGGTGAGTTATTAGCTGGAAAAGTGCTGGTATTTGATGCGGCTTCAATGCAAAGCCGTACCATTAAAATTGGCCACAGTACACAAACCAATATTTCACAACTTACAGAAACAACTACTATTCCAGTAATGACGGTGGCGGAGGTTAAAGCAGGTTTAGCTGAAGATGCTTTGGAACTTGTCGATATCCGCACAGACCAGGAACGCGATGAAATAAATATAGGCGGTTTGCATTTTGAGGCCGATGAGTTTGATGATCATTTAGCTTATTTAACAAATGAAAGGGTAAAAGTCCTCTATTGTTCGTCGGGCAAGCGGAGTGCCGAGGTGGTAAAGCTTATTAGGCAAAAATTTCCTGATGCAAAGGTGTTTTCGCTGGATGGTGGCTTGAAAACGTGGTTTGAAAGCGTATAAACTTCGGTCGAATGTTAGGGATGAGCTGCGACCCACACCTCGCCATCCTCAAAGATCTCTTTTTTCCAGATAGGGACAGTTTCCTTAAGTGTGTCAATTATGTAGCGGCAGGCATCAAATGCAGCTGCACGATGGGCAGCGGCTACAGCAATTATTACAGGTATTTCGCCAATTTGCAAAACGCCGGTTCTGTGATGAATTAATATTTTTTGCACCGGCCATTTAGCTAAGGCCTGCGCAGCAATCTTTTCCATCTCACTCAACGCCATTTTTTCATAAGCCTCAAATTCCAGTCGCATTACAGCTTTGCCTTTAGTTGCGTTTCTAACTGTGCCAATGAAAACGTCAATACCGCCGGCATCAGGGGACATAACCCATCCCGCGCATTCCTGTATGTTTAAGGTTGATGGTGATATTTTTATATTGGTGTTCATTTTTGATTTTTTATCAGCCACCGCTAACAGGGGGAATGATGGCTATTTCGTCACGCTCGTGAATGGTGTCACCATCCAACGCATATTCATTATTTACGGCTATCATATAAGTAGAAAGCTGTTTTAACCGTGGATAGCTGTGCTCAAGCGCATACCGCAGGTTAGATACCGTGGCGTCATTAGGCAGTTCAGCAACAGTTGAAGAGCCATTGAATATCTCTTTGGCTATACCGAAAGCAAGCACATTAATCTGCATTTTAATTTTTTATACAAATATGCAGCATTATGTACTATTACTGTACAATACTTCGATTAATACAGCATTAAGAAAATTATTTAAAAAAATATATAAAGTATATAGATTTAGTAGTATATTTGTTTGTTGTTATAAAACGCAGTAATTATCAGATGAATAGCATAAACACCGGCTCCTTATGCAAAGCGCTTACAGGCTGTAAAGAGATGTATGGTTTATGTAATTGTTGTAACTGAACATAGTGCCTTTTTACATAGGTAAGTTTCGACACAACTAATTTTTCACATTTATTCCTGAACAAAAATGACAACTACAACATTAAAATATCCTTCTTTCGATCTTTTAGAAGTTAATATAGACAGAGATCTATCTTATAAAAGTTACCAATCGTTAAAACCTGTTAAAACGGGGGATACGATCTCGCGCTTAGCCTTTGATTTCAGCTATTCGCGCTGGCAAAACTTTTTAAACGGTACCACAGATGATACATTTGTTGCTACTAAGCAACTGTATGGACAGCCAATAGTTATCAGTTTTTATTCAAGGCATTGGCATGGTAAGGGAATTGAATACTTAAAACAACTAAATAGTTTACATAAAGAAGTTAAAGCTAATGGCGGGAATTTAATTGTAATTAGTGCTGAAGATTTTACTGAAGACCTTGCTGAAATGGCATTGTCCAATAATCTTTCTTTAACTATTTACTTTGATCCCAAAAATGAAATTGCTGAGCAAATGGGCGTTTACTCTGAAAATGACCCGATATGGAACTGGTTTGCAGGCATAGATAGCAATGCGCCTTTACTGTCAAGCTTCGTTGTCGCTAACGAAAATGTTATCGTATTTGATCATAACTACCGCGATTATGATGAAGTTTTATTAAGCCGCGATCTTATAAAAGCTGTAGGCGACTCAACATATATCAGCAATTTATTATTATCTGCATAAGTTTTCAATTTTTCATAAGTGAAAGCCGGTTGTTCTGCAACCGGCTTTTTTTTGTCGCTTTTACATTTAGTTAAAACTGTAACTACGTTTACACCGTTGATAGGTTATGAATATTCGTATCGCGATCTTTACCTGGATACCTGTTTTGTTTATTACGTCAACAACCCACGCTCAAACTAATTCGCAACAAATTACCGAACAGATTACTGTTGACGGTATGAAGCGTAAAATAGTTACTTACATTCCCGCTAATGATAAACCCGCGCTAATGCCGGTTGTTATAGCGCTACATGGTGGGTTTGCTACGCCCAAAGCCATGTTTAGACTTGCCGATTTTCGTTCTTTAGCTGATAAAGAAAAGTTTATAGTGGTTTGCCCTGCATCAAAACGCATGTGGCATGACGGCGCCGACAGTAAAGGCATTGACGATGTAAAGTTTATTGATGAAGTGATAACCTATATGATAAAAAAATATCGTGCAGATCCCCAAAGGATTTACGTAACGGGTATATCCAACGGCGGCTTTATGACTTCGCGCCTTGCCTGTCAAATTCCGGATCGCATTGCCGCTGTAGCTGTGGTGGCAGCAACACTGGATGTTGGCGAGGGCTATGACCTAAAAAACCCAATGCCGATTATGTATATACACGGCACCAGCGACCCAATAATTAGTTACAATGGCGGTAAATTATTTGGACGTAAAATGTTTTCGCATCGCGATATTATTGAGAAGTGGGTGAAGATGAATGATTGTTATCCTGAGCCGTTGGTGAGCGAAATTAGGGATAATGCCGGTGATGGAACAAAGATCTTTAAGCAAGAATACGTTAACAAAGTTAACGGGTTAAAAGTGATAAGCTACACCATTGAAAACGGCGGGCATACCTGGCCCGGCGGCAGGCAGTATTTCCCGAAATTTATTATCGGGAAAACAACACATAACCTTAATGCATGCCAAACCATTTGGGATTTTTTTAAGACCTGTACCCGCAAGCAAACATAAATATCCAATTACTACCCGCTTAAAAGTGCTTTTATAGATATATTAGCGCATTAATTTGCGTTTTTATATTGCCCGTTAAAACAATTCCGCTGGCATTTGTTATCCTCCAGAAATATATATGAGTATCCAGTTAACAGCCGATAAATTAAAATTAAAGCAGGAACAAAAGCTACAACAACTGTTAGCTTATCTTAATAATCATTCGCCTTTTTACCGCGAGCTGTTCAATACAAACGGCATTGATATCAATGCAATAAAAACGCTGGAAGACCTAACAACTCTGCCAATAACCAACAAAGAAGACCTGCAAAAACGCAACGAAGATTTTTTATGCGTACCGAAACAGCAGGTAATAGAATATGCTTCCACGTCCGGAACTTTGGGTAGCCCGGTTACTATAGCGCTTACTGAGAATGATTTGAACAGATTAACGCTGAACGAATATAATTCATTTGTATGTGCAGACGGAGTGTCAGATGATGTATATCAATTGATGCTTACGTTGGACAGGCAGTTTATGGCTGGCATAGCATACTACTCGGGTTTGCGTAAGTTGGGTGCAGGGATAATAAGATTGGGCCCTGGTGTACCCGCCCTTCAATTGGAAACCATACAGCGATTAAAGCCAACAGCTATAGTTGCAGTGCCATCTTTTATTTTAAAACTGATACAGTTTGCCAAAGACAATAACATCGATCTAAATAATACATCAGTAAAAAAAGCCATTTGTATTGGTGAGAATATCCGCAACAGCGATTACTCCTTTAATATTTTAGGAAAGAAAATTACAGAGAACTGGAACATTCAACTCTATTCTACCTACGCATCAACAGAAATGCAAACGGCGTTTACAGAATGCGGACAGGGCAGAGGCGGACATTTGCAGCCTGATCTGTTAATTGCTGAGTTGCTTGATGATAACAACCAACCCGTACCACCGCTTACCCCCGGCGAATTAACCATAACTACTTTAGGTGTTGAAGGAATGCCTTTATTGCGTTATAAAACGGGCGATATCTGTATGTACGACGAAACACCATGTGCTTGTGGCAGAAAAGAGATTAGGCTTTCGCCGATAATTGGCCGTAAAAAACAGATGATCAAATTTAAAGGCACTACTTTGTATCCGCCTGCCATGTTTGATCTGTTAAATGAGATGGAAGAGGTGCTCGACTATGTGGTTGAGGTTTATTCAAACGAGATAGGCATGGATGAGGTTTTGCTGCACCTGCTGCCCATGGATGATACAAAGGCATGCGATAACAGGATACGTGCTTATCTGCAGGCTAGGCTAAGAGTTAGTCCGCATGTAAGTTATATAGGGGTTGAGGCCTTGCAAAAAATGCAGTTTCCCGAGTCCGTGCGAAAAGCAGTAAAGTTTATTGACAGGCGAACGAGAGACGAAAACTAAATACATACCGTTTAATATAAACAACTATTAAACAGTTGCGTATTTTTACATTTACCAACTAAATTAAAAACACTACAATTTGCCCATGATACTTATTGGACAAGGCAAACTAACACTAAAAAAATTTTCTGAGATAATATTTAACAAGCAGGAGGTTGAGTTAGACGCGGCGGCAATCGAAAATGTAGAAGAGAACTTTAAGTTTTTACAAAGCTTTTCATCTAACAAATTAATATACGGTATTAATACCGGCTTTGGGCCAATGGCTCAATACAAGGTAAGCGAGGAAAATTTATTGCAATTGCAGTACAACCTTATCCGCAGCCATAGCTCAGGCAGCGGGGCGCTATTATCGCCTGTTTTTACCAAAGCTTTAATGGTGGCGCGTTTAAACAGCCTGATACAAGGCTACTCCGGCGTTCATCCCGACATAATAAATCTGCTTAAGCAGCTCATTAATAATGATATAAGCCCATGTGTTTTTGAACATGGCGGCGTTGGCGCAAGCGGCGACCTGGTTCAGCTGGCGCATCTGGGCTTGGTGCTGATAGGCGAGGGGGAAGTGGTTTATGAAGGTAAATTACAGCCTACTACCGATGTTTTTGCAAAGCTGAACATACAACCTTTATCCATTAAAGTGCGCGAAGGCCTGGCTACCATAAATGGCACATCCGCCATGACCGGAATTGGCATGGTAAACATTGCAAACGCGGAGAAACTACTGGGCTGGTCTGTTATGTTATCCGCCATTACAAATGAGGTGGTAAAAGCTTATGATGATCACTATTCGCACGAGCTGAATATCGTTAAACATCACGAGGGGCAAAATAAAGTTGCTGCAACATTACGCAACATACTGCAGGGTAGTAAAATGATCCGGAGCCGTACCGATCATTTGTATCACCCCGATAATATAGATCAGGAGGTTTTTGAAGATAAGGTGCAGGAATATTATTCCTTACGTTGTGTTACTCAAATATTGGGGCCTGTTTTAGACACAATTGCAAACGCCGAACATGTTTTGGTTAATGAAATAAACTCGGTTAATGATAACCCGGTTATTGACCATCATAATGGCAATGTATTCCATGGCGGCAATTTCCATGGCGATTATGTATCGCTCGAAATGGATAAGTTAAAGATTGCTATCACCAAGCTATCCATGTTATCTGAGCGGCAGTTAAATTACATATTGAATGATAAGCTGAACCAAAAATTCCCGCCGTTTGTCAATCTGGGTGTTTTAGGATTTAATTTTGGCATGCAGGGCGTACAGTTTACCGCCACATCAACCGTTGCCGAAAATCAAACTTTATCTTTCCCGATGTATGTCCACAGTATTCCGAATAACAATGATAATCAGGACATTGTGAGCATGGGATGTAACGCAGCTTTAATAACATCGAAGGTGATTGACAACGCTTTTACGGTATTGTCTATTCAGTTAATGAGCCTTTTACAGGCGATAGATCATTTAAATTGTGAGGCTGAAATGGCACCAATTACCCGCGGGATATATAACAATGTCAGGGATATTTTTCCTAAGTTTATTGAAGATACCCCTAAATATAAAGACATGGAGCGCGTGAAACAATATCTACAATCAACCACTGCATTAGCTACAGAAATTGTATGAAATGTGCATTGGTTACCGGAGGATCAAGAGGTATAGGCAAGGCTATTTGCTTAAAAATGGCCGCTATGGGCTATTACGTGCTGGTTAATTACAAAAGCAATGTGGTAGAAGCTGAAAATACGCTCGCGCAAATAAAACAGGCTGGTGGTAACGGCGAATTACTTGCTTTTAATGTTGCTGATAGGGAACAGATTAAGGAAGTAGTACAAGGCTGGATAAATAACAATGAAAGTGCAGACATTGAAGTGCTTGTTAACAATGCCGGCATACGTGATGATAGCTTTATGGTGTGGCTGAAGGACGAGCAATGGGACAGTGTAATAAAAACAAGTTTAGATAGCTTTTTCTATGTTACCCGCCTGGTGCTGGAAGAAATGATGTTGAACCGTTTCGGGCGCATTATTAACGTGGTATCGTTATCGGGCATAAAAGGTTTACCGGGCCAAACTAATTACTCGGCAGCAAAGTCCGGTGTAATAGGGGCTACAAAAGCCCTGGCGCAGGAGGTAGGCAGAAGCGGTATTACAGTAAACGCTGTAGCGCCCGGCTTTATTAAAACGGATATGACAGATGGCCTGGATGAAAAGGAACTGCGAAGAAACATCCCAGTCAATCGCTTTGGTTTGCCCGAAGAAGTAGCTCATGCAGTAGGCTTTTTAGCGTCAAAAGAAGCATCGTACATAACGGGAGAGGTTTTATCAATTAACGGAGGATTGTATACTTAATGGACGATTTAGATATCCTGTCGCTAATACCTCAAAAGCCACCATTTGTTATGGTGGATGAACTGATTTTCTCTGACGACAACATTACGCGTACTAAATTTATTGTTCGTGCTGATAATGTTTTTGTAATTAACGGCGAGTTTAGCGAAGCGGGTTTGATGGAAAACATGGCGCAGACAGCGGCTGCCGGCTCCGGAAATATGGCGCGCATAGAAGATCGCCCAGTTACAACAGGCTACATTGGGCAGGTTAAAAACTTTGAGGTTGTTGAGTTACCAAGAGTAGGCGATGAATTACTAACCGAGATAAAAATGGAGGTGCAGGTTTTTGATGCCGCTATAGTATCAGGCAAAGTATGGTGCCAGGACAAACTGCTGGCGCAATGCGAAATGAAAATATTTATTAACCAGTAATGCGTTCCGTTTACATAGCTGCCGACAATATTGTTTCGCCCATTGGTGATACTACTAAGCGCAACATGGAGCAGTTAAAGGCCGGTGTCTCGGCAATAGGCCTGCACAACAATATCGACATTTGTCCAACCCCCTTTTATGCATCTTTATTTAGCGGAGATAATTTTAAGAGCGATAATGCATACACCAAATTTGAAAAACTGCTTATCGCATCAGTAAAAGACGCGATTGATACGTGTGATGTTGACCTGACCGATGAGCGAACCATTCTTATACTTTCATCAACCAAAGGAAATATAAGTTTATTGGAAACAGAGCCCAATCGACCTGATCTAAAATCGCGGATAGCATTATATACATCTGCTAAATTGGTCGCAAATCATTTCGGCTTTAAAACCCAACCATTGGTCGTTTCAAACGCTTGTATATCTGGTATTATGGCCATTTTAACAGGTTTGCGCCTGATACAAAACGGGAGTTATGATAATGCAGTAGTAGTTGGTGCCGATGTAATAACAAAATTTGTATTGTCCGGCTTTCAATCATTTCAAGCCGTTAGCAACGAGCCCTGTAAACCGTTTGATGCTAACAGGACCGGAATTACATTAGGCGAAGGAGCCGCAACCCTTATCCTTACTGCTAATCCCCAATTTAGCAAGGAGATCAAAGTATTATCAGGGGCCGTAAGTAACGATGCCAACCACATTTCAGCACCATCGCGCACCGGCGAAGAGCTTTGCCAGGCGATTGAAAAGTCAATGGATGATGCCGGCTTATCTGTTCAGAATATAGAGCTTGTTTCTGCACACGGAACCGCCACCATGTATAACGATGAGATGGAGGCCAAAGCCCTGGCTTTAGCCGGATTGAGCAATATTCCAACTAATAGCCTTAAGGGTTTCTACGGCCACACTTTAGGCGCGGCGGGACTTATTGAATCCGTAATATCTCTGCAATCGCTTAAAGAGAATGTTATACTACCCACGCCGGGCTTTGAAACATTGGGTGTAAGCAGCTCAATAAATATCACTACTCAATTATCATCATCACCTTTAAAAACATTTTTAAAAACGGCTTCCGGCTTTGGTGGCTGTAATGGCGCGTTGTTATTCAGTAAATAGCTTGTTAGCGCCGCTCTTTTTTCTTATTTTAAGCTGATGTTTCAATTTAAGCAGTTTAGTGTTGATCAGAGCAACTGCGCCATGAAGATAAATACCGACGGCGTATTGTTAGGCGCGTTGGCTGAAGCAAATGATCCCGCATCTATCCTCGATATCGGAACCGGGACAGGTGTTATTGCCCTGATGCTGGCGCAACGGTTTATTAGCGCGAAGATTGATGCCGTTGAGATTGATGAATTAGCTGCAGCCACTGCTGCTGCGAATTTTAAAAACTCGCCATTTGCTGATAGGTTAACCTGCTACCCATTGTCATTAGAGGATTATAGCAACGGGCATCCAAGTAAAAGATATGACCTTATTGTTTCTAATCCGCCGTTTTATATCAACTCATTACATTCGCCCGAAAAGCAGAAGCAACTAGCCAAGCATGCTGACCAAAACTTTTTTGAAAATATGCTTACTGATGTTTCGAATCATCTTTCTGATGCAGGCACCTGCTGGCTTATTTTACCGCTGCAAACAACAGTAGCGGTAAAAGCTATAGCGGGTTCTGTAGGTTTGGTTATTAGAAAAATTATCCATGTACGATCGTTCGCCGATAAAGAGGCTCATAGAGAAATACTGGCACTGAGTTTTGGAAGCCATAAGTTAGAGGAAGAGCAGTTCGTTATCTATGAATCAGCAGGCATATATACGCATCAGTACAAACATGCGCTTAGAGAGTTTTTTACAATATTTTAGTATGTACAGATGATTCGCATCGGCCTTATATCAGATACACACGGATTTTTAGACGACCGTGTTTTTAAGCATTTTGAAAACTGCGATGAGATATGGCATGCCGGCGATTTTGGCACTATTGAGTTGGCCGATAGGCTAGCTGCGTTTAAACCCCTGCGCGGCGTTTATGGCAATATTGATGGGAAGGAATTAAGGTTAAGTTACCCTGAGAATTTACGGTTTAATTGCGAGGGCTTAGATGTATGGATGACACATATAGGTGGCTATCCTGATAGGTATAGCATAGCGGTTAAGAACGAAATTTATACTAACCCGCCGGGGCTGTTTATTTGCGGTCACTCGCATATTTTAAAAGTCATGTTTGATAAGAAAATAAATTGCTTGCATTTAAATCCGGGAGCCGCGGGGAAGCAGGGATGGCATAAAATACGCACGCTAATGCGTTTTGCCATAGCAGAAGGAAAAGTGAAGGATCTGGAAGTTATAGAGCTGTATAATGATCTTTAAAACAATATCGCCTTTTTCCTTAATACCCTTCACCAGCGCTCGGCTATATTTATTGGTTCTGAAAACATGGTGAACAAGGCAGAGGAAATGATGTCGTTCTTTTCGCCACAGCAAACCAAAAAGAACTTTAACGGCGATGTGGTAATACAGTAGGTATAGTTTATACGCTTACAACAACCCGCCTTTACTCGCTTCCATTTCAAAAACAGAATCTATCAGCAACTCCTTTTGCTTAGCGGCAGCAACAGCTAACTGGTCGCAACGCTCATTCTCGGGGTGGCCGTTATGACCGCGTACCCAGTTGAATTTTACGTTGTGGAGCTTGCTTATCTCCAGGTATCTTAGCCAAAGGTCCTTGTTTTTTTTGTCCTTAAAGCCCTTTTGAAGCCAGCCGTACACCCAACGTTTCTCAATTGCATCAATAACGTATTTTGAATCAGAACTTATCAGAACGTCTTGATTGGGCTTTGTTAGCGCTTCCAGTCCTTTAATAACAGCCAACAGCTCCATGCGGTTGTTGGTGGTTTTGCGGAAACCTTCAGAAAGTTCTTTATAGTGTTTACCCGCACGCAATATTACTCCATACCCTCCCGGACCCGGGTTACCGCTCGACGCTCCGTCTGTAAAAATTTCAATCATTAGCCCCCCAGCCCCCTAAAGGGGGAGCAAGCGGTGGTCAAAAATAGAAAATAAATACTATCGTTCCCCCTTCAGGGAGTTAGGGGGTTAACTTTTTCCTTTTCAGCCGCAAAGAGTTCCCTATTACCACTACGTCCGAAAAAGCCATAGTAAACGCGCCCATCATCGGGTTTAAAAACCCTAAGGCAGCTACAGGAATGGCTATTATATTATAAGCGAATGCCCAAAACAGGTTTTGTTTTATGGTGAGCAATGTATGCCTGCTTATCTGCAGAAATTTAACAACTGTGCTTAAGTCGTTGTTCAATAAAACTACCCGTGCAGATTGAATAGCAATTTGACTGGCGCCATTCATAGATATACCCACATCGGCGCGCGTAAGGGCGGGAGCATCGTTAATGCCGTCGCCTATCATCAGGGTTTTGCCTTTCTTTTTGTAAACGTCTATTATGCTAAGTTTTTCGTCAGGTAGTTTTTCGCCATGCACATCATCAATGCCTATTGCCGAAGCAACTTTTATACAGCGATTTTTTTTATCTCCGCTTAGCAGTACAGGTTTTATACCCAGCTTCTTTAATGCTGCAATTAAACCCACAGCTTCAGGTTTAATAGTATCGTCTATCGCTATCTGCGCCAGCAGTACCTGGTTTTTATAAAGCGATAAGTTATAGTCAGTATCAGCAACCTTACCCGCCCCTAAAAAGTAGCTGTTACCCTGCACATCCTCGGCGCGCATACCCAATCCTTTTTCTTCAGTTGCCGAACGAATTATAGTTTTGGTTTGCGGCAAGCTCTTCAACTGTTCTACTAACGACACTGCAATTGGGTGATTAGATCGTTCCTCAATAGCAGTAATAATACCCCTCACTTCTTCAAGACTAGCGCCATCAGTCAGTTTAATATCGTGTATGCTGAATTTACCTGTGGTAAGTGTACCTGTTTTATCAAACACTACGTATCTGGCATCGGTAACCGCTTCAACTGTATCGCCGCCCTTTATCAGAATGCCATTTTTAGCAGCCCGGCCTAAGCCAACCATAACGGCTGTAGGAGTTGCCAGCCCCATAGCGCAGGGGCATGATATCACTAAAACCGCTATAGCATTCATCAGTGAAGTCTGCAGGCTCAGGTCTCTTACGAAATAAGTGAGCAAGAAAGTGATAAGCGAAATGAGTATAACCGCCGGCACAAATATAGCCGCCACCTTGTCGCCTAGTTTTTGCACGGGTGGCTTGGCCGCCTGGGCTTTCTTCATCAGCTCAATAATTTGCGACAATGTTGTGTTTGCCCCCACTTTTGTGGCCAGCATGGTAATATTGCCTTTGATGAGCAGTGTGCCCCCTATCACCCTGCCGTATTTCTCTATTTCTACAGGTACGCTTTCGCCTGTCAGCATGCTTTCGTCAACCGAGGCATCGCCCGACAGTACCTCACCATCCACCGGGATCTTATCGCCATGATTAACTATCAAAGTATCACCGGGGCGTACATCTTTAGAGTTTATAACTTCTACGCTGCCATTGATAACGCGGTTGGCGGTGGTTTGCTGGATTTTCATCAGGTCCTTGACTGCCGACGTGGTTTGATTTACAGACCGCTTCTCGAAAACGTTACCAAGCAGTACCAGTGTGATAATAGTTGCGCAGGTTTCGTAAAACATATAGCGTGGCCCCAGGTGTTGCAGCGTTCCTGTTAAACTATACAAAAAAGCGGCCGTAGAACCGATAAATATCAGCACATCCATATTAGGTACACCGCCTTTTACCGAGTTGAAGGCGCTTTTGCCAAAATGCATGCATCCCACAATAAACACCGGCAAGCACAAGCCCAACTGTACCCAGGGCAAATGCAGCACATGCCAGGGTAGCACCATATGAAGCAATAACGGGGCGGTAAATAGCGCGCAGAAGATAAATTTGTTCTCTACCTGCTCGTAAAATTTGGGTGAGTGCAGCGCCGGGTCGTCAACTACTTTAAAGCCGAGGCCCTCTATGTCTTTTATAATTTGAGGCAGGGGTAGGGTGGCGTTATTGGAGAATTTTACTTCTTCGCCTGCAAAATCAACTGAAATATCCCGCAATCCCTTCTTTTCCAATAACCTGTGGATAGACATGGCGCAGTTGTTACAATGCATCCCGGTTACATTCAATTCAATCAGTTGTTCTGCCATACCACAAATTTACTTGTTGTTTAGACGCGTTCTAAATATTTAGCGTAAGACTTTTGTAATTTTAAAAAATAGCTTGACTTTAACGCTCAATTTTATACATTTGCACTCCCAATACGCGGTAGATGTAGCTCAGTTGGTTAGAGCATCGGTTTGTGGTACCGAGGGTCGTGGGTTCGAGCCCCATCATTTACCCAAAAGCCTCTCATGAAAATGAGAGGCTTTTTTTACACGTTTATTTTTTGCAGTTTCCTGTCCAGGTACGGGCTCGTGAAAGGGATCTGCGGAGCATTAAACTTCCTAATTTACCGGCGGCACATCAGCCGGTGGCAGTAATTTAAAGCCCTGCCTTGCATATACCACCCATTTGCCATTTTCTTTTTTCCAAACCATTAAAACGCCTAAAGCCAGTTTACCCGGCTCAGCTTTACCTTTTTGATGCACACCAAAAAGTTTTTGTCTTACAATGCCGGTATTGCCGTGCACGTCAATGGTTTGGTCGGTAGTTTTTAATTCTAAAAATTTCCAGCTCTTGGTAGCCAATGAATCAACAAACCCACGTTTGGTCTGGATATCGCCGTTGGAATGTCCGTAGCTAAGTACATCTGACGTAAGATCATTCAGCGAATCAAGACTGCCAGATTTTGTGGCTGCTGTAAAATCATTCACGCGTTTTTCAAGTTCGACTTTATCCGCTGCCGGGTCGCTGGTTTCCTCTTTTTGCGCAGCAGGTTGTGTACATGCGGCAATGGTAAACAAAGAGATAGCCAGTAATAAGTAATTAAGCTTTTTCATAAAGGTTTTTATTTGTAATTGGATAAACGAATGTAAGTTAAATTCTGAAGTCACCCGCCGTTTCACCTCATTTTTAAGCTGCTTTAAACCATTTATTAAGACGGTTAGATTCGAAGTCTATATTGATGATAAACTTATCCCAGTGGGAGAATCGTACATGCAGCAGGTAACAGATTTAAGATCTAACCTTAGAAAGTAAGTAACGTAATAATATTTTTGGCCGGGCTTGCCGGGAGGGGTTGATAAAAGATCAATGATGTACGACACGGACTTATGTGCAGAATGCGTTTTAAAAAATGATGGTATAACAACCGCGTTAACCACTTGCTAAATTGGTTTAAATAGCTAACTTGCATGTATAAACCAATTATAAACCCTTTTAATCCTAACAATTTTTTTATGAGTACCCCAAACGCTATAGCCAATCCGGCTCCATTAGGTTTGTGCGCTTTCGGCATGACCACCATCTTGCTTAACATTCACAATGCAGGTTTTTTTGAATTGAACTCCATGATACTGGGCATGGGTATTTTCTACGGCGGCCTGGCGCAGGTAATAGCCGGTGTAATTGAAGCAAAAAAGGATAATACTTTCGGCCTTACTGCCTTCACTTCATATGGCTTTTTTTGGTTGTCTTTAGTGGGGCTACTTGTAATGCCTAAGTTGGGCTGGGCTGAAAAAACATCAGATACAGCTATGGCCGCTTATCTTTCGGTATGGGGTGTCTTTACCCTGTTATTATTTTTCGGCACGCTACGTTTAAGTAAAGCGTTGCAGTTTGTGTTCGGATCATTAGTTATATTGTTTGCTTTGTTAGCCTATAGCCGTGCCACAGGTAATGCATCCATAGGCAAACTTGCCGGTTACGAAGGAATTATTTGCGGTGCATCTGCAGTTTATACTGGTATAGCGCAGGTGTTAAATGAAGTTTATGGCAGAACAGTTTGGCCATTAGGTCCTGTACAAAAATAATTTGCCGTAATTTGCGGCTGTGAAAGACTTTAAAAAATATTATATAGTTCCGGCTGCGCCGGATGAGGTGTACCTGGCGTTAACTAGTGCGCCAACCATTCAGTTATGGACGGGCGATGTAGCCGAGATGGACGCTACGCCCGGTGGTGAGTTTTCTATGTGGGATGGCAGCATTGTAGGGAAAAACATTGAGCTGGAACCCGGCAAAAAGATAGTGCAGCAGTGGTATTTTGATGGGCAGTCTGACGATTCTATCGTAACCATAAAACTGCATGCTGACAAGGCCGGAACGTCTGTAGAGTTGCGCCATACCAACATACCAGATGCTGATTATACAGATATAAGTGAAGGCTGGACCGATAGCTATTTCGGATCGCTGATAGATTTTTACGAGGATTAGAAAGGAAACGAAATAAAAACATTCAAAATGTCATCTCGAACGATAGTGAGAGATCTATACATTAGTATTTCGCCATGCATGGCATGTGTATAGATCTCTCCTTGGGTCGAGATGACATTATGTTTATTGTGAATTACGCTGTCACTTCCGGGTGAACAAACACCCTAGAAGTAATTTGAGCACCGGCTTTCTCTAATGTTGCAGATACGGAGCAATATTTTCCCAATGAAAGATCAACCGCTTTGGCGGCTTTATCCGGGTCAATATCCCCGTATAGGTGAAACTCAATATCAACAGTTTTCCATAGCGATGGCTCAACACCCGCTTCACGGTCGCCATTTACCACCATTTTATAATCTTTTACATCTTGACGTTGCTTTTTCAATATGGCGATCACATCAATAGCAGAGCAGCCTGCCAAACCCATTAACAAGATCTGCATAGGACGCACACCGTAATCAAGGCCGCCGCTTTGCGGACTGCTATCCATTTTAACTATATGTCCGTTCTCATCTTTGGCTTCAAAGCCAAAATCGCCGTTAACACGGCTTAATTCAATTTTTGCCATAGCACAAAGTTAATAACTAACAACCGTATTGTATTTGATCTAGTTTAAGTTTAATGTAATTTTAAACGCATATTATGCCCGCCACAATGAAGAAAATACTTTTTGCGTTACTGCTCTCAGGTTTTACCCAAGCCGGTTTTACGCAGGGAAAACTGATCTCCTACGAAGAGATACAGTTTATGCTGCACAACAATATTAACCGCGATGATAGTTTGCTGTTGGGTAAAGGGTATATCCAAAAATCAAAGAACGAAAAAAAACGCACCAGGGAGTACACCCTGGCCACTAACAGGGGAACCTATATTAATTTAACACTGCGTGCTGATGGTCGTCGTTTATTTATGGAGTTGGCAACCAACGATATACAACAGCATGATGTGTTGTTAAGTTCGATAGGGCAGTACCCGCACAAGGAGGAAAAAATGGGGGATATGGATATTTACGTGTTGAAAGACCTGGGCAGCATTTACATTACCCAAACCGAGAATGTGCCTTACGACCCTATGAAGAAAAACTATTTGATACAAATAGCGCCGGATAAAAATGTAATGGCGTTTGATTAGGGGTGTAAGATTAGTGATTGAAGATTAAAGATTAGTTGACAGTATTTGTACTCACCTGCGATTAGTGCTTAACCAGGGGTTAGAGATTAGCCTTCAAAAACTCAATATTTCTTTTAAGCCCCGAAAACTTGGTGCGCTTAACTGCCGATTTTTGAAATACCTTTTGAAAAACGTCCTCAGTAATTTCGGTTAGATCTTCCCGTTTTAAACCTAGCAGATCGGGATGGGGGTCAAAAGCCGGCTCGGTATGAATTACTGAAAATCTGTTCCATGGGCATACGTCCTGGCAAATATCGCAGCCAAACATCCAGTTATCCATTTTGCCTTTAAACTCGGTGGGGAGTTCGTCTTTTAGTTCAATAGTAAGGTAAGAGATACAGCGGCTGCCGTCAACCACATAGGGGCCAACAATAGCGTCGGTAGGGCAGGCATCAATACAGCGGGTGCAGGTGCCGCAATGGTCGGCGGTAGGTTCAACGTCGTACTCCAGCTCAATATCCACAATCAACTCTGCTAAAAAAAAGAAAGAGCCAGAATTCTTGTTTAACAGATTACTGTTTTTACCCACCCAGCCAATACCCGCCTTTTTGGCCCAGGCCTTGTCTAACACCGGCGCAGAATCAACAAAAGCACGGCCGCCTACTTCGCCTATCCGTTCATTAATTGTAGCTAACAGTTGCTTTAGCTTGTCTTTTATAACTGTGTGATAATCTTGCCCATATGCATATTTGGATATCTTGGGTGCAAGCGGATCTGACTGTGCAACGTCTGTATAATAATTAAGCGCAAGCGAAATAACAGATCTGGCACCATCAACCAGCAAGCGCGGGTCAAGGCGCTTATCAAAGTGATTTTCCATGTATTGCATCTTGCCATGCATGCCGGCATTAAGCCAGGCCTCCAGGCGCGGTGCCTCTTCCTCTAAAAATTCAGCTTGGGCTATGCCGCAAAACATAAAGCCCAGCTTTTTGGCTTCATCTTTGATTAGTTTGCTATATGCCGACCGGTTTTGCTGCATTTGGAGCAAAGATAGCACAATTTAAAAACAGACTATTTGCAACATTGTTAAACTCAAAACATTAAACCATGGAAAACTTAAATAACGGCCCAATAGATGAGCAGATCACCAACAACGATAATGCTGTGACCAACAAAGATGGCGACAATATGCTTGAGCAGGAGGAAGGCGCAAACGTACAGAATAAACCGGACGACGTAAGAGTGCCGACGGTAACACCCGGAGCAAGCGTAGCGAGTAACGAAACAGCAAGTGATGAAGAGGTTAGCGCGGAAGATAATAAAGACGACGATCCATCAAACACGCACAGCGGCCCTAAAGGTGAAAATCTTTAATTTTTGCAAGGCATTAAATTAAAAAGCCCCTTAGTGTATCTCACGGAGGGGCTTTTGCTTGAGGTAGGTATATTATAAACTCGCGGTTACTACAGCGCCTTTTTCTATAATTGTAAATTTGGATGCTTTAATTTCTCTTTCGGTGCTGGTGTAAGCCTCCAACTCATCCTTGTTAACAGCGGCAGTTGAGCTGTAATCTAAATGGTAATTTTCAATCATTCCTGATAAAGTAGCTTGAGCCTGGTCGTTCACTGCAATGTTAGCTGCAACAGCATCAACATCTAAAGAGGCGATAGCGTTGTCATTTAACTTAATATTAAGTGACAGGGCAGAAAGTTTGTTATTGTATGATTTAATTATAGCGTTATCATTTGCGGTAATAGCACGTAAATCGGTTACGGTAACTATTACAATAAGTGCGTCGGTTTTGTAAGATGCTATGCGTAATACGCCATCTTCGTTTTGAACAAGAGCGTTATCGCCATAATAATCATTATAAACTTTTACGCCGTCTTGTTTACCATTGGTAATATAAACCTCTACGTTTCCGCTGGCTTCAATTTTGCTGATGCTGCCAACTTCTGTTAAAGTAACTGCACCGCCGTCGGCTTTAGTGCTAGCAAATGCATAGGTGGTTGAGCTTATTAATAATACGATAGCTGCGATAATGGTTGAGAATTTGGTTTTCATTGTCTTTCTATTTTTAATGAGTGAATTTTTTTATTGTTATTTTAAATACACCTCTATGACTAACTGAAAAACAAAAAGTTAAGTTGCGGTTGGTGTATAATAGACAACAAGGGTTGTTGTGTAGGCAAACACCACGATTGTGTCGTCAATAAATCTTTATAAGAAACGGGATCAAAAAAAAAGCTGCCCGTAAAGGCAGCTTTAATATTTTGTTCCCATTCAGTCCAAAGGACTCCTGTGGAGGGGAATAGGGGGTTAATAACTATTCTTAATAGCGTTATGTAATGTCTTGGTACTCCAATATCCGCTATCCAAAATACGACGGACAGTCATTAGCGGATCATTCGGGTCACGTTTTTCTGCTAACTGGAAAGCCATTTTGAAACCGCGTTTGTGCAGCTCAGGTAAATTAGCTGAATTCCAAATACCGAAAGGGTATGCAAAATAAGTTATCTTTTTACCGGTTATTTCTTCCAGCTTGGCAGTAGGCTTGTCTAATTGGGTAACCCAATCATCGGTTGGTTTAAGCGTGATCTTGCCATTTTTCCCTAAAATTTTAAGTGATGAGGTATGCGACAAGCGGTCAAAACGATGATGATCCCACGTGTGGCTACCAATTACATTACCGGCATCAGACAGTTCTTTTATCTGTTCCTTGGTCATATAATTTGGTCGTCCTATTGATACGGTCATGATAAAATATACAGCCTTAAAGCCGTATTTTTTCAATTCCGGCGCGGCAATGGTAAACTGATCCAGATCGGTATCATCAAAAGTTAACATAATGGGCTTGCTTGGCAGCGCTGCGCCTGTAGTTAAGTAAGCATACAACTGATCAGGCAATATGGTATGGTAACCGCTGTCTGCAAGGCTTTTTATTTTTGCTTTAAAAGCTGCAACCGGCACAATATAATCCTTAGCACCTTTTGAATCTTTCGGCCGCCAGTCGCGTATTTGGTGGTAGCAAAGTATAGGCACCTGTTTACGCGCCATAATAGCCTCTTTGTCAATTTTTACAGGGCCTGATGGTGCAGCTGGCTCTGGCTCCTTAGCAACTTCGGTATTAGCTTGGGGCGTAGCATTAGAATCACCCAACGAAGCGGTTTTCTCTGATTTTGATTGGCATGAAGCTGCAATCAACAAGGTTGCAGTTAGCAATAGGTGGTAAGATTTTAACATAGTAGTTATAATGCAAAAGGCCAGTTAAAGTTTTGGCGGGCCACAAATATATTTTTAATTTATTTTGTTGGTACGCAATTGATGAAAAGTTTAAAACAAAGAGGGTGTACCACCGGGTTTTATTCTGCCCAAATGCCTGTAAGCACTTTCAGTAGCTTCGCGACCGCGGGCTGTACGCATTAAAAAGCCCTCCTGTATTAAAAATGGTTCATATACTTCCTCAATAGTACCTTCATCTTCGCCAACAGCTGTAGCAATAGTTTTAAGGCCTACCGGGCCGCCTTTAAACTTATCAATAATGGTGGTCAATATCTTGTTATCCATTTCGTCCAACCCGTGCTCATCAACATTTAAAGCATTAAGCGCGTATTGCGCTATAGCGGTGTCAATATTTCCGTTACCTTTTATCTGCGCAAAGTCGCGTGTGCGTCGCAGCAATGCATTGGCTATACGGGGGGTACCGCGGCTGCGGCGGGCAATCTCATAAGATCCCTCATCGCTTATTGGTGTTTTTAATATGGATGCAGAGCGAAGAATGATAGTAGTAAGCAGCTTGGCATCGTAATACTCTAAGCGCGAATTAATACCAAAGCGCGCCCTCAAAGGTGCTGTAAGCAAGCCCGACCGGGTAGTGGCTCCCACCAAGGTAAATGGGTTCAACGATAATTGTACAGAGCGGGCGTTAGGGCCGCTCTCCAGCATAATATCTATTTTAAAATCCTCCATCGCCGAGTAGAGATACTCTTCGACTAAAGGGCTTAAACGGTGTATCTCGTCAATAAACAAAATGTCGCCGCTTTCCAGGTTGGTTAACAAACCGGCCAAATCGCCGGGTTTATCTAATACCGGGCCGGATGTTATTTTTATACCCACACCCATTTCGTTAGCAATAATATGCGAAAGTGTAGTTTTTCCCAAGCCTGGCGGCCCATGCAGTAAAACATGATCCAGCGCTTCGCCGCGTTGGCGCGCCGCTTGTACAAATACCCTCAGATTGGCTAAAATTTTATGCTGACCGGTAAAATCCTCAAAAACCTGCGGCCGTAATACCTTTTCAATATCGCGTTCGGCAGGAGTGAGGTGCTCCAGGTTAGGGTCTAAATTTTCATTCATTGCCAACGAAATTAGTATTTTTTATTTTTATTTTTATTTCGGATTTCGGATGTTCGATTTCGGATTTATATATAGCGTTTGTAATGTAGAATTTTCCTTTCAAAAACCTGACATCTAATGTTGAGACCGTAAAATACCGCAAATTAGAAGCTAAAGGGGATGTAAGATGAAAAATAGGGTTGAAAAAACAAATCCGAAATCGAACATCCGAAATTCGACATCAGTTACCCTTCCGGATATTTCCTGAAAATAGCATTGATACGCATCTGTATCACACCAAGAAAAGCCTCTTTAAATATGCCTTTTGACATTTTAGATGTCCCGGCAGTACGGTCGGTGAAGATGATAGCGACTTCCTTAAGGCTAAAGCCATGCCTTACAGCGGTATATTTCATTTCTATCTGAAAAGCATAACCTACGAACTTTATCTTATTCAGCTCTATGGTTTCTAAAACATTACGCTTGTAACACATAAAACCGGCAGTAAAATCCTGTATTTTAACTCCGGTAATAAAGCGTACATACACAGATGCAAAGTAGCTCATTAATACACGCGCCATGGGCCAGTTCACTACGTTTACGCCCTTGATGTACCGCGAGCCCACAACAACATCGGCCCCATCTACACAAGCTCGCCGTAACCGTAGCAGGTCTTCCGGATTATGAGAGAAGTCGGCATCCATCTCAAATATATAATCATATTTATGCTCAATGGCCCACTTAAAACCATGGATGTAAGCAGTACCAAGACCTTGTTTTCCCGCACGTTCCTCTATAAACAGGGAGTCGGGGTAGGTGTTTCTTATGGATTTTACAATTACGTTGGTGCCATCCGGCGAACCATCGTCCACTATAAGGATATGGAAATCATGAGGCAACGAAAATATCTTACGAATCATCTTTTCGATGTTTTCGCGCTCATTATAGGTAGGGATAATAACTAAGCTATCAGGCACTTATTAATTTAGATAATGCTGCGTTAAACTTCGGCTAAAATAACAGAAATAGCGGCTATAAAAAATAAAAAAGCAGGAGGTTAACTCCTATATAATTAACGCTAATTTGCCAATTATCTTACCCCGTGCATCATTTTCTTTAAAATCCCCGATATTATAAATAGAACAATTGATGCTATTCCGGCAAGAGTGACGAATACCATGAAGAATTCATAAAGATTATGAATTGTAAAACCAGCAAAAGTTGGATAATTGATATCAATATTGCTTTTTGTTAATTCCGCGATTTGTTGAACGGTTGGAATAATTTTCTTCTCGAGGACTAATTGAAGATCAATTCCTTTAGACGCCGCAATTGCGTATTTGTCGCCTGTAGGAGGCATAATAGATCCTAATGTGCCTGCCAATGCATAACCAGCAGCGTTACCTAAAAACCATACGCCCATTAACAAAGAGGAGAATCTTTTTGGGGCCAGTTTTGCTACCAGAGATAAGCCTATTGGCGATAAACAAAGTTCTCCTAGAGTATGAAATAAGTACATTACAACCAGCCATACAACCGCCAACTTACCTGTAGTGCCCAAATCTTTAACCTGTACGGCAATAATATAGTACCCAATAGCTAATAATAATAAGCCTATTGCTTGCTTAACAGGCGAAATTGGCTCAAGTTTGCGTTTCTGCAGTTTTATCCATAACCAACTAAATGGAAATGCAAAAACAATTATAAAAAACGAATTTGCGTTTTGAACCAAACTCGGCGGCATTTGCCATCCAAATACAGTAGTATCAGTTTGTTTATCTGCAACAAATGTTAACGACGAACCAGCCTGTTCAAATGCAGACCAAAAAAATATTACGAAAAAAGCAACAACGTATAAAACCAAAATACGGTCGCGCTCTATTTTTGTAATAGATTTATCTGTAAGTATTAAAACCGCCAAGCTAATCCCTGACGCATAAATGAAGGGATATATCCAACTTTTTATCGGATTGTCATCTAACGAAAGAAAATGTATACCGAAAAATAGAAATATAGCTAATATCGCTACGGAAAGAATCGATGTTTTAGAGAATTTAGCTTTCTCAGCCTCGCCGGTAGGGCTGAGAACAGAGCCATCATGTTTAGGTTTGATACCGACGGGGTTGCCGGTTGGACCTTTAACAAACTTGTTTTTTAAAATAAAAAACATCAGCGTGCCTACAAACATTGCCAGGCCAGCGGCAAGAAAACCCCATTTAAAAGCTTCCACTATCCGAACCTCGCCGTGTTTAATATCGCCAAGTAAGGGGCATATTGACATTCCTAATAGTGCACCTACATTTATGCCCATATAAAAAATGGTGAATGCGGAGTCGAGTCGTGTATCACCTTTTGCGTAAAGTTGACCCACCATTGAAGAGATGTTGGGCTTAAAAAATCCGTTGCCAAAAATGATTACTCCTAATGCTGTCCACATTACAACTTTAGATAGATCAATATCCGAAGCATAAGTATAGCCGCTGACAAATAAAAGCAATTGCCCTATTCCCATCACTGTGCCTCCCAAAATGATGCAATTGCGGTTTCCTAAATATCGATCGGAAATATATCCACCTAGCATGGGAGTTAAGTAGCACAATCCAAGAAAGCCGCCGTATATTATAGCAGCATCTTTGTCAGAAAAAGCAAGTGCGTTAACAAGGAACAATGAAAGCAGGGCACGCATCCCATAAAAGTTGAAGCGTTCCCACATTTCGGTAGAAAATAATACATATAATCCCTTGGGATGTCCTTTTTGAGGTAGCGCCTCAATGCCCGCTATTTCCGGTTCAGTGCTCATAAGATCAGTTTAATGGGACGAAATTACTATTTATATCGTGAAAAAAAATTTCCTCTCAATTTAACAAATTGTTGGCGTATATAACTACTGTACAGGTTTTTTTGTGATGGGCTTAACTTCAAGCTTTGGCGGTGGCAGCTGACCAGGGTCTATAAAAGCGGCATCACTCTCGTTAGGCACATTGCGCATATCCAGGTTTTCGGTAAGTTCCCATCGGCCGTTTTTAAGGCGGTAACCATTGTAGGATAGGTCGGGACCGTAGGTATCCGGCTGATCCTTCATTTTTTTATCAGGAGGAACTAAATTGTCAAAAACAATCAGGTTCTCACCCGGAACATACCTGAGCAGCATAGATGCCTGGCGGGTGTATTGAAAAACCAAACGACTGCGCTTTTTGTCCTTACCATTAAAAACCGGCATGCCTAACACCGGTTTATCATTTTTAAAAGAAAGTACGTCTATCACCTTTTTGGTTGATCTGTCTGTATAACCTTTCCACCCTAACAATACGTAATGCGGATTGGCTCCCTGCACAGGTATTATGGTATAGTATTGCGCGCCGTACCACTTTGAATTATCGGTAACGGTATCTTCAGGATGTGCGATAAGCGGGGAATAATCTTCTAAAGGATATAATTTTAACGCGCCGCCGGTGTTCATTTGTATAGCGCCGTAAAAGCGGTAGCTGCCATCATCGTTAGCAATATGCCAGCTAAAAATGCGGAAGCGGCTATCAGGCGAGTTAAGTATGCTGACGGATTGTAGTGAATCGAACTTGTATAAAAAAGAGTTTGGCGTTCTGAGCGCACTTACCAGCGTTTTTATAAAAGTGTAATTGGCATTTTTACGCGCCAATTCGTCGGGATTATTAATAAACGTATTACCTAAACTTTTCAGGCTATCCCGGTACATGTTTAATGTTGCCAGGTCCTTTTGCTGAAACTGCGCAAAGGCGCTGTAAAAGGTAAATATCGCTAACAGCGTAATGCAGAACTGTTTGATCACTATCTATGCCGGTTATGTATGGTGTTTTAACGTAAATTTTCAATAACAATTGCACTGGCCCCGCCACCGCCGTTACAAATGCCCGCGGCACCGTATCTTCCGTTATTTTGCTGCAGCACATGGAGTAAAGTAACCATGATCCGCGCTCCCGAAGCCCCCAGCGGGTGCCCCAGCGATACCGCGCCACCGTTAACGTTTACTTTTGAAGCATCTAATGCCATTTGCTGGTTGTTGGCAATGGCTACTACAGCGAAAGCTTCGTTTATTTCAAAAAAATCAATGTCAGTTATGTTTAAGCCTGCCCGGTGCAGGGCCAGTGGTAGCGCTTTGGATGGGGCAGTGGTAAACCATTCGGGTGCCTGCTGGGCATCTGCGTAGGATAAAATGCGGGCAAGGGGTTTCAAACCCAATGCTGTGGCTTTCTCTTCACTCATTAAAACCAGTGCCGCGGCTCCGTCATTTAATGTAGATGCATTGGCAGCTGTAATGGTACCGTCTTTTTTAAATGTGGGTTTTAATGACGCTATCTTTTCAAACTTTACCTTTTGTGGTTCTTCGTCTGTGGATAGGAAGGTGCTGCTGCCCGTTTTATCTTTTAACTCAACAGCAGTGATCTCATCGCTGAATTTCCCCTCTGCCTGTGCTTTTAATGCGCGTTGGTAGGATAGAACCGCGTAAGCATCCTGCTCTTCGCGACTTATATTGCATTCGGTTGCGCAAAGTTCGGCGGCTGAGGCCATGTGGTAATCATTGTACACATCCCATAAACCGTCTTTAAGCAACCCATCAGTAAGCTGCCCGTTGCCCAGGCGGTAACCCGTGCGGGCCTTATCCAGATAGTACGGCACATTGCTCATACTCTCCATGCCGCCGGCTACTATAATATCATTTTGCCCAAGGGCGATGCTTTGCGCGGCCAGCATTACCGCTTTCATGCCAGATGCGCAAACTTTATTTACCGTGGTAGCCGGCAAATAGGGCAGACCCGCGTACATAGCTGCCTGAGTTGCCGGTGCCTGGCCCAAATTGGCCGATAGCACATTCCCCATAAACACCTCCTGTACCTGCGCCGCAGATATACCCGCCTTTTCAATAGCCGACGCTATGGCCAGGCCACCCAGTTGTGTAGCGCTGAATGATGCCAGTGTGCCCCCGAAACTCCCTATAGGTGTGCGGGTAGCGGCCACTATTACAACTTGCTTTTGGTGCGACATATCTATGTAAAACTAAAGCAAATATTTTAAAAAAAGCGCTTACACCAAAAACGGCGCTGTTGCAAGAATAAGTGCAACACTTTGCAACACCCTGCAACAGTATTTTTAGCAAGTATCTAATAATTAAACTTTTACGAGTATTTGATGTTTAAACATGCAACACTTTGCAACAGACGTATTCGTCTGCACGATTAGCTGTAAATTTAATCTAACTCATTAAATATCAGATAATTGAAATGAGGTAAAAATTGATTTTTTTTGCAACACTTTTTCAGGCGTTTTACACACCAAATTTTTAGGTTGAAGGTGGTTTTTTCACCTTCGCCGTTTTTTTACGCGCAAGCAAAGCCTGCTGCAGCAGGTATTCTATCTGCCCGTTGGTGCTTCTAAATTCGCACTCGGCCCATGCTTCAATCTCTTTCAGCATATCAGGGTTTACACGTAATACAAATGCCTTTTTTTCAGCCACCTTCAGAATTGTCTAAGTTTAACTTAAATGCTATAAATACAAGGGCAGAAAAATAGGGTATCCCAACTGCTCTTTTGTTGAAGGTTACCGGAACCTTGCCTGATAATGATCCAAACATTAGCCGTATCAATTCATTGTCAAACTTATCTTTCCAAACATACTCGCCCTTCCAAACAGATGGGGCGCTGTATGTAAAGGCGCTACCATCACTCAAAATTAACTTTGTATGCCCACTAAGCAATTTCCTCTCAATCGTCCCCACAATACTTCCATCAGATCTTGTAATTTCAAGGCCGCCGTTCCATAGATTTTTTATGCTTAGCGCCTCATCAGTGGTTTCAAAAACAGTGGTGCCCTGCCAAAAACCTTTGGTGTAAATTTTTGCATAAACAAATACGTTGTCGGTAAGTTCATAGTTAGCCTTGTACCATTTTGGTTGTATTATCCAAAGCTCATTGGTTTTAAGCCTGCTTACCGGTGCTAAAGCATAATAATCCATAACCTCTAATTTATTGTGTAGCTGCCGCGCGGGCATTTTTCATCAATCTTAAATGTATGCCGATAAGCGCCAATAACAACAAGTTCTCTTTTTCTTTATCAGGATTGATCATAGTTACCGCAAAAGGTTTTGAATATTCAAACCTGCTGGTTATTGTCATTAGTTCGCCTTCTGCACTCATCCAACTCGTCTTTCTTGTAAAAATGCCCGCGCCGGGTGTGCGTACAAACCACGCTGATAGGCCGCTATTCAATTCAAGTTCGGTTCTGTTATCCCAGATATTCCTTTTTAGCTTCCCTATAACTTCGCCGTTAAGCAGCAGTTGCAGGTTAAAGCCAAAAAAGGTGACTTTTTTTAAAGTATATACACCTGTAGCTGTTTCTATACCGCCTTCTTTATATCCAAAGCTGGGGCGGCTTAACTTGCCGTACTCAAATTGTCCGTCTGTTAATATATGATCAGGTTGCCAAAAACCACTACGTATTACGGTAAGTTCCGCGGTACGTAACTGGTTTATATTTCTATAATCACTCATATTAATGATATAAAGTGCCTGTATTTACAATTGGGTTCACCGCTTTGTCGCCGCAAAGTACTACCAGCAGGTTGCTTACCATAGCTGCTTTGCGTTCTTCGTCCAGCTCAACAATGTTCTTGTCTGATAATTTTTGCAATGCCATTTCAACCATGCCAACCGCGCCTTCAACTATCAGCCTGCGTGCAGATATGATTGCCGAAGCCTGCTGCCTTTGCAGCATAGTATGGGCAATTTCGGGCGCATAGGCCAGGTGCGATATCCGGGCTTCTAAAACCTCAATACCGGCCGGCTCAAGGCGTTCATTCAATTCCTTTTCTAACAATAAGCTTACCTGCTCTGCACCATTGCTTAGCGTAATTTGCTCATGCTCATCGTCCATATTATCGTAAGCAAAAGAGTTGGCCAGGTGCCTTACAGCTGCCTCGCTTTGGATATTTACATATTGCAGATAGTTTTCAACTGCAAACAGGGCTTTTGCAGTATCCTTTATGCGCCAAACAATAACCGCGGCAATTTCTATAGGATTACCATGCTTGTCGTTTACTTTAAGCTGTTGGCCATTAAGGTTAAATGCTTTTAAGGATACCTTTTTTTTAGTTGTAAAAGGGTTAACCCAAAAAAAGCCGTCTTGCTTTACAGTGCCTACATACTTGCCAAACAGAACTAAAACTTTTGATTCGTTTGGGTTAACTATTATCAAACCCGGCAGTACAAGTAAAAAATTAATAAAACCTACAACAACAGCTGTTATAAAGTTTTGATTAACTATGCAATAACCGGTAACACCCAGTAATAACAGAAACACTATCAGGGTTAAATAGCCTGAGGGGGGATTTAGAATTTTTTCAGTATTCATGATTTTTACGATTTAAATTGATATCATAAAGATATCAAAAATTAGATTACATATACAAGAAAAAAGTTACAGCTATTTAAAAATATTTTGTTTAGCTGATGATCTTGGGGGAGGCTATGCACAAGAAAAACCTACATGTGGTTAAAAATTAGTTATTTTTGGATGCTCAAAAAATTAAATGGCTAAATTCTCCACTTCGCGCCAAAAAGCCGCTTTGCGTAAATACGCCCGTAACATTAAGTATTTAATGGTTTTAGTATGTACTATAGTAATAGTATTTACCTTACCAAAGCAGGTTAAGTTTAGCTATGAAATTGAGAAGGGCCGTATCTGGAATCAGAAAGACCTGGTATCGCCGTATAACTTTGCCGTACTAAAAACTCCGAAGGAGTTGGAGGTTGATAAAATGGTTGCGCTAACCAACGTTAAGCCGGTTTATCAGCTAAACGCCGACATTGCACAGCAGCAAATAGCCGGTTTTAAGGCTGATCTGGATATAAAATGGCACGGTGCAAACATTAGCGACGATAAAAAGGCTAAATATATTGCAACCGGCGTTGGGCTACTCAATACGGTTTATAACAAGGGCGTTTTAACCTTGATCAGCAAGTATGTGCATAACGGGCAGGGATACAATATTAATGTGCTCGACAAAAATATCGGCACAGAAAAAAACACCGCCGAACTGTTTACCCGCGAAACCGCTTTGCAGTTTTGTGGTACTGAACTGAGCCTGCAGCCCGATCTGGATAAGGCTTTTCTATTAGACCTGCTGCAAACACGTATTCAAAATAACATAGTTTATGATGACCGGCTTACCTTAAACATAGAGAATGATGCGCTGTCAGATCTTTCGTTAAGCAATGGCATGGTGCAAAAAGGCGAGGTAATTGTTACTAAAGGCTCGGTAGTTAATGATGATGTTTATCAGAAACTGCAATCATACAAAAAAGCATTTGAAGATAACGCCCGCATAAAAGGCAGCCCTAAACTGGTATTGGCAGGGCAGTTTGTATTGGTGGCAATAGCCATAGTATTGTTAATGGTGTTCCTTTACCTGTTTAGAAGGGATATTTATGATGATAACCGTTTGGTGGGGGTGATATTGCTGGTTATAACGGCTATGCTTTTCACCTTGTCAATGGCTATCAAGTTTGAGCTGCCCAACATGTACTATATCCCTTATTGTATAGTACCTATCATTATCCGCATTTTGTTTGATACCCGCCTGGCGCTTAATATCCACATGCTGGTGGTGCTTATGGCCGGCTTTTTTGTTCCTAACAGCTTTGAGTTTGCCTATTTTGAGATAACCGCGGGTATGGTATCTATTTATAGTATTAAATACCTGGCGCGCCGCGAGCAGTTCCTTATTTCTGCCCTGATCATTATGATCACCTACTTTATGGCCTTTTTGGGTATTTCGCTTATAAAAGAGGGCACATTGGTTGATCTGGACTGGGTAGGCTTTGTGCCATTTATTGTAAGCGTGCTATTAACGCTCTTGGCTTATCCGCTTATTTATTTGTTTGAGCGGATATTCTCTATCACTTCTGATATTACCCTTATTGAGCTGACCAATACCAACGCGCCTTTGCTGCGCGAGATGGCTTTTACGGCACCGGGTACCTTTCAGCATTCATTACAGGTGGCCAACCTGGCCGAAAATGCTATTTATGCTATTGGTGGCAATGCCTTGCTTGTTAGGGCAGGAGCTTTGTATCATGACATTGGTAAGATGGATAACCCGCTGTTTTTTATTGAAAACCAAAACTCGGTATTTAACCCGCACGATAAGCTGCCTTATGAGGAGAGCGCCCAGGTTATAATAAGGCACGTAAGCCGCGGTATAGAAATGGCGCAGAAGGGCGGAATACCCGATATTGTTATTGATTTTATACGTACGCACCATGGCAACACCCGGGTTGATTATTTTTATCAGTCGTTTTTGAAGAATTTTCCGGAGAAGATAGTTGACGAGAATACCTTCAGATATCCGGGCCCGATACCTTTCTCTAAGGAAACCGGCGTATTAATGCTGGCCGACTCGATAGAAGCTGCATCACGCTCTTTAAAACAACCTGATGAACCGTCTATCAACAATTTGGTAGACCGCATAGTTAAGTATAAGCTGGATCAGGGCCAGCTTAATGACAGCGATATTACGTTAAAGGACCTGGAGACCATTAAAACCATTTTTAAGCGCATGCTGATGAGTATTTACCACGTGCGCATTAACTATTAACAGCAAGTTTAAGGCCTGCAGATATTTTTATTGCCTTATAAACAGCGTAATAAATTAATACCTGAAATTTTTTTTTGCCGACTTATGCTAATTACTATATTTGCAGTCCCTGAAAAAGGGGGTGTTATTTAATACGGTGAGGTGCCTGAGAGGCCGAAAGGATCAGTTTGCTAAACTGACGTACGGGAAACTGTACCGAGGGTTCGAATCCCTCCCTCACCGCAAATTAGCAGCTCAAAACTACGCAAAAACCTGTAAATCGTTGATTTACAGGTTTTTTTGTTTTAACGCGAAACCAAAAAAAACGGCAAAACGCATAACTTTAATGAGTTATTCAGTGAGTAAAATGACAATGCGAAAATTTACTCACTGGAAGTGTCGTAAAGCACTGAATGACAACGTGTTCAGTAAATGAACATCTTGACTTTTGAGGCACTCATTTCGATATTTATTCATATAAAATCGTGAGTGATCATGCTTGAAAAAACATTAGGTTTACTGTTTTACCTGAAAAAACCGAAAGAATACACAGGAGGGTCTGTATTAATCTACCTGCGAATTACTGTTGACGGCGTTCAAAAAGAAGTGTCCACCAAACGTTTTTGTGAACCAGAGAAGTGGAGTTCTAAGGCCAATCGTGCCATTGGTAACAAAGAAGAAGTTAAAAAACTTAACGCCTATCTTGATCTCTTGCAAAATCAGGCGTATGATGCCCGTACCCATCTCATTGACCGCGGCAAAGTCGTGACCGCCCAGGCGATCAAAAATATCATATCCGGGGAAGACCAGCGCCAATGGATGCTCTTAACGCTTTTCAGAAAGCACAACCAACAACTGGAAGGAATGATCGGCAACGGAGTAGCCAAAGGCACACATATAAATTTTGAAACGGCTTATAAGCATGTTGCCAATTTCCTGAAAGCTGAATACAAAGCTGATGACATCAACATCCTGTCGCTGGACCTGGAGTTCATCAAGAAATTCTATCACTGGTTAAGGATGGAGAAAAAGCTCAACCGCAACTCCGCCTTAAAGAATATCGCCAACATGAAAAAGATCGTGCTGGATTGCGTGGATAATGGCTGGCTGCTGGGCGACCCCTTCGCCAAGTTCGACATGAACCGTGATGAAGTAAACACCATCTATCTGACCAAAGAAGAAGTGCAACGCATTGCCAATAAAGAGCTCAGGACTTCCCGCCTCAGCCGGGTAAGGGATTTGTTCATCTTCTCTTGCTTCACCGGCCTGTCCTTTATTGACATGAAACAGCTTAAACGCTCCGAGGTCAGCATAGCGGCCAACGGTGAATTGCGTATCAGCAAGAACCGTCAAAAAACCGGAACAGCGGCTGTTATTCCGCTGCTGCCGATCGCCAAAGGCATCCTGCAAAAATACGCGTACGACGAGCATTGTATCATTACCGATATGCTGCTGCCGGTTTTAAGCAATCAGAAATACAATAGTTATCTGAAAGAAATAGCCGAACGCTGTGATATTGAAATTGAACTCTGCTCCAAGATCGCTCGGAATACTTTCGCCACAACCATCACCCTGGCCAACAACGTGCCGATGGAAACTATCAGCAAAATGATGGGTCACAAAAGCCTGCGGCAAACTCAGCATTACGCCAAAGTACTCGCTATCAAAGTCAACGAAGACATGGCCGAACTGAACAGGAAATTACAGGACAGCGATTTCTTCGCAAATTCTCCCATTCTGAGCGAAGATGCCGGGCCTGTTGAATTTGAACCGACGCAAAACCGCTTAAAAAACACCCACTCCGTCCACAAGGGTTGAAAGAAGCTGCGCTGACCTGATCAAATTTGAACCCCGCATTCAGGTAATGCGGCGGTTCAAACTCATATTTAACTTAGAAACCTATGGCAGCAGAAATCATCACCAAAGAAGATTTAGCAGAGTTCGAAACCAGGCTCCTGGAAACCATCCGGAAAATGCTCGGCAATACCGCCGAACAACCCCGGAAATGGTTACGGAGTGCGCAGGTACGCAAACTACTGAACATATCACCGAATACACTGACCAGCCTGCGTATACATGGTATCATTAAATTTACCCGCGTAGGCGGTATCATGTACTACAACCAGGATGATATTAACAAAATGCTTACCGGCAAATAAGAATTATGAAACAGCTGAATGCACTGGCAGGCTTCATGATCCTCGCCGGAAAGAATGCCGACGTATTACCCACTCACATCAGTTTGTACCTCGCCCTGTTCTGGAGTTGGAAACAACATGGTTTTTGTGAACCTTTCCCCATTTACCGGAAAGAGCTCATGACGATCGCGCATATACATTCCATCGCAACCTATCATAAGTGCATAAAGGACCTGATCACCATGGGGGCGATAAAATACATTCCGTCTTACGACTATTACCGGGGCAGTCTGATCTATCTCAGCGATATCGCCCGCAAAACAGCTTAACATGAACACGATCACCCACGACCACCGGATCGCCGAAAAGATCTATCTCATCCGCGGCATCAAAGTCATGCTCGATAAAGACCTCGCCGAAATGTACGGCACCATTCCTATCCGCCTGCGTCAGCAGGTCAAACGAAACATGGAGCGTTTTCCCGAACATTTTATGTTTCAGTTGACGGAGCAAGAGGCCGGCGCCATGGTATCACAAAATGTGATACCTTCCCGGCAGGCGCTGGGCGGGACACTACCTTATGTCTTTAGCGAGCACGGCATCCTGATGCTCGCCAACGTGATCAAAAGCCAGCAGGCCATTGCCATGAGCATCAAGATCATTGAAGTATTCGTCAAGTTCCGGGAAATGCTGATCTCGCAAAAAGACCTGCTGCTCAAATTTGAGCAACTCGAGAAATTGATGGTTCAGCACGATGACGACATTCAACTGATCTTTCAAACCCTGAAGCAACTGATCCAGCAAAAGAACGAACCTCGCGAACCCATCGGGTTCAAACTCCAAAGCTGATCTTCCTTTTTTGTGCCAGGCAGCTAGCAAGCTAATGCCACATAATGCTATCAACCTATCATTATATCACCGCCCTTTGGTGGCAGTGTTGAAGTAGTGGTTATCAATCAACACAATTTTGTGGCATGATCAAACGCAAAGCCAGACGCACTTCTAAGCCAACGCCGATAAAAGCGAAGCCGATTACCCAGCAAGGTTTTGGCCATGAAATACCGCCCGAACCGGCCCTGGTACACATCTATTTCGAACAGGCCGGATTTCCCCGGGAAGCCCAGCGTTTCCTCAAAGCTTTCACGGGAACGAACTGGTGCGGACCGCAAGGAAAGCCGTACAGGAACTGGAAAGTACTGGCCAGCGCCTGGATCAAAAAATTAACCCGATAAAATTTTAATCATGCCAAAGATCATCACCATCGCCCATCAAAAAGGCGGCGTCGGCAAAAGCACCCTCGCCATCAACCTCGCCCTGTGTTTCCGGGACCAGTTATCCGTCGCCTTAGCCGACACCGACCTGCAGGGCAGCCTGTATCATCTCAAAAACGAATTTCCGGGCCTGACCATCGTCAGCCTGGACAAGCTCCGTGACATCCGGCAAATGACCCATGACCTCCTCATCATCGATACGCCGCCGTACCTGTCCAACCGCCTGTCCGAACTGTTCCTGCACTCCGATCTCATCCTCGTGCCCACCAAAGCAGGTTTCTTCGACGTCATGGCGATCCGCTCGACGCTGGCCCTGATCCGGGAAGCACAGCTGCAAAGGCCGCAGCTCCAGGCCGCTATCGTCCTGAACATGATCAAGCACCGCTGGGGGATCAACAAAGACATTACCGCCCTGCTCACAGAAATGGGAACACCCCTGCTCGGGAGCGTCATCCATGACCGGGTTAGCATCGCCCGCTCATCCATCACCGGCGGTATCCTGAATGGCGGAGACCCTAAAGCCCAAGCAGAAATCATGGCGCTGGCCGAAGAGATCGTCGCGCTGATAGTAAGGTAAATTTATAGCTACATAGCTAAATAGTATGCTATCAAGCTAAGCCCCTAGCAACCTATAATGCTAAATCCATGGAAGATTATAAAAACAAACTCGGTGCACTTGCCGGCAAGCTCAAACAGGAACGGCCCCAAACGCCCATACAGCAGGTACAGCCGGTCAGAGCGAAGGCACCGAAAGAAAAGGAAGTACAGTTCAATAACTGGCTGCCCAAATCGCTGATCAAGCAAGTCAAACGCTTCGCCCTGGAACAGGAGCGCACCATCAAAGATGTGCTCATCGAAGCGCTTCAACATTATTTAAAAACCAACAGCAAATCCACCTGAAAACACCTCAGGGAGAGCTCAGACCGCCCGCTTCGCAGCAGTCAGCAAGATGTACGTTTGTCTGACAAACGCATCTTGCCCCGGCTCCCGGGGACGAAACCGCAAGGCGAAAAGCACTCCAAAGTCGTGTTTTTTGAAAGCTAAAGATCATGGAAAAACAAGAAGAGAACCGCAGTCGAAGGGTCATTACCCGCTTCAAACCACAGGAATATGAACTGCTCGAAAGCCGCTTTAAGAAGACGATGTTTCGTAAGCTGAGCGAGTACACCCGCAACGTGCTGCTCGAAAAAAGCGTCACCGTTACCTATCGCGACAAAGCCATGGATGACATCCTGGAAGAACTCATCCTGCTCAAGAGGGAGTTGAACGCGGTCGGCAATAATCTGAATCAGGCCATTCGCAGTATCAACGCGGCGCATGGTCAGGCAGGAGCGGAACTCTGGCGTAACCTGCTCTCCACGATCAGCAGCCGGGTGGAACCAGCAATTAACCAGATCCGGCAGCAGCTCAATCAATATTCAGAAATATGGTCGCGAAGATCAAAAGCGGAAAAAGCCTGAAAGGCGCGCTGAACTATAACGAGAACAAAGTGAAACAGGGAAAAGCCACACTGATCCATGCACCCGGCTTTTTAAAAGATCCGGCCAATATGAATTTTTATGACAAGCTGCACCGGCTGAGCGACCTGGCCGCGCGGAACGAACGCAGCAAAACGAATACGGTGCACATCTCGCTCAACTTCCCCAGCGGTGAAAAACTGCCGACCGAACGCTTGCAGCAGATCAGCGACGATTATATGCAAGGCATCGGATTCGGAGACCAGCCTTACCTGGTCTATCGTCATACGGACGTCGGCCACCCGCATATCCATATTGTCAGCACGAACATCAAAGCCAGCGGAGAGCGGATCAGCCTGCATTACCTGGGGCAGAACCAGTCGGAGAAAGCGCGTAAAGCCATAGAGCTGAAATACAGCCTCGCCAAAGCCCAGGAACAGCCCCGGCAAAAAACCGACAAATTGAAAGCTGTTAAAATTGACTATGGCCAGGCCGAGACCAAGCGGCAGCTCACTAACGTGATCAACCAGGTCATCCGCGAGTACAAGTTCACCAGCATTCCCGAATTCAATGCCGTACTTCAGGGCTACCATGTGCTGGCAGACACAGGCGCCAGGGATTCGCGCATGAACGCCAAAGGCGGCCTGCTTTACTGGCTGACCGGTGAGCAGGGCGATAAACGGGGTGTGCCGATCAAGGCCAGCAGTATTTATGGGCAGCCTACGCTTAAAAACCTGAAAGAACGTTTCCGCCTGAATGAAGCCTTGCGTAAACCCTTGAAGCCCGGCCTCATTCAGGTCATTGACCAGGCACTTAAACAAGCCACCGCGAAAGAATTCCAGTTAGCGCTGCAAAAACAGCATGTCGAAGTGCTCTTCCGGCAAAACGCTGATGGCCGCATCTATGGCGTCACTTTTATCGACCACCAACACAAAGCCGTTTTCAACGGCAGCGATCTGGGCAAAGCCTACAGCAAAACTACGCAACCAAGCCAGCCGCCTATGGTATACCCGGAAACCAACAGTGACAGCCTGATAGACATTTTATTCCAGCCCGAACAACAGGACCTCACTGGCCTTAACAAGATCAAAAAGAAAAAACGTAAACGCCAAAATCTATAGTTATGCCAACCGGAGAAAACGAACAAGCCCTCAGAAAGATCATCGACTTCACGCGACTGCTCAGCATCGCCGTCCTGTTCATTCACTTTTACCTGCGTTGTTATACGACCTTTCAGCAATTCGGACTCACCCATACGATTACTGACCGTATTCTGCAACCCGTAGCACGGCTGCCGATGTTCAGAACGATAATGATTGCTAAAATCAGCGCGCTCAATCTGCTGATCATTTCCCTGATCGGCAGCAAAGGCAAGAAGGACGAGAAGATCAGGCCGAAAACGATCGCCACGTACCTCGTGGCAGCACTCACCTTATATTTTATAAGCAACCTATTCGCAGCGGCGCACATCACCTATATGTCGGTTACGACTTTGGGTTACCTGTTGTTTATGACCGGCGGTGGCCTGCTGTTCCGGCTGCTGAAACTGCGCCTGGACGGTGATATTTTCAATAAAGACAACGAATCCTTTCCGCAGGAGCAACGCCTCCTGGAGAACGAATATTCTATCAACCTGCCCGCTGAATACCTGTTCCGCGGCAAGCGTTTCAAAAGCTGGATCAATATCATCAACCCCTTTCGCGGTACTTTGGTCGGCGGCAGTCCCGGCGCGGGCAAGTCCTATTTCGTGATCCGGCACCTCATCACCCAGCACATCGCCAAAGGTTTCGCCATGCTCATTTATGATTTTAAATACGACGACCTGAGCAAGATCGCTTATAACGCGCTGCGCAAACATGGCGGCCGGAGTTTTTACGTCATCAACTTCGAGCACATCATGCACCGCAGCAATCCCTTGGAGCCGGAAACAATGCTGGACATCACCGACGCGATGGAAGCGGCGCGGACGATCATGCTCGGCCTGAACCGGGAATGGATCAAAAAGCAGGGCGATTTCTTTGTCGAGTCGCCCATTAATTTTATAACGGCGCTGATCTGGTTCCTGAAAAAATATGATGGCGGCAGATACTGCACCTTGCCGCATGTGATCGAACTTTCCCTTGTGGACTACAAGGAATTGTTCGCCGTGCTGACCAGCGAACCCGAGATCGAAGTGCTGATCAACCCCTTTATCTCCGCCTGGAAGAATGAAGCCTACGAACAGCTGGAAGGCCAGATCGCCAGCGCGAAGATCAGTTTAGCGCGGCTCTCCTCGCCGCAGCTCTATTACGTCTTAAGCGGCAATGATTTTTCGCTGGACATTAACAATCCTAAGGAACCGAAAGTCGTTTGCCTGGCCAACAACCCGCAGAAGTCACAGGTTTACGGTGCGGTGCTTTCGCTCTATGTCAACCGCATCAACAAACTCGTCAACCGCAAGCGCCAGCAGAAATGCAGCCTGATCTTTGATGAGTTCCCGACCATTTATTTCAATGGCATCGATAACCTGATCGCTACCGCGCGGTCAAATAAAGTAGCGGTGACCTTAGCGGTGCAAGACTATTCTCAATTAAAAAAAGACTATGGACGAGAGCAGGCCGAAGTCATCATGAACATCGTCGGTAATATTATTTGCGGTCAGGTGACCGGCGATACCGCCAAGCAATTGTCGGAGCGCTTCGGCAAGATCAACCAGCAAAAACAGAGCGTGTCCATCAATAGCAATGATACCTCGGTCAGCCGTTCGACACAACTGGACTATGCCATTCCCGCTTCAAAAATTGCAAGTTTGTCCTCCGGTGAATTTGTCGGTATGGTCGCTGATGATCCGACTAACAAGATCGACCTGAAAACTTTCCACTGTCAGATACAGAATGACCATGCAGCCATCGAACACGAAGAAAAAAGCTATCAGTCCATACCCCCGGCCAGAACCGTCCGCCAGACCGACATACTGACGAACTATCGGGGCATCAAAGAAGATGTCTGCTATCTGGTTGAAGAGCTGGCCAATCACTGATTTATCCACAACCATTGTACCACCTTTTAACGTTTACTAATTTCGCCACAACCTATGAAAGTTATTATCGCCGAGAAACCATCAGTCGGGCGTGAGATCGCCAAAGTATTTGGCGCTACAACCAAACATGACGGGTACATGGAGGGCAAAGGGTATACCTTTACCTGGGCTTTCGGACATCTGTTACAACTGGCCGCGCCACAAGAATATGGTTATTATGGCTGGAGCGTGCAAAATCTGCCCATGCTGCCGCCTAAATTCAAGTTATGCCTGCGGAAAAAGGATGGCAAAGATGATCCTGGTGCCAGAAAACAATTAGACATCATCAGCAAATTATTTGACGAGGCCACTGAGATCATCGTAGCTACGGATGCCGGGCGGGAAGGTGAGCTTATTTTTCGCTATATTTATTATTTCCTGAAATGCAAAAAGCCTTTTAAAAGGCTGTGGATTTCATCCCAGACAGACGAAGCCATCAAAGAGGGTTTCAGGAATTTAAAGCCGGGTACTGATTACGATACGTTGTTTAATTCCGCGCACTGCCGTTCACAATCGGATTGGCTGGTGGGGATGAACGCTACCCAGGCCCTGAGTCTGGCATCGGGCAACAAAGGCGTTTTATCGCTCGGCAGGGTACAGACCCCAACACTGGCGATGATCTGTGCACGCTATCTGGAAAACAGAAATTTCGTACCCGATCTGTATTACCAGGTAGCCATTCAGCCAGATAAGGATGGGCAGCGTTTCCGGGCTATTTCTGAAAAAAACTATAAAACCAAAGATGAGGCGCAGGCGATCCTGGATCGGGTGGAGGCTACCGGAAACATCCTGTCCGTTGAAGCCAAACCGCGTAAAGAGCCGCCGCCACTATTGCATGACCTGAGCAGTTTACAGCAAGAAGCCAACAAGCGCAAAGGGTTTACAGCAGACCAGACCTTGGGCTTGCTACAGAATTTATATGAGGGCAAACTAATTACTTACCCCCGCACTGGCAGCCGCTACATTGGTGATGATGTATTCGCTGAAGTACCCGGCCTGATTAGCAAACTTATTGATCATTCAGCATTCGGTAAGCAGGCCACGCTTTTGAGCGAAGCTAAACTGAACAAACGCAGCGTAAATGCTAAAAAGGTAACGGATCACCATGCTCTGCTTACTACCGGAATAGCGCCGTATCAGCTCACGCCCGATCTGCAAGCTATTTATGATATGGTTGCGGGCCGTATGCTGGAGGCATTTAATCAGGATTGTATTAAAGAGACCACTAAGATTACGGTATTATCCGGATCTAAGTTTATGGCGAGTGGCACCGTTATCCAAACACCGGGCTGGCGTGCAGTATTCAATGAAAAGGAGGAAGAAAAACAGGATGGCGAAAATGCAATGCTGCCTAAAGTTGTGCAGGGAGAGAACCTGCCTATACTGAATAAAGCGGTGCTGGAGAAACAAACCAAGCCAAAACCGCTTTATAACGAAGCCAGTTTATTAAAAGCCCTGGAAACAGCGGGTAAGGAAATTGAGGACGGGGAACTACGGGAAGCCATGAAAGAAAGCGGGTTAGGCACACCAGCTACCCGCGCGGCAATCATCGAAACGCTCATCATCCGTAAATATATTTTGCGTGAGAGGAAAAACCTTGTACCCACCGAGACCGGCCTGGCAGTTTACAACATTGTTAAGCATCAACGCATAGCTCAACCCGAACTAACAGGCAATTGGGAAAAAAGGCTGGAGGAAATTCGCGGTGGCGCTTCGGTAAATGAGTTCCAGGAAGAGATCAAAGCCTATACCAGGTTGATCACTCAGGAACTATTGCAATCTGGCAAAGCCATGAAAGCTTAGCTGCCTTTAAAACAACTGCCCTGCTCTTTTTTCGGTCCTGAATCTGCCGCAGGTATTGCAAAAAAAGGTCTCTTTACGTTCCGGCTCTGCCCGTCAGAAACACAACCATATTAGTACTTTCGAGATTGTCGGTTACCAATAGCTAGCCGCTCATTTCTGGTTGGGCAAAGTCACCAGTTTTTCAACAATGGCCCGTAAAAGGTGCACATCAGTAGCCTCCGCATTTCCCAGCGAGCGGTAGCTTCCTTCTTCATCGGGTTCAAACGTAAAGCTTTCCTCATCGATCAAGACCACAAAGCGATGGGTAACCCCAGCGCTCGAATCGGGCTTTAAAAGTATGTTCATTGACCGGTAACACAAAAGGCTCGTTCATGCCACTAAATTAGGTTTTCCGAATAATTTAGCCGACTCCTGTGGAAAAAGCGCCGAGTCACGCGGCACCTCTTTGACATACAGTTCCGTTTCCAGCAAGGTCGTAAAAAAGAAATCCATGGCATGCTTGACCAGTGCGACCTCTACGAGGACCTCGGTTTGAAAAACAAAAACTTTTTCCGGTACAAAACCGCCTTTTACACGGTATTGCGTGGCCAGGCCGTAAGCCGTTCCTGCCGCTGAGTTCTGCTGATCCTTTTCAAAAATCGTGATCCGTACCTTTTCCTCCAGATCATGAATCTCTGTTCGTTTTCCTGCCGTCAATACCTGGTATCTCATGTTATTTCTGTTGTGTTTACAAATTTATGCTAAAAATATTAGCAAATACAAATCGGGCTTGATATTTTTGAAGCCTGTTAAAAAGAAGGAAAGAAGAATGCTGCGACTGAAGAAACACCGGCAAAAAAGAGATGTACTGGGTTTTCGTTTGCCGATGCTGACGCATGAGGAACCGGAGCTGGATATTGCCGAGATCATTGTGATGGACCCCGACAATACGTTTTATATGCGCATGGGGAGCGGCGCTATGAGCGGTTATCATATTCTGCAGGATCATGTGCTGGTGATCGACCGTACCCTCCAGCCTGTGCCGGGCAGTATCGTGGTTTTTTTTCATGAAGGGGAGTTTTATGTGCGGGAGTATGCGCCGGGCGGCGCAAAACTGCAGCTCAAAGCGGATACGCCGTCCGATACGGTGGAGATCGAGAATTCCCTGAACTGGCAATGCTGGGGCGTGGTCATGCTTTCTCTAAACCCGCTTTTACAGCCACAACACCGTATGGGGAGGTACAGCCGTGTTTGCGCATGTTGATATCAATAACTGTTATGTCAGTTGTGAACGGCTGTTTAACCCGACGCTGGAGAACCGCGTGGTCGTGGTGCTGTCAAATAATGACGGTTGTGTGATCGCGCGCAGTAACGAAGCGAAGGCGATCGGCATTAAGATGGCGGATGCGGAGTTTATGGTGAGGCAGAACCTGAAAGAGAACAACGCGGTTATTTTCAGCAGTAATTATGCGCTGTATGCAGATATGAGCGCGCGGCTGATGAATAACCTGGCAAGGTATACTTATACATTGATGGTGTATAGCATTGACGAGGCTTTTCTGGCGCTGGGGAACCTGCCGGGCGTCGACCTGGAAAAACACACGGCGGCGATCAGTGAAAATGTGATGCGGCATACGGGTCTGCCGATCACGGTGGGCGTGGGGCCAACCATGGCGCTGGCCAAACTGGCCAATAAAGCGGCTAAAAAACAGAAGAAAGATTACCTGGTGCTGGACACAGGTGACAAGATCGATGCAACGGTAAAAGACTTTCCCATTGAAGATGTCTGGGGCATCGGCCTGCAGTACTATCATAAATTGATAGATTTTGGCGTGAAGACCGCGCAGGACTTCCGGGAACTGAAAGCTGATTTTGTACGGCAGCACATGACCGTTCAGGGCTGGCGTTTGCACCAGGAATTATGGGGCAGGCCCTGCAATGTCGTTAAAGATATCGCCGAACGCTCCAAAGGCATTGAAAGCAGCCAGAGTTTCAATAGCTATCAAACCGAACTCGAACCTATCGAGGAAGCGGTCTCGATGCATGCAGCAACGGTTGCCCTGAAGCTGCGCCAGCAGCAAAGTATGGCGCTGACGCTCACCATCTATTTGCGTACGAACAAACACAATGTCAAGCATGACCAGCATTACCCGAGCATTACGGTCAAGGTACCTTTTGCGGCGAACAGTACGCACCAGTTGACACGGGTAGCCGTGCAGGCCATGCGAGCCATTTATCAGCCGGGGTATAATTACCTGAAATGCGGGGTGCGGGCAACCGGCATCATTCCTGAAGGTGAGGTGCAGTTTCACCTGTTTACCAGCTATGAACATGGGAGAGAGCAGCAACTGGCCGAACTGATGGACACGCTTAATGACCGTTACGGGCGTGGAACGCTACGCCTGGGTTCAGATAGTTTTGAGCGCAAGTGGGCGATGAAGCAGGATTACCTGAGCAAGCAGTACACGACCAACTGGAAAGATATCCTTGTCGCGCGTTGATTCCGAGAGGATTCATAAAATTCTGCTTGGTTTTCACAGCATTGGGTCCGAGAGTATCGGCAGTGTTTTAATTTCTTTGCTTACTGATAATATAACCTGCTGTCAACCCAATTAACGCGGCGCTTAGCAAATATTTACGATGCACTTTCGGTTTGCCGGGCCATCCAAACCTGCCATGACTGCTCATGCCATAATCGACGGTGTTGAAAACATTCCCATCAGTTAAGGCTATCGGGTCTGCGTTTTTCAGATAGCGGCGCATTACCAAGCCTGTTATTTTTGTCATAAGCTCCGGAAATAGGGCGTGCCCGAATTTCAGCAATAAAGAAACGCTGCCCACATAAGTATTCGATTTCGGGTGGCGGGCCACCTCAACCATAGCCTGTGCAACACGCACCGGGTCATAAACCGGCGGTGCGGGTTTTAACGCCTTGCCCGTGTAGTTGCCCGCGTGCTCAATCCCTGGTGTATCTAAAAAAGCCGGAAAAAGATCACATACTATAACATCCGGCCATTGGGTTAACTCACCTTTCAGCGCTTCTGAAAATCCGCGAAGGCCAAATTTAGCAGCGGTATAACCAGCCCCGTAAGGCACAGGCAAAAAACCACCTATTGAAATATTGTTAATAAGCACGCCATATTGCTGGGCTTTAAAAAAAGGCAGTACAGCATGGGCTCCATTCATGTATCCCAGCAAATTGGTTTTAACAACCTGCTCATGCACAGCCATAGGTGTTTTATCAAAATCTCCTGCAGCTAACACGCCCGCGTTGTTTATCCAAACATCAATACCGCCAAAGGTATCATTGGCTGCGTTAGCCAATGCTGTCATGTCTGTTGCGTTACTTGTATCTGTAGGCACTACCAAAACTTCTGCACCTAAGCCTTCGCATTCTTCTTTTACATCATTCAACGCACTTTCATTACGGGCCCCAATAACCAGTTTGGTACCGCGTTGCGCAAACTCCAAAGCAGCCGCACGGCCCGCGCCGCTTGATGCACCCGTTATCACTATTACTTTATTCAGCAGTTCCATAAGCTATTGTTCAATTTTTGAAAGGTTACGTGTGGCCGGCCCGGTTAAAACATTGCCATCAATGTCATAACGTGCGCCGTGGCAAGGGCAATCCCAGGTTTTTTCTTCGCCATTCCAGTTTACTATGCAGGCAGCATGTGTGCATACCGGACTAAGCGCATGAATATTACCCTCATCATCGCGATAAGCAGCTATCTTTTCACCATCAACCTCAACCAGTTTGCCGGTGCCGGGTTGCAGGCGTTTTAATGAGTCGGTCTCTTTAAAATTAAACCTGTCGGCCACAAAATGATAAGCCACATCAGCGTTTTCTTTAACAAATTCTGTAAAGCCGTCAATTGGTTTTACCCTTGCCGGGTTAAAAAGGTCAGCATATCTATTATTCTTGCCCTGCACTAAATCACTTAAAATTTTTGCGGCTACACTACCCAGCATCATACCATTACCGTTATAACCGGTAGCGCAATAAATGCCATCAGCCGCTAAAGGCTGTTTTCCAATGTAAGGCAAACCATCTACCGGAATATAATACTGACTTGACCATTTGTACTTAACAGACGATACGCGGTAGTATTTTCGGATATATTTCTCAAGTTCGGCAAAGGCTTTCTCTGGGTCGTCATGCCCGGTTTTATGGTCGTTGCCACCTACCAATAACAAATACTGGCCGTTAATAAAGTGCGTACGTAGGTAATGATACGGCTCCTGGCTATCATAAATCAATGCGTCGGGATATTTATCGCCTTTTAGTTTTACTGCAATAACATAACTGCGGTAAGGCGCGCATTCAAAGTTAAATACGTTGATGTTGGGCGGCATGTGTGTGGCATAGATCACATTTTTTGCGCGGATGTTGCCCGCAGTGTGTACGCCATCCTTTGTTTCTAAACCTTGTATAAGCATGTTTTCTTTAATAACTCCACCCGCATTTACATATTCCTTACATAAGGCATAAAGGTATTTAATTGGGTCAAACTGTGCCTGCTCATCAAAAACAAGCGCCTTTTTATAGGGCACGGGTGTGGGTACATCTTTACTGTAATGCACCGCAACTTTCACTTTCAGGGCACCATCGTATATATCCCTTAGCTGCTCTACTTCATCATCGGTTTCAGCATAAAGAAATCCGGGTTTTATCTCATAGTCGCAAGCTATTTTGTAATTATTCACATTGCTTTGTATCAAGTCAAAGCCTTCGCGTACGGCATCTGCAAAAAGCTGGGCACCTTCTTCGCCAAAAGCGCTTTCAGCTTCGGTATAAGTGGTGTCGGCAAATGTGTTAATGTGGGCACTTGTCCCCCCGGTAGTACCAAAACCTATACGGTTAGCATCTGCCAGTATAGTTTTCTTACCGGCATTTTGTAATAAAAGCGCAGCCGTTAACCCGGTTATACCGCCGCCAACTATAAGGCAATCATATGTCAGGGCGTGTGTATTTTCAATGTCTGCCGTTAGCGGCGCTACATTATTTTGCCATGCGCTCACATTTGCGCCGTCGCGTGGAATGTTATTTGTTGTATTCATGTTTTTCATAAGCAGATTCTAAAACGCTATAAATTCCGTGCCCGGATTTTCCTTTTAACCGATCCCATTAAAAGTTTTTAATCTTTTTTATTGAAACAGATATAACCTGCAGTTGTTGAAAAAGTATTATAAAGAAATTTATTTAATCAAAAATTATCAAAATCCACTATTTATGAAAGCAGCCGTATTTCACAAACCTGGCGATATCCGCTACGACACTATGCCCGACCCGCGACTGGAGCAGGCTACTGATGTGATTCTGAGAGTTACATCAACCGCCATTTGCGGCTCTGACCTGCACATTTTAAGCGGCGGCGTGCCGCAGCCCAAACCCATGATAATGGGCCACGAGTTTATGGGCATTGTTGAAGAAGTAGGAGCCGAAGTAAAAAACCTTAAAAAAGGAGACCGTGTGGTAGTGCCTTTCCCAATTTCATGCGGACAGTGCTTTTTTTGTAACCATGGCGCCTCGCCTGCTTGCGAAAACTCCAACTACAAACATTACGGCCCTGAAGGCGATATGTTAGATGGAAAAGGTGCTGCCTTGTTTGGTTATACAGATTTGTATGGCGGTTACTCCGGCGGGCAGGCCGAGTATGTTAGGGTACCTTATGCGGATATCAGTCCGCGTGTAGTACCTGATAATATGAGCGACGAACAGGTGCTGTTTTTAACCGATATTTTTCCTACCGGGTGGTCGGCGATTGATTGGGCGCAAATGAAAGGCGGTGAGGTGGTTGCCATATTTGGCTCGGGTCCGGTTGGTTTAATGGCGCAAAAAGCGGCCTGGATTAACGGAGCAAGCCGGGTTATTGCAATTGACCCGTTAAACTATCGCCTTGAAAAAGCTAAGGAGGTTAACAAAGTAGATACGCTTAACCCGGATGAGGTGGATGTGGTTGAAGCCATCCGCGAAATGACGGGTGGCCGTGGTGCCGACGTTTGTGTAGACGCGGTGGGTTTTGAACCGGAGCGCAATTTTGTTGACAAGGTAAAGGCGGCCGTTAATTTTGAAGTAGGCAGCATGAAAGTACTTGACCTTTGCTTTAAAGCCGTTCGCCGTATGGGTACAGTTTCTATTATGGGCGTGTATGGTTCGCCTTATGATAATTTCCCGCTGCATAGAATATTCGATAAAGGCATCACCCTAAAAATGGGGCAGGCACCGGTGCTTAATTATATAGATCATTTAATAGGACTGGTGAAAGAAGAGAAAGTAGTGCTTGACGACATCATCACCCACACTTTACCGCTAAGCCAGGTTGCTCACGGCTACAAGATATTTGATGAGAAAAAAGAAGACTGCGTGAAAGTAGTGCTGAAACCAGGAGAATAATTTAAAAAATAGACCTATGGAAAATCAAAGAAAAACAGCGCTTATAACTGGTGGAACCAGCGGTATAGGCAAAGAGTTAGCTAAGTTATTTGCTAATGATGGCTATAACCTGATACTGGTAGCCCGTACGCAAAGTGACCTGGATAGTACCGCTGATGAGTTACGCACGTTGGGCGTAGAGGTTACCACAATTGCTAAGGACCTTTCAAAAATGGAGGAAGCGCGCTCGCTTTGCCAGGAAGTAACACAACATGTTGATGTATTAGTGAATGATGCGGGGCAGGGCGTATACGGCTTATTTAAGGACAATGATATCGAGCGCGAACTGGAGATCATTCACTTGAACATTTGCGGGTTGGTCATACTTACCAAGCATTTTGTACAGCAAATGCTATCACTAGGGGACGGTAAGGTATTAAATGTTGGTTCGATAGCCGGTAAGGTACCAGGCCCTTGGCAAGCTGTATATCATGCTACCAAAGCGTTTGTGCTATCGTTCACTTCAGCTATCCGCGAAGAAATGGCAGATAGCGGCATAACTTTTACCGCGCTGCTGCCCGGCGTTACTGACACGGATTTCTTTAACAAAGCGGGAATGAATGAAAGCAAAGCCATCCAGGACAAAGACGCGATGGCTAACCCTGCGGATGTAGCCAAAGACGGTTATGATGCCTTGATGGCAGGAGAAGACCGCGTTACATCCGGCTTTAAAAATAAAGTGCAGGTCACAGCCTCAAATTTAATGCCTGATGCCGCGTTGGCGCATCAGATGAATGAACAGCAAAAACCGGTGCAACAGGAAAATCATTAAAGACCAAGATAACGCAAACCAACCTGGCAACTACGGTTGCCGGGTTGATATTTTCGGGACTATTCAAAGATTAATTTATTACTAAAATAATTAGTATTTTTGTTCGTTTACAAAGATTATGTGCGGACACGTTGAGATAGGCGAACAGAAAGATATTAAGATTATTAAGCGGGACGGCAGTTCGTATACCGCGAAAACTGCCGGGGGAAATCCCGGAAGTATGCTGCCGGTGGTGACCGATGCGATGCCTTCGAAGGTGCAGGAATTCAGGTGGGGGCTGCTGACGGGTGACGATGATAAGATCCATAGTAAAAACAAGCATGCGCGGATAGAGTCGCTTTTTACGGTGCCCTTGTGGCGGCAGGAAGTGGGACGGAGGCATTGCGTGGTCAGGATACAGGCATTTTTTGAGTATAATAAAACACAGAATATTACTTATAAGATCGAGCGGGCCGATGGGCAGCCTTTTTATATCGCGGGACTATGGGATGTCTGGCTGGATGTGAAGACAAATGTATTACTGCCGACTTTTGTGATGATCACTTTACCGCCGAACCGGGCGATGGCGGAGATTCATGATCGGATGCCGGCGATATTGGAACGCGGGGACGTGAAGACCTGGATCAATGGAAGTTTGTCGGGGCCGGAAAGGGTAAACGCCTTGCGGAGCAAACCCTGTTTGCCGGAATATTTGAAGATCAGTGTGCACAAGGATCATAACTGATGGAACAGTTGGCGCTATTCCCGGAAGCGGGACGGAGTAAAGGATTGCCAGCGCAGTTGCTGGATTACATACCCAACTTTATAAAACCTGAGAACGCTGACAAATTATTAAGGTTTTTTATTGAAGATATACCTTGGAAGCAGACTAAGCAGAAGTTATGGGATAAGGAATACCTGACGCCGCGGTTGACTTGCTGGTATGGGGAAACGGAGCGGATCGCGGGTGCCTTGCCCTGGACACCGGAATTACAGCAGATTCGTGAAATGGTAGAACCGCTGGCCGGCATAAAATTTAATAGCGTGCTAATAAATTATTATCGCGATGGCAATGACTCAGTTGCCTGGCACAGTGATAAGGAAAGCATCATGGGCAGCCAGCCCACGATCGCTTCGGTGAGCTTCGGTCAGGTGCGCAACTTTGATATCCGCAATAAAAACAATCACCAAGAACATTATTCGGTTAAACTGGAGCACGGTTCGCTATTGTTGATGAAGGCAGGCTTGCAGGAATACTGGGAGCACCGCGTGGCTAAATCGGCTCGTACCATGAAAGCCCGGGTCAATCTGACATTTCGTTTAGTCATTTAAAAGAAGATTATTAAATTCGGCCATGGCCCAACACAGGATAATGATCATTGATGATGAAGCGGAAATATTAGAGCTGCTCCGCCATGTTTTACAGGAGGCTGGCTATGAGGTCATGACAGGAAGGGATGTCACTGACCTGTATGAGATTGAAAAGGATCCGCCCGACCTGCTACTAGTGGATAACTGGCTGGAAGGAAAGACGGGTCATGACATTTGCTATCACCTGAAAACCACGCCGAAAACAAGCGACATCCCGGTGTTGCTTATTTCTGCGACCCCGAACCTGGCACGAACCGCCGAAAGCTGCCTGGCAGACGATTTTATCGCCAAACCTTTTGAAATTACGGAACTACTCGAAAAAATAAAATCCAATTTAAGTTAATTTCCAAACAGCTGCGTTTGATTCAGGCCGGGCGTAACTTCCTCAAAAGGATATTTCCCTTTAATGTGCCGGTTGAACCAGATGCCTTTGACCATCGTCGACCGCATTTCTTTGAACACGTTTTCAGGCACCTGAAGGTAATGATAGATCTTGCCCGAATGGTAAGTGATCTCCAGAATCTGCCGTTCTGCCAGGTAGTTATAGCTTTTAATAACTGCGGAAGGCATGATCACTTTTCATTTTCCGGGATCTCTTCCGGATGATGTTCAAAATGGATCCGCGCCAGTTTCAGGCCGGTGGCGATGGCTTCACCTTCGTTGTGCGTAGTTTTTAAGACCTCATTGGCGATCTCTACGGCTTTATCGCGCAGGTAGTTGGGTTGATTTTTGTAAGATGGCGGGTAGTCGCCGTTATACCAGGGCATAGTTCCTCCTTTTTAAATAGTTCCTGCAATTGCCGTGCCTTTTTTTATGGGGAGAAAGCGGTGGATGTTGTAATAATTACGTTCGAAACCAGGTCCTAGTGCGTAGGTCGTTTTCGTAATTAACCCTCAATAATTGTGGAATTTAACAGCGGCAATGTATTGTACAACTTTCGCCTGCGGGAATGCTACAGATAGAAACCGGCCAGCCGGAGTCGGCAGTTGAGGTTTATGCAGGCTTGACAAGATGCTGCAAACGACTTTTAAAAGTTCCTGGCTGCCTGGTAAATCGCGTTGTCTGCCGAATACAGCTGACCGGTTAAACGGGTGTGAAGCGCCTTACAGCTGGCGGTTAAAGTGAATGACGATGGCACCCTATCAGATTTTAAGTTCGTTGACGCGTTAACAGTCGGCTGTATTTCCAATTATAAGTCTGGGGTAGTTAAGTACCACATTTAAATCCTACTCGTTCCTTCCGGATACAACAGTCCTTGAATATCATCGGCGAGCCGAAAGAGTGCAGCGGCAAACACCGGACAAACAATGGCATGAAAACTGGCAAACAATAAAGCGGAGGTCAGCAATGAATTGTTGTTCCGAAACAGTTATAAAGTTTTCGTGAAAAGTTGACATTTTAGCTGAAATTTTTTCACTTTTTCTGTAAAATTTTCAGCTAAAAAAGGCGGTTTTCGCTGTTGGCACATAAGTTGAAATAAGGTACTTAGTTTAATTAACTAGTAAGTTTCATTCATTAATTTATTAAGGAGGACAGACCTATGACATTGGTTAAATTTAATCCCGAAAAACGTAACAACGGTTCATTAATGCCAGGCTTTAATGACGTATTTGAATCCATTTTCAACGACACCTTTTTTAATGACCGTATGGTGGCACGTGTGCCGGCGGTCAATATTAGCGAAAGCGAAGACCATTTCCATGTGGAGCTGGCTGCGCCCGGCTTGAAGAAAGAATATTTCAAGCTTAACCTGGCACACAACGTTCTGAACATTTCGGTGCAGCAGCGCAATGAGCAGGACGATAACGGGAAGAATTACAGCAAGCGCGAGTATAGCTATACTTCCTGGGTGCGCTCGTTTACGCTGCCGGAAAGCGCCAATGCCGAGCAGATCGAGGCCGCTTACACCGACGGCGTACTAAAGATTGATATCGCTAAACGCGAAGAAGCCAAAGCGGTGCGCCGCCAGATCGAGATCAAATAAGCATTTTCTTATATTTTACAAATGGGCCCCTCTGACTGGGGCCTTTTTTGATTTATTGAATCATGATCAGAAATTTTGATATTCTGATCAGTTTTCGCGCCATCCTGTTTCGAGATTTGCGGACAATATTTTCTGGGACAAGACCGGCTTTTGGTCGAAACGATATGTGAAGAGTTGAGGGACGTGGCAGATACTACGGACCATGCCGTGCTACACCTTTATTTGGTGGAAACGGTAGATGAACTTCCCCAAACCATTAAAACCGTCGGCTGTAAACTCAATGACCCTTTGCGGCCATTGCCAGGTGATCACCCGTGAAATATTTCGGGCGAACGCACTTGGTGATAGCGAACAATAATGGTTCCTTTTTTTGTTTCTTTTTGCTGAACTTCAAGACTTTAACAGCTCAAGTGTGCGCGAATCTCGCTCACCGTTATAAAACTTATCCAGCACCCAGGCAAAGACCGGAGAGCTTCCAGAAATAACATCAAATAAAGTCATGCTTGATCTAAGTTTCAGATGATCAGGATTATCAAAGACTTCTAAGGCATCGTTGGTTTGCAATGCCAATAGTGCCTGGCAAATGTTGATCAGCCGGATGCCTAAAGTTTTATCCAACAAAAAGTCGGTTGCTTCACCGATATCTCGGATGGCGTAGCGCTTTGACATTTCTGTTAAACCCAGACCCGCGATCTGGGGGAAGATGTACCACATCCAGTGGCTGCGTTTGCGCCCGCTTTTAATCTCATTTAATGCTACGTCATAATCTGTGCGCTGGGCATCTAGAAATCTTTTTAAATTGCTCATCAGCATAATTTTTAAATTAAGGTGACCCCCTGCGGTTCTGTATTCTAATGATAAGTCCGGACTTATTTTATAACTTGTGTTAATCCAGAACGACCTGCCATTGCTGCGTGTCATTCAGCAGGTAACCAAGGCCGTCACTCATTTCATGAACTTCTGTCTGGTAGTTTTCGCTGAAGTGGGTGTGCAGTTCATGAACCGGGCCACCGTTTTCCCGTTTCAGGTAGATCAGCAGTGAGGCCATGTTAGGCGCTACGTCTTTCAATTGCTCATAATCACTTTCTTTTACAAATGCGGAACTCATGTATTTATCTTGTTTACTACTTATTCTACAAGTCAAATCAGTGATGGTTTTAAATTAAGCCAACTAAAACTGGAATGATTTGTTAGCATCGTTATGAAATCGATGCTTTTTTTCGGTGACAGCCTGACGGCAGGGTATGGCCTGGCACGCCCGGAAGTGGAATCGGTGCCCGCGCTGATCCAGCAGCGAATCGACGCGGACGGACTCGCTCAGCTAATTTAAAGGCGATGATAACGGAGGTCAGGAATCGCTGGCCGGAAGTTAAAATAGCACTGATGGGCATGTCTTTGCCGCAGGAACTATTATTTGGACGGGGAGCAGGTTTTCACGACTTGTATGACCGGCTGGCAGCGGCCGACCCGGCGCTGGCGTATGTACCTTTCTACCTGGACGGCGTGGCCGGACAAGGTCACCTGAACCTGCGCGACGGGGTGCACCCGAATGCAGCAGGTTATAGAAAGGTGGCGGAGCATATCTGGCCGGTAATTCAAACTTTATTGATTTAGTGATAAACAAATGAGCTGGAGCTGTCCGAAATGCGAACGTGAATTGCCCCGGAAAGATTACCGGCATTATTGCCAGCGGGTCGACCTGGATAGTTTGTTCCAGGGGCGTTCGCGGGAACTGGTGCTGGCCTTTGATAAGATCATGGCCGAGGCTGGAGAAAGCGATAGAAAAGACAGTAAGGCCAACGGCGACGAACTGAAAGGAGAGTTAAGAGATTTTCTGGAAGTGCATAATCCGCATCTGAAAAATACGGACAATGGCGAAAAGATCATTCAAGATAAAATTGGCGGCAGGTCTACTTATTATACGGAAAGCCAGGAGCTGTTTACTTAAAAAGTCCCCGACACGGCCGGGGACTGATTTTCAGACGCTCATTTTCTTACCCCTGGACTTTTTTTTTGACTCCTCCTGGGTTTGCGTTTCGGCCTTTTTCTGCTCCTGTTTCACCTCCGGCTTTTTATAATGCTCCAGTTGCTGCGGCTCGCCCTTATAATTCGTGATGTTCACCCGGTGCTCGGCCGGATTGGCCTCTAAGAAAAGTTTGACCGTTTTACCTTCACGTACCGCTTCGACCTGGTGGCGGTTGCCTTTTTCAAGTGATTTCATCAGCTTATCGCGGGCGCCTTCTTCGCCGATACCGACAATGTCCATTTTGTCAATGGCGCGTTCGGGTTTGTAGTTCCAGCCCTCGGAAAACGTATTGAGTTTGTGATTGCCGTTCTCGGTCTTGTTGTCTTTATCGAGCGTGATCCAGGCCTTGTATTTTTCGCGTTCCTTGTTCTCCAGCTCTTTGTGAACTGCCCGTCCGTCCATCAGGTTATAGGCTTCTTTGGCGGTGATGCCGCTGCCCTTGTTGATGTAAAAGGTCTGCTGCATGTCTTTGTCCCGCAGGGAGGCATCGTACTTGTTAAAGAAGTACATCTCGTTCTGGTCGCCCTTCTTGAAATGCAGCGTGTAGTCGACGCTTTGTTTGTTGTACTCGTTGGTGGCGGCGAGAGTAAACTCGGGCGTTTTGGCCTTGATCTGTTTTTCCAGGGCTTCGTTCATTTGCTCGCCAAACCCCAGGTTCAGCAGCTGTTTTTGCAGGTAACTTAAATTTTCAGTGTTCATGATATCGAATGTTAATTGATTATTATTCTCATTGGGTGCAAGGCCGATACTCACACGGACCTGCTGACGGTTCATGGGTTCACCGGAGACAGCGGCGCTGACGTCCTCGCGCCTGAGCCGGTTGGTGAGTAAAATATGCGCTTCGTGGACAGGCACATCAGGTGCGAAGACCTGGTCAACAAGCTGGCTGCCTTTGGCCAGCACGACGTCGTAGCTGTGCAACTGCAGCTCGCCCAGATAATCTTTGTCCAGGTTGATCTGGATGCGGGCATTATCCCGGTCTGTATAAAGGGAGGCATAGTCATATTCCGTCTGCATGGCTTCACGTAACTGGTCGACGATGCCGGGTTCTTTAAATCCCAGACCGGCCAGTTGTGTTTTGAGCTCATAAAAGTTGATGGCGGTTTCCATTACTTATTGATCTTCAGCAGGACAGGATATTTGTCCTCCAGTTTGACTTTGATCTTCTTGATCTTTTTACTGAACAGACCCTTAGCGGCATTGATACCGCCGGCGGCGGCCTGTGCGCCAAGGCTTTGATCCATCGTCAGGAACTGCATGGATTGCAGCGCGTCGCTGCTGCCGTTGGCCGCTGCGCCGCCGAGTTCGGCTTCGGGGGCGGGAATGCCGGGCATACCGTCCAGGCTGAAGACGGTCAGGTTGACCGGGATGATCTGTTTATCCAGCCTGATGTTTTGAATGCTCAGGAGCAGTCGCTGGTTGGTGACCGAACAAACGCCAAATAGTTGCTGTCCTTTAGGTAACAGCTGGTTTTTGATGGTGACCGTATCCGTCAGTTTGAGTTTGACGGCGCTCCCGTCAGCTACCTTTTGTTTGCCATCGATGATCGCCGGAATGGCTTTGAAGGGCCGGTTATCAACAGGTTTTTCGGGCGTTTTGACCGAGCCGGGATTTTGAATGGCCTGCAACTGCGTGAGCATCTGGCTGAGCTGCGCGATCTCGGGGTCTTCCCGTTTATTTGTTTTTACGGAACCTGTCATCTGGTTCAGCTTTCGGATCTTTTGTTCCGTGACATAATCGGGTCCGGGCATCGGTTCAGCCAGCTGCTGGTTCAGCTGCGCGAGTTTTTCCTGAATCCGTTGGGCGCTTTGGTCGGCTTCGGGCCGTTCGGAAACGGTGGCCAGGAAGCTTTGACTGATGCCGGTTTGGGCAGAATCGTGCGAGGCGGCCTGATAGACCGCAAGTTTGTCGTTGCGCTGGCCTTTTTTGAACTGCGCTTCGGGCAGGGTAAGGTCGATGCCGCGGATAGCGGTCTTCTGGGTTTTTGTTCCGGAGCCGCCGCCGAGCGCCCAGAAGGCGAGGGTGAGGAAGGGGATCACCAGAAGGGGTAATACCAGGAGGAATTTGCGTTGTTTGTTCATGGCTTTTCTGTTTTAAGTGAATGACGACCGATGAATTGTGGTGTATCGGCCATCTTTAAAGTGACCTGTTGATCGTGTATGGAAACAATCAACAGGATGATATATATTGCTGTTAATAGGATAGTTATGGCTTTCATCTTGTAATAGTTGTATCGCGGTTGACCAGGGTTTCCCAGCGTTCGATCAGGAAGCCGTGAGGATTGTTGTCCGAGCGGCTCACATTACGCAGGTAACCCTGGGTGATGAGTAATTTATTGATGGTGGACGTCGCGCGGATCAGTTTCTGGATGGCGAAGCACCGGAAAGTATAGGGATACTGATCCATATGGAACTGGATGCTGTCGACCTTGATTTCCTGGCTGATATTGCCCGAGATCAGGTTGTTGTAATAGCTTTTTTCCTTCAGGCCGTTATATTGATTACGCGCGCTCTCATCGGCCAGGTAAAGCGCTTTGCCGATATTCGTTTCGATAACTTTCTCGTCGGGATCCAGCGTAAAGAAGTAATGGTGGAACATGCGGATATGATCGCGGGCCTCGACGGGTATATTGTCCTTACGATCAGCAGCAAAGGCTTCGAGCGCTTTGCCATTGGCCAAAATATATATATGATTATTAGCGGATTTGGCGAATGCATAACTTTTATAAAGCGCGAAGCCGCTGATGAGGAGGCAGGCGATGATCAGCAAATAGCTGAAACGCTTGATGTGCTGGAAGGCCGTTTCGATATTTTTGAGATGGGTGAACATGGGCTTATTTTTTAAAGAGTTGAGCGCTGAGGGCGTTGACTTTATTCAAGAGGCCATTGCCGCCGCCAGGGTTGATGATGTAACCGGCAACGGAGGGTACGGTGAAGTAGCCGATGGTGCCGATCAGTAGAAAAATGAGGTAGGCGGTGTCGGTGGCGCTGAAAAAGGTGTCTCCGGCCTGGTTAACCTGCCGGATGTCGAGTTTGAGCATGTTTTCCTGCACCTTACCGATGATGGCGCCGAAAATATTGGCGACGGGCAGCCACAAAAATACATTGACATATTTGGCCAGCCAGGTATTCAGCGTAAACTGGAAGCCGTCAAATACACTCAGGCCTAACACTAGTGGACCCAGAATAGCGAGTACAATAAGATAGAAGGTGCGAATTGTATTAATGCATAAGGCTGCAGCCTGAAATACAACCTGCAATATTTCGCTCATCCATTGTTTGACGGTATTGCGGAAGTTGTAACTGGCTTTGGCCATTGCGAACTTCATGTCATTGCCGATACCGGCAAAGACGCCTTCTTTGCTGCCGTTGGGATCATCCGGATGGGTGTATTTGTACCATTTGTCCCGGTCGCCGTCACCATCATCGCCCACATACATTTGCCAGGCATCGGTCTTTTGGATGGCGGCCTGCTTGGCGGCCAGGAGTTTCTGAATGGCGAGGTCGGAATTTTTGACCATCGCGCCGGTGGCGCTGACGGTCGGGCTCAGGACACCGTTCATAACGGCAATGAGCGTAGGAAAGAGCAGGATGGCCAGGCCGATGCCGAAAGGACGCATTAAGGGGTAAAAGTCAATGGGCTCCGCCGCCGCGATCCTTTGCCAGACGCGGGAGCTGATGAAGAGCAATGCGCCGAAGCCGGCGATGCCACGGCCTACGCCGATGAGCTGGCTGCAAAGGGGCAACATCTCGTTATAAACGGTATTGAGCGTCGCCTGCAGGCCGCCTATGTCATTTGCGATCTGTAAGAACATCATTTGTACAGGTTTTTTAAGGTTTGTATATCGTTTACGTCTTTCGTCCGCTGCAGGGACAGCAGGATGCCCTGCCGGTTGAACTTGCGCAGGAAGTTCAGCTGGTCGCTGCTGCCGGCATATAAGCGGTCGATACTTTGCAGGCGTTCGGCGTCGGACATGCGCAGTTGGCCGGCCGTCAGGATCGTTGCAAGCTCATCGAGGTCATTCAGGCTTTGGTTGATGAGCTTGCTGTAGACATTGCTCATATAAGCGAGTTCATCGACGCTGAAGCTGCCGCTTTGCCGGAAGTTGTGGTAGTTGCGTTTGTATTCGCTGACGAGGCGGGCCTGCTGGCTGATGATGTCCGCGACGCGGGCGTAGTTGCGGACGGTCGGGCTGACGGCCAATAAACCGCTGAGGAAAACGTTATGCAGGTCGAAGTTGCCTTTGGAGATACCGGATATGGCGCCGTAGCCCTGCTGATAGATCTGGTAACCGGTTTTCATATCGGAGAGGATGGCTTTGAACTGGGTGAGTTTTTCAATGTTGAGGATGAGCTGCTCGATCTCCTGGGCCTGCCCAAAGGATTTTACTGTGATGCAAAGCATCACCAATATCAAAGCCCCACGGCGCCTGAGTGTCTTAATGGTTTTCATATAATCCCTTTAAAGTATTGATGTCAATAATTTCTTTAAGCTTTTGGATGTCAAGCTTTTTAAGCGTGGTGTTGAAGTTCCGTGCGAACTGCAAATTGGAAAGCATCGCCGTATGGATCACGTTCAATTGTTCGAACCGCTCGGCATCACTCATTTGTGTTTTGCCGGATAGAACAGCACCCAACTGATCGAGCTGTTCATTGCAGTCTTTGAGTAATGCGGCTTTAACAGTAACCAAATAATCCGTTTTCCATTCGCTGGTCTGACGGTTAATGTCGATTTGCCGAACCATGATCTCTTTGACCTTTGGATTGGCTTTCAATGCCGGATCGACATTTTTCAGGCGGTCATAATACACCGTATGCAACTTAAGTTCATCACCCACGTAAGCGGTAATTGAACCCAAACCACCTTTGGCGACCTGGTAGCCGGTGCGTAAATAGTTACTGTAGGTATTGAGCGCCGCGATCTGCGCCAGCAGGTATTTTCGCTGCGTTTTCTTTTGCGAGAACCATTCCGCAAAAGTCTGGGCGCTTGCGCTGCAACTCAGCAGCATAAGCGCAATGCTTATTTTAATGAAGGTCATAATAATTCTTTAAGGTTTGTAATTCATTCAGGTCCGAAGCCCTACGCAGGCTGAGCATTTGGTTCTGGCTATTGAACTGTTTCAGGTCATTATAATTCTCATCCAGTTGATCGTCCGCTTTGGTAATGAGTTCCAGTCTTTGCGCGTCGCTCATCTGGGTGCGACCCGCCGTAGCGATACTGATGAGCTCGTCGAGGTTCTTCAGGCTGGCTTCCAGGATACCTGAATACACCTGCTGCATGTGCAGCAACTCCTCCACGGTAAAGTGTTTGTCGCCTTTGAACAATGACCACGCTCTTTGATACTGTCCGACCAGCGCGGTTTGTTTCTGCGCCAACTCCTTAATGCGGCGGTAATCGCTGATAAAGGCCTTGATCTGCCAGAGCTCTTTATAATAGCCGCTGTACAGGGTTTGCTGCTTGTCTGTCCAGTTGGATATCTCGTTGAGGCGCAGTTTGGACAGCGTATTTTCGATCTGCTTCTGCGCGTTCTGCAGCCAAATGGTTTCGTTCTGCAAACGCTGGATTTTCAGGTCAATGGCTTTGATGACTTTTTTGACCACGGTACCGACAATGGGTATTTGTGCTTTGGCGGCGCTTGTACACAGCAATAATATGATCAGAAACTTTTTCATGACACTTGCTGATAAATGGTTTGACCAGGAACAAGCTGATGATCGCGAAACAGGAGTTCAGGTGCATCCGGGCTAAGCAGGCCCCACTGCCTGACTTTGTACTGTTTGAGCGGCAGTTGGTTCTGGCGGACCTGCTGATATGGATTTTCGACATGTGCGCTATATGTGCCGCCATAGTTGGGAAAGCGGCAGGCTGCGAGCAATAGTAAAACGGGCAGTGGCTTCTTCATACCACAAAGTTGGCCCGTAGAAAATGCCGGATATCCACCCTGCCATTACAGGTGCGTTATTTTTAACACGATAGAAAACAGGCGATGCAAAGGCATACTTAAAACATTCCTATTGCGTGAACTGTATTTATTAGACTGGATCACAGCAGACAAATATCAAGATCATGGACAACACAGCGAAAACAGGAACACCCGATAGCAAAACAATCAACCTTAACGAGGATTACGAAATAAAGTACTGGACAAAAGAACTTAATGCCAGTAAGGAAGAATTGACAGATGCTGTCAACGAAGTTGGGAAATCTGCAGAGGCTGTGAGGGAATATCTGAATACGAGAGATCTAAACGCGAAGTACCCACCGTTAACGTAATGAATTATGGGTCTTAAGGAATACGTTAAAAAGCGCGACTTCAGGAAAACTGCCGAACCTAAAGCAGGTCGCAGTAAGGATAAAGACCATCTGATGTTTGTTATTCAGAAACATGATGCTACACGTCTGCACTATGACTTCCGTCTGGAGATGGACGGTGTTTTGAAGAGTTGGGCTGTTCCTAAAGGCCCATCATTAGATCCTAAAATTAAACATTTAGCCATGATGGTGGAAGACCACCCCTTTGATTACCGGAACTTTGAAGGCATAATTCCTGAGGGTGAATACGGTGGAGGTACCGTTATCGTTTGGGATCAGGGAATTTATGAACCTATCGGGGAAATCAAAGGAAAGAAAGCGCAGGAAAAGCATTTGCTTAAACAACTGGAATCGGGTTCGGTCAAGATCAGATTGCATGGGGAAAAGGTCAAAGGCGAGTTTGCGTTAGTAAAAACGCATGGTATGGGCGAGAATGGTTGGCTACTTATCAAGCACAAAGACGAGTTCGCTACTACTACCGACATTACCAAAAAGGATAAGTCTGTGCTTTCAGGAAAGAACCTGGAACAGATGGAAAGAACAAGTGAAAAGGTTTGGGCTAACGGTCAGGAAGAAACACTAAAGCCTGACGAGGAGTTAGCGGATAAGGTAGAAGCTGAAGAGCCAGAAGAAGTTGATGTAAAAGCTATTCTAAAGTCTGCACCTAAATCAAGCGCTCCCACTAATGTGAAACCTATGAAAGCAACACTGGTAGACGCTCCCTTTGATGAACCAGGCTGGCTGTTTGAAGTGAAGTGGGATGGCTACAGAGCAATTGCGATACTGGACAAGAAAGATGGTGTGCAACTCATCTCCCGTAACAACCTTCCGTTTGAAAAGTATTATCCTATCAATCAAGGTCTGGCAACGTGGAAAATGAATGCTGTACTCGACGGTGAACTTTTGGTACTTAATGATAAAGGTATATCCGATTTCGGAGCTATGCAGAACTGGCGTAGTGAAGCAGATGGTAACCTGGTCTTTTACATATTTGATATTCTGTGGTATGAAGGTAAAAATCTGATGGGTTTACCTTTAGCAGAACGTCAGGCTGTACTTCAATCGATACTACCTAGCGATAATGACCACATTCGTCAAAGCAAGATATTTGATGCAAATGGTATTGATTTCTTTTCTGCTGCTGAAAGGATGGGTTTAGAAGGCATCATTGCCAAGAAAGCAAATAGTGTTTACACATCCGATCTCCGGAGTAAAGAGTGGTTGAAAATAAAAGTTCAGCGGCGACAGGAAGTGGTAATAGCCGGCTTTACCAAAAATGAAGGCACTGGTAAAGCTTTCAGCGCGTTGATTTTAGGGGTGTATGATGCGAAGGGTGCGCTTCAATTCACAGGTAAAGTAGGGACCGGTTTTTCTGACAAACTTCAAAAGGAGATGATGGCACAGTTCAAACCGCTCATTACCAAAGACAGTCCGTTTGATTACGACGTCGATGTGGATAAACCTACCCGTTTCAGACCTAAGCGTATGGGCGCTAAGCCGACTTGGCTGAAACCTGAACTAGTTTGTGAAGTTGCTTATGCGGAAGTAACCGGTGATGGCGTATTCAGACAAGCCTCCTTTAAAGGTATGCGGGAAGACAAGAAAGCTAAAGATGTTGTACTGGAGAACCCGGCTGATACCGGAACAACTGTGAAAGATGCTGCGCCAGCGGATCTGGCGCTTGCGCCTGTCCGGAATACAGAAAGAAAAACCCTGCTAAACCCGACAGAGGACACCCAGGTTAAAAAGATTTGCGGTCATCAGCTCAAGTTTAATCACGTGACCAAGTTGTACTGGCCGGAAGATAAAGTGACCAAGGGCGATATGCTGAATTATTATTACAAGGTGGGCGAATACATTATGCCTTACCTCAAAGACCGGCCCATGTCGCTTAACCGCTTTCCGGGTGGTATTCATGGCAATAGCTTTTATCAAAAGAATGTAACAGACAAGGCACCGGATTGGGCTAAGACGTTTCACCATGTTACGGATGAGGGCAAAGAAACCAATTATTTAGTAGGGACCGACGAAGCAAGCTTGTTGTGGATGAATTCACTGGGATGTATTGAGATCAATCCCTGGTTCAGCCGGGCGCAGTCTCCGGATAATCCTGATTATTGTGTGATCGATCTTGACCCTGATAAACATACTTACGACCAGGTTGTACAGGCAGCTTTAGAAGTTAAAAAGGTACTGGATGCTATTGGTGTGCCTGCTTATCCAAAAACGTCGGGTTCCACCGGTATGCATATTTATATTCCTTTAGGGGCTAAATACTCTTATGATCAATCCCAGATGTTCGCCAACATCGTTGTAAAGATCGTTCATAAAGAAATTTCAGAGTTTACAAGTCTGGAACGCAGCATAGCTGCCCGTAAAGGAAAGATGTACCTCGACTACCTGCAAAACCGGCCTGGTGCTACGATCGCCGGACCGTATTCACTTCGCCCCAAGCCGGGCGCAACCGTTTCAATGCCGTTAAGCTGGGAAGAGGTCAAGCCAGGTTTAACGATCCGGCAGTTCAATATTCATAATGCGATCGACCGCCTAAAGGAAACCGGAGACCTGTTCCACGGTGTATTGGGTGAAGGAATTGATCTTGCGGCAGTTATAAAGAAATCGCAAAGTATTTTTGGATAATCAGTCATTTTGAACAATCCGGGCTATGGCTTTTTTAATATCACCATATTGTTCCGTATACCGCTGCACTTTCGCTTTTTCGCTGGATTCGGTGGTATAGGTCCAGTATTCTTCGGGGCTGACCTCGGTACGGTAGACACGGGATAGCTGGCCGTTCAATGAAATGAACACTTCTTTGTATTTATAACGCTCATCGTTGGCTCTGTTTATACTCATGATCAGCGCGGTCTCTTTGTCGGTGATGCCGAGTAGCTGTTGTATCTTGGGAAAGTCGTTCTGGTATTTACGCTGGTCGAGGAGGATCTTGCAGTCGCTGTTGTTGATGATGGCTTGTTTAACGACAGGTGAGGAGATGATGTCTTCGATATCCTGGGTAACGACGATGGCTTCGCCAAAGTATTTTCTTACGGTTTTGAAGAGGTATTTGATGTATTCGGCCATGCCTTCCCGGGCGATGGCTTTCCAGGCTTCTTCGATTAATATCATCTTCCTGATATCCTTCGGCAATTTTCTCATTTTACTGACAAAGGTTTCCATAATGATCAATGTAACTACCGGAAATAAGATCGGATGATCCTTAATATTATCTAATTCGAAAACGATAAAGCGTCTGTTCAGCAGATCAAGATTTTCGGTGGCGTTCAAAAGATAATCGTACTCGCCGCCACGATAGTAAGGACGCAGGACAAACAGTAAATTGTCGATATCGAAATGGTTATCCTTCACCTTACTTTGTTTCATGGTGTCATAGAATGGCCCCTTTAAAAATTCATAGAAACTATTGAAGCCAGGTTCAGGACTGGTTTGATAATAATGATAGAGTGCATCGCTGATGGCGATGTATTCAGAGCGCAGCACGCCCTCATCTTCTTTTTTCCATAGCGCGAGGATCATGGCTTTTATGCTTTCGCGTTTCTCGGTATCGAGCGTATCGCCCGGGGTAACATAGAACGGATTAAAGCTGATGGGGTTATTCTCGCTGTAGGTAAAATAATACCCGCCTACGAAGTCACAGAGGCCTTGGTAAGAGTGGCCGAGATCGACCAGGACGATGTGCGCGCCTTGTTCATAATAGGAGCGCAGCAGGTGATTGGTAAAAAAGCTTTTGCCGCTGCCGGATGGACCTAAAATGAATTTGTTCCGGTTAGTGATGATGCCGTTTTTCATAGGTTCATCAGAAAGGTCAACATGAAGGGGGCTGCCGCTTAAACGGTCCCCGAGGCGGATGCCGCAGGGCGACAAAGACGAACGGTAGTTCGTTTCGAGATTGAGGAAGCAGCAGGCTTGTTCGGCGAACGTGTCAAAAGTGTCGTTCATCGGAAAATCGCCCGCATTGCCGGGCAGGCCGGCCCACCAGAGTTGCGGCGCGCCGTCGGTTTCCTGTCGTGGTTGCGCATCCAGTTGGGCAATGGCGGAACTGACTTTGTTACGGGTGTCCTTGGGATCGCCCCAGGCGAGGATATTGAAATGGGCTTTGACCGGAAGCCGCTGCTGGCTGATCGCTTCGTGCAGGAACTCGTGAGTGGCATCACGGCCGATCGCGTTTTCGCGGGAATAGGCCGAGAGCGATTGCAGCCGCAACTTTTTCGCTTCCAGTTTCTTTAATGTCTTGGGACTGTCTTCGATAAAGATGTATTGGTTGTAGATGTGGTTGCAGTCCAGTAGCGCACCGATGGGACTGGCGAAGCCGGTGCTGAATTTGGTTTTATCGGTGCTGTATTTATCATAAGTGATCCGGGCAGCGCATTGAGCGGGCAGGTCTTCGGCATCTGCAAGGGTATAAAGCTGGCATTGATGATCCCCAATGCGCAAATCTTCTTTTAAATGAATGTCTTTGAGCACAGGCTGATCGTTTTCGTTCAACAGAAAACAGTAGCGTTCCAGTACGCCGGGAACCTCTAAGGTGCCGCTGAGTTCATTATCCGTGAGTCGAATCAAAGTAAGCAAGCCGGAATCTTCGAGCACGCGTTTAAATTGGCCGCAGCTGTCTTCAAATTCCCGCAATAAAGCTGCGGATATGCTTTGTGCAGGAACGAGTTTTTTACGCATCAGACCGCTGACGGCGCTGGTGACCGGTTTATAGCCCAATGGGCGTCTCGTAATGTATAAATGGCAATGATGAGCGAGATAGGGGCGCTCATTAAAAAAGCGTTCGCTGGCATGACCCAGAAAGGTTTGTTCGGCAAACTGCGCTTTGTACTGATCTTCCACGAACCAGTCCTGTTTATGAAAGATGCTCTGCTTGGGCAATAGCTTGATGGCTTTGACCCAGGTCTGGTGCAGGGCCACGTATTCATCATTGGAGAGGGTAAACAATTCTGGAAGTACGACGCGATAGCCAATGGTCATGTCACCCTGCCCGGATAACAGGGTATTGTTTTCCGTTTTGTAAATGGGGAAGATTTGCTCAGCGTTTTTCATAAAAGAGTTTTCTGGATTTGAATTTCAGGTAGATGGGCAGATAACGGCGGGCCTGATGTTTCATCAGACCATGCTGACCATATTTGTGGCTCAGGCCAAAAACTATGTAGAACAAGTAACTGCCGGAGGCGGAAATGATCAGGATGCAGAGATAAACGGCGAGGCCGATCAAATAAAGTATGGCGAAAAGGACAAGCAGGGCCACCAGCCCTCCGCCGAGGTAGCCGATGTATTGCGCTTTCAAACCCTTGAATTCAATAGGTTCATTGATGCCTTTGTTGATGAAATAATTCATACAGGCAAAGTTGCACGCATCGGGCTATCTTACGTCCACACCTGTTGGGCAGGTGGTAATATTTTGGCTTAAAGCAGTTTGTCGGGTGTGATCGGAACATCCCTCACTCGCTTGCCTGTCGCATTGAAGATAGCGTTCGCAATTGACGCGGCCACGCCGGTGATGCCGACCTCGCCAATGCCTTTGATGCCCATTTTGTTAACGACCCCATCAGCTTCCGTTACAAAAAGCGCATCCATTTTGCCGATATCCATATTAACGGGGACGTGGTAGTCTGCCAGGCTCCGGGTGGCGAAGTTTCCCCAGCGCGGGTCGATCAGGGATTCCTCGGTCAGGGCCATGCCGATTCCCCATACGTTTCCGCCGATGATCTGCGAGCGGGCAGTTTTGGGATTGAGGATCTTACCGGCACCTGTCACCGCTAAAAAGCGGCTGACTTTGACCATGCCCGTCAGGCTGTTGACGCGGACTTCGGCAAAATTGGCGTTGAAGCTGTGAGAGGAGTATTCATTGGCCTGGGCCGGGGCTTTGGCGTCTGCCCGCGTTTCAAAATTGCTGATCTGTTCAGATTGCATGAGCTGATAAGCCGTTGGCCGCACAAAGAACTGCTTGCCGGATTTGGCGAGCAATTCGTCGGTGATCTTTTCACAGGCCTCATTAACTGCATTGGCAAAACTGGCTGCGCCGACCGAGCCGACCGAACCGGCCGCTGCCGGGAGGTCAGAGTCACCCAACTTAACGGTAATGTCCTGCACCTTCATTCCGAGGCCGTCGGCAGCGGTCTGTGCAAGGATCGTGAAGGTACCTGTGCCCAGGTCAGATGCCGCGATGGATACAATTGCTTTTACGGCATTGCCGCTGCGGGTTAATTGCAGGCTCGCTGAGCTGGGTCGCTGGCGGGCAGGATAAGTGCCGCAGGCCACACCATAGCCGATGAGCTCATCTCCAACCTGGTAACTGCGGGGTTGCTGCCTGCGTTTATCCCAGCCAAATGCTTTGGCGCCTTCCTGCAGGCACCTGATGGTAGCGCGTGTCGACCAGGGCTTGCCGTTGTCGGGATCCTTTTCCGGCTGATTTTTTAAGCGCAGCGTGATGGGATCCATGTTGAGCTGGTGGGCAAGTTCATCGATAGCCGACTCCAGCGCGAAGCTGCCGGTGGAATGACCGGGACCGCGGGTGTAGGTCGGCAAAATAAGGTTCATCGGCACGACACGATAACTGACCAGCAGATCAGGTACATCGTACATGATCTTCGCGCCCTCGCCGCAGCCTTCAATATATTCGTCATTGATCGCGGTATGCGTGGTGATTTCGTGGGACAGGCTGGTCATTTTACCATCCCGGGTTGCGCCGATGCTGATTTTCTGGTAGTTCTGCTGGCGCAATCCTACGGAATTAAACATTTGCTGCCGCGTGAGTGCCAGTTTAACGGGCCGTCCTGCGGCTTTAGCGGCGACCGCCGCCAGCACCAGGTTGGCCCATTGCCCGCCTTTGGACCCAAAGCCACCTCCGATAAAAGGGGAAACGATGTGCACCTGCTCGGGTTTAAGATTCAACGTGGCTGCGGCTGATGTCTGTGCCCCATTAATGATCTGGGAGCCATTGTACAGGGTAAGCTTTTCGCCTTCCCATACCGCGACGGTGCTGTGCGGTTCCATAGGATGGTGGTGTTCGATCGGGGTATGGTAGGTACCCGCAAATTGCACAGGAGCCTGATCAAAGGCTGCTTTTGCATTACCCCGTTTATGATCGGCCAGTTCACGGCCTTTAGGAAGTCCTGCCTGGGGCATCAGTTTTTCAAAATCGGTATTCGCTTCTGCAGTAGTGTAATCCACTTTGGCCATTTTAGCGACGTATGTCGCCTGTTCGAATGTTTCCGCTACTACCATGCCGATGTGCTGTCCGTAAAAGTAAACTTCGGGACCTTGTAACAGGGCGCCGCCCCGCAGGCCGCCCCGCACATTTAGTTTGGGTGCATTTTCATGGGTGATGACTGCCAATACACCCGGCATTTTTTGCAGTTCCCCCGTGTTGATCGCGTTGATTTTACCCGCGGCAATCGTACTTTTAAAGATTACCGCGTAGGCCAGGTTCTTAGCCGGATAATCTGTAGCGTAGGTCGCCTGTCCGGTCACTTTCAGCAAACCGTCGATCCGGTTGATGGCTTTGCCTATACTTTTATTCTCTTCCATAAGTTTAACCTTTAAGCGCTGTTTGGAGCGCGCTGATCAGCGTTCGTTTACCGAGTTCGATTTTGAATTTGTTGTGGTTCAGCGGTCTGGCTTCCTGCATAGTGATTTCAGCCGCCTTACTGAAGTTATCCACGGTTGCTGCCTTATTCTTCAGGAATTGTTCTGCAGCTTTCAGTGCCCAGGGCTTATGCGCTACGCCACCCATCACCAGTTGGCTGGACAGGATAGTGTTGCCCTTAAGTACCAATCCTGCCGCGACGGAGACCAGCGCAAAAGCATAGGAGTTCCGGTCCCGCACTTTTAGATAAGCGGAATGTGCTGCAAAATCATTAGGTGGCAGTTCTATGGCGGTGATCAGCTCGCCGGTTCGGAGGGTATTGTCGTGCTGCGGCTGCTCGCCGGGTAAGCGGTGAAAGTCTTCGATAGGAATACTGCGCGTGGTACCGCCCGGCTGAAGTACTTTTACCCGGGCTTTCAACGCGGTTAATGCAATTGCCATATCAGAAGGGTAGACGGCCACACAATTTTCCGACCATCCGAAAATGGCATGCATGCGATTAATGCCTTGCAGGGCCGCGCATCCGCTGCCGGGTTCCCGTTTGTTGCAAGGCATGGCTGTATCGTAAAAGTACGTGCAGCGGGTACGCTGAAGCAGGTTACCCCCGTTGGTCGCCATGTTCCTTATCTGTGCCGATGCGCCGGCCAGTATGGCTTTTGTAAGTAAGGGGTAGTTTTTGCGCACCAGCGGGTGATTCGCCGCTTCTGTGTTTTTACCAAGGGCGCCGAGACTGATGCCGCCTCCTGTAATCGCTGAGATGCTGTTTAATTTTAAGGAATTGATATCGATGAGCTCATCCGGGCGCGCCACGTCTTCTTTCATCAGATCGATCAGGTTGGTGCCGCCCGCGAGAAATCTCGCGTTGGGATTGCTTTGGGCGAGGCCGACCGCTGTTGTCGGTGTTGATGCGGTTGTGTACTTGAACGGTCTCATAAGGTTTGCCAGTTAGGTTCTTCACTTTTTCCGGTTTGGGCGGCCTGAATGGCGTCCACAATATTTGAATAGGCGCCGCAGCGGCAGATATTGCCGGACATCCGTTCCGCAATCTCTGTTCTGCTCAGCACAACAGGTGCGGGAGTCGTACGCACATTGGCCGTTGCATAACTGGCCTGTCCTTCTTTCGCTTCCTTCATTAAGGCCACTGCCGAGCAGATCTGTCCTGATGTACAGAAGCCGCACTGAAAGCCGTCATGGTCTAAAAATGCCTGTTGCACCGGATTGAGCTGTCCATCTTTAGCCAATCCTTCAACGGTAATGATGGTTTTTCCTTCACAGGTAGCTGCCAATGTCAGGCAGGAGAGCACGCGGTTTCCCCCGGTTATTACCGTACAAGCCCCGCACTGTCCATGATCACAACCTTTTTTAGAACCGGTCAGACCCAGCCGTTCCCGTAGCGCGTCCAGCAGGGTCATGCGGGAGTCGACGGTGATATGCACAGGATTGGCATTCACTTTAAAGCTGACATTTACACCGTTCTCGATCGCAAATGCAGGCAGCTCCTCGATCTCACCTAGGGCCACGCCGCGGGCGAAGGCGCGTTGGGCGCCGATCAGGTGGCCCGCCAGTAAGCCGGCGGAAGCCAGTCCGACCAGTTTAAGAAAGTGCCTCCGGTTCAGACCGGAATCGATGATTTCCCGGTAGTCTTCCGGCATGAGGTCACCGAAGAGTTTTTGCTCTTCTTCGCTGAGTTGCGTAGGCTTATCGTTCATAAAACAAAGGATTGTTTTACCATAACAATAAGCGGGTGCTATAGTTTGCGGATTGTTAGACGCCAAAAAAAGATTTGAGCACAGTAGCCACGACCACCAGGAAGATACAGCTGCCGAACCAGCTGCTTGCGACCTTGCCGGTATCCGGTTCGCCATCGTTCCATTTTTTATAGACTTTGATCGCGCCCACCAGCCCCACTATGGCGCCGATGGCGTACATGAGGTTGGTACCGGTGGAGAAATAGCTTTTGACCTGAGTAGTCGCTTCGTTAATGCCGGCATTGCCGTCCTGCGCTGCTGCGATCATCCCGATTAGCAGCAGGCCGCTTGTCATGCTTAGTTTTTTCATAGGTTTAAAATTTGGGCCATTCGTGTTCTTCAATAGGGAAAGGGAGTTGTTTTGCCAATGGTCGGATGACCTTGAGGTCGATCTCGTCTTCATAAGGCTCATACTTTGCCAGTAGCACACCCAAGAGCGAAAGAAATCCGGTTTTGTCCGGCGTATCGCGAAAGGCTTCGACCAGGCTTTGGGTTTCAGCCAGCAACTCATCTGTTGGGCCGCAAAGAAGTGTGCTGTCACTGATATCATCTGGCTGGCTGTTACCGAAAGAGAGTTCTTCTGGATCAAGCCTGGGGTTATCCTGTTTAACTGCGCCCAGCACAGGAGCGGAGCTGACCCAGGAGGAGGGATCCGCTTTAGTTTGAAAACGCCCCATGATTTTGTCGCGGTAATAGCGCAATAGCACGTAGCCATACCAGGCTAAGGTCAGCAGCAAGACCGTAGTGAAATATTGCTGCCAGGAAATGGTGTTCAACATATGCTTTTCGTTTGATGAAAAGCAAAAATCGGCTGCTAAAGCGGCCCGGAAACAACAGCATCTAACAAGGTGGGAGTTTTTTATTTATCTTGCAGCCCATGTCGCGTACTATACACGTTATCGCAAATATCCGCAAACTGAGGGAATCCCGTCGTTACAGTCAGAAGTACATGGGGAGTACCCTGGGTGTGTGTCAGAATGCCTACGGGAAAATTGAGTTGGGGCAGACCAAACTAACGGTCGAAGATTTTCTCTCCATAGCGGATACGTTGGGCGTAGCACCGGAAGTACTGATGCGCGATTAAACGATCTGGCGAATTAGTCGATCAACGGCAATGTAAACCAGAACGTGCTCCCTTCGCCAATTTCGCTTTCAACACCGATCTCACCGTCATGTTTGCGGATAATTTCCGCGCTGATGTAAAGACCAAGGCCTATGGTATGCGTGGACGATTAACCAGGATCGGAAAGCAGCGGCCTTCATAGCGGCTGCCGCTGGATTTGCTTTAATATCATTGCTCGTTACAAGCTTTGGCAACGTTCCTATTAACCAGCAGATCAAAGTACAAAATGCTGGTCTCCACCCTGTAGTTACAGGTGTGTATGTTTTTTGTCCGAGCGAAGATGTCGCTGGGAAGGCGATGTATAGCATAAGTAAAGACTGACAACCAAGTCAGTCTTTACTCGGTAATAATTTTACAGACCGAAGCCATAAGCCACGCGCAGGGCTGTTATACCGTCGCTACCACCGCTGCCAGCGTAGTTTTCAAAGCGGGCTCCGACATCCCATCTTTTGCTAGCGTAACCAAATCCCGGAGACCATAAAAAGTAAATGGGTCCGCCGCCATCAGCCACTTCAAACCCTAAGCCAGCTTCGCCTGCCAAATAAAAGTTTTTACCTATAAAATACTTGAAACCCGCTTTAACGGGGATGATATCGGATTTGCGTTCGTAGGAAAAGCCCGAAAAGCTGCCGGAGGCCGGATAGGTAATTGTTTTAGGAAAAAAATGATAAATTCCACTCGTGAATGTCAAGGCAAATTTTTCGGAAACGCCGTACTGTAACCTTGGCGTAATACCCAAACCGAAATTTAAGCCTCTGGCGGTATTGCCGATCGGTAAGATTCCGTCAACGCCTACGCCGAAGCGAAGTTCACCGGAGTTGCCTGATTGCGCGTTAACATTATGCACCGCCAATAGGAGCGTTACTGATAAAATGATGTAAATTACTTTGGATGTTTTAGTTATCATAGCTGTGGATTAAAAAATTTGTAAAAGGTTTAGTTAAGACAATCCAAATAGGATCTACCCCTACAAGTGTTAATTATTTACCCAGTTTTATACGGTATCCTAAACGAAGGGCAAACTCTTTATACTGCGATTGCAGCCCGTAATCTTCAAATTTAATACCTGTTTCAAGTCCGATTTTAAAACTGAACCCCGCTGATACTGCATACATTAAAGAACGATAAGGCAATTTTACAGTTCGATCGGGAAGACCCGAAAAGTTGTTTCGGCCTATATAAGCCTCGTTTCCAATTGCCGAACCTATTTCGCCGGCGATATAAAAATTTTTCCCCGTTTTTAGCCGGATGCCCGCTTTAATGGGTACCAGGTTCACAGGCAATGCAGCATCATTAATCCTGTCTGAGGTTTCAACACCATACTTTTTCTGAATGCTAAAGTGTGTATAGCCGGATGATATTGTTCCGGTGAGGTTTTCGCCAAGATCACGCTGAACGGAAAGCTCAGCTCCGGTCACCATGGCATAAGGTTCATCCCAGCCAATCCCACCCGTGGCTGCCAATCCCAGGTACCAGCTTTGTGAATTGTCTGTCACTTTTTTTGTCGGTTTAAAAACAGAATTAAAAGCGATGCCGACCTGCCAGCCAACCCAATTTCTTGTCTGATGGCCATTATTGCTAATGTACAACGGCAGCGGACCAGCGCCGAATTCAGGAAGATTGGTGATGTTTTTATAACCGTCTAAATGCCAGGTACCGCTATGGTTATAATGATTGACTGTAGGACCACCAACGATACTAATATTTTTCGAGAATTGGAAGTTGAGCAGCAATTTGCCTTGTGTCCATCTATCGTCCCATAAGCCAGTATTCGCGAACTGGTAGTTCGCTTCAGCGGAAAGATAAACTTTATCGCTGAACATAAAATCATGACCAATGCCCAGCCCAAACGAATAGAACTTTTGATCAGCGGAGATATTGGCGCTGGTCAACAATTCACTGTAAAAGGAATGGGTGCCGGTTTTTAAGGAAACATTCGTATTGCTCATGTCACTGGCCGAATAGGTTACTTTATAAAAACCGTTACCTATGAAATTGAGCAGCCCTATACTGGCGCCCTGGGAGGTATCGGCAACATTCACGAGCCCGATCTGTAAGCCTTTTAGCCGACGCGTTTGATTATGTAAGGCGCTCAACTGAAGACCGGATAATTGTGTGCCTGCATTATTGGTGAAAAGGGCCAGTTGTGCGCCCCTGACCGTGTCCATCGCCCGGTTATGTGCCCCGGCAAGCTGTAAACCGGTTGCATTACCACCAGCCAGGTTAAAAATACCGGCCATTTGAAGATACCGTGCATCTCTTTTATTGATATTAAACAAACCACCGACTTCCAGGCCATTCACACCGGCAGTATAGCCGCCGACAAGATTCAGGGAAAATTTATTAACCACCTGCGGACTGAACATCCCATGTGTGCTCAGTCCCGGCGTTAATGAAATTTGATAAGAGCGATTGGCAAAGAAATCCGGTATGTTCATGCTTTGGATCATTTGCCGGGTCGAGATAAACAAACGGCCTAAACCGGTCCGTTCTACACGATTAGTTTGATCAGCCACTTTTTCATACGCTGATTTATCAGCGCGGGAATTTACCAAAACCGTTTCCAGAAAATGTAGGGTAGTGTCGTGATAGAGACGTTTGCTCGCAGTAACGGTGATCGGTTCCGGCGCGCTCATTCTTAATTTGAGCTTGAAATAGCCATGTTCATCTGTTAACGCAGACACCAATTGCTGCTTTTCGTACACGCTGGTATTCATCAGTCGCTCGCCTGTGTGGTCATCCACTACAAAGCCGCTCACCGAATAGGTGTTACCTTCAGCTGTTAGATCTGTATTGATCAAAGCAAGATGCTTTAATGCTTCGGTGATGATAACATAGTTTTTTCTTTCTTCGAAGTCATACCTTTCTTTAAATAGTTGGTTTAAAATGACCGATATCGGCCGGTCGTTGCTCACCACAGTAACTAAGCTATCCTGTGGCAGCAATCTGCCATTGTAAGCAAAGTAAAAACCGCCTTTTTCGCCGATCTCTTTGAGTACTACGCTTAGTTTGGTATGTTGGGTGTTGATGGAAATGGATTTATTCAATAAGCTTTGTGCATTAACCTGAGCAAAAATCCCCAAAATAAGTATTGTCATCAGGCAGACTTTTATCTGTTTAGCATCTGTTATCCAAAGTTTCCTCATCGGGTTATCACTTAATTACAATCGCACCGTTCTTTTTTTCTACTGTCACTCCGAACGTCCGGCTTATGATCACCAAAATATCGTCCAATGATTCATCCTTGAAAGTAGTGTTGAGTTGCAGCTCGTTCAATTCTTTTCTGCTGATGACAATTTTGCTTTCATACGCTTCATTAAGCACTTCCACCAAACGCCAGAGCGGTGTATTATCTGCTACAAATTCCTTGCTTCTATAATAATTATATAGCCGGTCGGGATTCTTTTCTTTCCGGAACAACAGTGGGTTTTGTTTAACCAATACTTTTTCTCCCGGCTTTAGTGAAACTGTATTTCCATTCCGTGTTACCTGCACGATTCCGGTCTCGACGATCACTTCTATTGCATCAGCTTTGTTCTTTACATTAAACGAAGTGCCTACTACCTTGATCGTTGTGCTGCCTGTGCTGATGATAAAAGGCATTGCTTTGTTTTTGGCCACATTAAAAAAAGCCTCGCCCCGGGTCAGAATAACATTCCGTTTCTTGCCGCGAAACCTAATGGGATATTTCAAGGAAGTAGCCTTATTTAGGGTAACTATTGATCCGTCGGAAAGCGTGTCGACTTTAACTTCATTCTTGGTGATAAGTTGTATCTCTTTAAAATTACGCTGATATAAATAAAACAAACCGCAGCCGACAAATGATAAAATTGCTGCCGCGATTTTTAGCCAGGAATTTTTTCTGTTAAGTGGAACTACTTTATCATCTTCAGCTTTTTGCATTGCTGCCTTTTCTTTAAGCTTTTGTAGAGATACCTGTGGATCTAAAGTCCCGATATAATTAATATTCTTACTCGTTTCCCATATTGCCCGGAATTGCTGATACCGCTCATTATTGGCCGGATCGGAATTTCTCCATGTACTTATTTCTTCAGCAGTTGCCGGGGAGACTTCACCTAAAATGTGGCTGACCAGTAGGTCATCGTTTATTTCCATATCTTCCAATTAAATAGGTATAAGATATTTACCAATAGCATCATTAAAATAACCGGCAGATAATCCGCCAGTTGTATGCGCAATTTTTTAAGTGCACGGCTCATTTGTGTTTCGACCGTTTTAACGGATAAGCCTAACTGCGTAGCGATCTCTGCATATTTTAATTCTTCGAAACGGCTCAATTGAAAAATGGTTCGGCACTGTTCAGGCAGCTCATTAATAGCTTTCTTGAGGCGTTGTTCCAATTCCTGGTATTGTAATTTAGCCAGCGGACTTTCTGTTTTATTGCTCATGGCTTTAATGTTTTGGACTTCAAAGGAGCTTTTGACTTTTTTACGTTTGATATAATTCAGGCATTCGTTATTGACCGACCGGTATAGATAAGCCTTTAATGAAGTATGAATATTAAGCGGCACCTTCTTTTCAAGCATTTTTAAAAACACCTGATGAACCATTTCTTCAGCCATAATGCCGTCATGCACCATAGTATAGGCATATCGGAATAAGGCCGGATAATGCTCTAAATATATCCTGTCAAATTCTTTTTCATCCAAAATCAGATCAAAACCGGAAGTGCCGTTATCAATATGGGTTGTATGCAATTGTGTTTCTTAAAATTTGGAATCTATCAATATGATTAACAGACAACCGAAGATAGGTTAACCCTTACAACGATCGAAAATAAAATTTGATCTTAACCGGATGATTGAGGTTAGAAATGAGAATAAGGGGCGGTGGATTAAGTCCGGAACAATTGGATGAGTTGTGTGAGGAGAACGGGAAGGAGTTAAAGGATGGTGGAGCGGCGATGATAGCTTATGTGAAGATGCAGTTCGCAGATATGACGGAAGAGGAGCAGGCTTTTTATTATAATGCTTTATTGAAGTATTGTGAACTGGATACGCTGGCGATGGTGATGATCTATGAGGGGTGGAAGGATCATTTGTTTGATTAGATGAGAGGGTTGCTTAGTCTTTTAGGGCGGTGGGGTGGGCCCTTATGGGTGGGATACTTTATTGAGGCGGAACTGGAGTTTTCGGTGTGATTTACCTGGATGAATTGGTTTGATTGACAAGCAGAAAAGAATATCCCACTTGTACGTTGAATTGAAGCAAACCATTCCTGGACGATCTATTACGTTACCAAACAGCAACTTTGACGCCGGCAGTATATTTATTCGTGCGGAGGCATTGGCCGGTCTGGAAAAAAACATCATACGCCATTTACCGTTAAAAGCCGCCAACCTATCGGACTGGCGGCCTTTGTGTTAATGGAAATATTATTCAAATACATATTTAGCCAGCCACAATTTCTTAAAATCCTCATCGTGACCGATGTAGGTTACGCTGTTTTCGGCTTTGTTAAAGTACGATTGAAAATCCTTACGTAGGTAATAATTCTCATCTCCGAGGGTTTTAAACTCACTTATTGTATTAGCTGCAAGGTCTATTTTTGCAATGCGCGGAAAATAAACTGCGTATAAAGATGGTGAACCACCACTGTACGCGCTCAAAAACGACTGGTAACCCTTAACGCCCTTTACTTCTTTAATTTCCCAGTACACACTTTTTCCATCTTTGCTCAGGCGAAAATCCTGCAGCATATCAAATATCTCGCTCTTTTTATCATTGTTCAGCTTGCCTACGCCGAACTGTGTTTTAAGCTGACCTGCCTTATCAAAGTAAAGGCACACCAGATCTTCATACGTTTTTACCGGGTTACCCATACCCATATTAACAGAGCCTGTTAGTTGCCCGGCTATTAAATATTCCTGGTTAGGCGTTACGAAAAACCTTTCTACAATAAATTTATTCCCCTTATAAACAGATGCGCCTTTACCTGATGCCACGAATTTTGATTTAAAGGCATCAATAGCCGCGGTTGAAGCAAAATCAAGTTGATTGCCGGTAAATTTCAGCAGATGGAAACTGCTCATCTTTTCTTCGGCATTTTTTTGCCATTTCATATCCACCTTATTTTCTCCGCCTTGTGTAAAACCGGGGTTATAAATAGAAGCATGCTCCGAAAAAACTTCCCCGTAAGCATCTGTTGATTTGGTAGATGTTCCGCAGAAATAAACAGAGCCCATGGCTTCATTTACATTCATAATGAGGAGGTTAGTCGATGGGCTTTTAAAAGCTACTTTTGTTTTAAACTCACCTTTTTGGCTGTACCTAAAATAAGTGTAGCTGCTGGCATCGCCGTTACCCTTTTCTGGGGCAAACACCATTGCAATGTCATTGCTTTCCTGCAGCTGATCACAATATACCAGCGTTTGCGCACCGGCCAGATCAACAGGCGTCTCTTTTACTTCAAGACTGCTGTTAACATTCAATACATAGTATTGGTTACCCAGCTTTTTATCTTTATTATCATTAGCCGCCAGTATAAAAAGATCGTCCTGGGTACCTTGTGTTTCAGTTACAAATGAAGCGTAACCCTTGTACGTTTTGCCGTTATCATTCTTAGGCTTGATGGCTTCGTTTTGCAGCACTTTGCTAACAATGTAAGCCTGTTTTTCATGACTCCAGCTTTTTAACAGCTCTTTCCGGCTAAGTTTAAGTTTCATGCTTAATACATCAAATGATGATGTGCCGCCCACATAGGCATAAAATTGGGTAACGGTGACATCAGGCTTCTCTTCTTTTGCCAGGTTGGTGTTCTCCACCTTAACAAATTTATTAGCAGCATCAAAACTGTAGGTTTCAAAGAGCGCATCGCTGTTCTTTTTTTCGCCCGGAATTTTATAGGTGATGCTCAATGCATTGTTTGTGTTTTTAACGTCGTATAAATAGCCTTTATAAGCTTGCTTTGAAAGCTCTTTTACGGTCTCCTGGGCTTTAATTTGCGTTGCGATTAGCAATAACAGCAATGGCAATAAACTGATCTTTTTCATTTGTTAAGTGATAAGCAGATTAAAGTGTGCGTTTAGCTATGAATGTTCCCTGGTTATCTGAACCTTTATAAGTTCCATCAATTTGATCGGAAGTAACCACGCCGGTAACCGTAGTAGTAAGGCCGCAGTTACAGTTAAGGGTATTGCCGCTTATTGTACCGTCGACAGTTGAGATTGCGCCCGAAGCATTGTCTTTTGACAGGGCGAACCACGTGTTGGTTTTGCCTGAGGTTATGATATTAAGCACAGAGCTTTGCAATGCGCCCGAAGTTTTCTTACCCTCGGTTGTACCCAGGTAACATTTTATCAGGTTGTCTGATGTTTCTTTTATAAGGGTAAAAGCTATGTTAGGGTGGCCGGGAATGGTATAAGAGGAGGTAGAAGGATTACTGCCGTTGGCCTGAACCGTAAAAGTGAATGAATAGTTCTGCCCGCCTGCAGTACCTGTAAATGCCGCATTTAATGGTGTGCCGCTTGCCCACACGGCTGTAGAGGTCATGTTGATGGTCTGCCCATCCAAAATTAACGTAGCTGCAATGGTTGAACCGCCGTTTAATACGTCGATACTAATTGTTCCGGTTGAGCCTACTACTACGCCTTTGTAAACGCCTTTGCTTAGTGCATTATTTTCAGCTTTGGCATCGGGCGTGGTTTTACAGGTGGTGCAGGTAAATGCGGGTTCTTCGGGTTGCTTGTCTTTTTTGCAGCTTACTGCGCTCAACAGTATGCAAGAAGTAAGTACGTAATAAATGCTTTGTTTTAGTGTTTTCATGATTTTGCTTTTAAGGGTGATTTTTGATTCTCAAACCTAATCAGCAATCAGGGGGGCATCAATTACACTTTAGTTGTAATTGTAAAGGCAGGATACTACCAGGTGATACCACCTTTGGTAACTTTATTAAGCGCGTCGGTACGCGAATTTACCTGTAGCTTATCATAAATATTGTGGATATGCTTACGCACAGTTTCTATACTAATGTACAGAAAGCCTGAGATCTCTTTATAACGATATCCCTCTGACAGGTATTGTAAAATTTCCTGTTCACGGACGGATAATTTCTGCAACTCGGAATTGGCGTTTTTGTCGGGCTGAAAGGAAGCAACAACTTTACGTGCTATCTGGCTGCTCATGGGGGCACCGCCGTTATAGGCATCAGTAATGGCGTCTAATATTTTTATTGGCGAGGAAGATTTAGAGATATAGCCGGCAGCACCCGCTTTAAGAGCATTGAAAATGCTCTCGTTATCTTCAAGCGAAGTGCACATTACAAAGTGTGTATCCATACATTGCTGCTTTAGTTGGCTAACACAGCTTATACCGGATTGCCCGGGAAGATGGATATCAACCAACACTACGTCCGGGTTAAGCAGTGGGATGGAAGTAATAGCGTCTTCGGCGTTTTCAAAAGCGCCTGCACAGCTAAAGCCGTTGCTGCCGTTTATTAAAACAACAAGCATATCGCGCAGCTCGCGCTGATCTTCTATTATTGCCACATTTATTGCCATGCTATAAAATTATACCTATACAACAATATTATCAATTACACTAAAGTGGTATTATAGTATTGGCGCATTTGCGCGTTAAGCCAATTGTATGCTGGTTTGTATGGTTGTACCCTGACCTAAACCGGAGGTAATCATAAATTTCCCGCCTATTGATTGCATACGCTGCTGCATATTACGCAGGCCATTACCTTTACGTTTCAGTTCATCGGCTTCAAAGCCTTTGCCGCTATCGGTAATACTCACTGTGAGCATGCCGTCCTTAAAAGTAAGTCCAATGGTAATTTTATCACAGTTGGCATGTTTAACGCAATTATGAAGGGCCTCTTTAGTGGTTAAAAAGATATTGCGCTGTGTTTGCTGCGATATCCTGACATAAGGCACGTCGTGCTGAATATCGAGTTCCGTTTTAACTGCCAGGCCCTCCAGGTAATCTGAGCAGTGTTCGCGTATCCTGGCCACTAAATTATCCAGCGTGGCATTTTCAGGGTTAAGCACCCAGATAAGGTCGCGCATGTTATCCACCAGTTCCTGCGATATTTGTTTTATAGTGCTGATTTCCTTTATGCCGTATTCGCTTGTTTTTATTTTGTCTTCAACCATGCCCGACATCAGGATGATCTTTGACAGTCCGGAGCCCATATCATCGTGTATATCCTTGGCAATACGTGTGCGTTCCTGTTTTTCGGTATCTGATATCGCCTTCAGTTTATCTAACTGCTGCCTGGCGCGCTGCCGGTTGTTATATAAATAACCAAAAATTAGCAGACTGATAGCTATGCCGGTTATGGTGAATACCTGGTAATTTCTTTTTTGGAGCAACAGTTGCTGCTTTGCTATATTAAGGGAACTTATCTGCTGCTGCTGCTGTAGTGTAACTATTTGATTTTCCTTTTTCTCTGTTTCATACCGGGTTTGCATTTCTGCCATCTGGCCGGAGCGTTCCAAATTGATATAATCTTCTTTAACCGCGATAAACTTATTCTTCAACTCATACGCTTTTTTCAGATCGCCCATCCCCGCATAGTCTTCCGCCAAACTACCGTAGGCTTCTACAACAATGTTGGTAGCTTTAATTTCCTCGGCTATTTTTAAGGCTCTCTGGTTAAATTCTACGGCTTTGGGATAATTGTTCATTAAAGCATAAACGTTGCCCATATTGTTCAAGTTAGCCGCTACAAAAAAGCGATCGCCCAGTTTCTCAGAAGATTTTAGCGAACGGTTATAATAATCGAGTGATTGAGGGAATTTTTTTTGGAATTTATATACGATCCCGATATTATTAAGGCTGAGCGCAATTCTGTCGGTTATGTTCAATTTTTGATAAATAGCCAGCGCTTTTTTATAAACCGCCAGGGCATCATCATACTTTAATTGCTGTTCATAAATAACACCCCTATTGTTGTAGCAGTCGGCTAATAGCGCCTGGTCTTTAATTGCTATTGCTATGTCCTGTGCTTTATCATAATAGGATAGGGCCTGTGTAAAATTTTTTTGTTCCTCGTAGAGGGCGCCTATATTTTTCAGGATCTTCCCGGTGCGTTGTTTGTCGCCGGTTATCTCCGTCATTTTTATAGCCAGCTGATAATTTTTTAATGCCTCAACACTTTCGCCCAACTGCGAATAAGCTTTGCCCAAACTATTATAGAGAACTATTTTGATAATGTTTTCTTTATTTTTTTGTGCTATGGAAAGGCGGTTTTGCAATACAGAAATAGCTTGCCGGTAATCGGCTTTTCTATACAGCGAATCAGATATTAGTATAGCCGGATCTTCTGTAAAAGAAAAAAAAGAAAAGCAAAAGAATAAAAACAGGTATAAGCATGATTTCTGCGGCAATGCATCATACGGTGTATTCATCAATTAAAATTGTATTGGTTTATAGCAGGGCGCTTGTGCAATATAGCAATTATAATGGCAAGGACCTGGGTAGGGTGAGACTTTTTTCGCGGCTTATTTTTGGCGGTGGGTGGGTGCTGATGGGTAGATCCTATTTACGGCGCTTGTAGATAAATTGTGTTATTCCAGTAGGCGTGTTTGCTATCAATGCGGATTGCCGGCGCATAGGGACTGTTGCGCTTCCATTGTTTGACCCGGTATTGCTTGGGTAAGTGCTTTCCGTTGCGGATTTTTTGATAGCCGCAGCGGTTAATGATGAGATCGTTTTGGAGGATGAGGGTATCATCGGCGATAGAGCACGGGCCTTCGGTGTGATTGATATAGGTGCGAGGGGTGGGCTGGCAGGCGGTGAAGAGCAAGAGTACAATGATGAGCTTTTTCATGTTGCAAAATTGGCCGGTAAAAAATGCTGTTCTCCACGCTGTAGCTACAGGGTGTGTTTTTTTGTTGTCGGGGCGAAGAGGCGCTGATATTTTGTGGCTTTCCTCTTGATATCATTCGTGCGCGGATATTTCACTTTCGGTCGAAATCAGTGGGTGCGTGAAGATTTACGGATTGGATTTGAATTGTTATCTGTTTATTTATTAATAACTTAGGTAAAACCAAATCAAACACAATTGTATGCCCTATCTCACCAAATCACGTTTTCAGACCGGCATGGAATGCCCAACGAAATTGTATTATCAAAGCAACGCCGAGAAATACACGAATACGAAAACAGAAGATCAATTCTTGGAAGCACTTGCGCTGGGCGGTTTTCAGGTAGGTGCTCTGGCCAGGGCTTACCATCCGGAGGGGGTATTGATTGCCGAAGAATCTAATGAAGGAGCGGTCAACAAGACAAATGAATTGTTGGCGCAGGAGAACTGCACTTTATTCGAAGCCGCCATTCTTGCCGGAGATTTTCTGGTTAAAATAGATATCCTGGTCAAAAAAGGCGACAATATTCAGCTGATCGAGGTCAAAGCGAAATCTTTTAATTCGGATGAGGATTCCTTCAGCACAAACAAGGGGCAGATCAGGTCAGCGTGGAAGCCTTACCTGACGGACGTCGCCTTTCAGGTAATGGTATTGCAAACGGCATTTCCGCAGTTCCATGTTTCCGCTTATCTGATGCTGGCGGATAAAACCAAAAAAGCGACGGTCGACGGACTAAACCAGCAATTTAAGATCAGTAAGACAGAAGGGCGGGTCACCATTGTACAAAAACATGCGTTGACACCGGATGATCTGGGTGACCGGGTTTTGATCAAGGTGCCGGTGAGTGCTGAAGTTGAAATTTTGCTCAATGAAGCATTTGAATTGGGCGGCACAGTTTACACGCTCAGCTCGTATGCGGAATCGTTAGCAACTGATTTAAAGAGCGGAAAGAAGCGTTTCACCAGTATCGGCAAGCATTGTCTGCAATGCGAGTTTCAAACGGACGGGGATCATTTATCCTCCGGCTTTATCGAATGTTGGAGCGGGCAGACAGGTCTGTCGGCCGAACAGTTGATGCAGCCTTTGCTTTTTGAGTTATGGAGAGGTAGCCTGGGTTCAAAGGACATTCTGACGCCGCTCTTTAACCGTAAGATTATTTTCTAAAAGATTTCCGGGAAGAAGATTTCGCCCCGAAACAGGCGAAAGCTTGCGCGGGCTTCTCTGCTGCGGAGCGGCGACTGCAGCAAATTCAATCATCCGCGTCGGGCTGCCTGGAACCGATTTATCACAAGGAATTTCTGACAGAAGCTTTTAATTCGTTTAAGTACCCGCTGCATTTCATTGATTTTGAAACGACAGCTTTGGCGATCCCGATGTTCGCGGGGCGAAGACCTTACGAGCAGGTCGCCTTTCAGTTTTCGCATCACCAAGTGGAAGCCAATGGAAGTATCAGCCATCAGGATCAGTGGCTGAACACATCTGTAGGAGCGTTCCCGAACTTTGACTTCGTCAGGGCTTTAAAGGCTGCTTTGGAAAAAGATGAAGGCACGATCTTTCGGTACCACAATCATGAAAATAATGTGCTGAATGATACTTATGCACAATTGTTGGAAAGCAATGAACCGGACAAAAATGAATTATGTGAATTCATTCGCTCGATTACGCATAGCAGTAGCGATGGGCACGTGGGCGTGCGTGATATGGTGGATCTTTACCAACTGGTGCTGGGTGGCTTTTACCACCCGCTGATGAAGGGTTCGAATTCGATCAAATCGGTTTTACCTGCTATTATAGCCTGTTCTGATTTTCTACAGGCTAAATATGTCGATGTTTGTTACGGTACTGAATTGATGCCGAGCCTCAATTTTGCGGCTCACGCCTGGCTTTTAAAGGATAAATCGGGCAACTGGATCAGTCCTTATAAAAGGTTGCCGCCTGTTTTCGGGGAATTAAGTCCGGAACAACTGGATGCGTTGTGTGTAGAGAATGGGGAGGAATTAAAGGATGGTGGGGCGGCGATGATGGCTTATGCGAAGATGCAATTTGTGGATATGGGGGATGAAGAGCGGGCTTTTTATTATAATGCTTTATTGAAGTATTGTGAATTGGATACGCTGGCGATGGTGATGATCTATGAGGGGTGGAAGGATCATTTGTTTGATTAGATGAGAGGGGTGGGTTAGTTTTTTTTGGCGGTGGGGTGGGCTCTGATGGGTGTAGTTTAGATAAGTGGGATTGGAACCGTNTCTGATGGGTGTAGTTTAGATAAGTGGGATTGGAACCGTGATCTGCTGCATCTCATGCAGAGGGCGTGCATTTTTTTTGCTAAATAGGCGTTCAGCTCATTTCCGGTTACCGGCGGTACGGAGTGTTTTTATTAAGCCTTTAGCGGGTCACGGTGTTTGGTCTGCACCTGTTGGTAGGTGGGGTATTTCCGTCGGAGGGTTAAGGAAAGCAGCAATAGGTATCCACCAAGTAATTAAAATCTCGTAACCGGATATTTCTTACTCCGGTACAATCCTACAGTTATTAACCCGATCCATAGCAAAAAGGATAGAAAGGTTATTTTTTGAACCGTTGGTAAATACATTTTAAGATCATCACCATAATATAAGATATTGTTTAACGCGATCAATATTACGTTGAAAATACCCATTGTAAAAAGCTTTCGCCATTTTAACATGTAAACGCCGATAAATGTGCCTATTACGGCTACCAACGCGAACGCTCCTGCAATATTTATAATACTGTCGTGTAGATCAGTAAAAATGAACATTCCGGTTAGCATTGATATTATCCCTGAAAGCTGCATCCCTCTCCTCCATTTTTTACGAAAACCCACTTGTCCGGGAAATACATACCAAAAAAAAGCCAAGGTTAAACAAAGCACAAACATCGCCACCATAGCAATGGGTCTTGCTGTATTAAGCTGGCCGTTCATTGCGTTTTCATTCAATAAATTGCACCAGTAGTTTTGCGTCCAGCTGAACCCTTTTTCATGTAAATTGAGTTGGTTACCCCCTGGATATAAAAATGTGGCAATTAAGTAAAGTGCTAAATAAACAAATATGCCGAACAACGGTATTAGCATCCAAACACTGTGTGTTTTTCTAATAGGGTGTAGCATACATTTTTGCTCCATGTGACGAAGATTAGATTTTTAGTCAAATATAGAAACAACAATGAGGCATCCTACTATCAAATTAGTTATTAAAATTCGTTAGTATTTCAGCGATCTTAATTGGATAATGATCTTTCGGGCATTCAAAGTCCTGTACGCTTTCGGTGACCGGTGTGGATGAAGTTCTTAAGTCCGATCACCGCGCGCGATCTTGCCGAATCGAAGGCTTTGTATCAATCCATTTTACAAACCGATGGTCAGGTGCGCTTTGTCAGGAGCGGCGACACGATCTCCCGCTACGATATTGACCACATTATTCCGTTCACGATCTGGAAGAACAATGACCTCTGGAACCTGCTTCCGGCGCGAACTGACTTGAATAACCGGAAACGGGATAAGATCCCTAGCCCGGCGCTTATTGACAGGCAGAGTGGCCTGATCACGCATTACTGGGAGCTGATCCATAGGCATAGCGGTCAGCGTTTCCGGAAGGAGATGCAATCGGCGCTGTTGGGTTATGATACGTCAGGTGATTGGCAGGCTGCGGCGATGCGAGCTTTAATGCGGAGCTGTGAGGAGCTGATCGGGACGAGGGGTTTTGAGGGTTGGGATAATTGATTGTTGGTGGATTTCTTTAAGGTAGGGTGAGATGTTTTCGTGGTTTGTTTTTGACGGGGAGGGGGACGCTGATGGGGACATCTTATTTACGGAATTTGTCCTGGTATTGTGCTGTCCTTTACGGATTTTTTGAAAGGCGGTGCGGTTGATGATGAGTTCTTTTTATGTAGGGGAGGAAGAGGTCGCTGGGAAAGCTATTCCTATAATCAGGAAAACAGAACGGGTCGCTATCAGTTACTTTCGATATCGCCGGTCTTTGAAGTAATTTCTCGAATAATCGCATCCAGCCGTTTCGCTTCAAGAGAAAACATCGGGATAAGCTCGTCTTTCGCCTCGTAACCTTGCTCGTAAAGTTCAGCCAGGCCAAGGATATTGGCAACGGGCACGCGCATCTGATGTGATTGCAGCCACGCGATCTCGCGGAGCTTATCATTCTGCTTTTCAATTTGCTCCACATGTTCGCGATGCTGGGTGATGTCCCTTAAAAAACAGGTTACACCGGTTGCTTCGTGCTGCTCGTTCAGTATCGGGTTAAAACTTAACTCCTCGAAACGCTTCCGCCCATCGATCTCACGTTCGCGAACGATCAAAAACGCCTCGCCCTGTAAAGCGCGACGGTAATTGGCCTGGTAAGGAAGCAATATCTCGTCGTCAAAGTCGGCGTTGGTTACGGTCTCCTGCGTTTTGCCGGTCAGTTGCTCCACCCGTTCCCAAAAAGCGCCGTTTCCTGCAATAATGTTCAGATCACGGTCAACCGACCAGATCAGGTCGCGCGTGTTATTGATGATCGCCCGCAGGCTCTGCCCATCCCTAAGGATCTTTTCCCGCATCAGTTTTTCTTCTGTAATATCGCGGAAATAAATGGCCAGGCCGTTTTTGATGGGATAGGCGCTTGCCGATACCCACATGCCGTTAAAGGTATTGAACTCCTCGAAATGTACACTCACCTGCTCGCGTAAGGCCCGGTCATACTCCCTGAAATAGCGGAGCTGCTTGCCATAAGGAAACAGGTCCCAAACGTTTTTACCCAGCAGCTGTGCGCGGTCGCGGTGCTGCACCTGTTCATATTTTTTATTGATATAGGTGAAGTTCCAGTCGTTGTCAACGGTATAAAACGCATCGGTCATACTTTCCAGCACATTCTCCAATTCGGCGGTCTTTTCGGCCAGCGCCGTTTCGGTCCGCACTTTAAGATCGACATCGATAACCGCGCTTTGTTTTACCGGAACTCCTTCAAATAGGGTATGATGCGAAAACACGCGGACATAAAAAGTCTCGCCGTTTTTTTTGCGGTGCAGCCAGCGGCCGGCATCGGCGTAGCTCTCCGGAACCTGACCCACGGCAGCCAAGAAAGCCGGCACTTCTTCGGGCGGGCGGATATCGGTGATCTTTAACTGTAAAAATTCTTCGCGGCTGTAACCATACTGGCAGGTAGCGGCAATATTGACGGCGAGAAAGCGAAAGTTCCGACTGTCGAAAATGATCATGGGGACCGGTATCTCGTCGAATAAGCGGCGGTATTCATCGCGGCTCTTACGCACCTCCCGGGCGTAACGCCTTATCTTTTGGTAAAGCAGCCAACCGCCCAACAACAAAATGGTAAAGTCCATCAGGTACCGGAAAAGATTTCTGTGCTCAGGCTCCAGCTCAAGGGACACCCGACCGATCAGCGGATGGGCAACGAACGCCCAGCCGGACGCAGCCGCCAGGATGATAAGCGGGACTTTAAAACTTGAAAGGCGATCGTTAAGCACTACCCTTTTACGTAGACTTACCCCTTTAAGTTGTAATTATTTATTAACTAATGCGCAACAAACTGTGGCCGATGACCAGCGGTAGCAACACTGACCCTTCAGGCTAAGAAATCAGTGCACAATACATATGGCCCGATCCATACATGGCACGCCGCTGACCTGATTTTTCAATGTTGCGGTATCCAAGGCTGCTGAACAGCGCTTTCAAACTTTTAAAACTGATCGGATAAGGCACCCAGTGATTGGATCGGTCCTTATCGTATTCAATAATGACAAAGCAGGGGTTACCGGCGAACACGGGTGGATCTTATTACGGTATTTGCAGATAAATGGTGTTGTTCCAACAGGTGTGTCTGCCATTGACGCGGATGACGGGCGCATCGATACCGTCGTGCTTCCATTGTTTGACCTGATATTGTTTGGGTAAGCGCTGTCCGTTGCGGATTTTTGAAAGCCGCTGCGGTTAATGATGAGATCGTTTTGGAGGATGAGGGTATCATCGGCGATGGAGTAGGGGCCTTCGGTGTGATTTCCATTCTCATGATTGCCTTTTTATGACGGAGAGAAGGCGCTGATAATATTCGGTAGGCATGCCGCGGAGTCAATCAGATGATAACGCACGAATTAAGCCACAAACGGATGTGGACAAATACGTTACTATATCAGCTTCCGGGGCAAAAGCTCGATGGGCGCAGGGAAGAGGACGAGTGTATTAGAAGTGCATCCGGAGACGCTGTTATTTGTATTTTTGCAAATGATCGTAATCTTTTCTTATTTTGGAATTCGCTTAGGCAGCATTTTGTGGGTTCATCATTTAAATACTTCAAGTACGATTTTTTTGACGGGATTGAAATGTTTGTTTCGGAGGATGAAACAGCTTATTTCCCTTTTCATCTGCACGATTATTTTTGTCTGTCATTGATCACCAGAGGAACCGAGTTGCTTCAGACCCAAAACGCTAAATATTATGCAACAGCGGGCATGCTAAGTATAACACAAGCTAATGAAGCACATCGCAACTGTTCTTTGAATGATTCAGGTTACAGTTATCAAACAATATACATTCATCCGGAACTTTTGCGCTATTATAATAATGGCAGCGAAGTTGGCGGTTTGCAAAGGGTGATAGAAGACAGGAAAATTGCTGATCTGTTTACCTTGCTTACCGACCAGCAACCGCATGCCTTTAAAATAGTGGAACAAATCATAAAAAAATTGCTGTTTTATCGCCGGGCATACGCCCAGCAAAAGGTGCATTCATTTGATCTTATGGATGAACTGATCGCATCAATTGGTCTCAACCGCTTGAGTTTAGATCAGATGGCTGATTATTTTTGTATGAGTAAGTATCATTTCATTCGGAGATTCAAAGAGGCCAATGGAATTACGCCACAGGTTTACGTTGCCTTGCAAAGGCTGCGAAACGCCAAGAAAATGTTATTGCAGGGAGAGGAAATAAAAACAGCAGCATTTTTAAATGGGTTTTATGATGCTACACACCTGAATGCGGCATTTAAAAGATACTTCGGCGTCGGTGCGCTGGCAATAAAAAATAGCAATATTATACATTCCGGTGAATAGTTTAAGCTATAGCTTTACCTGGTAATGTATTGCTCATGAAAAGACTCACCTTAATTATTTTGTTGTGGAGTGCCCAGCATTCCTTCGCGCAACACACGGTCCAATTGTCAAAAAAGGTTTCTGTGGCCATTAACACTAATCTGGAAACTTATTTTTTTGCGGAAAAGCTCGCCGTGGAGCATATGAACGATTTTGTATTTGATCACAAAGGCTGGGATTATGCGCATCAACCCATCGTTCATTATGCCTTCCTCCGATTTAAACCCTATATCAATACACCGGTCATTGTAAGGATAGCAGCACTGCTTAGGGAGGTAAAAAACGCCTATCAGGATAACTCACCTGTCATGAATTACCTGTTGAATCAAAAGGAATTTCCCGCCGAAGGACCGTTATATAAGGAACTTCCGATTGACCCGGCACACCCCTTCATAAAAGCGATACTGGCCGAACTCACAGATAGTTTGCGCAGCTTTTATCAAATGGCCAAGGTCGGCGCTTTTATTCAAGAGAATACATTTTTTTACCAAGGTGCATTAAGAGAAGTAGAGAAAGATATCGATGCAGCTTCGTTTCCTGCTTTGGAGAAATGGTACGGCAAGACCTTCCCCGCCTACCAAATTTATTTAGCACCAGGTATGCCCATTCCAAAAGGCGAAGACAATTACCGCGCATTTGCGCCGAGCATCATGTCCGCCAAAGGCGTTATACCTGCGATGGTCATGAGTTCGGATCAAATGTTACCGCTCGAAGCCAGTCTTTCTTCTTATAAGGGTTTTGGCTTCGACAACCCTGGCGTTACGCACTTTTTAACCAGACATGAAATGGGACACTCCTTTGTCAATCCTTTGATTGAAGCTTATACTGCACAGTTGAGATCTGACTCCGTATTGTTCACCCCGGAACTTAGGGAAATTCTTGCTCCACATTACATTCACGACTGGTATGTATGTGTAATAGAGCATATGGTTCGCCTGGGAGAGATACGCACAGCTATATCTATGACGAATTTGCAGGAAGCAGAACGTTTACGCCGGATGCATATCTATGACGAAAAATGTGTGCTGATTCCTTTGCTGGAAAACGAGATCAAGAAATATGACGAGAACAGGAGGCGTTACCCCAGTTTTGAAAGCTACCTGCCTGTCCTCATTGCTTATTTAAATTCGTTGACACCGGCTGTAATTAACGATCAGATTGAACGGTATGGTAAAAAATAGCTGTTTTTACAGTTTATTGTAATTCCCAGGCTCAATATATTCTTCTTTTCATTTCCGCTTACTAATCGATTGGCAGGTTTGGTACTACGCCTCCTATCTTTTTTACGGTATTTGCAGATAATTGGTATGTTCCAGTAGGCGTGTCTGCCATCTATGCGGATGACCGGCGCATCTGCACTATCCCGGTTTCATTGTTTGACCTGGTATTGTTTGGGTAAACGCTGACCGTAGCGGATTTTTTGAAAGCCGCAGCGGTTAATGATGAGTTCGTTGTGAAGGATCAGGGTATCATCGGCGATGAAGTAGCGGCATTCGGTGTGATTGATATAGGTACGAAGGGTTGGGGGACAGGCGGTAAGAGTATGACAATGGTTTTGTGTTTTATGGGCGTAGAGTGGGACGCTGAGGAACGAAAAGTATTTATATCATTAAGTCATCTGAAGTTACGGCGCGGTAGAATCTTAAACTTCCTCAGAAAGTTCGAACTAAAGCCGGACTTCCGAAAATAGGCTTTAGCTTAATATTATTTAGCCCACATAGTAACTACCCCTCTGTAGCCAGGTGTGTCTTTTTGTTTTTTGACCGGGAGGAAGGCGGTGTTAAATGCCGCAGATAGCGAGATAGGATTTGATATCGAGATAACACCATTTGCTGAATGCTTCGGCGCAGAAGATCGAACAGAGGGGGTTTCCGCTTTTGCAAAAAGCGGAAACCTGAGTTTAAATGCATATAGTGATTTAAGGAAATAACTCTTTTAACTTATCTTCCAGTGCTTTCCCTCTAACGTTCTTGGCAATAATTACACCATTCGTATTTATTAGATAATTGGTTGGATAAGCATTTACGCCATAAATCAATGCCGCTTTATTATTGTCACCCCGCAAGTCTGATACATTTTCCCACAGCAAACCATCTTTCTTAACAGCATCCAACCATGCTTTTTTACTATTGTCTGCCGAAACCCCTAATATGTTAAACCCTTTGGGCTGATATTGCTTGTAGAGTTCAACTAAATGCGGATTTTCCTCCCTGCATGGGCCGCACCAGGCTGCCCAAAAATCCAGCAGAATATATTTGCCCCTGATTTCTGATAGCTTTACTTTCTTGCCTAACGTATTCAGTTGCTCAAAATCCTGAAACTTATCGCCAACTTGTACATTTTTATTCAGGTGAATGTATTCGCTTATTTCTTTACCATAACTGGTTTTCTTCATAGCTGCATTCAAATTTTTATAAAGCGATTCGGTTTTTTCTTTACCCCAGGTAGCTGAGTAGACATTCAGCAGATGAGCAGCAAATAACGATTTGGGGTGCTGTTTAACATAATTGATATTAATTTGCTGTTCCTCATCGCGCAATGCAGACAGTTGTTTTAATAAACTTTCACGCTCTGTTGCAGCTGGGTTTTTTGATAGAATTTTATTAAGGCTGTCCTGCTTAAACAAAAGCTGTTCAGAAGCTGTTTCTAACTCATTATTCTCGTCTTGTGTGGAAGAGCCCTTAATTATAGCCTTTCTAAATTCGCCAGCTTTCAGCACCATGCTCATGGATTTATTCTCAACCCAAAATAAAACGTAGTTTTCGTATTTGGCGGTAAATAAGCATACCTGCCTGGCTGGCTCATTGATTTGGCCACTCATCGTAAATTTTCCATTTATAACTATGGTAGAATCAATGATCTTTTGAGGCTGGGTATTCGTCAGGTAAATTTTAGTGCTGTCTTTCAGTCCGGTAACTTGTCCGTTAATTGTAAATCCGGCTTTTTGTGCTGATGCATTAAGCTGAAAAAAAAACGCCAGTATTATGGCGACATTTAGGCTGGTTTTTATTGTTTTCATACACCAAAGCTAAAACGCTTCACGTTTTGAATTTTATGATTTAGACTGATTGCCGATTTAATTAGACAAAGCTGGTTTAAACTATTTTAGTCTAAAAAACAAGCTGTTTTGTCTAAAACTCTACATGTTAAAAAGCGCCTGCTACAAAATATATTACCTTGCAGTATGTTTGGTCTGATAAAGAATATCAAATGGAAATACTTTCGTATTGAGTTGTGTTTCTTTATTTTTTTGTCGTACATCATTTCGTTTATAAGTGATCTTGAATACAGTTATCATGTGGAGCACAATGTTGCCAACTTCACTAAACATTTTGAGTATCGTATAGCATTTGGCACATTTGAGATTGCAGCTTACAGCCTTTTCTATTGGGGATTTCTAAAACGTGCTGTATTTAATAAAAAAATAGTACACGTTATACTGGGTATGGCAGTTTTTCTCTTTTTGCAGCATTTAATGCAGTCATACCTCGCCAATTGGGTGGTGAGTAAAATGCCAATCTTTTCATCAGAGTTAAGAACTTATACTGCGAATGCACTGAAAAGCGCAAATATGTCATATTCCATTAATTATCCTTTGATGGTCGTAGCATTTCCGTTAATAGGCTTTACTTTTCTTATCCGTTCGTTACAGCAGGATGAACAAATGAGGGCACTAAAAGAGCAGCAGCTAATGTCGGAGCTTAATTATTTGAAAGCGCAATTGCACCCGCATTTTTTTTTTAACACGATGAATAATATTTATTCGCTGGCGTTAAAGCAATCAAAAGATACAGCACAGGTGGTAGCTAAATTGGCTGATATGATGCGGTATATTTTGTATGAGGCAGATCAAGCCAAAGTTTCTTTAAAAAAAGAAATAGATTTTTTGAGCAACTATGTGGAGGTCGAGCGGATAAGACATGAGCAAAATATCATACAATTTGATATACAAGGCATTAACGAAGTGGCAACGATAGAGCCGCTATTGTTGCTCCCGTTCATTGAAAATGCTTTTAAACATGGACTGGAACAAGAAACAGGAAAGGGCTTCGTGACCATAATACTTTGCGTAATGGAGGACGACATCACGCTGGAGGTTAGCAACAGTAAGGCGACGCTATTGAATCCATCCACCGGAATTGGATTGCAGAATGTTTCAAAGCGATTAGAGCTACTGTATCCCAACGGGCATGTTCTTCAAGTAGACGAAAGAGCAGAGACTTATAATGTTACCCTAACGCTTCAACTGACATGATACGATGTATAATTGTTGATGATGAGCCCTTGGCGCAGGAAGTGATTGAAAATTACATCTGCCGTTTTGCGGATTTGGAATGCGCAGGGATTTGTAAAAATGCTTTAGATGCGTTCACTTTACTGCATCAGGAGCAAATTGATCTGATGTTTCTGGATATTAAGATGCCGGGCATCAATGGACTTGATTTTTTTCGCTCTTTAAAGAATCCTCCGGCAGTAATTTTCACAACAGCATTTGCCAGCCACGCTGTTGAAGGTTTTGAACTGGACGCTGTAGATTATCTGTTAAAGCCAATAACGTTTGAGCGATTTCAAAAAAGCATCAATAAGTTTTTAAAGATTCAGACCATTGAACAGCAGCAAAGCAGAAACTACTGTTATTTTAAGATATCCGGCAGGTTGGTAAAGATGTTGTACGCTGATATATTATATGCGCATTCGGTGAAAGACTATATCCAGCTTTGCACTCCTAATAAAAACTACCTTACGCACATGACGATGAAATATCTCTGCGACTTACTGCCGGCAGATACTTTTATCCGTGTGCATAGGTCTTACCTCGTTAATAAAAATCATATCAACACTGTAGAAACGTCGGCAATAAAAATTGGGGGGGACGCTATACCTGTTGGAAATAATTACAAGAGTAATTTGGATGACCTATAAATTGTGTTATTCCAGTAGGCGTGTCTGCCATCTATGCGGATAACCGGCGCATCGGGACTATTGCGCCTCCATTGTTTGACCTGATATTGTTTGGGTAAGCGCTGTCCTTTGCGGATTTTTTGAAAGCCGCTGCGGTTAATGATGAGTTCGTTTTGGATAATGAGGGTATCATCGGCGATGGAATAGGGGCCTTCGGTGTGATTGATGTAGATGCGAGGGGCTGGCTGGCAGGCGGTGAAGAATAAGCATAAGACCATGAGTTTTTTCATCCTGCAAAATTGGGCCGAGCGAAGTTTGTTTTCTCCACCTTAGAGCTACAGGGGTGTTTTTTTTGCGGCGAGAAAGGCGCTGGTTTTTTGTATCCTATTCTTTTTTCGCCACAAACCAGGAAGCCACAAATGCTGTAAACGTCCCGAAGAGCCCGACACCGGCGGTCATCAGTACCGTCGTCGTCATTTTTTACAGACACCACAGGTCTTGCCATTTTTTGCGCAATGTTTACAGTATTTGCAATTCTTACAGGCTTTACAAGGATTCGCGCCGACGCATGTCGCAGAAGCTGGTTTTTTAGCAGGTTTTGGTTCTGAAGCAGTGGCGAGTGTTATGACAGCCAGCAAAAGTAGAAAGGGTAGTTTTTTCATGATAAGTTGGGTGTTAATTATAAATCCATTTAGGAGACAGATACTTATCCCACATATACCGGCTAAGGGGTCTTAACCTTCTTTCAATATGCACAGGGTGGAAGCCGCTGTCGGTATACAGCTCCAGGCCTTTGCCTGTTTTAAAATACCACACTTTCCCGATCGAATTCGGACTGACGGTGTCGTTTTCTCTGATCAGTTTAAAATGATTGACCTTTAAGGTGTCTAAAGCCAGCACCAGCCTTCCGCTGGATTTTTGATTGCAGGGAATAGGTTCGTAGTGATCTTCCGACCAGTACATACAGGCTCCGCTTAGTTGGGACGTAAGGGAATGAGCGGCCGTGGGTTGGTTAATTGTCCATAGTATATAGGTTCCTCCTATAACTATGACCAAAGCGATGACCAGGATCATGACGCTTCCAACTCTCTTTTTATTAGCGGTTTTCGGTACTTGTGTGACCGAATTCTCCGGTCTGTCTGTTGTCGCAATCAACGGTAATGCTTTGGCTTGATCAGGGACTTCCTTTGGTTCTTCCCTTTTGATTTCAGCACGTTTTTGTACTGATATTGACTCTGGCGGACGAAATTGATAAGGCCGCGGTTCATAATCGATCAGCCAGGCCAAAAGCTCCACGTTTTTATCTTCAGTGCTATCTGTTTTTCCTTTTAAATAACTAACCAGCGGCCTGAACTTGTCCGCGTCGAATTTCCTGATAAGCTGCATGTAATCAACCTCACTGCTTTTAGGGCCAAAAAATGCCTTTAATGTTTTTTCATCCTTCTTTAAAAACCGGTCGTGAAGCACGGCCAGGCATTCATCCCTTAGTTTGCCTGGTGTTGGGTGCAACAGAATAAGAGAGAGTTCATTTGCCTCTCTTTTTTTGTGATAGGTCAGCAGCACTTGTGCTTGATAATCAGGGAACATTCTTCAAAAAATAAAAGTAAAGCTAAAGGAATTTTTGGAATCTGCAAGGTGTAACCGGAATCTTTCCGGAACGATCGGAATTACCGGAATCGCTTGCAAATAAGCGGTTTAGTCCGCTATACATTTGCTTTCGAAATCAGTTAACGGGTTTCACAAAGGCAAAGAAAGCGGAGGCTGCTATCCGGCTTGGGAAGCGGCGACGCTGCTTCCGCGATCGATGCCATTCCTTCCCAAAAAATGTAAGAAGCGCTTCTTACGCGATTTGCAGAGCTGCTGCCCGGGCGGTCCGGGTAGCCTGCAGTTTAGTAATTCTTAATTTTTTGAAATCATGTTTTATCTGTTTTTTGCATTATTTATGGCATTTGCATCGCCATCCCATCATACTAAAAAGAATTGCCAGGATACTACCGTAACGACACAAGGTGATACCGGGAGCGACGACGGTGATGATACCGGCGGTGACGGCGGGCACACGCCACCGGATTAACAATAAAATTGTTGATGGTAAGGCAGGTTTATCCTGCCTTACTTTTTGCTATCTTTATGCCAAAACCTGGGCTTGAACAAGTTATTATATTTTTTACTGATAGCGATCAACGTGTTGTGTTCCTGTCGCAAGAAAGAGACACCTCCCGTCATTACTAAAGATCCCGATTATATAAAAGCGAAATCATTCCTTCACCGGCAAAATGATTCTGCGTTTTATTATTTTAACCGGGTTGTGAACAGGGTAATGGACAGCCTGCAGGTGGCCAATGCCTACAATTATATGGCCACGATGCAATCCGATGTCGGCGATTATTATGGCAGCCAGGAAAGTCTGTCAGCCTCCCTGAAATTTTTAAACGCTGAAAATGTAAAGCACCGCCGAAGCCTTGCATCCAATTACAACGAACTCGGTTTGACCAGTATTAACCTTCGGAATTATGATGCGGCCGTTGGTTTCTTTGACAAGGCGATCTTTTTTACCGCTGACAGTAATTTCAAATTAATTTATTTAAATAATAAAGCGCTGGCTTATCAGAAGCAAAAGGATTATGCGAGAGCGCTGGAAATTTACCATGCTATCATCAGGAAAACGACCGATAAGGAGACCTTTGCCAGGATATTGACCAATATGGCCACCACGAAATGGCTGAACGATCTGTCCTATAATGCGGCTCCGGAATTGTTAAGTGCATTGGAAATCCGCCGGCAGGAACAAGACCGCTGGGGCCAGAATTCGAGTTATGCCCATCTGTCGGATTATTACACCACCATCAGGCCGGATTCCGCTTATTACTTCGCATTGAAAATGTTCGATGTGGCGCATGGGCTTGGTAGTCCCGACGACCGGCTGGAGGCCCTGGAGAAACTGATCAGGGTAGGACCGTTACAGGAAACCAGGCAGTTTTTCAAGACCTATCATCAGTTAAGCGATAGTTTGCTTACTGCACGGAATGCTGCCAAAAATCAGTTTGCATTTATCCGCTATGAAGTGGAGAAGAACAAGGCAGATAACCTGACGTTACAACAGGATAATACGGAAAAAAAATATCAACTCTTAAAGCAACAGGTATTGCTCTATTTCGCATTGATCGTTATTATCATCGGAGCGTTTTGGTATTGGAAAAGGAAAAAGCGGCTGGAACAGGAAAAACAAGAGGCTATACGGGAAAGCCGGTTAAGAACATCAAAAAAAGTGCATGATGTGGTTGCCAACGGACTGTATAGGATCATGTCCGAGCTTGATCACGACAGTGACCTGAATAAAACAGCATTAGCCGATAAGATCGAAGACCTTTATGAAAAATCGCGCGATATCTCTTATGAGAAAGTGCCATTTTCCGCCGGTCTTTTTCATGACAGCGTAACAGAATTGATTTCCTCATTTGCCAATGACAGCATCAAGGTTGTACTTGTTGGTAATGACGTAGCTTTATGGGAAAAGATGAGTCCGACAGCACTATTCGATGTCGAGCACATTTTACAGGAATTGATGGTCAACATGAGGAAACACAGCCGGGCGACCAGGGTGGCTATCCGCTTCGAACGGCAGGATGATAAAATCATTATTTATTATACCGACAATGGCGTTGGTATGAAAGACGGAGTTTCCTATAAAAATGGCCTGACGAATACGGGAAACCGTATTAATAGTTTGCAGGGGACAATTACATTTGACACCAATATACAGCAGGGGCTAAAAATTCACCTAACCTTTCCTGTTGCTTAAATGGATAAAGATGTTCAAAAGCGTACTTATAGCTGAAGATCACGAAAGCGCCAGCATTTCGGTGCGAAAAACCCTGGCGGATCTTGGCGTAGCCCATGCCGATTATGTTTATTATTGCGACCAGGCTTTACAGCGTATCCGCAAAAACGCGCAGAGCCATCAACCCATCGAATTGCTGATCACGGACCTGTATTTTGAAGAGGATCATAACCAGCAGCAGATCAACGGTGGGGTGCAACTGATTAAAACAGCTAAACAGGCACAGCCCAATCTGAAAGTGCTGGTTTTTTCCGCGGAGCCTAAGGCAGCCGTGATCGATATGCTTTTTAATGAACTGGGCATCAACGGTTATGTACGTAAAGCGAGGCACGACGCGCAGGAACTCAAACTGGCCATCGAAAATATTTATCGAAATAGACAGCATTTTCCCGCGCACCTGAGACAGGCCGTCAAACAAAAGAATGCTTACCAGTTCACAGATTTTGATATCACCATTATTTCCCTTTTATCTAATGGTATGCTCCAGAAGGATATCCCTTCCTATCTGCAAAAGAACAATATTAAACCCTCTGGTTTAAGCAGCCTGGAGAAACGCCTTAACCACATTAAGGAAACACTGGAATTCTCCAAGAATGAGCAACTCGTGGCCTTTTGCAAGGACATGGGTATCATTTAAATTCCCTTATAAAAAAGTTTCTTGCTTTACGGTTTCCCGTAAATATCCCTCCTTGCGGTACAATACTTTTGAATGGTAATCAATTAAACTATTTAAACCACAATCGCAATGGAATATAAAGTAGTACCCTTCGTGGCAACACTGGACCAAAAAAAAGAGACCAGCAGCACCGTTGCCCTTCAATTGGAAAATTTGATCAAACAGTACACCGATAAAGGCTGGATGTATATCCGACTGGAAAGTGTTTCGACCTACGTACAACCTGACGCAGGCTGTTTCGGAATAGGCGCGAAACCGGGAGGTATGACAGCTTATCAAATGGTGGTTTTTAGTAAGAACGGCCATGAAACAGGCGCTGCTGCTGCTCATTAGATTTTATTGGCGGATTGTGCCGGCAGGTGAAAGAAGGCCATGTATTTTCCGGACCAGTTGCTCTCTGCATGTTTTCCAGGTGACACAGGCGGAGGGGTGGTTAAATGGAATAAGGGCGTTCAGCTTTCGCCTCCGGAATTGCAGGGCTGGCTTTGAGATTTTTCATCATCCGGTCAACGATAGTAAGCAAATGATATTGCCTAACGGACAGTTAATCGGGGCAGAAGATATCGCTGAAAGATTTTTGGAGAATTGATGATGAAGGCAGCCGTGCTATTACCGTTTTTATTCGCTAGCATGAGTTGCAAGGATACGACCGTGTATGTCTGTGACAGCTCTAACGCCAAAAAGTATCATTACAGCGCAACCTGCCGCGGTTTGAGCAATTGTACCTACCGCGTAGTTAAAAAAACCATGAAGGAAGCAAAAAAGCAAGGAAGGACATTGTGCAGATGGGAAGATTAAATCAACAAAGGAATTTTATGCCATTTAGAATTACATGTATTAAAATATAACTCTGAACCTTATCACAATGGATATTTTACACACGCTTTTAGGAGACGACATTCAGGCTGGTCTGCTCATTATTCTTAACCTCATCGTAATCGAAAGCCTACTTTCGGTAGACAATGCCGCCGTATTGGCGACCATGGTGATGGACCTGCCAAAGGAACAACGGAGCCGCGCCTTGAAATATGGTATCATCGGAGCGTACGTAATGCGGGGTATTTGCCTGTTGTGTGCAGCCTGGTTAGTGCAAATATGGTGGCTGAAGCCCTTGGGAGGACTTTATCTGCTGTACCTGGCTTTCGATTATTTCAAAGGGAAAGGGGCTGTCGGTGATGATGAAGGAGAAACGGTCAATAAAGAAAAAAGTTGGTTATACAGAGCGACGGTGGGTTCGATCGGGACATTCTGGGCGACAGTCGCCCTTGTGGAGGTCATGGACCTGGCATTTTCCATTGATAACGTTTTTGCCGCGGTCGCATTTACCGACCATATCTATCTGATCTATATCGGGGTTTTTATCGGAATTCTTGCGATGCGTTTCGTAGCGCAGGCATTCGTCAGGTTGATCGAACGTTTCCCTTTTCTGGAAACTGTTGCCTTCCTCGTGATCGCGGTATTGGGTTTAAAGCTTTTCGCTTCACTATACGCGCACTTCTATCCTGCATCCGCAATGACCACCATCCTTAATAGTCACAAGGCCGACATTTTTGTATCAGTCTTTACCGTAACCGTTTTCGTGCTACCGGTGCTGAGTTCACTTCTTTTCAATTTTCCTAAACGCAAACTTGTATGAATAAAATTTACGCTTTTATCTTAATTTGCCTCATTACCTCTTGCAACGGTGACGGCGATGATCCCTTAGCCGGTGTCGATCTATACGGCCCAACAATGCCGGCAAACCTGACGGCGTACAATGACCTGAAGACCCATTCGGGTCATATGAAGCCAGGTGCCCCTGCTATGTATGTTGATTTTTCAGCAGGGATGTACACCGCCTTCGGAGCGCCTATCATTAAAGACTTGATGTCACAATGCTTCAATACCGTGTTGGCGCGCAAATTTTCGGTCTTTAGATTGGCAGAAGGACAAGTCCAACCCTTGCAAGTCAGTAATGGCACGGAACTGGGTCAGATCGTCAATGATCCGCAAAATTATCGTGATGTTCGGGCACCGATACAAGCCGCGGTGGAAAAGATCGTGGCAGAAAAAAGCGATGCCTTGCTGATCACTGACTTCGAGGAATGGCAGAACAATGCCGAAGTTACCGGCACCGCCTATCTGAAGATTGCGTTCTCCAAATGGTTAAACGATAGTAACTCCATTTCATTTTTTATTGCAGACTATAAGGAGGGAAAAGTAGACAAGCATGTTTACTTCACTGTTTTTACTTATGGAAGGTCAATCGGTACCAGTCTGATAGACAAACTCCGGCCGAAATTAGTGACGCTGCCAAAGCTTGATATGGCCACCGACGCTTATTTGCTGAGCACCGACTACCCAGGTGCGAAAACGGGAGGCCTCTTCCGTGATACGAATGGTAAAGATGAGCAAAGTCAAAATGTGCTTGACCTTCGCCCCGAGTACCTTAACGGACTTGAACAGCATAAACCATTTGAATACTATCCGCTGGGATTGAACTGGGCGACCATAGATGAAACCAGAAAAGACTATGTGCAGCAAGGACAGTTCCATGACCTTTTCCGGAAATTATATATCGATCTGAGTAATACAGACAGTTACCGCTACGACAAACTGGAAGTAAAAGCCTATGATATTACGCACGATTTTGAGCACTATGCCAGGTCAAAGGAAGTGAAAAAGCACAAACCCGCCATTGTTAAAGGTGCGAATGGTGAAGACAAGATTTCCGACAAGGAAACGGATCTTATTTCATTGACCTGTTATAACGCGGATGGGTCTGTAAAACCCCCGTTTCAATACGAAGCGACCGAACCAAAATCGTTGGATGACGCTTTCGTCCTTAATCAGAACTTGTTGACCAATACCACCCGTACCGACTCTAAAAAGGGAGAAATAGGCATTGCATTCTCACAACAATTCGCGCCGGATAAGGTATCAGGCAGTCTGACCAAAATCGTCCTTACCCTCCGCGAAGCATCGGTCAATACGGCTAACCCGGTACTGGATAAATTCAGGTGGATCAATAAAAACGGGGTACCTAATACCGGCCTTTATGACTCTATAAAAAGCACCCTCGAGGAAGTGAAACCCCGGGACAAAACGATATACACTTACTATATAAAAACTACTGAATAAACACCATGGAATCAATTACCGCTTACGTTATTTCGGCTATCACGGCGCTGGTACTCTTAATTGTCGCTACCATAATCGCCACTGTTATCAATTACGAAGGCGGCAGCCGCCCAAAAGACGCGTCAAAAAGGCGCCGCTGGTTTTGGACCATAGCTGCCTTGAATCCCGCCGTTATTTTTTTGCTGGGTTATTATGTTTTTAAGCCCACGGCCAATATCATGGTCGTCAACCGCTACGTCCATGCCCTGAGCATCGGCACAGCAGTAGGGTTCGTGCTATACATCCTGCTGGGGTTCGTATTGAGTAAAATTTATAAAAATGGCAAAGTAGGCCATTGGTTTTAACCACTAAAATGATGGATAAATTATTTGTAATCGCCGTTGGCGGTACAGGCATGCGCTGCTTGGAATCGTTTGTGCATCTCTGTGCCATCGGCATGTTCGACAGCCGGGAGATCGAGGTGCTAACCCTCGACACCGACCAGACCAATGGGAACAAAGGAAAGGTGGAAGAATTGATCCGTTTATATAACCGGGTCAAATCCTCGGACACCAATGAAGGGGGCACACCGAATGTCAACACCTTTTTCTCTACCAAACTGAATCTGTACCGGTTTTTTACCAATTATTCTGGCAAAGGCAGGGAGAACTATAAAAACCTTTCCAAACTGTCCACCGGGTCAGCAGAGCAGCAGCGCGACAATAAATTGCTTTCAGATCTGTTCCTGGATACCCGGTCCGTACAGGAATTTAATCTCGCCCATGGTTACCGCTCGCAAACGCATTTGGGCTCCTTACTCATGTATCATGGCATTGCCGAAGCAGCCAAAAATATCGCCAAAGGCGTGTACGTATTGCCACAGGAAAAGGAATTGGAACAGTTTATCGCTAAACTGGAAAAGGCCGGAGAACATGCCAGGGTATTTGTATTCGGGTCGGTGTTTGGCGGTACCGGTGCGTCCGCAATACCGGTCATCCCCAAAGCATTACAGGATTTTGTCCGGATTCGTTCGGCGGGAGCTTCCAGTATCGATCTGAGCCGCACGAAATTTGCCGCCACTTTGCTGACCGAGTACTTTACCTTCAGAAAACCGGATGACAAACAGCGTTCGACCAAAGAAGACAGTGTGATCGCTGATGCCTCATTTTTTCCGCTGAACAGCCAGGCGGCGCTGCAGTTCTATCAAAGCGACCCGACGGTCCAATGTTCTTATAAACTGTTGTACCACATTGGCTGGCCGGTTGAAGGTAAGCGGGCCGATGAGGGCCAGGACAACGGCAAAACCATAACCGGGGGCGCAGAGCAGAAGAACGGTTGTCATATTACCGAATTAATTTCAGCCTGTGCCGCATTCGACTTTTTTACCCGCAGTTCACACCTGGACAGTGCACGGGCGGAATATCTTTATAAGGCAGTGGCGTTTAGCAATAACGCGTTCAGCTTTACTGCAGATGATTTTGTCGGCAACCTGGACCGGGCAGGCGAGGTATTCGCCAACAAACTGGGCGCATTTTTCTCGCTGGCCCATATCTCGCTTACCGCCAATGGTGGTGCCCGCGGCGAAGCCGGTATCAAAGCGTTCATCAACTTGCTGCAAAAGCAGAAGATAGATCAGTATGAAGCCATTAATGAAACCGAGTGCGCTGACATTAACGATTACTTTAAGCACTTCGCGTATAGCTTCGATAAGGATAAATTTATACCTGGCTGGATCTACCAGATCCGCAATTCCATCGCGCCGGGGAGTTTTATTTTCAACAACAAAGCCTTCCCGGATAATCTGGCCGAACTCAGCAAGCTCGACGTCGGTACGATATTTTCTGATGATAAATACCACTGGCCAAAAAGCCTGATCAGCAGCCGCTACGATATTTTTGTGAAAAAGCTGATCGATTCCGGCCCTTCCGAACAGCAAAAAGTGAATACTACCAAAGAAAAATTTCTCGCGCATCTCTATAACGCCATTTCCAATTCCCAGGGTTTCCACCTCAACTAAACGAACCACCAGCCATGCCCAACCAAATCAAAGCATTAGTTATCAAAGTCAAACCGGCCACGGAACCCCAGGGTGTCGCATTCGCCTGGGATAAACTGCCACAGCTGGAAGTTTTCACCAGGAGTATCCTTATCCCGGAGATCGCCGTAGATCAGCAGGGTAACTCAGCGGTCAATATCGGTTCCATTGTGTCCGGTATGCCAACCGTCTTTGCCCGTGCAGGTCTATTTGACAACGCTTTGATTAATGTACAAAGCAAGGATACGGACGTTTCCGGGCTGCTTTTATTTTACCGTTCCCTGATCAGCGAGTGGAAAGGACTAATCAGCTGCCTGGCATTAAATTATAAAGACATAGGTGTTCAGCGAATTCAGCTGGCCTATTCAGATGGGTTACTGACCGGCGAAACCGATAATATTTATGAACCCAAGGGCGCATTCGGCAATGCTTTATTTGAACGAAAACCGCTATGGTGCGACCAATCATTAGCGAACAATGCGGAGAAGATCCCGTTTATTGACGTCATCTCCTATAAAGGCCAGGTGCTGGGCGGTACCTCGCCGGAATGTTTGCTGTTTACCTCGGTTTCATACCAGCTCGCCGAACGATTGCCTTTTGTGAATGTCAGTAATGGCAGACTGACCGATCCATTGCGGTCCGAGCTCAAACCAGAGGAGCTGTTCAAGATCTATGGTTACGCGAAACATATCCTGGAAAATATCGAGGGATTCAGGAACCAGTTCAGTGGCCTGCCCGAAGCGATCCGCCCCGGCTACAGCGCTGTTGCTGCGGTGATCAGTGAATGGATGGATGAGATGGTCGCGTACCAGCGGGCTAAGAATTTCGCTAAACTGGAACAGCAAACCCCGCCCGAAGTCGGCGCATTGTTCCTAGAACCGTATGGGAAATTGTTTAATTATTCTACTATCTTATATGGCTCCGAAGGGGTGATCTCATCTGATGCTACTTCCGATTCGAGTATTGCATTCGATCCAAAAGATTTGCTGTTGCCGGAAGCCACCGAGATCGTTCAGTTTGACTTTGGGCGCTCCGGGCTTTCGACTAGGTACTATCTTCAGGACAAGCCCTTCTTACTGCTCGCTGCAGAAACCAAAGGCCAACCGAATAACTTTGCCTACTTTTCTCTTCCGCTCACGCCGCTGGCACTGAATGTCTTCGGGGCGAACCTCGACTCGCTCGCCGGGCTGACAGATGCCGCCAACGTCAAATCAAGGCTCACCGCTATTTATGACCCCGGCCAGCAGGACGGTGAAAAACTGATCGTCCAGCTTAAGCTGATCACCGATAATGGCAATGAGATCATCAAACAAGTGGTCTACAATGTGACCCGCGATACGATCATGGGCCGGGATATCCTGATCTGGCCGAATTTTATTTCCAAACAATGGGGAAGATATTTTTTATACTCGGAAATTCCGCATAATGATGCCAAGTTTCAGGCGACGCCGTTTATCGGCAATGTGAATGACGACTTTTTCAGGATAGCCCTGGATGAGAATGGTGCCCCCATATACCTTGCCGCTAAAGGACGGGTAACGAATCTGGAGCATTACCCCGGAATTTCCACCAGTTTGCATCTGTCTTCGAATAATGCGGTGGCTGACAATAAATATAAATACGAGATCTACGAAAGTAACCAGCCTTTTAAGGGTGTTAAATTCTCCCATGCGGGCGTGGATTGCGGTTTCGGGATCATTCGCTATACAGGTGCGGTTAGCAGCCGGACATTGCCGGTAAATATGCTCAGTTCAATAAGGAATCTATCGCCGGCATTTCTTGGCGTTGATTTCGGCAGTACCAACACTTCGGTCGCCTACTGGTCGGAAAATGCCGGCAAGGTCTCCGACCAGTTAAAGCTGACGAATAAGCGGGTGTCGTTGCTGGGCGATGATAATAAGAACAATGATGAACGACCGGCCGTGGAAGACGAGATATTTTTCTTTCAGAATGATGAGATCATTACCAATTCCATTAAATCGGTCCTGACACTCCACGATACGCGCAGGGTAGTAAATGAAACGGGTGTGCAGCAGGATTCCTTGTTGTCCCAGCCGGTCAAAGGCGGCTTCCCTTGTTTTGAAAAGAACCTGCCTATTGATACAGCTGAAGATAACCGTTATTTCCTGAGTTATAACCGGGTCGGTACGGCGGAACTGGTTTATAATATGAAGTGGTCCACAAGGGCGTTGGATAAGAGTTATAAGACGGCTTATTTGAGTTCCCTGCTTTTGCATGTCTACGCCCAGCTGTTCATCGAAAATCATGAACCCCATACTTTAAAATGGTCTTATCCCTCTTCGATGGGCAAGACGATGCTGAATGAATATCGAGCGATCTGGGATTCACTGATCAGTATGAATCCTTTGAATAGTTCCGTTAAACTCAAGACCCACCGTCCGTCAGACCTATCCGATATTGGGAATACCGATGGCTCCGCCTGGGGCGCACCCGAAGTTACGCCGTCTGCCTGGGGTAGCTCCCGGGAAGAAACGGCCTGGTCGACCCCGGTAACGCCTCAACCGGTATCGGGCTGGGATCAACCTGGTGCGACCAAAACGGACGAGATCGATATTCCGACAGACGCGGGGCCAATTCAATTTGATTTTGAGGCCTTACAGGACAACGAGTCGCTTTCGGAGGCTTGCGCAGTGGCCAATTATATGCTCCGGCCGAACGACGGTTATGCGGTCAGTCAGGGAGAATTGCTGTTATGCTTTGACATAGGGGGTAGTACGACCGATATCACGGTAATATCTGATCTTGGGAAAGGCAAAGCCATGATCAAACAGAATTCAATTCGTTTTGCGGCCGAGCGGCTTGCGCAAGCGACGAAAAGTTCACCTAATTTTAAAAAGGTGTTACTGAAAATGTGCGAGCAAAAGCGGATCTATATACAAGGGCTGAATAAAGGGGACGATAAGTTTTCATCCAATACGGCGCCCTATTATTTTGAACAGGTGGTGGACCGCCTTGCGGCTGCAGATTTTGAAAGTTTTTACCGGCTGATCGCTGCGGAATGTAAGGAAATGATGAGTGTCAATCTGTACATTACCGGTCTGATCATGTTCTATGCGGGCCAGTTGGTACACAAGCTCAGGGCCGAGATCGTCCGTTCTGTGGATGCTACGCCCCTGGTCAAGGATACGCCGCCGAGGATCAGGATCGCGTTTGCCGGAAAGGGCGCGCGCATATTTGACTGGTTCAGTGCGGTGGATGATAAGGCGGCGAATGATTATTACACCCAGATGTTTTTACGCGGGATCGGAGGCGAAGCAGTAGCCCGGGAGACGATTGTTCCGGTTTCGCTCCATCCTTTGAAGATCATCGATATCAATTCTCAAAAGGATAAGGATAACTCCGATGTCAAATATGAGGTGTCTAAAGGGCTGGCGATCCCTACCAGCCAGACCCGCATACTGGTCCCAAGGAATAAACAGGCCATTGAGATTCTGGGAGAGGAAAATTTCTGCATTGTCCGGTCCGGCGGAAAAGTGGAATACCTGGCTTCTACCAACTCGATCATACCGGAGATGGTGGAACACATCGGCTCACACTTCCTGTACCGGGTAGAACCAGGCAGACAGCCCTGCCCCCGGTTTATGGACTTTGCTGACCTGTTCTACAAAGTGAGCTCTTCCATGTTTGGTCTCCGTATGACCCCGGCCGATTTCATGACCGGATTCCAGGATATGAATATCGAGAATTATATCAAGGCGGAACCGGAGTTCGTGGAAGCCCGGAAGAGGAAAACGATAGAACAGAAAAAGTTTGATTATGTAGCCCCGATCATCATCCTGGAGGGTATGAAGTTTTTTGAGAAACACTTGTTGCAAGGCATAAAAACAAACGGAGGATGAATTATTGTGTCGTAGTGAAAGTCTCCAGGCGATCGGTCGCCTTTTGGTACCAAAGTGATGGCAAGCGGTACAGCCCGCTCCTGATGAAGGGTAATCATGTGGTCCCGCTTTACTTTCACGTCGAAAACAACCAGTTTGATTTTGGGGCCGGTGCGCGGGATCGTTTCTTTCAACATGACCCCCATGCCTATGGCGATTATTTTGAGCTGATCAAGGATCCAAGCCAACATTTTACGCTGCACAATAGTGCCAAAAGGGTGAAGCAATTACTGTATTACGGAATTGAGCAGTTTTTATCTCATTTCCTGAATACGGTACTTTATAAAAGCGATGCCATTGAGTCGTACCGGGCTGCTTTTCCGTTGAAATTTATTTTTGAACCTGATATTGCCGAGCCCGAACGTAACCTCGTCGCCGGGTTATTCACAGAGGCGGGTTACCGGGCAGTATCGGTGCTGAGTTATAGCAATTTGTTGCTGGAACACCTGCGCCACGATAATTTTATAGGGAAGAAGTACGCGGTATTGATGTTAACCGGCTTAGCGGATAATTTGTACCTGGACCTTTACGAAAAAGGGGCTGAAACGCCCGTTGCGGCCAGCATGATTCCGCACAAGGGCGCTGACCCGCGGATCAATATTCTGGCCGGGATGATCGTCGGTTATATACAGGAACAAAACTCCTATCTGAGTTTGGATACAGAGCGGGAGATCGCCGGATTACTGCCTCAATGTGCGGCGCTGTTGGCGGAGAATAAAAGGATCGTCACCGGTGAGGCTGAACTGAGCAACGGTAGCAAATTCTGGTTTCGGATCAATTTAAAAAGCGTAGAGGATAGTTTGCAGTATTATTCCGGAGACCTTATCGTTTCAACGGCAATAGATGAGCTCCTACAAAGTTTGGGCATAAGAACGGATGAATTGATCGTATTGCTTTGTAGTGAGCAGATTATGACGTCGTATTTCACAGATCGCCTGCTGAAACCTTATCCGAATGTAAAGAACGTCACAACTGTTCATATCGATGGGGCCATGCAGCTTATTTTCAGCAAAGTGCCGCCGACAGCGCCAGCACCGGCGCGGCCACTGTTTCCGCCGAAGCTACCACCATTGCCCGACCCTAAACAGGCCATCAAGCAGCCGCCACCGATGCCGGCAGCTAAAAATCCGACCAGTGAAAAGCCCAGAACGGTCATTCCGCCGCCACTGCCGCCAATTAGGAAAAAAACTTAATTATTAAATGATTATGGCTATACAATTACAAAAAAAAGTACCCGTATCACTGGATAAAGTGGATGGCGGCCCCAAAAACATTATTGCTGGTTTAGGTTGGGATCCGGAGGTGGTCAATGGTCATCCGGTCGATCTGGACCTCTCCCTGTTCATGATGGGTGCGAATGGAAAACTGTTGACGGACGAATATTTCGTTTTTTATAATAATCCGGCGAGTCCTGACGGCTCGGTATTTTATCCGGGTGACAGCCGTGCCGGCGATGGAGACGGCGATGATGAGATCATTACGATAGACCTGCAAAAAATGAATGAACAGGTCGAGTTTTTATATATCGCCGTGACGATCGATCAAGCAGAAGAAAGAGGACATCATTTCGGGCACGTTAAAAACGCTTATATCGGTATCCGGAATGCAGGTAATAACAGCGTGATGTGCACGTACCAGCTGAACGAAAATTTTGCGCAGGAGGACTCGCTGATCATCGCGACCATCACGCGGAATGGCGGGGTATGGGACCTCGAAGCGGTCGGACAGGCGTTTGCAGGTGGACTCGGCACTTTAGTGGAATTATATCAATAAAAAATCATCAAAATATGGCAAGTTTTAACTTAAACAAAGGTGAGCGATTTTCGCTCTCCAAAGCGGCACCGGGTTTATCTCTGGTCAAGATCGGTATGGGCTGGGACCCGAATGACCAGCCTGGCGGACCCGAGTTCGATCTGGATGTTTCCGCATTCGCGATCGGTTCTGATTTTAAAATTCCTTCAGATTCCTATTTCGTTTTTTACGGACAGGTCAGAATGGGAAATTGTATCAAAGACGCGGTCGAGAAGGACCTTGACCGGCCGATAACACAGGATGGCGCTATCATTGGTGCTATTGATGATCCGGATGGCCGCCGCAGCGACGGTGACGACGATGAGGATATGCTGATCGATCTGAACAAAGTAAACCCTAAGGTGGAGCAGATCATCATTTGCTGCACCATTTGCAAGTATCCCAACGACAATAAAAAGGACAGGCGGACACTGGATTTGAATTTCGGGCAGGTGGAGGATTGTTATATCCGGATCGTTGACCAGAATACCGGTGCGGAGATCATGCGCTACGACCTGAAAGACCAATACACCAATGAAGACGCGGTAGAATTCGGCAGACTGTTCAGGGTAGGCAATAGCTGGGAGTTTGAAGCGATGGGGCGTGCCCATACCGGCAGCTTGCAAACTTTAGTAGATATGTACACCTAAACCTTACGATTATGTCATTCAATCTTAACAAAAATGAAGGGTCTGCGGACGCTTCAAAAAAATCGACTTTCGACCTGTCGAAAAGTGATCAGGAAATACTGGCACAACCGGCGAAAAGCCACATGGGCTGGTATACCCTCATCGCCTTAATGGTGATCGGCGCGTTGATTTGGTATTTTACCAGACCGGAGGGCGTGGTTAGCGAGCCGAGAAAAGTTGTAACTGAAAATACAACGGTTGCCGATACAACCCAACCGGTGACGGTAGCTTCGCCTCAGGCAATAGCTAGTAATGTTTCTTCCGATGCGCCTGTTTTGGCCGCTTCCTTTAATGCAGGATCGGTAGCTCCGCAGATAGAAGAAGATCTGCTCGCTATCACCAAAAGTAAGGTTAAAGCAGGGCTCAAGATCTATGTACAGGGTTATGCCAGCAGCGAAGGGCCTTATAGTGTCAATCAAAACATATCCCAGGCAAGGGCCGACGCTTACAAATCATTTCTCGTTAAAAATGGGATTCCCGCGGACAGCATTATCGCAGTAGGTAAAGGAATAGCAAGCCCGATCGCTGCGAATGATTCTGAAGCAGGCCGGGCAAAAAACAGAAGAGTAGAAGTTTTATTTCACTAGTTTATAACGAACAATAAACATCATTATGAAAGTAAAAATTTCATGTATTAACAAAAATAACCGTCAAAGTGCGCATGAACGCATAGCGTATGTTGGTGGCTATCACAATGGCTCGCGATGGAAGTTGTCGTTAGCTGATGCCATCACCGGCATCGAAAAAGGAGAATACGCTTTTTATACAGAGGTAAATGGCCATGTCAGAAACGTAATTGTCGCTACCAGAAACGGCGTTAAATACTTAAAAACGGAAGCGGATAATGATACTCCGGACAATTTACTTAGTCTGGCGGAATGTCCGGCTTAATGATATATTATAACAAAAGTCATTATGGATTTCAAAGACCAAATACTACAGTTAGCGGCGCGTGTAGAAAAGCTGTTACCACAACTTCAGACCGAGGAAGCGACCAAAAATGCGCTCATTATGCCTTTCATCCAGGTATTGGGCTACGATGTGTTCAATCCCTTCGAAGTGAACCCGGAATTTATCGCGGATATCGGTATCAAGAAAGGCGAGAAAGTGGATTATGCGATCATGAAAGAGGGGGAGCCCACGATCCTGATCGAGTGTAAGCATCATCTGGAAAAACTGGACCCGCATAATTCCCAGCTGTTTCGGTATTTTCATACGACCAAAGCGAAGTTTGGTTTGCTGACGAATGGTTTGAATTATCGGTTTTATACAGACCTGGAGGAGAAGAATAAGATGGATAGTACGCCATTCTTTGAGTTCAATATTACGGAGATCAAGGAAACGGAAATGGTGGAGCTGAAGAAGTTTCATAAGTCGTATTTTGATGTGGAAAGTATTACCAATACGGCCAGCGAACTCAAATATCTGAATGAGCTGAAAACTTTGCTGAATAAGGAGATGGTGACGCCGTCCGATAATTTTGTTTCGTTTTTTACTAAACAAATCTATTCGGGTGTCTTAACGGCCAGGGTGAAGGAACAGTTCGGGCCGATCATTAAGCGTTCTTTTAATTTACTGATCAGTGATGCGATCAATGAGCGGCTGAAGTCGGCGCTGAACCAGGAGAAGCAGCTGGAGGTGACGGAGGCGGGTAAGCTGGAAGAAAAGGCGGAGCCGGTTTCGAATATTGTGACAACGGCAGAGGAATTGGAGGGATTCTATATTGTGAAGTCGTTGTTGAGGCAGCATGTGGATGCGAAGCGGATCACTTTCCGGGATGCGCAGTCTTATTTCGCGATTTTACTGGATGATAATAACCGGAAGACGATCTGTCGTTTGTATTTGGGGTCGGCTAAGGAGTATTTTGTGGTTTTGGATGAGGCGAAGAAGGAGGTGAAGTATGAGATTCAGTCGCTGGATGGGATTTATAAATACGCTGATGAGTTGTTGGCGGCGATTGGGAGATTGGAGAAGGTGAAGGCTTAATGGATGGGTTATACGTGTGTGTACCTGTGCAGGTTAGGATGATGTCAAAGAATTCATTTACATTTGAAAATATAAACCTTTGTTTTTCAGTAATATCTCATGGCTTTATTCTATCGATTGTTCCTGGCATTTAATTCAACTTTCCTGATCATCATCGTGTATTTGATCAAGGAAAGCTACAAATTGAACATTTTGGCTTCTTTTTCGAGATACTATTCTTGGGTACTGTTTCTGTTGCTTCCGGTTATCTTAACTGCTATTAGTTTTTGGGTGGCGAAGTTATTGGCGACAGATGCTATTAACGATTCATCAGTTCGCGAAATTGAACTTGCAAACAACTCTTTTTTGCCGACGTATTTAGGCTATTTTTTCGTTTCCTTAGGTATCGAAGACGTTCCTACGTTAGTCGTTGTATTCTTAATCATTTATGTATTTACATTTCTTTCTCAAAGCCTTTATTTTAATCCAATTTTTTTACTCTTCGGATATCAGTTTTATTTCATCAAAACAGCAAGTAACATAAAAGTTTTTTTGATCACACGAAAGGCCCTGAAAAAACCTGGCGATGACGGCTTTGACAATCTGAAACGTATTAACGATTACACTTTTATTGATATGGAATAATATGAACTATCTATTAGCGAAAGTAAAAAGAAAGCAAAACCTGTTCAGGTTACTTTCCACGGATGATGATATCTACAGTCTACCTGAAACTTTGGATAACGGTGTTGTGTACAACCCGGAGACCTTACTTGAAGAAGAAGAATGGTATAAATATGAGAACTTTTCGACCTCAGTGTATACGATGGCGTTTTTAGCTGACAATTTTGATTCAGTGAACTTCAATCAAATCTCGGACGCTGATACCAAGAAAATCTCATTTATATGTTCGGTTCAAGACGAACTATATTTTTTCCAAAACATCAGTACCAACATGCTTATTCGGAAGAAATGGTTTTCCCTGGATGAACTTTCTATTGAAGTTGATAAGCCCATCATTACGATCAATAAGGAGGCGGATGCTATCTATGATAAAGCTACCGATATTTTATATTTCAGAAAATTGTCTGCGGCGAATGCAATTTTTCGAGGGATGGATTTGCTGTATAGAGAAGCCACTGAGGCCGAAACCCAAACCTTCTTAGAGAGCGATTTTTTGGAGATGAGAAATGGCTTTGATGCTGAGGCCGTCAAGATTCCGAATCGTAAAAGGATTGCAATGGTGATGGATACATTGAGCCGTTATGACGCTACTCAGAAAGCAAACATTTTTGAATATATCCAGGAATACTGCAATGTACCGTTCACCGCTGATAAGTTTGAAATTGAAACAGAAGATGAACTTAAGCTGGTGCTATATGGCATAGAGCAGCGCTTTTATACAACTTTGTTGGGTAACGAGAAAAGAATAGCGAATTCAATTATAACACTTTCATAGGGTAGGTTGCGGAAAATCGATCTTTGGGAGGTAACGTTGATTAGTTATTTTAGCGATGGGCACGAGTTGGGGAGGTGGATCTATGATTTGTTTGATCAGGAGGGTGGTGGGAGTTTATAGAAAAGATATTGCTTTCGTTTTTCTATACGGGCTATCTAAAATATCACGGTCACGTGTAACAATCATCCAGTCTTTTCGATTTGCTAGTTCTATAAAGTAAGCATCATTATAATCACAATAGTTTGTATTTTCTAAAATTGTTTTCATATCAATTTGTTGAAAATCGTCTGGAAATCTGTCACAGAATTTAATCGCGTTGTTGGTTGCAGATGTTAAAATCTTAATGTCTTCTTTATAAGTTTCACTGGGGCGATAATCTTTTTTTAAGGAGATATCAGGTTTTTGGTTGCTATTTTTATACTTGAAGTCTTCAAAAAAATCTTTTAAAATCTTGTTTTGAAATTCAGAAATTACTAACGATGTGATGTAGAATGATGATCCAATGGTTTTCGCCGACTGCAGAAACCTAGTTACCGACTGTTGTAACTTTTCATTATAGTTCCCTATAGGAGCAAATGCATAAAGCAAGATACTATTATCTATAAAAATGTGACTATTGGATTTAGGTTCAAAATCCTTGTAATGAATAACTTCAGTTATCGCCATACAAATCGTTCATTCGCTGATCAAAAGCTTTTTGATCACTAAAGTATTCTTTAGCACGATCTATAACTTTCTTTAATAAAGCTCTATCTTCAACAGGTAGATTGACAATTTTTAAATGTTCGTTTAGTTCATCGGGTCCAAAAGCATGGTATAGTTGTCCAATTGCAACATTTAAAAAAGCAGAACTCATTACTTCAACGTCCCGGAAATCAAGTTTTATATCTTGTTTGCCAGAAAGGGCCTTATGTATTTCAGTAAATAAAACTCCACCCGCATCTGTACTTAGAGCTGTATTACTTCCAAGGATATCTTTAACTATCAAAATCATGATTTTAATGCAAATTTATTAAAAAATATTGTTCCAATCGTTTTCTTCTGACTGTAAAATGTAAAAATTAGGGTCTGTAAGTAACAACTCAATTGTAACTATTGTTCCCGGAAAATCTAATGCGAGCAAATCTTCAGTAATAATTCCATCATGAATCTCAACTAGGCCATTAGATGATAGTATCTGTAGTTTTCCCTTATTTAATTTGATCAACGATTGAACTAACTTCAAACCAAGTCCACCCGGTATCGCCGATGTCTTGGTAGTATTGCCTTCGGTAAGAGCCCATTTGATTGCCTCTGGCCCCGAAAAGTTTTGATTCAAATGATTGTTGACGTTTGCTTTTATTGTTTTTCCTAAGTCAGCTAAAGTTAGTGTTAATTTTGGGACTTTGCGTAAATTGAATTGCCCACAACAATATACATGTTCGCATCCTCCATGAGTGTGTGCATTTAAACAGATCTCAAATATATTTCGAATGATCTCTTTTTGAACAAGGTCACTCATGCGAATCATATTTTCCTTTCCGAATAGTTCTTTTCTAAAAAATCTATTAGCAATCACTTCGTCTGACATTTTGAACCGAGCGTACGGCAGGCTGGTTGCAAATGTTTTAGGTATTTCTACCGCTGTCGAATACCTACCCAAAAATCCGTTTCTACTAAAAGCCCCCCTCAAGTTTCCCTTTAGCTCTTGAAAATGAATTCTATTATTTCTATCCTTTAATGATTCAATTATATTTCCTAATACTGCGCACAGGTTTCCTTCAAAAAATTTACATTTTGTGAAGTTAAAAATGATGTCGTTATTGATACTTAAAAACGAAGTTGCACATATATATGCCAAAAATTCATAGCCAGATGAATTACTAGTGACTTCTTCCGGTACTGCGTATTCAAATGCTTGCAATTAGTCTTGAATTTAAAGCGTTCAAATTACCGAATAAAGTTTACTGTACAAACAACTTAATCATAATAACCAAATGAATCACCACCCCCAACTTCGTCCTCAATACCCTCAACGCATTATTTACCTGCTTGGAAACGTTATTCTCCGAAACGTTCAATTTTTCAGCGATCTCTTTATAAGTTAAGTTTTCTTTCCGGCTCATTTCAAATATGAGCCGCATTTTGGGTGGGAGTGCCTGTATTTCTTTTTCTATATAGGTTTTGAGTTGGTTTTCTCTCAGGCGGTGGTCGGTAGGAGGGCTGCTGTGGGTGTTTAAATAGGCTTTCAGTGACTCCAAGTGTTTGGTTTTGACTTGTTCGTGGGCGAAGAGGTCGAAGATTTTATTTCTTACGGCTGTGTAGAGGTAGCCGGCGAGGTTGGATTGGGGAAGGTTAGTTTCGCGGTTGAACCATAGGGTGGTGAACACGTCTTGTATGATGTCTTTGGTTTGTTCTTCGTCCTGGAGTTTTTTGTAGGCGTGGGTATAAAGGAGGTAGAAGTAGCGGTGGTAGATTTCGTTATAGGCGGAGTGATCAGACTCGCTGAGGAGGTTGAGGAGATCATTGTCGCTTGCTTTTTGAAGAGGTGCCATTCTGCCGAACCATTTCTTAACGCATAAATCGCAGAGTCGAAAAATGGAAACAACAAAGGCGTGGAACCCACTTACCGCTTTAGAGGCCGTAGGAGGCCAGGAAACGAATAAGCAGGCCCACGCCTTATAGCGTGGGCACCTGCACTTACTCTCCCGTTTCCTTTTGAAATTCCTACGTTTCTAAAGCGAGACTCTAAGTGCGAGTACCTCTAAAATTTTGAAGTATTCGCAAAGTTATTTTATAAACATCAAACCAAACCTTGTTTGAATATTTGTATATACTTTCTAAACAAGTGTAAAGAAAATCTATCTAAAATCAAAATAATTGTTTCGTTTATCTAAACAGGTGTACTTTAAATCTTAATACTCGTAAAGAATTAAAGTTTAATGACAGAGCTGGGTCTATTTTTAACAAAGCGATCGGTAAATAAGGCTGAAATAGCTAGACGCACCGGCATAAGTAAAGCGAGAATTACCCAACTCTCTAATAATACAAAAACCAAGTTAACCGCAGAGGAACTTTTTAAAATAGCGTTGTCGATAAGTATCAAACCATGTGATCTATTGATGGAAGTTTGTGGCAACATAAAACTTGCCGAGTAATACCCTTAATCTTTCTTGCAAAAACGTAATAAATAAGTAACGGAATAATTTTTTGACTTCCACAAATAGCGAAGTAAACTTCTATCTCGTATCAGAAAACCATACGCTGTTCAATGATAAGGAAAAAGATACTAGAAGACTTAGAATCTTTTACTACAGCCATAATCTTAGATGGTCTTTTTATTTCATTTTTTTTTCAGATCTGGTAGAATTAACAACTTAACAGTCCGACCGAATCTTGAAGAATATCAATGAAATGGATGGCATTCGTTGAGAATGTTCAGTTATCATTTCTTGATTGTATAAATGCATAAAGCGAGAATTCTATTATGTCGAAGTTTTTTCGATAATTGAAGGCAACACCCACAAATTTGCATCTAGCTCATTCTTGAAAATAAATCTGGTAAATCAACAATAAACCTGCCTTTACAATTGTTTACGTCGCTATTAAAAACTAAATTAGCACGGTATGCGTATTAAATAGCATAATATGAAAATAAATCGTATCAAAATTGTATTAGCAGAACACTCAAAAACGAGTAAATGGTTGGCTAAAGAACTGGGCAAAAGCGAAAGTACAGTTTCCAGATGGTGTACAAACGAAATACAGCCGTCGGTAGAAACACTAGCGCAAATCGCAAGAGTGCTGCAAATTGATATCAAGGTACTATTGAATTCCACACTATAATATAAAAAGATTAACAGGATATGTTATCACAAGAAATAAGAAATAAAGTACAACTACTTTGGGACAGGCTTTGGGCGGGGGGATTATCAAACCCTATTACAGCGATTGATAATATATCTTACCTCATCTTTATGAAACGTTTAGAAAAATTTCATCCTGATGTTATAGAAGAGTATAAATGGAGCAGTTATAACCATTTGGAAGGGCCTGAATTAAAATCTAAAGTGGATGAGGTTTTCAATTTTATTCAAAATGATTTATCGAAAGAAGATGAACCATTTGCGATTGAAATGAAAAATGCAAGGTTTGGAATAAATACCCCCTCTCTATTGGAAGAATCAGTAAAAATAATTGAAGATATCTTTTCTTTGGTAGAACATGAGGAAAATAGGCATCAGCATTTCCAAGATATATTAGGGGATGTATATGAGTATCTGTTACGTGCTACCAATGAGGCGGGAAAGAATGGACAATTCAGAACGCCAAGACATATCATTCAAATGATGAGTGAGCTAGTTGCACCGGATATTGATAGTGAGGATAGCAAAATCTGTGATGTAACAAGTGGCAGCTCGGGCTTTCTTGTTGGTGCTTATCAATATATTCTTAAAGAAAATAGTAGAGATATTATACTTGACGAGGAAAATCAACTTGAAAAAGGACTTGACGGAGAAAAATTGACGGCAAAAAAGAAAAAGCAAATAAAAGAGAATACATTTTATGGCTTTGATATCGATGCCACAATGGTAAGAATTGGAATGATGAATATGATGATGCACGGCATAGATAAACCTCATATCATCAATTTAAATACTATCTCTGATGAATATGAGGAGAATTTTTATAAGCTGAACCAAAAGCAATTTACGCCCGAACAGATTTTAAATGGAGAAGACTCTAAATACCGGGAGAAAATATTTCCGACCCTAGGAAAGGACGAATTTTCATACATCCTCGCTAATCCACCTTTTGCTGCCAAAGTTAATAGTAAATCGATAAGTAAAAATCTTAATCGTATTTATGAAATAAAAGAGGCGAAAATCCAGTCATTGCAAACCGAACTTTTATTCTTAGAACGTATAGTATATATGCTTAAAAAAAACGGACGTGCTGCTGTAATAATCCCTGAAGGGGTTCTGTTCAATTCTGGAAAAGCTTATAAATCAGCTCGAGAAATATTACTAAAGGACTGCGATTTAGAGGCTGTCGTGTCTTTACCAAGTGGAGTTTTTAACCCTTATACAGCGGTGAAAACATCCATTCTGCTATTTACAAAAAAACAATTTGACTCTAGTACCTATCATACCAAAAAAGTTTGGTTTTACGGGATGGATTCTGACGGTTATACGTTGGACAATAGCCGAAAAAAAATAAAAAATGATTTTCCTCTCCCGGAAACCGTTAAGCAATACAAGACTAAAGACGCGAAAAGTAATTCGCAGAAGGATCGTAAGCAAAAGCATTTTTACGTGCCTGTAAGTGAGATTGAGGAAAATGGATTCGAACTAAATTACAATCTGTATAAAGAGTTCGTTTTCGAGGAACAAGATTACGAGCCTCCTCATAAGTTGATAGAAAAACTTATGGAATTGGAGAATGAGATTAACGAAGGAATTAATACACTAAACAAGTCATTTAATGAAGGTAGCGTTAAATAAGATTTTAACACCAATTTCCGGAGATTGGGGTAGCGATGACCTAGAAGGTAATGGGGTTAATGTGATTCGTACCGCAAATTTTAGGAATGATGGCAAAATAGATTATAGTAATATAGTTAAAAGATTATTCCAAAAAAAAATTATTGATGAAAATGGCCGTGAAAGGTATGTATTAGATTCGGAAAAAATTGAAGAGAAAAAGCTAATAAGCAATGATATAATCATTGAGAAGTCAGGAGGAGGGCCTGAAACTCCAGTCGGCCGTGTTGTCTATTTCGAGAATCCTGGAAAGGAGATCTTTATGGCGAATAACTTTACACAGGTTCTTAGAGCCAACTCTGAAAAGGTAATTCCGAAATATCTATTTTATTATTTAAGATATCTTTATTTAAAGGGCTTAGGATATAAATACCAAAATCAAACAACCGGGTTAGCTAACTTAAAATTAGAGAAATATTTAAAGGAAGAGATTCTCCTGCCTGACTTTGACAAACAAAACATCGTAGTCACACAGTTGAACATTATTCAAAATAATATTGACCTTCGAAAATCAAGTGTTGAAATTCTATCAAATCTAATACACTCGGCGTATTCTCGAATGTTTGGTGACCCTGTCAGTAATCAAAAAGGGTTTAAAAAACTAACGCTAAATCAAATTAAAGATCCTAAGAGAGAAATAACGAGAGGGATGGAAAACCCTGGACAAAATATAGATGATGGACATCCATATTTAACTACGAGTAATATCAAGGATGGAGAAATAAAAGTTAAAACAGTAAATTTCACCAGTGAAGAAATTTACAAGAAATTCAAGCGGAGTGTATGCCAAACCGGAGATGTTGTAATTAGCATTCGTGCCAGCATAGGCCAAGCCGCAATTATAACTAATCAATATAATAATTACAATATCACGAGAGGATTGGCTGTAATTCCATTAAATAAGAATACTGTAAAACCATCATACTTAAGCTGCACAATTCAAAGTAGAGGTTTTCAATTCCTAGTACAGGGGAATGTAAAGGGAACCACCTTCATCCAGCTCAATTTAGATAAACTTAAGGCTATCAAAATTCCTGTACCGGAAATTCAACTACAGGAAAAATTTGAATCATTTTACGACTTGGTTTATGAATTACGCTTGAGTATGGAGCGATCTCTAGTGATATTACAGCGTTTATTTCATGTAATTCTTCAGAATGCTTTTAAGCCGGATGTTGAAATAGATGAAGAACCTATTTTTAAGGATTTAATCAAGAAGTTTACTGCGCAGGATTTGAGAGGTAACAAGCAAAGATTACAGTACTTAATAAATCTTTTTGAACAGCAAAACTTTGATGAGTTTAAGGACTTTACGGAGACAAGAAAAATATTATTTGAATTAATGGAAGACGAAGAGATTATTCAAATTATTAGTAGCAACAATAATGTGAAATTACAGGTAAAATGAAATTAGTCCGGCTAACAATACTAGAGAAATTCCGAAGCCTTGATGAAATAAAGACAAATCAAGGTAGGGAAAATTTTACCGTTATTTTTAGGGATGATCAACCCAATGAAGAATGGGAAAACTTTCATCCTTATTGTTTTGCAGGACTGAACGGGAGTGGAAAGTCAAACGTCTTAGAGGCCCTATCAAATATTTTCTATCATTTGGAGTGTTGTACATTGGCTCAGGAGACTTCAGAATTTCTGAAAAATGATTTCAAAAAAGAATTATCCGCTCCTGTTGCTTATGAATTAGAATATTATATAATTCCTCGCGAAGCAGAAAAAGAGATTGAAAACTATCATAACGTAACTATTAGGAAAGAGAAGAATGCCGGGCCTCAAATAAAAATAAGGGCATTAGACCAATCTAATGAGCCTGAATTTATAGATATATCAGGTTCAATCCGAAGTTATTTACCGGAATTGGTAATCGGATATTCTTCGGGAGAAAATGAAATATTAAGCCTACCATTCATAAAATCCAGACTGTTACAGTTGGATGAATATATTTATCACTTACGGAATAGAGCGAAGCTTGTCTTAGATTACAAGTTGGAGGAAAAGCCCGAGAGTAGCCTAGTGTATATGGACTATCACATGAGTCAGGCGATCCTTTTGGCTAACTTCCTTTTACAAAATGAAGATACAATCGAACCTATCAAAGAGCAATTGAGCATCGAAAAGCTACACAGCTTCCGTTTGGTAATAAATAATAAGCTGTTATACTATGCTGATGAAGATCCAGAATTAGGGTATCTGTTACCGTTAGTTGAAGAAACGTTAGATAAACTGCGTAAATGTGCTACTGTTAAATTTACTCAATCAAGTGATCATCACAATGGGTATGAATACGAGGTACTTGATTTCTATTTTGATGAAAATAAGAGAACCAAAGAAAGTGCTCTAAAAACAGTATTTAAGGAACATTTCAAGTCCCCACTACAGTTGTTCAAAGCTTTTCAGGTTCTTACTTTACTCAATTTACGGGTGGTTGATCAAGAGTTAAAGAAAGAAGTATACAATTCTGATAGTTTGTATGCAATGTATAAAATACCTTCTTTTAAAGAGCAAGAGCATATTTTCCATTTCAATTTGTTTCGCTTAAAAAAGAAAAACTCGGATGATAAAATGCTTCTTAAGGCATTTTCCGATGGTGAACATCAATTTTTACATACTATGGGAATTTGCATGTTATTGGGTGATAAAAGTACACTAATGCTATTAGATGAACCCGAAACACATTTTAATCCTGAGTGGCGTTCGGAATTTATAAGTTTATTAAAAGATTGCTTAAATAAGAGTGGTACAAATCATCTAATGCGAGATATTTTAATCACTTCGCATTCACCATTTATTATTTCGGATTGCTTTCCGGATAGGGTAATTGTTTTTGATAAAGGAAGTCAACCGCGAAATGCACAAGATTTAGATATAGACACCTTCGGGACATCGGTTAACATTTTAACTAATAAAATTTTTAAGCGTAAAAACACCATTGGGGAATACTCACTTAAAAAGCTAAATGCATATAGGGAAAGATTTTTAAAAACTGATGATGTGGATGGTTTAATTGAGGAGTTAAACACTGAGTTGGGGGATTCAATAGAAAAAGTTCTATTAATAAAGGAAATGACAGACATTATTAATAAAAGATGATAAGGCCGTACAAACATATCAAATCTAAGTTTCACGAGATTCAATCCTTTACTAATTATTTATTCTTGGAAGTTATTTTTCGCGCACCTTATCTTGAGGAAGCCATTTTTGATTTATCATTAGTCATTCCTAAATACCAGCGATTAATAGATGAAGTTAACCATGAGTATTTACTCAATCCCGTTGCTGAATGTTTCAGTATTTGTAAAACTCTGTCTAGGTGGCAATTAAAAGCATTAAAGAGGGGCGTACATCAGAATAATAAAATTAGGCTATTGTGCAACGGTGATTGGCTTCCGTTGGAATATGCAGATATTGATTTAATAAGTGAAGAATTAAGCAAACAAATCAAAATATTTTTTGACAAACTATACGATGAGGCTGTAACCAAAGCAGTATTTTATCATAAATATGGAAAAATCGAAGATTATTATAAGGATCTGGTAGGCAAATCCCGGACCTGCAGATGCTGCGGAATAAACAAAGTGTTAATTAAATTTCACTCTAAAAGAAGTGCATTAGACCATTATTTACCAAGGAAGCATTTCCCTTTTACATCTATAAACACAAACAATTTGTTACCGATTTGTGATACATGCAATAGCAAATACAAATTAGGGGAAAATACCATTTTTGAAATTATAAAGCACAATAACAGAATCGTTTCTAAAACGCGAAAACGAGCTTTTTTCCCATTTAGTAGAATTACTCCTTATCCAAGAATTGATGTTGAAATTACACTAGGCAAAGCTCTTTCTGAAAACATGGAGCCAAGGGATATGAATATTAACTTGACTTGTGCCGGATACGAAGAGCATGTTGACTCTTGGAATCGACTTTTTGGTATAAAGGAAAATTATCTTGCCGAGTGTTGCTCTGACGAGATGTATATGTATTATGAGGAACAGTACGTAGCCGATTTGAATTTTGGAAAGACCCATGATGAATATATAGGAGCTTTGGAACGGAATAGATTGGGAGATATGAATTTCTTACGGTCAGCGTTTTTAAATGGCGTAAATAATTACGTTTAACACACAACAATATTTACTTAAGTAGCCTTGCAATGTTTTGAATTTCGTTTGATTTCTATCAAGCAAGCCATTTTTCGGCCGGATTGAAATGGTGTGCCCGAGTACTTTCCAAGAGCAAGCGCCTTTCTGCTTTATGGCGCTTTTAAAAAAGAAACATTTAATGGTGCCAAAAAACCACATTTTCTGCAAAGTCTATTTAATAATCCACAATTCAACTATGGCACGAAAGGCATTATGAGTGATACTATAAAGATTAGATAACTATTTATTATCAATCGCATGGTGGGGAGGTTTGGGTGGCTGATGTGGGCATTTCTGCTAAGGCTATTCCACTATGGGAAGACTGTATTGAGTTTGGTTTCATGGGTCTGAGGCTTCATTTAAGATGTTAGCTGATGGCCGGTCTCAAGGAGTTTTCTGATGTAGAGTTGCTGGATCTGTTGAGGGATTCGGATCATGCGGCTTATGGGGAGATTTTTCACAGGTATTTTTATTTGATGTTTACGCATGCGTATAAGAGGCTGGGGGAGGAGGAGCAGGCGAAGGATGTGGTGAAGGTGGTGTTTGCGGCTTTGTGGTTTGGCAGGGAGGGTAATTTGCCGGTGTCGAATCTGGCGGGTTATTTGTATACGGGGGTAAGGACAGGATCTTTGATCTGTTTGCCAGGGAGCAGGTGAGGGGGAGGTACCTGGATTCGCTGAAGGGTTATTTGGATGCGCATGCGGAGGTGCCGGCGGATCATTTGATCAGGGAGAAGCAGCTGAGGGCGCATATTGAGCAGGAGATCCAAGCGCTGCCGCCGAAGATGCGGCGTATTTTTGAGATGAGCCGGAAGGAGCAATTGTCGCACCGGGAGATCGCGGAGGCTTTGTCTGTTTCAGAAAACAATGTTTCCAAACAGGTGAACAACGCGCTTCGGATCTTGAGGACTAAGCTGAACTTAATTGCCAGTTTGTATTTTTTGTTTAATCAGTGGTAAGCCGACGGCATTTTGTATAAAATTCCGCCGTATCATTATCATGCAAGTCATCCGTTACCAAAGCTGGTTGTATCCGGAATGAAAGGATTAGCGTCGTTATTCTAATAATAATTGAATTGCAGCAGTTTAGGATAATTATTTGGCTAAATATTTGTTACATTAATTTGTATATACAAAATAATTCGGATATTTGTAACAAACCAAATAACTATGGCAATCAATGCAACTAACGCTATTGGAATCAACATTAGGAAATTCCGGGAGCGAAGAGGTCTTACCCAGGATGACCTGGCCACCTATTTGAAGGTAAAGCGGCCGGTGATTAGTTATTGGGAGACCGGCGAGCGGGATTGTAATTTTGATTTTGAACAACTCGAAAAATTGGCCAAAATTTTTAATGTTGACCTCGCCGATCTTTTGGAGGAAAATGAAGGCGCGCAGCAATTGAACTATGCGTTTGCTTTCCGGTCAGACGGCTTTACCGAAACGGATCTTGAAAGTATCGCTGATTTTCAACAGATCGTAAAGAACTATAATAAAATGAAGCATTTAGCAAATGAGCAAAGTTGATACGATCAATATCGAAATACAGCAGAAAGCAATCAGATTCAGAATAGATCATGGGTTCAGTAATACTGAGCCCATTCGTTTAAAAAGCCTATTGCTCAAATGTAATGTACTGACCGTTTTCAGGCAACTTTCCGGCGCTTTTTCTGGCATGGCCATTAAGTTGGGAAACGATCGGTTTATGATGGTGAATCACGATCATCCTCTAGGGAAACAGCACTTTACGATCGCGCATGAGCTGTATCACCTTTTTATTCAGGAGAATTTCACTTCTCAATCCTGTATCACAGGACGTTTTGATAAGAAAGATATCGAAGAATATAAAGCGGACCTTTTCGCTGCCAATTTTTTGCTGCCAGAAGAGGGGCTGAAGATCAACATACCTCCCACTGAGTATGTCAACTGCGATACCATTCGTATAGAAACAGTACTCCGCCTGGAACAATACTACAGCGTGTCCCGCAGAGCTCTGTTACAACGCCTAAAATTACTCGGCATCATAACGAAGCTGAAGTATAATGAATACGAAGCGGACGTCAAGCGTTCTGCTGCGGCGTTTGGTTACGAACCTGACCTGTATAATGCGGGTAATAACAATTTGGTACTCGGTGACTACGGTGTACTGGCGCATCAGTTATTTCAAAATGAGCGCATATCTGAATCTCATTATTTAGAACTGATGCATACCATCGGTTTTAATCCCTCGGAATCAGCCAGTAATGGACATGAGTAACAAAGTTGTCAAGATTCTGGTGGACGCTGATGTCCTTATCCACTTTGTTAAGGGAGGGCGGCCCGGTATGCTTCCCCAGTTATTCCCCAAAAGACTCGTCTTGTTGAATCGGGTACATGAAGAGCTGAACAGGCAAAATGACGTGGGCAATGTGGTAGCAAATTATATAGCATTTAAAGCTATCGAGGTTGTGGATTTTCCAACAAAAGACTTAAACGTTATCCGTGAATATGCGCAGTTGATAAAAACCAAAGGTAAGGGGGAGTCCGCTTGTCTCGCCTTTTGCCGCCATCACCCACACATCATCGCCTCCAGCAACCTGCGGGATATAAACGAATATTGTACGCAGCATCAGTTGGCTTACCTCACAACCATGGATATCCTTTGTATAGCCCTTATTCGTGGCGAGATGAGTGAGTCGGAATGTGACGAATTTATCGCCAACGTGCGCAAAGCTGGAAGCAAACTCCCGCACCTAACCATAACGCAGTACCGTAATCAGCATTTTGATCATCTGAAGTCTCATTATTAACGGATTTAGGTTCGGTTTTTCGTATGATCGTCGGTTTAACCGTGGATACTTTACTGGTTACGCTGAACTTTGCCTTAGATGATGGCCATCTTATCAGTCGATATTTAGCACAGTCACTAATGAAAACAATTAGGTGTTTCATACGGCTTATGGGGAGATTTTTCACAGGAATTTTTATTTGATGTTTACGCATGCGTATAAGCGGCTGGGGGAGGAGGAGCAGGCGAAGGATGTGGTGCAGGAGGTGTTTGTAGCGTTGTGGTTGAACAGGGAGGATAATTTGCCGGTGTCTAATCTGGCGGGGTATTTGTATACGGGGGTAAGGAACAGGATTTTTGATTTGTTTGCGAGGGAGCAGGTGAGGGGGAGGTACCTGGATTCGCTGAAGGGTTTTTTGGATACGCATGCGGAGGTGCCGGCGGATCATTTGATCAGGGAGAAGCAGCTGAAGGCGCATATAGAGAAGGAAATTCAGGCGCTGCCGCCGAAGATGAGGCGGATCTTTGAGATGAGCAGGAAGGAGCAATTATCGCACCGGGAGATCGCGGAGGCTTTGTCTGTTTCAGAAAATAATGTTTCCAAACAGGTGAACAACGCGCTCCGTATCTTACGGACGAAACTGGGTGCTCGTTTCACTATTCAATCTTAAAATTCGATCTGCATATTTTGCCAGATTTGATTTTGATTGTGCGTCCTTGAGATATTTTATAGCACCTTTTACATCTCCTTTTTTTTCTAATATGTCAGCCATCGTCGCATAGGAGTCATCGTCGTTAGGATATAGTTTAATTAATTTATTGGCTAAAATACTCGCTTTTTCTAGTTCACCTTTAACAAAATAAAAGTTTTCAAATTGAGAATAGGCATTATAAGGAAGAGCAATTTCAGTTCCATACATTTTTTTAATATTATCCAGCTGCTTTTGCATGGCAACGATAGGATCGATTTTCTCATACATTAATACGTCCATCGCCAGGGTTTCTGAAAAGTGCCAGTCTTGAAAAACAAAAATCAATCCCGAGGGAATACTAATTAAAGGTGTAGTCATATGATTAAATCCCTTTAAATAGTCAAAATGCCAATTTTTTGAATTTGGTTTATACTTAACGAATAAACTATCTGCTGTTAAGGCACCCAATTTGAAACCACTATCCTGAAAGCCTTCGTCTCCTGTGGAAAAATAGTACTTTTGCTTTGCAAAGACGCTATCTGGTCTGGTTGATAGGTAATAATTTAACTTAGTAACCACCTTGGATCTAAACCATTTTTCCTTCTCCTCGTAATTCAATGCCCCGCTTACACTTATCACGGACTTAAACGTTTCCGGATAAGTTAACATAGCATTAGTTGCAAATTGGCCGCCTAAAGAATGACCGATTAGTGTGTAATATCCATTTAAAAAATAATTATTACTTAAATAATTGATAAGATCGTTTTTGATAAAATTCAAAAATTGTAAAGAGGACGTTTCATATCTTTCAAAGTTTAGCTCTTTGCTCCTATCATTTTGCACTATTCCTACAAAAATAGCCTCGGGTATATCGTTTGTCCATGTTAGCCTATCAATTGCAGATGAGGTATAGTCATAAAGGGTTTGGTCTTGTGCGTCAAATAACACAATCAAGGGGTAACGTTTATTAACTTTACCATAATCCTTTGGAAATTGAATGAAAATGGAACGGTTAACGTCTTCGTTAACAGAATGTACACTAACAGTAATTTTGCTATTTAATTTAACTTGCTGAGCCAATAAAGTTCCAACAATAAACATCAGCACCGTAGTAAATAAATATCTTTTTTTCATTTCAATTTTTCTAATTAATCATTTCTCTTGGATTCGAGCAGATAGTAAATAAACAAGCCCACTGCTACAGAAATTGCTTCTACTCCATAAGGTAAGGGCGAGTTTAAGCTGTAAGGAATAATTTGTAAAATCATTAACCCTATCCCTCCAAAAAATAGAATAAGTGCCCACTTAAACGCTCGCAGTTTTGAGTCGCCATTTAACTGATTTAACAATTTTATTGATTCTAAATCAACCAAGCCCAACTTGATCATTCTTGATTTGAGCCGAAAACCGAGTATGCCGTTGATAATGATTGCTGCCGCAGAAAAAGCGGCTACAAACATAATAGCGACACTTGAATTACTGTCCATAATGTAGTTGTTTTAATTTGGTGGGTTAGACAAGAGTTGTTTAACATATGTTGCAATTATTTTTTGCAACATAAAAGCTGTGTATCTTGTCTAACGTTTAATGAATACCGAAGAAAGCCTTATTAATAGAGTAATTAGAGGTGATCTATTTGCATTTAAACAGCTTATAGGGCAGCATGAAAAGCTTGTTACACACATGATAGCACGAATTATAGACAACGACGAAGACGTTAAGGATATAAGTCAAGAGGTATTCATCAAAGTATTTAAAAACCTTGCTAAATTTAATTTCAATGCAAAACTGTCTACATGGATTGCGCAGATAGCTTACCGTACTGCCATAAACCATGCTAATAAATTTTTACGGCAAAATTTCGTAATCGGTGACGAAATTGAACACGAACTAATTAATTATGAAACACCTGAACATATTTTAAACGCAAAAACCGAAAGTGAATTTTTACAATATCATATTGAAAAATTACCTTTAGCATACCGAACAGTCATAACATTATACCATTTAAACGAATTTACATATCGTGAGATAGAAGAAATAACCGGAATGCCGGAAGGAACAGTGAAAAATTACTTATTTCGGGCACGTCAATTACTGAAGCAACGATTGGAAAAGTATTATAAATAGGGAGATGAAAGAATTAAACGATGAGAATTTACAAACGATGATAGAAGAAAATGGCAACCTTGAACAAACTACAGATGTTCAACTTTACAAAAGCATTTTCCTTGAATTGGCAAAGCAACCAAAACTAAAGGTTGACGATCTTTCTTCGAGTGTAATAGAAATTCTAATATATAGAGAAGAATGGAAAAACTTTTTAAAATCGATTATTATTATCAGCACTATAATTATTATGAGTGGTCTTGCATTAATTATTGTGATTGGTAATGTGGAATACCAAATTGCAAAAGAGATCATGATTTATTTAGACTCATATAAATGGACATTGCTATTTATCATAGTAATGATTTTTCTTTTAGAAGCCATAGATAAAAAGTTTGTTATTAACTACTTTAAGCACAATAAAGCGATTTAAGTGGAAGTTGAATGGCTATGAATGCTAATATTAAACGCGTTTCAACCTTCTGTTTATGATCCCTTAATCTACGCCTCTTTAAAATAAAATTTTATTTGTAAAATTATAAATACCCTGAATAATTGAACGTAATTTTTTAAGTCTGCAAAATCCAACCCACATCCGTGTAACGTTCATGCAGCAAAGTGCGGTCATTAACCAAATGGCAAGGAAACTGTTTTCCGCAGATTACAGGGAGTTAAAATTAGACGACCAGTTTAAGAACCAGCTTCAAAAGCGGATAAACAATCAACTTGATAAAAATTGATGCTGATAAGCGTGACCTATGGAAATTAATCTCCACAATTTAGCTCGTCTGGTATCTGCATCGGTATTTATAACGGCTTTCCTGGTGTTGAGTTTTTGCCCCCTTAGAGAGCAATTCAAAACCTTTTGAAAGGCCCAACAAAAACGGAACAACACGCTAGCGGACGGCAGGCAGCCTTAATGGTTTGTCAGGGTATTATAGATAATTCAGCAGCGAAATTCACGCCACCAAAGCCAAAGCCAGGAATCAGCATCCCCGTGTTCACCGCTGTTATTGTATCGCTTTTTTATACCAGCTATCTATTTTCTGTTTTGAAAAGCTTCTTGTCTTTCAGCGGAAGTTTTCGGTTGCATATCTCAATTCCGTCCCTGCCTATTTTAAGAACCGTATTCTGCTGATTTGAGATTATTATTATTTTACTTATCTGATCAAAGTCTATTATAGGCGTTGACGGCTCAAAATAGTAGAGATAATACAATCAAATTATTAATACAGACATGTTCAATCACATTTTTTCAATATCAAAAAAAATTATGGGCAATGGGCACCATTGTTTTTAAGGCTGATTATAGGTTTCGGTTTTATGGCTCACGGATGGGCTAAGCTTAGCAAGGGAACTCCGGCAGGCTTCGGAAGCTACTAACCCATTTAAATGTTCCTTTCCCTCATCTTACTTCCTGGGTTGCATCCTTGGTGGAAGTGCTGGGTGGCCTGGCAATTTTTGTCGGATTTTTCGTAAGTATTACAGCGCTGCCGCTAATTTGCACGATGCTCGTTGCCATGTTTACTATCCAGTCCATTACGGCTTTAGTTCCGTTAAAACGATAGGTTTAACGCCACAAGGGCCTTTATTTGGGCCTCCCGGATATGAAATTAACCTATTGTACATTGCAGGTTTAATTTCCCTTATTTTAAATGGGGCGGGAGTTTTTTTGATTGACGCCCTCCGGGTAAATAAGACTAGGCCTTAAAGAAGAATAAATAGCGCCATATTATACTGACTTCTACTGTCCGAAACGGGCGGTAGTATTTCATAAAAACAATGTCTGTAAATTGTTTTTTTTCTTCCTATTTAGTTGGGTTAGCCGTCTTGTTCTTAAATATGGAAAAGGACGAGCTTATTGGGCTGTTTAAAAAATACCGGGAGGGTCGTTGTTCGGAGGAGGAGCGGGCTTTGCTGGAGGCTTGGTATTTGGAGTATAATGACAAGGATGTGTTGGAGATGTCGCCGCGTAGGGTGGAGGCGGTGGGGAGACAGGTGTTCAGGGAGCTGCCGGGTAATCATTTTAGTTTTTTGCGGTTGGGCTTGGGCTTGACGGCTGCATCGGTGGTGATCGGAGTTTTGGTGACGGTGGCGGTGCATTTCTGGGTGCCGGAACCGCGTGCAGCTAAGGTAGCGGATATTGTGCCCGGGTCTAATAAGGCAGTGTTGACGCTTTCGGATGGGAAGCGGATCGTTTTGGATGAGGTGGGAAATGGTCGGCTTACGGGGAATATCGTGAAGTCGGAAGGGCGTTTGATGTATGATGGAGTTGGGGGGAGTGGAAATAATGTGATTTCGGTGCCGAGGGGCGGGGAATGGCAGGTGGTGTTGCCGGATGGGTCTAAAGTGTGGCTGAATTCGGCTTCGGAACTGGTGTACCCCGCTTCGTTCGCGGGGCAGGGGGAACGGGTGGTCGAGCTGAAGGGGGAGGCGTATTTTGAGGCGGCTAAGGATGCGGCGCATCCTTTTTTGGTCAAGACGGGCAGGCAGGTGGTGAGGGTGTTGGGGACGCATTTTAATGTGGAAGCGTATGACGGCGTGGTCAGGACGGTATTGGAGGAAGGGAAGGTGCAGGTTACGGCTGCGGGTACGGAGAAGATTTTGGTGCCGGGACAGGAGGCGGTGTTGTCGGCTGAGCGTTTATCTGTAGATGCTGCGGATGTGGAAGAAGCATTGGCCTGGAAAAATGGTTATTTTAGGTTTAATGATGAGGACATAAAAAGTATCATGCGCAGGCTTTCACGCTGGTATGATATTGAGGTAATATATGAGACTAATACCCCTGCAGGGGGCCTGAACGGGCGGATCTCCCGCTATAAGAGCATCACCCAGGTGCTCAGGGCCCTCGAAGCCACCCAAAGTGTTCACTTTAAGGTCGAAGGAAGGAGGGTCACGGTATTGAAATAAGATAAGATCATAAGTTAATTCAAAAGCCAGGTATCCGTTTCCGGAACCTGGCCTTTTGCCTGTAATAATTAAATTATTGAACGCGGAGCGCTGCCCATCTCGACAATGTAGGCGCTACGCTTAAACAAGCGTGACAAATGTACAAATTTTACCTTTTCTTGCTGCTGGGCCTGTTAAGTGCGTCGGCTTTTGCCCAGCAGGTCAGTTTATCCGAGCGTAATTCCCCTCTAAGCAAGGTTTTTGATAATATCAGCCGGCAGACCGGCTATGATTTCCTGATCGCGACAGAAAATTTAAAACTGGCCCGTCCGGTAACGATCCATGTCAGCAATGAAGAATTGCGGGGGGTACTCGATAAAATATTTGCCGAACAGCCCCTGCGTTTCGTCCTGCAGGAAAAAATGGTAGTGGTCTCAAAAAAACAACTGGCGCCGCGTGTCCCTGCCCGGGGCACGGTCAGGGATACTACAGGAACGCCCCTCGGCGGAGCCGCTATCAAGGTTATCGGTACGTCGCGGGGTACCCTCGCTGACAGCAATGGCGATTTTATGATTGACGCAGACTTGGGCGACGATCTGGAAGTTTCGTTTATTGGATATGAAACGGTTTTACGACCGGTTGGCTCCGCTGCAATCAGGATCGTATTGCAGGAAACCAATTCGCGACTGAATGAGATTCAGGTGATCGGTTACGGGGCCACGACGAAACGCCTGAACACCGGCAGCTTATCGGCGGTTAAGGCCGCGGATATTGAAAAGCAGCCGGTGACGAATGTATTGTCGGCCTTATCCGGCAGGATGGCGGGTGTTTTTGTGCAGACGACTAACGGGCTGCCGGGCGGCAATGTCAATATCCAGGTTCGGGGCAGGGGATCGCTTACAGCGGGAACGCAGCCTTTGTTTATTATCGACGGAGTACCCTTTGAATCTAACCCGGCTAATTACAGCGTTTTATCCAGTAGCCCGGTCAGTGGGATCATCAGTCCTTTGAACAGCATCAACCCGGCAGATATCGAGGAGATGACGGTGCTGAAAGATGCGGATGCTACCGCGATCTACGGGAGCCGGGGCGCGAATGGGGTGGTACTGCTCACAACGAAAAGGGGCAAGGCAGGGACGGACCGCACGGACTTGTCCTATACGCAGGGGATCAGCAGGATCGCCAATCTCCCTAAACTTTTATCGCTTCCCGATTACCTGGCCATACGCAGGGAAGCATTCGCCAATGATAATGTTGCACCGACCGCGGCCAACGCGCCTGACCTGCTCGTCTGGGACCAGAACAATGGCTCCGACTGGGCCAGGTATCTTTTCGGGAATACGGCAGGGTACAGGGACCTGCAGGCCCGCTTTTCCGGCGGCTCGGCGGCAACGGTCTATACGGTTTCCGCCAACTATCACGGGGAAAATAACATCATAACGGATCTGTCCCGGTATACCAGGGGAGGACTGCAGGCCAGTCTCCGGCATGTGTCCGCTAACGGCAGGCTGGAGGTACAGTTCTCCAATGTCCTGACGCTGGACAATAACAAAAGCCCGAATGTGCAGAATTCCAGCAGCGGGATCTACCTGGCGCCCAACTTCCGGATGATCGATGCCAACGGGGCCTATACGCTGAACTCGGGTAATCCGCTGCGGGACCTCAATTCGACTGTTAAGTCGAATACCGGCAATGTCATCAGTAATCTTGTGTTGAACTTTAGGGTTAATACGGATATTCAGCTGAAGGTTTCGGCGGGCTACAATCAGACCGGGCAGGAGCAAACCCAGCTTTTTCCTTTGCGTTCTGTTCAGTCCGGCAGTAATTATGCCCAGTTCGGGCAGAACAGCAACCGCTCTTTTATCGTGGAACCACAGCTCAACTACAGTAAACGGATAGATGCCGGCCTTTTCTCGGTATTGATAGGTGGTACCTACCAGGACCGCAGCAGTAAAAATCAGTTCATAAAGGGTTCGAACTACAGCAACGAGACGCTGATGGAAAACATCGCCTCAGCGACGACCATCGACAGCCGCCTGAATAACCGTACCGATTATAAATATTTGTCCGCCTTCGCCCGGCTGACCTACAATCTAAAGGAGCGATACATCCTGAATATCACCGCGCGCCGGGACGGTTCCTCCCGTTTCGGGCCCGGGAACCGCTTCGGAAATTTCGGTTCGGTTGGCGCGGCCTGGCTATTCTCCGAAGAAAGCTGGGTAAGATCACACCTGCCGCTGCTCAGTTTCGGTAAGCTGCGCGCCAGCTATGGGACCACCGGCAATGACCAGATCACGGATTACCAGTATCTGTCGACGTACAGCAGCCCTTCATTGGTCTACCAGGGCATATCCGTACTCCGGCCTTCCCGGATCGATAACAGTGATTTTCACTGGGAGACGACCCGCAAACTGGAGCTGGCCCTGGAACTGGGCTTCCTGAAGGACCGTATCCTTTTGAATACGAACTACTATATTAACCGCAGCGGCGACCAGCTCGTCAACTACGCCTTGCCTTCCACGACCGGCTTTATCGCCTATCAGGCCAATTTACCTGCTGTGATACAGAATACCGGCCTGGAGCTGGAGTTGGCCACGGTGAATATAAAAGCAAAGGATTTTCGCTGGACCAGTGCCTTTAACCTGACCATACCGAGGAACAAACTGCTCAGCTTTCAAAACTTTGAAACCTCTTCATACGCCGAAAATTATGAGCTCGGTTATGACATTAGCCGCGTCAGGGGCTACCGTTTCCTCGGTGTTGACCCACATACCGGGGCTGGTTTATACGCGGATAAGGACGGTCGGCCTAGTACCACGCCTTACATGAATTATACGATCGGGAAGACCAGCCCGGATCTGTACGGCGGTTTCAGCAATACTTTAACATGGCGCGCGCTGACACTGGACATCTTCTTCCAGTTCGCCAAACAGATGGCCTACGGCGGCCTGCGTAGTTCACCCGGGCAGACGCTCAATAATTATGCTTTTATGGTGACCCGCTGGCAAAAGCCGGGCGACATTACGAGTGTACCGAAACCTGGCACAGTGGCGAACACATTTTACCTGAACTCATCGGCCAATTATTTCAACAGTTCCTATATCCGGCTGAAAAATATATCGCTTGCGTATGAGCTGCGGCCGGCCTGGACACAAAAGCTGCGGCTTTACCTGCGGGCGGAGAACATACTGACCTTCTGGAACAGGAACGCGGCAATGCTGGACCCGGAATCGGGTGGTTATGTTGTGTCGCAACCTAATCTGCCCCCGGTGAGATCACTGGTGGCCGGATTGCAGTTAACCTTTTAATCTTTTGGATCATGAAAAACTTTATAATACTGCTTTTGATCACTTGTATGCTGCTGAACGTGGCCTGCAAACGCATGCTGGATGTACCGACGCCGCAGAACCAGCTGACGACAGATAAGGTATTTTCGGACTCGGTCAGCGTGAAATCCGCTTTGTTCAGCGTTTACGCCGGGCTGGAGAACCAGCAATACCCGCTCTCCAACCGCTACCTGTCCGCTTATACGGACGAGAGTATGATCTCCGGTGTGGATCAGAGTTGGAACCAGAGCCGGCTGAGCGCCGGGGAGGTCGCCAATACAGGCAACTGGAGCAATCTTTATACTGCTGTATACCAGTGCAATATGATACTGGAACAATTAGGCCCCGGAAATATTTTACCGGAAAGCTTCAAAAGGCAGGTGCGCGCGGAGGCGAAATTCCTGCGGGGCTATTGTTACTTTTACCTGATCAATCTTTACGGCAGCGTTCCCCTCATTACCGTAACGGATGTGAACCTGAGCAGCAAGGCCGTTCAAAGCGATTCCGCCGCGGTTTACGCGCAGGTGCTCACCGACCTGAACAGCGCGCATGAGGAGCTCTCGGTGGCTTACCCAGGTACGGGGCGGATCAGGGCGAACAAAGCCTGTGCCGCTGCGCTGCTGGCTCGGGTGTTTTTATACCAGCGCAACTGGGCCGGTGCCGAAAATAGGGCAACGGAGGTGTTGAATACCGGTATGTATACACCGCTCGACAATATTACCGGTGCTTTTAAAGCGACCGGTAAAGAGGGTATTCTTCAGCTGGGCTCCCAGAACGGTTGCACGACCGAGGCGGGAACGGTGATCCCTTCCTTCGCTACTGTTGCGGCAGGGTACTATTTAACGGATAACTTTTACGCTTCTTTCGCTCCCGGGGACCTGCGCAAAAGCAACTGGATCGGTACATCGGCTACCACAGTATCCGGCCTGACAACCACTTACCGTTATCCTTACAAATATAAGAACAGGGTGGCCAATACAACGGCTCCGGAAAACCTGATGATCCTGCGCGCCGCTGAACAATACCTGATCAGGGCGGAGGCAAGGGCCTCGCTCGGCAAACTGAACGGGGCAGGAAGCGCGGCGGAGGACCTGAATGTCGTGCGGCAGCGGGCGGGTTTGCCTGCCGTGCAGTTCATTGCACAGCATGATGCTTTGGAAAGCATAGCCGATGAGCGGAAACATGAACTGTTTTTTGAAAACTGCGACCGTTTCCTGGATATGAAACGGACCGGGCGGCTCCAAACTATAATGACGGCTGCCAAAGCCACCTGGCAGCCGACCGGCGCAAGACTACCTATCCCTTTAACCGACATCACCAGAAACCCTAATCTGATTCAAAATGCAGGCTATTAAAAAACTTTTATTGATGGTATGGGCAATCCCGGTATTTGCCGGTGCCCAGGAAATTCGGCCTCTAAAGATCAACGATAAGTTGCCTGAGGTGGCGATTGCCGGAGGAAAGATCATGCCGGGCGAACTCTACCGGAACGGTTTGCTGATCATAAACTTCTGGGCGACCTGGTGCGCGCCATGCCAGGTGGAAATGGAGAAAATGGCCAGGTCAATAGACAGTTATAACGACCAGGTACAAATGCTCTGCGTAGCTTATGAAAGCGAAGAGGTAATAGCGGCCTATTTAAAAAAGCATCCCGAACTGACCCATCCCAAGTTAAAGTTCATCGCGGATGATAAATACTTTCAAAAACTCTTCTTTCACCAGGCGCTGCCCCATAACGTATGGATCGATTCCAAAGGTATGGTTAAGGCCATCACCGGCGGGGACGACCTTAATTCGAAAAATATCAAGGCTTTCCTGGAAAACCCGGAAAACACCATGTATGTTAAAGCGGAAGTCCCCTTCGACTATTTAAAACCGATGCATATCCCGGATTCCCTGCTGGAATTCCGATCCATCTTCAGTAGAAGAATTCCCGGCGTAGAGCTCAGCGGGACCGTAGTCAGCAGCAGCAAATTCGGGCGACCGCATGCGAAGCGCTTTTTTGGTTTTAATACCCGGATTGTCCATCTGTTCTGGAAGGCCTATCAAATGCCGGGGCTGGATGACAATCCCTATTTGCTGGAGGTGAGGACAAGGGACAGGTCCCGGTTTTACTGGCCTGGGGCGGGTATCGATCCGGACAAATACAAAGGTATTTCGAATGAGGAATGGGACAGAACGCATGGTTTCTCCTATGAACTGACAACCCCTGAACCGGTGGCCGACAGCTTATTTTTCAAACATGTGATCAGTGACCTGGAACTGAACCTGAAGATCAGGTCCTTCACCGAAATGCAGGAACGCCGGATCTGCGAAGTTACCTGTACGAAAGACGCGCCGGTACTGCAGCCCATGCCCGCGCCGGACGATAAATATTACCTGGGGGTGGTAAAGGATCAATTGGTCATCAAAAATATATCCCTCGATCGTTTACTGGACTGGATTGCCGACAGGACCTATAAAAGAAACGTATCGCCGCGAAACGAGCCCTACGTGAATACTGTAAAAGCATCCAATCTGATCACAGCATCCATTCCGCTGGGCGACAATGAAATGCTTTACACGGACCAGGTGCACCTGGAAAAATGCCTCGGTAGGCAACTCGGTCTGTCGTTTCAGTTAAAAACGGGGCTATATCCCGTAGTCATTCTCTCTGATCTTTAATTAAGGGAGGCGGATCCGTCCCCCTCCCTTAATCATTAGTTCAATTGGATCGTAACAGGATCCAGTACCTCGTTAGGATCTACGCCGTCGGCGCAGGTGGCGCCGCCACCTGAACAGCCAAAATTGGCTTTTGCTTCTCCGATCGTCGCGTTGGGCAGCGATGCATTCGGATGGCTGGGTGCATTGCTGTTGCTGGTCCAGTTATACCGGTCCTCGTCCGCTTTTGGCGTCGCCTGAACTTTGGTTGCGATTGCGCCTGAAATACCTGCCAGTAAGGCCACACCCAAAAGGACTGTTTTAAACTTTTTCATAATTTTAAAAATTGTAGATTAATAATTCCGTTCGTTCCAGGCAACGGTCTACCTGCTTATCCGCGCGAGAAGTTCTTGATCATTATGATGGCGGCAATTGCGATGCCAATGAATAAAAGGTTGAACAACAGGTGCTGGCCCCAGCCCATTTTGGAAATAATGCCGCCGCAGGTGCAGGGGAGGTGGCGACCCGTCAATAGCATACCGGCAATGTAGATCTCAAAACTGCTTAATAGAATTATAGTGGTGTAAAGTGCCCGGGTCCGGTAACGTCCGGTAAGCAGGCCCGCAGCGATGAGCAATTCAACCGCCGGGACCGCGATGCCCAGTACTGGTGCGATAGTGATCATTAAGGGCAATGGAGCGAGCCGCATCTGGAAGACGAACTGATCATAATCCAAAAGCTTACCGACCCCGGTGTAGGTAAAAAGGAGCACGATCAGGGCTATACATAGGGCGATGAGGTTGTCTTTTTTCATGGTCTATCAAAGTAACAATTATAAAAGATGCGCAAACAGTAGTAATCGGGTAGCAGGATTTATAGGCATAAAGCCGCCATTTAATGATTTTGGCTACATAGCGGCTCTGGCAACTCAGCCGTTTTCTTACTACCCTCTACCCCTGAGCCGGGTCGGCTGGCTTTACGTTTTTTTGCCGGATGGAATTTCTGCCGCAGCTCATGTTACGTTGTCCGGTATATGCTTTCCGGGACTATGCGCCGGAAAAGTTAGGGGAGGTGCTGCGGGACCCGTTTTTCCAGGCAGCGTTGTACCTGGCGAGTCAGGGTTTGTGGGAAGTCACCGCGAAAAAAGATTTTGAGATAGGATCTTTGAAGGAAAAGGAGCGGCTGAGTTTGCTGCGCTACTATAACCGCATGTCGTTCCGACCGACACCCTTCGGTTGTTTTGCTTCTTTTACCATGACGACATGGGGAAAGAATACGGAACTTCGGCTGACAGGTAAAAAGTTGGGCGTACTGCACTTAGAAGTGGATCAGGACCTGGGTTTGCACCTGTCAGACGCTTTGCGTGGACGGGACCTGACGGGCGTTTCATTCCTGCGCCATCCGCTGTCGTATACTTTGGGCAAAGAACGCAGGTTCATCAAAACGCTGTATGAAAAAAAGCCGGAGTTTGAACTGGAGGCACTGCCGCGTTCAGCATTAACAGATCGGCTGTTCGATAATGAAGTGCGAAAAGGAACTGAAATAACCGCTTTGATCAGGGAAGCGGCGGGTTGTGATCAGGAGGCGGCTATAGATTATCTGCGTTTCCTGGTGGATACGGAGCTGCTGCTGCCGCTTACCGCGCCGAATATCATCGGCGAGGATTACCTCCGGCGGCTGCTCAAGCATCCCGAAGTTCCCGACAGCTCACTTAAAATAAAGCTTTCAGCGCTGCTGGCTAAAGCCGTAAGCCTTGCGGAAATTACTGAGCTGGGGGCTGAACTGAAAACTTTGTTACCAGGGTATAAGGCAGGCACATATTATGCGGGTATGGAGCGCAAAATACATTCGGGTTCCCTTAGCCTTACTTATCAGCCAGTGATCCGGGATGGCTTTAATACGCTGAAGAAATTGGTAGCGCCCGTACCGCCAACGCTCCTGGTTCAGTTCATTCGTGATTTTAAAGCGCGTTTTGACCGGCAAAAGGTACCTTTACTGCTGGCGCTTGACCCGGACGCCGGAATTGGTTATGGTGCGCTTACCGCAGCGGTCACGGACGAAACCCTGTTGCGCGATGTGATATTTTCAACAGTTGATGAACAGGATAGTAAGGTGCCTTGGTCGGCCGTCCACCGCTTACTGCTGCGCAAATGGCATAATGGTTATGACCCGATCTGTTTGACGGAGGAAGACCTGCAGATGCTTCCGGATCAGGGGGTAAAGTTGCCGCCATCCCTGCCCGTTCTTTTCAGGATAGCGCAGGAAGGCATTTATCTGGAGTCGGTTGGCGGCGCTTCCGCGACAGCGCTGATCGGGCGTTTCACCAGCTGGAGCAGGGAAGCGCATGAATTAGGCATGGAAATAACGAGGGAGGAGCAAAGCGCCAATCCCGGTGTATTGTTCGCCGAACTCGGCCAACGCTCCGATGCCCATACGGATAATATCAACCGCAGAGCAGGGGTTTATGACTATGAGATCCCGGTTAATACAGTTTCGACGCTTCCGCAGGAACAACAGATCGCCCTTTCCGACTTATGGTTATCGGTCGCGGGAGAAGAGCTGGTACTGGAATCCCGGTCATTAAACAAAATAGTGATCCCCCGATTGAGTTCCGCCTATAATTACAGCCGGAACAGCCTCGCGGTGTTTCGCTTACTCTGCGACCTGCAGTACCAGGGCATCCAGGGAAATTTTTCTTTTAGTCTGGAGGACTTCTTTCCAGGCATGCGTTTTTACCCCAGAGTGGTGTACCGCCAAGCCATCTTATCGCTCGCTACGTGGCATCTTACTTCAAACGAATTGAAGCAGTTACAAGGCAATTGGGATCTGGTGCGAAGTTCCTTGCGCTTGCCTGCCGTTGTCGCCTTAAGCAAGGCGGATCAGCAACTGGTGTTCCGGCTGGACGAAGCGGCGGACGTTGCTTTTTTACTGGACTGTCTGAAGGGACTTGACCACGCCGTGCTGCAGGAATACCTGGTGCCTGCGCAGGCTGTTAAAGCAGGGGGTGACAAAGTGCTCGTTAACCAGTTCATCGCCTTCCTGGCGCATAAAGGTCGGGTTTATACCGCGGTTCCGGCAGAGAACAATCCTTCGTATGGTCACCTGCAGACGGCTTATGGCCTGGGCAGCCAATGGCTCTACCTGAAGCTGTACGTGAACCCGGCCATGGCCAATAATTTGCTTACAAAAAAGGTAATGCCCTTATTGCAACAATTGGATTGGATCTCCTGGTTTTTTATTCGTTATGAAGACAACGGGTACCACATCCGCCTGCGGCTCCGGGTAAAAGAGAGCGCCTTGGGTTCGCTCCTGAAACGCATCAAAAGGCGATTGGCAACTGAGCCTGTACTCAGGGAATACCAGGCAGCTACCTATTACCGGGAACTGGAACGGTACGGGGCAGATATCATGGAAAAAGTAGAAGAATTCTTTTATGGCAGCAGTGCGCTCGTAATGGCCTACCTGAAAGTTTCCGGGTCAAAGCCCTTTCCATACACGTACCATAGCCTGGCGTTCATCTCCGTTAACGATATGCTGACACACTTTTTCCCCGACGAGGGCGATCAACTGGCATTCCTGAAGCAAATCACCCATGCTTACAACGAATTTGCGACCAATAAGGTCCAACTCGATCAGAAGTACAGAGAACTTAAAGTAGAGATCGGTCAACTTTTACAGGACAAGCGCTATTACAGCCGCTTGAAGCTGGATGAGCCTGTCCGCCTTTTCACGGAAAAGATGAACCATCTTTTAAAAGCGACGACAGGGTTTACAAGGACGCGCAGGACGGGCTTACTCGCCGACCTGATCCACATGCACCTCAACCGGATATTTGCGGACCGGCAGCGCGAACAGGAACTGATCCTTTATTTCTGCCTGTACAAGCACGCGTTATCGGTCACCGCGCGCCCTTAAGGCTGACGTTTGGATTTGAGCAAACTTTGGCTCATTTGCGCCAGGAAGGTCTCTTTATAAGATCTCCCTAAGGTCACGTAAATATGCCCTTCCAGCGTGACCCGTCCACCTTCTATTGTTGTTATTTTTTCGTTATTGATAATAAAGGAATGGTGGATCCGCGAAAATTGTTCCGCCGGCAGGTACTGCAGCATTTCGCTAAGCGTCAGGTAAGATAGGATAGCGCCTTTGGCCTGGTGGATCTTCACATAATTCAGAGCGCCTTCAACATAAATAATATCATTAACGCGAACTTTTACAGCTTTCCCCTTGATGTCGGATTTAACATAAAAGAAATCCCGCTTTTCCCGGTGCGCCTTTGTTTTGTTGCTGCGCTCGATCCGCTGGATGCATTTGCGGAAACGGGTGTAGCTGATCGGCTTCAGCAGGTAATCAAACACCTCCTTTTCAAAAGCGGCGACAGCGAACTCCTGATAAGCGGTGGTCAGCACGATCCGGGTATGGGAGCCTGCCAGTTCCGTGAAATCCAGGCCCGACAATTCCGGCATTTCGACATCCAGGAAAGTAACATCAGGCGGATTATCACCCGTGACCTCGTTCAATGCGACCAGCGGGTTGGTCGAATAACCGGCCAGTTCCAACCCCTCAGTTTGCGCGATGTAAGTGATTAGCATTTCCACCGCGTGCAATTCATCATCGACAATATAACAGGTCTGTTTCATAGGCATATCTTTAAATTGAGCTGGTAGCTGTCGGGTTCATTTCGGATATCCAGAATGTAACGGTCCGGATAGCTGTATTCAAGGCGTTTAATGGTGTTCCGGATGCCGATAGCGCGGATGCGTCGGTTCGCCGGTTCATGCTTTTTAAGGTTCCAGCTTTCAAAATGCAGTTCCCCCGCTTCATTCAGGTCAATAGACAGTCTGGCCGGGGCGCTTTTATTTTTGAGGTAGCCGTATTTGAATATATTTTCTGTCAGCGTAATCAGGATCAGCGGGATGATCTCCTGCTTTTCAAATTCGCCTTTAATCTCCACCCGGAGACAAAGCTCGTGGTCAAAACGAATCTTATTCAGTTCAATAAAATTATAGATCTGCTCGATCTCTTTCGCCAGTAGGGTTTTGCCCTTGCTGCCGACATCTTCAAATGAAAAACGGGTAATGTCGGACAACAGCATGACGCAGCGGGAAGCTTCCCGTGAATATTTGTAATAGGTGTTATGAATGAACGTTAACGTATTAAAAAGAAAATGCGGATTGATCTGCTGCTGAAGATAAGCATTCACCGATTCCGCCAGGTTCTTTTCCAATTCCGCTTTTTCCTTTAAAGTGACCAGTCTCGCCCGCTCTGTCTCATAAGCTTTTCTTTGGTAAATGATCGCACTAATGACCGACCAGTAGAGCGTACTATAGCCCACAAATAGGATGCCCCGGTAAAGATTGGGAACGAGCAAATTCCGGATATAGGAAAGCGGGTCAGGGGCAGAGGCCAGCCATCCGTCCATCAAGTACTTCAAAACGAGGTATACCAGCAGTTCCAGGAGCATTAAAAGAATGATCGCCAGGTAAGGCAGCCTCCTGCGCTGCGCAGACGCGAGCAAAGCATACGCATTGAAATAAAACAGCGCGATATTCAGTGTATAGTAACAGAAATAGTTCAGCAGGGGACCCGAGTGTCCGACACTGAGTCGCACGAAGGTCACTTCATAGGTGATGAAGATCGCCCAGCCCAGGATATGTTTATAGATCGGCGATGAAAACTGCAAACTCCTGTTCATCTCTTGTTATTTGTCTACAGCAAAGCGCCATGTGTGTAATAAAGTTGCTGGTCACCTACTTGTACTATTTTTTTGAGTAAAAAGTTACCGCGATGAAAAACAAACTCTTAAAAAAAACGACAAAGCTTTACCGTTTTAGTGCCGCTACCGCTGGCAAACTGCCCACGGAGACCGGGGGTGACCCGACCAATACGATGATCACCGTAACGACGACCATGAGCAGAGTAAGTCCGGTGCAGGGCAGGAACGGGAAATGAGATATGCTCAGGAATGAGTTGGTAGTGTTGGCAGCATGGGTTGACGGTCAGGGAGGGGGGCCGCGTTTAAAGGAAGAATGCCGCCGGATCCGGGATGCATGGTTACGGGTATTGTTCAGCCAAAAAGAGGAGATCACCAGGCGGTATGTTCGCTATCAGCAGGAGCTCCTGCTGGAGATAGCAGATGGCTCTCACGAGCCCGCGCTGCTGGCCAGCGCGCTGGAACTGAATGATTTTCTCCTGCGTCATTTTAAAGCTCACCTGGATCCCGATACCAAGATCCCTCGTGCCGCGATGCCCGGAATTCGTCAGCGAATAAAAGCTGCCGGAGCGTCAGTTCGCGGTGCTATCGCCGGGCAGTTCCTGCTCGAATATTTGGATGAAATAGAACATGCGACCCACCTAACCTATCGGGAGCAGGACTATTTTTTCGCTTTTTGCGATGCCGTCGTGGCGGCAGCTGAGGATCAGCAGCGTTGGATCGATATGCTTTGCAGGATGAACTTTAACCACAGCGGATTTTGCAAATGGTATCAGGCGCGCCTGGAACAACAAATCCGGGCTAAAGGAGCAAAGGAGCGCATGATATTCTTAAAAAGTCAGCTAATTAACGCCAGGGCTATGCCTCATGCCACGGGCCTGGCATATGACCCCGCGCTGCCATCCGTCTCCGAACAAACAGCAACCTGGCTCTTCCTACTGATTCAGGAGGAAACCGAAGCGGAGCAGAAGATCGCCCTGCATGTTACGGTAGCGCAGCTGGCCCTGCTGATCCGGCTGCTGGTGGAAGAAGATTTTATTGCCACGCAGCAGATCGCCGGCGTGCTGCGCTTTTTCTGCGCTCATTTCAAAACCCGCAAACAGGAGAATATCTCCTATAGCAGCATGAATAAATTGTATTATAGTGCCGACCAGTTCACCGCATTTGCCGTACGGGCCATGCTGCAGAAAATGGTGGCCAGAACCAATAAAACGTTCTTTCCGATATGAAAACATTCACCGAGCGGTTCGGCACCGCGCTTGAAAACCAGCTGGCAGAGGTCAGTGAACCTACCCTTGGAAATTACCGCGCCTCCGTACTCATCTGCAAAAAAGCCATGACCAAGCTCAAAAATTATGTGAGCAGCTACGCTTTTGAAAACACCGAAGAAGAAATCAACTTTTTCAAGCACATCAAGCCGCGGTTTTACAGCAAATACATTTACTTCATCAATGTTTACAATTTCCTGGTACAGAGGCCCGTCGGCAGCGAAACCATCCAGCAGGATTATATCAACATGCACCTTGATGAAGTCAAGACTTTTTTTGACCATAACCGGCTCTTCTATGCCTATTACCGGTCCGGTATGACCCAGTTGGACGATTTGTATTATACCCGGGGAGGCTTTGACGTACACGCCGAGCTTGAAGATTTTGAAGAAGATGAACAGTATTCCACCTCTCACGACTACAAACTCAGCAAGATTATGGCCAACGAACAATTCCAGGAATACCTTAACCGCGAACTCACGCGACTCAACGCGGACCCCGCCGCGCTGATCCAGCCCTTCAAACACCCCGCTTGGACCGCCACCCAAACCGACGCCATCGAGCTCATCTACGCCCTCAAATCCGCCGGCGCCGTCAACAACGGCAACATTGACATCGCCGAACTCGTTACGATATTCGAACACATCTTCCAGTTCGAACTTAAAGAATACTACCACAAATTCACTGACATCACCCGTAGAAAGAAAGACGTGCCCGTATTCTTAAATAAACTGAAAGACGGCCTGATTAGATGGATAGATGATAAAATGGGTTTATGATCAAAGTTTTTACAAATATTGACTTTGTTCAATATGGGTTGACGTGAGGATTTTGGTGGTAGTGTTGGTTTCGTTAGTGGAAGGTTAGTGGTCTATGGCAGCTTGCCATTCGGCTGCGGAATGATAGTCGCTGTTATGCATGACGGATTTGGATCGGCGGCTGCCGTAATAAACGGCGTCGCGCAGCAAGAGCGATATGGTTCCGATTTAATAATGGATTGATCCGATCAAATATTTTGTTTTATCGAAAAGAGTATTTAGATTAGAGTAACGCTATTAAAATACCTTGCCATATATAGATAGTAAAGATTTGGTCTTTACTGCTTAATTAGCATATTTTAACAAATTAGTTACTGGCTGGTTTAACCCTGCCCGTAGCCCTATGTTTATCAATTACCAAACCTAACCTGTCACAATGAAAAAAACCTCTTTAACCCTCATCGCGCTGTCTGCTGCGTTGCAGTTTTCCTATGCTCAATGGACTACCTCGGGAAGCAACATTTATTACAATTCAGGAAATGTCGGAATAGGTACAACCACCCCAGCGGGAAAACTCCAGGTTTACAATGGGAATTACGATTTCCAAACAAGCCCATACACAGTTGATATCGGATTAGGGGGGGACAGCGGCGGATGGGCGCGGGCTTTGCGGATTGTAAATTCCAGCGGCTCCAATGGAACCGACGGCGGAGCTTTCGGCGTTTTGGGTGGTGGCACCACACCGAGTTACGCCTATATGGCAATACCCACATCAGACCCAACAGGATATGATTCCAATAAAATACTTTCACTTAATAATGCGGGCAACGTCGGCATCGGAACCACTGACACAAGAGGCTACAAGCTCGCCGTCAATGGCGCGGCCATCGCCACATCCATGAATGTAATGCCCAGCGGCACCTGGCCTGACTTCGTATTCAAAAAAGGCTACAAGGTCCCCACACTGACAGAAGTTAAAAACTACATTGACATGAACCAGCACCTACCCGACATGCCGTCGGCGGATGAAGTGCACACCAACGGCCTTGACCTCGGCGAGATGAACCGGCTGCTGCTGAAGAAAGTTGAGGAGTTGACGCTCTATTTGATTGAAAAGGATCAGCAATTAGACACGCACCAACAAATCATTATATCATTACAAAAGCAGATAAAACAAGTGAAGAAAGGCCTATTACAACAACATCCTAAACAATAATCAACCAACATGAGAAAGTTTTTTTTATGCATTCTTGCGGCAGTACTAACACTCCCAGCTTTTGCCCAATGGACTACTTCTGGAACAGACATTTACAACTCAAACACAGGTAATGTTGGGGTGGGCACAAATACTCCTCCGCGAAAACTTACTGTATCAAACAATGGAAATGAGGGTTTGGAAATTGGGCCGGGCAATCTTGTAGGAGATCCTTCCAACGCGGTTACCTCGGTTTATTATAATAGGAATGCAGGGGCATTTATTGACAATGTGCAGATGGCCTCATCTCATTCGTTCGCAATTAGCGGAGTTACTCCTTCAATGCACATAAACTCTTCTGGCAAAGTTGGCATAGGCACGACGAGCCCTTCAGAAAAGCTAACTATTGTGGGCAATTCGGAGTTTAAGGGATCAGCACCATATCTTGCCCTCACTTCCAGTTCATGGTCCGGCCCTGCTTATTTACAAACGGGTGTTGATGCCACAGGAGCAACAAATGGAAACTACTTCGGGTTCTTAAACCCTGCAGGGAAGGGATTTAGCTTTTCTCAATATGGGGTTGTTAAACTGATAATAGATCCAACTAATGGTAACGTCGGTATCGGCACGACGTATGTTCCCAACGATTACAAGCTCGCCGTCAATGGCGCAGCCATCGCCACATCCATGAATGTAATGCCTAGCGGCAGCTGGCCCGATTTCGTATTTCTCAAAGACTACAAGCTGCCAACTCTTGCGGAAGTAAAAACCTATATCGACAAAAACCGGCACCTGCCTGATATGCCTTCAGCAAATGACGTGCACACAAATGGCGTTGATCTTGGCGAGATGAACCGGCTGCTTTTGAAGAAGGTGGAGGAACTCACGTTATACCTTATAAAAAAGGATGAGCAAGTAAAAGAGCAGCAAAAAATAAACCGTTTGCAGCAAAAACAGATTGACGAGATAAATGCGCAGCTTAATGCCTTAGCCGGCAAGTAATTCCTTCGTGAGTACTTAAAACCTGAACTATGCAATTCAGATATTTCATTTTATTAATTTGCGTTTTACTGCCGGGCATTCAGCCTGTTTTTGCTCAACAAAACGCTGTGAATGTTGATCCGTCGGACGGGTCAATTAATGTAGGAATACCAATAGGTAGCGTTAGCAATGGAGGCGTCTCGGCTTCCGTAAGCCTTGTTTACACCAGCGGCAATGGCGTTAGGGTTAAAGATGTTGAAGGTAGTGCCGGCATAGGTTGGCACGTTACCGGTGGCGGACAAATAACCCGCGAGTTAAGGGGACTGCCGGATGACGCTAGAAAAGACAATGCCGGAAACAACCGCGTAGGCTGGTTACATAACAGTAACGGAACCATTATTAACAGCCTTACGCTTGCAAATACAGGCTCGCCTAATTGCACCAACGAGGTTACAGACAGCACTAATATTCATAATAACTTCGCTAATCTTTCTGATACCGAGCCGGATGTTTTTAATGTAAGTGCCCCTGGTCTTTCGTGCCAGTTTGTGTTTGACAACAGCCATGTTATTAAAACCATTCCTTATCAGGATTTAAAAATTACCTATGACACTTTAAGTAATGGTGCCATTTTCCTGTTCACGGTAGTTAACAGTAGCGGTACGGTATATAAATTCAGCTACGGCAGTAACGCGATACGAAAGACTACCAATAAATCTGGTGCAATTACCATTCCAGAGAGCAGCATATCATATTTTAAAAATGAATATTATCAGTATAAATATGGCATAAACTACACGGCATCATGGGCGCTGAACACTGTTACCGATATAAATGGCAACGCTGTTAATTTTGCTTACGACCCCGGCCTGGAGCAGGCATCCAAAATCCCGCTAGAGCTGTACATCGGCAGTACAAGTAAAACCACGCAGTATTGGATAGAGACAACTAGCTCGCCACAAATATTGTCGTATATAAAAGGTGGAACGAATACCATCTCGTTTTCTTACGCTGATAATTACAGAACATCTGTACCCATGGTGAAAATGATCTCCATTAACGCTGTAGAGTACCTGTTAAACTATAGTCCGGTTTTTACTTCGGGTACAGATTACTACCGCTTTTTTCTGAGAAATGTTAAATCAAACATGTGCGACTCGCCCTTTGAATATAATTTCTCCTACTACGGCGAAACACTTGCCAGCGGGCAGTACACCACTATTTTACAGGATTCTACTTCAAAAAAGATTGATTACTGGGGATATCAAAGCGGAGTTAACGTTACTACGCTGGCACCGGGTTTAATAGTAAACCCTTCAAATACGCTGTTGCAACGTTACCAGGTTTATACCGACGACAACCCTCGCACAGACTATCCCTACACCATCAACGGCGGCGACAGAAGGGCAGATATCAATACCATTAACGCCGGTGCCCTTAAACAGATAACCTATTATAATAACGGCAGTACAACCATTGAATACGAATCAAATGATTTTTATGACCCCACAGGGAGTATAGCTGTAAAAGGCGGAGGCGTACGTGTTAAAACGGTAGAGGTTTACGATGGTATTGATGTTGCCAGAAACATTGTTAGAAATTACGCTTATACCAACCCGGCGACCGGCGCAACGAGTGGTAAGCCCGTAACCCTGCCATTGTTTGCGTTTACGAGGCCTTACACAGGCGGAGGGACGACAGCGGATAAGTGGACGGCTTCAACTGTACGGTCTGAGCTGGATCTTTCAAACGAAGATCATTCTATTTTATACAGCCATGTTACCTTATCTCAAACCGGAGCCGGTAAAACCTTGTATGAGTACTTTTTGCCTGCTACAAATTACGATGCCACAGCACACCCATCATGTGATGGCTGCACTACCGACGATTGGAAACCCAACCTGGTATATGTGGCCGGGCCCGGATGTTTTGCCGCAGGATTTGTAAGCAGCATTATTACCACCTATCCCTTTGCCCCTAATCTGAACTATGATTTTGAACGCAGGTTGCTAAAAAAGGTAACCGCTTATAACGACGCGAATAACAAGGTAAGCGAATCTGAATACACTTATGTGCGCACCGGAACACCCGAGGTCACCACCGCTTTTAAGTACGATTATGACGCTACGGTAATGTCATACCTAAAATACAACATCTACACATCGGCTAGCGAATTGAGCAAACAGGTTATTAATAGGGTATACGATTTGAACTCAACCACGCTATCGCAGCAAACCAGCGAAAGTTATTTTTATGCCAGCGCTTATCATAAACTGCCAACGCAAACGCAATCAACCAAAAGCGACGGAACAGTACAAAACAATTACATTAAATACAGCAAAGATTATGTAATAACTACACCAAACGACGATTATGTTACCGCATTGTATAACCTGCAGCAGCAAAATGTAAATACGCCTATAGAAAACCGCACCGAATTGGTAAAAGGAGGTGTTAGTAAAGTTACATCGGCAGGATTAGTAAAATTTAAACCTTTCACATTTGGTGCAAACACGCTTAATCTACCTGCGCAAACCTTGAGTTTTTTTGATCAGGATGGCGTTTCAAGCTTCAATCCTTCAACCATAACATCGGGCTTGTTTGTAAATGATAGCAGGTACATTGTTAACAGCAATAACCTGATTTACGACAGTTACGGCTTTTTGCAAACCAGCGATGATAACCACAAACGCGTACAAACCAGTGTAAGTAGCATCACCAACCATCTGCCTATACTGTCAGCATCCAATGCGACGGCCTATGAGTTAGGTTACTATACCTATCAGTGGCCTTCAGAAAATGTGGCATTCCAGAAGGTTACTTCGGCGCTTGGCGCAACCACAGGCCGACCGGTGCAGGCATCGCAAACGCTGTCGCTTGCTGCAGGTGACGAGTTTACCCGCATAATTACAAAAAATACCATCACCCAAAATTACATCTTCTCGTTATGGATGAAACCTGCGGGCAGTGGTAGTATCGATCTGGTATTAAAAGGATCAGACAATGTGCCGCATACCTACACCATAAACTTTACCAGCACGGCCGGGGTGTGGAAATATTACGAGCTAAAAGTGCCGGTAAGCGCCTTGTCAACCACATTTACGGCTAACTTCAAAAACATGGGCGCAAGCGCGGTACCTATTGATGATGTACTTTTCTATCCCGAAAATACCGAAGTTGTTACTTTTGATTATGACCGGGTAACCAAAGCCAAAATAGCCGAGACCAATACCAATGGCGTAGCCCGCTATTTTGTATCGGATGAACTGGCAAGGCCGGAGTTGGTGTACGATCAGGATAAACAGATAACAAACCGGCAATCATACCATTACAGCGAAAATGGGCCGTTTTTAGAACCGGGGTTTAGTTGGTCGTGGGAAAGCCCATATGCGGGTAAGCCTGTAGCATTTTCCCCTGCTGCCAATTATAATACCTGCCAGTTTGTTGGTGTAAGCTATACCTGGGATTTTGGCGACAGTACAAGTGTGGTTACAGTTAACACTGCCGACCCACAAACGCATACGTATGCCCATACAGGAAATTACAATGTTACTTTAACAGTAAATGCACCGGGGTTTGGTACAAAATCTAATACACAACCAGTTACTATTTCTACCGCTCCGCCTCCGCCTACGGATATTATCCCGGTATTATATTCCAATCAAACCACAACAGGCGGCTCGCTCAACAGCCTGGGCTTGTATCAATCTAACGTGTTAAAATACTCGTTCAACGCCACCCAATTGGCAACGGGCACGGTAAAGATAGCCGCGGGCACCTACAACGCCATCGTAAGAACAAACGGCACCATAGGCAGTGTTTCGGTAGATACCGGCACCGCATTTAACTGCCTTGATAAGCCACAGCAGCACGATAAGTACCCCGCGGTACTGGTAAGCCTGGCAAGCGGCAACACATTAACCATAACTTTACACGACGAGCCATGCATGTAAGTAAGCTATACAAAAAATGCGTGCTTGCCATAGTTGCATGCAGCATGGGCCTCACCGCCTTGGCGCAAACACCCGCTTTTACACAAACCGATAAAGTAAAAGTAGCCGGCGTTACTACCGAAGGTGGCGTAATATCGCTGCCCGACTCGCAAAAAATAAGCAGCCGCAATTATGTTGACGGCCTGGGCCGCACCATACAAACCATAGGCATACAAGCCAGTCCGCTAAAAAAGGATATGGTGCAGGCTGTGTTTTATGATAACCTTGGGCAGGTAAATAAAAGCTACCTGCCTTATACAGCCACCACCAGCGATGGCAGTTTTCAAACCAGTCCGTTAACGGCGCAGGCTTATTTTTATGCTAACAGCCCCAAAGTAGCTAATGACGATAGTTTGTATGCGCGGCAGGTGTTTGAGAACAGTCCGCTGCAGCGTTTGTTAAGGGCCGGCAGTGTGGGCAATGGCTTTGAGCCAGGCAGCGGGCAGCACTACAAAACCCTTAGCTACCGCACCAATACTGTAGCCGATAGCGTAATAATATGGAGCACCGCCGGTGCGAATACAGGCTATTACACAGCAGGTAATTTGCAAGTGGTTGACGCGATAGACGAGGACGGCGCGCGCATATTAAGCTTTACTAATAACAGTGGACAAAACGTTTTAAAAAAGGAGCTGAAAAACAGCGGTGCGGGCACCTATATTAACACCTATTACGTTTACAACGAGGCAGGCACCCTGCGCAATGTATTGCCGCCCAAAGCAATAACGCTGATGAAAGCCAGTGGTAACTGGAGCCTGGCCCAAACCGCTATAGCCAACCTGATATTTAGCTACCAATATGATAACCGGGCCCGCGCGGTGCAGAAAACCTTGCCGGGCGGTATTATGTTGTATACCGTTTACGATCCGTTGGAGCGCCCTGTTTTGGTACAGGATAACAAACTCCGCGCGGCTAACCAGTGGAACTACATTAAATACGATGCGAAGGACAATCCAATAAGTCAGGGTGTTTATACCGATGCTACGCATGTGGGTTTATCGGCCATGCAGAGTTATGTAAGCGGACTGAGTTACAGCAGCACCTGGTTTGAGAGCCGCAACAGCACTTCGGGTACGGGGTATTATACTAATACAGTGTTCCCCACATCGGGGATCGATCCGCTGGCTTACAGCTATTTTGATAATTACGATCTGGATGGCAACGGCACAGCCGATTACAGCTACCAGGCACAGGGCCTGAGCGGCGAAGCTACGCCTACCGCTATGCTGCGGGGTATCCCCACCATGCTGCGCAGCCGCACGGTGGGCGCAATCAGCAACTGGCTTATCAGGGTGATGTTTTATGATAAGAACGGCAGCAGCATACAGGTGCAGAGCAATAACCAGCTCACCAGCGCGGTAAGTGATATTGCCACCAATGTGCCCGACTTTACCGGGGTGACCAAAATTGCTAAAGTTAGTAAGGTGGTCTCGTCTGCTACTACCACGGTGCTCAGCACGTTTAGTTACGACCATATGTACCGCGCCACGGCCGTAGATCAAAGCTATAACGGCGGATCGGTTATGCGGGTAGCGGCTTATGAGTATAACGAACTGGGCCAGCTGGTAAAGAAAAACCTTAAACAGGTAAATACCGGCAGCATCCCTTACAATGTTACTTTGGGTACGGCGCAGAGCGTGGCTTCTGGGCAGACGCTGAATGTGGTAGCGCAGAACAGCATTACTCTATCGCCTGATTTTGCGGCGGCATCGGGATCAACGTTTACGGCTACAATAAAAACCAATTACCTGCAGGCGGTTGATTACCGCTATAACATACGGGGGCAAATGGTTAACATCAACAACAGCAAGCTTATAGACGATAACGGCGTAACCAATAACGATGTTAACGACCTTTTTGGTGCGGATATATTGTATAATACCGTAGATGCCAATGTAGGCAATACCGCCCAATGGAGCGGGCGCATCAGCGCGGTTAAATGGATGACCCGCAATGCCAACGGCACAAAAACCAACGAGCGCAGTTATAAATACAGCTACGATGTATTGAACCGGTTGAATAGCGGCACCTACGCAGAAAGAGGCAGCACAAGTACGGGCAGTTTTAATATTAACAACAATGGCTTTAACGAGGGTGGCATTACGTATGATGATAACGGCAACATCCTGACCTTGCAGCGCAACTCTTCATCTGTAGGTGCATCATCCAACACACAGGTAGATGACCTGGCTTATACCTATGATACCAATAACCCTAACCGGCTGAAGAAAGTGGTGGATGGTGTGGGGGCCAATTACGTATCGTATGGGTTTAGGAATCTGACAGGCAGCAGTGCTGACTACAGTTACGATAGCAGCGGTAACCTTACTGCCGACCCCTACAAGGGTTTAACGGTAACTTATAATGTACTTAACCGACCCGATACCATAACCATTACAACGGCTACCAACCGGTATATCAGGTATACTTATGACAGCGGCGGGCAACTATTGCGCAAGCAAGCCTATGATAATGCTACCCTGCAAAAGACCACAGACTATATAGACGGCTTTGTTTACGAGAACAGTACACTGGCTTACTTTGCTATCCCCGAAGGAAGGGTGGTGAACGTTAGCGGTACGCTTACACCGGAGTTTGTGATAGCCGATCAGCAGGGGAACGCGCGAATTACTTTCCGCGACAATGGCAGCGGGCAGGCAGTTGTGACGCAGGAGAATAGCTACTACGCGTTTGGGTTAACGTTTGCCACCAGCCCGGTAGGTACACCCGCCCAACCTAACAAAAACCTGTACAACGGCGGCTCGGAATGGCAAAATGATTTTAGTAACTTGCCCGACTATTACAACACGTTCTTTAGAAATTATGACCAGGCGCTGGGGAGGTTTGTAAGCCTTGACCCGATGGCGGAAGCGGCGGAGTCTTTAACTGGGTACAACTATAGTGGTAATAATCCGGTGATGTTTAATGATCCGCTGGGGGATAAGTTGAAGCCGTATGTTGAGCCCAGCATGCTTTGGGATGGATGTGAGGGTTGTCAGGCGGCGAACGCTGCCGTTGGCGGACGCATGAATAGCAGAGGTGATTCGTTTATGGCGAATGGATGGAAGGCATTTTTAGCCCAGGCGGCTCAAGAGGCTAGTTCTATTGGAAAGGCTGGAGGGACAGCTAGCGGCTACAGTGTTACTAATGGCACTCTTACGCTCAAAGGCACCACAGCAGCGGATTTTCTAAGAGCCTATATGAATGGTGACGGCACATTAGAGAATGCTGTGGGTGCCTTTAAGAAAGACAACGGTATAGATGATGATGGTAATCCAATTAAGGGAGAATTACTCGCACAGGCTAACATTAAAAGCACACCGAAACCGGGAGGGGCCAATCAGGGGGGAGGTCTATCTGTTACCGATTACTTTGGTATAAAATATGGCTCAGGTAAATACAATGGAGCGTTAGGTATGCAAATAAACGTTGGATTTAATAGCACTGGACAAGGCTATTCTAGTTATAATTGGATTCAGGTTGTTTCCTCTCCAAGGGTAAATAACGGAGCTCTATATGTCGATGGTGAAAAATCCCATTATCCATTATATTATTCAAAAGAAGAGGCGCGTAGTTTTTCTAATTATAATTATCAACTAGGTACCTTTACACACAACCCACAGTATGTTGGCACGACATTCACTGCTTTTTTTAATGATGGGCCAGCAAATCAATCGGGTTCCTTTGCTGCCCAGTTAACCCTTGTGGGTATAAATAAAAACGGATCGATAGTTCCGCTATATTCTTTGAACTATGGTTTTACAGTAACGGGGAATTCTATTCAAAGAACAACTCCTACTTCTGGCCCTATCAATACTTTAACTCAATCAGCTATTAATACGTATAATCAGTCTTTTAAATAAATAGCAAAATGAAAAACATTCTCTCGATTATATTAACCATTATTTCGTTAAATTCTTACGGCCAAATTTTGGAAATGCCTTTGTCTTCGCAATTATCTCAGCAGGACACTCCATTCCCGCCATCATTAAATAAAGACGGTACCTTTAATTTCGACAAACGATTTATGGAAAAGGAGTCGAAAATAGCAGCTTGGCCGAATCAAAAAATTGTATTTAACATAAAGATACGTTCTTCAGGTCATCAAATTTTTATATGCGACACTTCAGGGCGGGTATTGTACTGCCAGAGAAAGAGTAAGGGAACTTATAAGACCCGTACCTCCTCCTCATATAGATATTTTATAATTTATGATGTTGATAAATTAAAAAATAAAAATTTTGTTGAATACAACTTAATTGACGACTTCAATAGAGCTATATTATTTGGAGAGGGCAATAAAATTGATGGTATTGTAGAAATTAAAGCAAGTAAGGGGTAGTGTATCAAAAAAGTTGTTTTTCTTTCGCCCTTGTTGGTGTTCCGCGCGTCCGCCGTTGTTGTGTCTTATGACCAACAACTGAGCGGTGGGTAACAAAAAAGCCTGGCCGCGCGCCGGGCTTTTTTGTTTACAATATTGGTGTTGCAAAGCACCGCAAAAAAACGGGTAATTTTTGCGATTTTAATTATTTGATTATAAGGCATATAAAACAATTTTACAGCTAAACTTATAGACGAATATGTCTGTTGCAAAGCGTTGCATTTTTGAACATTTACATTTTATAAATAATTAATAAACAACAACTTGAAAAAATTGCTGTTGCAAGTTGTTGCCTATTCTCTGCAACAACATATCTTGCGTTAGCGATAATAGCGGATACCGGCCTTTGCGACTAACGCCTTGCAGACGTATGAGCGGATAGCGCGGGCCGCAGGTAACGTCCAGTAAGGAAACCGAGCTCCTACCCCAACAGCAAGCTTATAGAGTTCCGCCCGGCGGCCTTTGTTGCGTCTTATGGCCAACAACTGAGCCGTGGCTAAGTACAAAGCCTGCCCATCCGGCCAGCCCTTATTGTTTTAAATTTAAGCGGGACATACGCTCAACGGTCCTGCGATGTACCGCCGCCGGATAAAATTTTTTTTGGCGCGTGTGATGTGTACTTATTTCAGCAAGGTGGCTATAATGACTCCGACAATAGCTGCCGAGGCAAAACTCATTAAAGTACCCACGAGCACATACTCCGTTTTCTTTTGGGTCATCTCATCCTTGTCGGTGAAACGTAAAATAGATTTAGCAGCCATCAGGAAACCTAAGGCGGTATACTGGCCGGTAATGATAAATGTGAGGACTAAGATACGCTCGCAGCGCCCGATCCAGATACCCGCCTTATCCAGGCCGGCAGCATTCATCTGCGCCGCCTGTTGCCATTTCTCAGTCGCTTTGCCGATCATGATCCCTAATGGCCAGATGACGATATAATACCCGATCACCATCAACCAGAAATGGTTATTGGTCCATAATCCTGTCAGGTCGATATGACCATACAAGAACTGCCAGCAAACCATAATAACCGATAGATGAGCCGCCTGGTCGACAAAAAAATAGGTAAGGGTGTTCTTCTGGTAACATTTCCAGATATCGATCAGCAGGTGCGTGGATCCAATGATCAGCGGAACATACCACTTATTCCAGTCCCAAAGCAGCAGGTAAGTCAGCGTGGTAACTACGAGCACATGCAGATACAAAGCCGCTGATGCTGCTTTTTTCTGCTCCTTATTCTTTACCCAGCTGGTACGCTGCAAAGCAAAATCGGCCAGCAAATGCGCCATCAGCAACCTTAATAAAATATTCATCTCCATGCCTTATCCCTTTTGAAGTTGTACCGTAATATAATTAATGCCTTTCTCCATTTCCTTCCAACGCGCTACTTTCAAACGTGTAGCGATATTGGACTGAAATATATTTAGACGCCGGCCTATATTCTCCTGTGTGGCATTCTGATCTTCCAGTACCCAATAAATAATTTCCGCCTGATGCGAGGTCCAGCCATTCATTACTACATTCATGAATGTTAACAGCACATCTAATTGTTCATTTAGTTCTTCATTCCCTGTGGTGATCCGCAATAGTTCCCCTGTTTCCAACTGGTCGAAGTTTCTCCCGGACAAATGAAAAGCTTCGCCGTCCGAATCCAATACAGTTTTGCCCTTAAAGGCCAACTCACCAACCCCCAGGGATATCCTGGTACTCAATTTAGGGAATTTTTTTTCAGCTTGCTTTTTGAACCAGCAAATCAGTTGTATACTGCGAATAACCGCCAGGTTTAGATCTTCAAACAATAATTGAAAGCTGTCCCCCCTGAATATAGCTGCATCCCCCGATCTTTTCACCCAGCGCTTGATATGGTCATGCGTGTCACCGATCAGCTCTTCCCGCCTTTCATTGTCAAGGCTGGTAAAATCAGTAATATCACCTGTAATTACCGCGTACTTCTTCATATTCAACTTCATATATATTAATCAAATATATTCAATTTTGAATATAAAAACAAAATATATTCAATTTCGAATATATCGATAGTTTCGACCTTTCCTTATTTAACCGTACTAAAAAAGAGATCAGGATATCACTACCTGCCGGCAAATAATATGATTTTTAAAACGCTGATCATTGACGACGAGCAATTAGCCAGACAAAGACTGATCAGGTTACTCGGGCATTTTAACGAAATAAAAATAATTGGCGAGGCCGCCAACGGGCAAGAGGCACTGCGCCTGATAGAAGCGCAAAAGCCCGACCTGATCTTCCTGGATGTGGAAATGCCGGTGCTCAATGGTTTTGAAATGCTGGCAAAACTGTCTGCGCCTCCCAAGGTTGTTTTTACTACGGCTTATGATCATTATGCGCTAAAGGCCTTTGAAGAGGGTTCAATAGATTATTTGCTGAAACCTGTTGAAAAAGACCGATTGCAAAAAACAGTTGAACGCTTGGCAGCACAGTTTACACAGCAGCAAAACTTGCCGATTGCAGCATTACTCCAACAGTTACAACCAAAAACAGCGGTAAAAAACCTGACGGTTAAAATAGGTGACCGGATTTTACTGATCAGGCCATCTGACATCATTTACGCAGAGGCAGAGGATAAATACTTTTTTATTTACACAAGCGAGGGCAAAAAGCACCTGACCGATTATACCATAACCGGTTTACAGAGCAAACTGGACGACCAGTTTTTGCAGATCAGCCGCAGTATGATTATCAATACCGACCAGATCAAAGAGATCCGGAAAGGCTTTAACGGAACGAAAGTATTCGTCATGAACCACACTGAAGCTAAGCTGGGCTCCGGCCGGTCTTTCAATGACATGATCAACGAGCGATTCGGACTATAGCACATTCATTTCGTTTTTTATTAATCAGCAAACATTAATAAATGATTAGGAGTTCTACGAATGATGGAACTCAAGGAACGTCTGAAAGCATTTAATGCCCCTTTATTACAGGATAAAGTACAGTTGAAATATGAATCCATGGCTGAGAACGCCTTTCGTTTCTTCCGCGGTACCTGCCACTTATTTTACCAAGACCTCGCCGCCGCGGAACCCTTGCCGCTTTCACCGCAAGCCTGGATCTGCGGCGACCTGCACATTGAAAATTTTGGCAGCTATAAAGCAGATAACCAGCTGGTCTACTTTGACTTGAATGATTTTGATGAAGCAGTGCTGGCACCGGCGAGCTATGAGGTCGTGCGTATGGTCACCAGCCTATTTATCGCCTTTGACAACCTGTGCTTTGAGCCGGAAAAGGCGCTGAAAATGGCGCGGCTTTATCTGAAAACTTACTCCGCGACACTGGCAAAAGGCAAGGCCATCAGCATCGAACCCCGCACCGCTAAGGGTATCGTCTGCGACTTCCTGAAAGCTGCGGAACGCAGTACCTATAAAGAACTCCTGAAAAAGCGAACTGTCAGTAAAAGAAAAACGATCATGCTTTCCCTCGCGGATGAGCGCCACTTCAAACTGGACAAGCACTTACGTAAAGCGCTAAAGGCGCATATCAACGAATGGATCAAAACCAGTAATGACGGGCCGTACAATTACGAAGTGCGCAGCGCGGTTTTCCGCCTGGCCGGTACCGGCAGTATCGGTGTGAAACGTTATCTCCTTTTGCTCAAAAGCACCAACACTAAAAACCATTACCTCTTACTGGATATGAAGCAGGCGAGGCCCTCATCTGCCGCACCTTTCGTTCCCGTCCAGCAATTAGCCTGGGATAATGAAGCTGCCAGGGTGATCGGGGTACAGCAGCGCTTGCAAAATGTGCCGGCCGCGCTCCTGAGCACTACCGAATTTCAGGGCGAAGCCTATATCCTGCAGGAACTCCAACCCGTCAAGGACAGCATCAAGTTCAAACTGCTGCGGGATTACCGCGACATGTACCAGGTGATCGATGACATGGCAGCGCTGACCGCGTCCGCGCAACTGCGCAGCGGCGGGATCCAGGGCTCAGGCACCATCGACGAACTGATGGCATTCGGAAAAGATCAGGGATGGCAGGAAGCGGTCATCACTTATGCGCAGTCTTACGCGGAAACGACGGGAAAATACTACCAGCAATTTTTAAAAGATTTTAAAGCAGGAAATTATGGAACAACCTGAACTGATCACCGTGATGGTTCTCTCAAACGCTCACTAAATTACAAATGCTCTTAACTTAGCCGACAGTATGCCTCGAAATTGCCAAACATCAAAATGCCAGAAAACCTTCATGGTCTCCCAAGCTTACACATCGGTTAGCGCGTTCCAATATCTCTACGTTTTTCATGCCGAATCCGCGCAAATAGGATACCATGGAAACTCAGCCGGATTTGGTAGCTTTACCTCATGAGAACGCTCAGCTTGCATCCGGAAAGCATGCCAACCAAAAAAATGCTGGCCATCGCTATGTTGCTGCTCGTTGCCGCCGGCATGCTCCAGGACTATACACAAGCTATTTTACAGCAGCAGGGTTTTTACTGGTCAGAATCGCTCCTGTTCAAAGCCTGTTGGCTGCCCTTTCTGTTGACCTTGCCCATCTTATACACAAAGCAATGGCGTACCTGGTATGGAGTGCCCGTACTAACGATATTCCATGTGCTTAGTTACGCCCTTATCATTTACGTGATATCTGCTAATACCCTGGACCACACCTTCGAGTTTTGGGATGTGCTGAAAAGGGCTGTCTCAGAAGACGCCTACAAATATTTGCTTTTTTACGGAGCCGCCATCCTGGTATTGCGAGAGCGGAAGGCGCCACCCCAATATATAGCCAGATTAAGCTTCCAGTCGGGAAAAAACAACGTTTCAGTATCGATTGCAGAAATAAACTACCTGGCCGCTGATGATCCCTATGTGGCTGTCCACACGACCGCCGGCACACACCTGAGCAGCCTGGCATTGAAAACTCTGGAAGCCCAGTTAGATCCCGCCTTATTTATCCGGATACACCGTTCAACGATTGTCGCAATAGAAGCGGTGGCCGATTATCGCTCCCGGCTCAACGGGGATTATGACCTGACCCTGAAAGATGGCACTTCATTGCGCTTAAGCCGCAGTTATAGCAAAGAATTTCGTCAACGGCTCAGCCGCTAAAGTCCTCCACTCAGCCTGTTTCGCTTTTTTCACCGTTATTACCCACCTAAATTTACGGCATGAGAATAATTTTTACCCTGGTTTTATTCGCCTGGTCATTTACCGCACATGCCCAGTTAAAAGGCGGCCCGTGCGAGGGCTGTGAGGCCGTATTTGAATATGGCAATAAAAAGCTGAAAGCGGCAGACACGCTGCCGGATTACAACTTACCCGGCCCAAAGCTTAAAATGACGGGCATCATCTATCAGCACGATGGCCGCACTCCCGCCGCCGGGGTCATCCTGTATATCTATCATACCAACCAGGCCGGACTATACGTAGCGAACACTAATGAGACAGGTTGGGGAAAGCGACATGGAACCCTTCGCGCATGGATAAAAACAGGGCCGGATGGGCGCTACACTTTTTATACCCTAAAACCGGGTACCTATCCCTCGCGCAGCGAACCCGCCCATATCCACGCTACTGTACTGGAGCCCAACGGAAATTATTATTACATCGAGGAATGGCATTTTAAAGGCGACCCGCTACTTGTCAAACTCCGCGACCGCAAACTTTACGGCGGCGAAGGTGTCCTGAATATTCAAAACGGCGCAGTTACAAGAAACATTATACTCGGCCTTAATGTGCCGGACTATGGCATTGATACCGCCCATTCTTTTATCTATTGGAAAGGCACCAAGCTGGGCGGTACCGGCTCACATGAAGGCTCGCTTAAGATCAGTTCCGGTTACATGGCTCCCGGCGGCAGCTTTCGCATTCCGCTGAGTACTCTGCAAATTACCGACGTTCCGGCCCATGAGCCAATACCCCGCGCCAACCTTACCCGTCATCTGAAAGAAGAATTTGAAGCTACGCAATATCCGTATATCACGTTCACTATTTCGGCTATGACCAAAACCCATGTGAGCGGCCGACTGACAGTAATGCAAACGACGAGGCCAGTTACGATACCCTACCGCAAGACCTCTGGCGGTTATGAGGCCATTTTCAACCTCAGCCGCAAAGCCTGGGGCATTGGCAAGAAAGCCGGCTGGCTGGAGGATAAACTGGTGGATGACAGTATCCGTTTTCGCATCAGCCTGATTGACCGGTAAAATTTGCTAACAAGCCGGAAAATCCAAACATCAAGCGATATTGTTGCAAAACCATGAATTTTAGACTGACTTCTAACAAGCGCTGATTGTTAGCTTTGCAGCGATGACAACGCCAACCCTGACTTTTAAAGACCGTTTACGCGCCTTACGGAACCTCCCGGTGTTTTTTAAACTGGTCTGGGCATCGGGTCCCGCAATGATGGCAGCTAACATCGGACTGCGGTTTATAAAGGCTGCCATACCATTTTTGTTGCTGCTTATCGGAAAGTTGATCATTGACCGGGTGGTTGACCTGGCCCAAACACACCATACTGTTGCAGAAGCCTATTTGTGGAAATTGGTAGCAGCGGAGTTTGCGCTGGCGTTGCTCTCGGATGGTCTAAGCCGGGCGATCACATTGATGGACGGTTTATTGGGCGACCGTTTCGCCAATCACACTTCTGTGCGTATTATGGAACATGCCGGCAATCTGGACCTTGATCAGTTCGAAGACGCCACCTTCTATGATAAACTGGAACGGGCGAGGCAACAAACCGCCGGCCGCACCATCTTACTGTCACAGGTAATGAGCCAGGTACAGGACCTGATCACGGTGGGTTTCCTCGCCGCCGGATTGATTGTTTTTAATCCCTGGTTGATTATTTTATTGATAGTAGCCATCCTCCCGGCGTTTTTAGGCGAGTCCTATTTTAATGATCAGACCTATGCCCTGAGCCGCAGGCAAACGCCGCAGCGCCGTGAGCTGGATTACCTGCGGTATATCGGAGCAAGTGACGAAACGGCCAAGGAGATCAAAATGTTCAGTTTGTCCGGCTTTATTATTGACCGCTTTAAAATATTGTCAGATAAGTTTTATACCGACAGCAAACGGATCGCCGTTAAGCGTTCCCTTTGGGGAACCTTCTTTGCACTATTGGGGAGTTTGGGTTATTACGGCGCTTATGGATTTATCATCCAGCAAACCGTCCGGGGTGTACTCACCATTGGCGAACTGACCTTCTTAGCCGGCTCTTTCCGGCAGTTGCGCTCCCTGCTCGAAACCATCCTGACGCGCTTCACCAGTGTTTCCCAGGGAGCCATTTACTTAAGTGATTTTTTTGATTTTTTCGAGATCAGACCCAGGATACACAACACAGCTAAGCCACTACCATTTCCTGATCCGATACAACAAGGCTTTACATTTGAAAATGTAGGTTTCAAATACCTCAACAGCGAACGCTGGGCCAACCGCCACCTGAATTTTACGCTGCGCCCGACAGAAAAACTGGCTTTGGTAGGGGAGAACGGTGCCGGTAAAAGCACGCTGGTTAAACTGCTGGCCCGCCTGTATGACCCGAGCGAAGGACGCATACTATTAGACGGGCATGATCTTCGGGAATATGACCTGAACGAACTGCGCAAACATATCGGCGTTATCTTTCAGGATTTCCTGCGTTATCAAATGACCTTCTCTCAAAATATCGCCGCAGGTAATATTGACGAACAGAGTAACAGTGATCTTATCTATCGTTCTGCTAACCAGAGCATGGCCGAAGAGCTGGCTCAAAAGTTGCCGGGCGGTTACGAGCAGATGCTGGGCAAGCGCTTTGCCGACGGCGTTGAACTGTCAGGCGGAGAATGGCAGAAAGTCGCTATCGCGCGGGCTTACATGCGTGATGCCCAACTGATCATACTGGACGAACCAACTTCAGCATTGGACGCCCGTGCCGAATACACCGTATTTCAACGCTTTACTGAACTCACCAGGGGTAAAATGGCCGTACTGATCTCGCACCGTTTTTCCACCGTACGCATGGCCGACCGGATAGTGGTATTAGACAAAGGGGAGATCGTCCAGATTGGTACGCACGAAGAACTACTGGCTAAAGGCGGGAGATATGCTGAATTATTTGAACTACAAAAGATGGGTTATCAATAGTATCTATGTTAACAACATCGCAATAGGAATACTTCAGTTTGCGTTGGCATGATAATGGGAGGGTAGATGCTGATGAAAAAATGATAGTAGCTTTCATGATGCTGGTGTTCGTCAGCAATGTAATTGCCCAGCCAAAGCAGGAAGTATTAAAAATATTCTGGCCGAAGGAATATAACTGGAAGATCGCTTCCAACCAGCAAAGCGCCACGCAGCAGATGGTTGAATTAATACCGGGCAACCAGACTTTGCAGAACTGGTCGATCATTGGTTCGATGCTGGTATTAAAAAACGCGCGCCGGCCGCTGGCAGCGATACCACCGGTGCTTTTGGCAGCTATGCAAAAACGTGCAAAGAGCGCCAAATTGCTGGTGATCGAGCAAAGCCAGACCAATGGCTACAACTGGATCCTGTTCAAGATCCAGGCATCGGGTTTCAAAGACAGCCCAAAGCCGGAATCGCAATTGTATTATGTGATGCAGGGCCGCTCAGCACTGTTCATCAACTTTGTAGCGGTAAAGGAAGCAATGCTCTCACCATTGTTTTTAGAAAAGTGGGCGGTAATCTTTAAGCAAAGCAAGATAACCTTACAGTGATTTAAGATGAGCCAGCCCAGTTACCTCAATTTTGATACGAAAAGCTATGCCTGGAAGCCGGATATAGATTACCGGAAGCACCCGGAAGTTTACCGGGTGGGTAAAGGCGAACAGGGCGTATTGATCTGTGAGCCTTACAAATCAGAGATCGGGCCGAATTGGCGGTTCAGGACCACGGAGATTGCCGAGGAAAGCAGTAGTAAGATATTTGAAATGTTCGGGCGGTATTTAGAAACAAATGAATTTGTGGGCGCTGATATGGCGCGCAAATACCTGCAGATGGGTTACACAAGGGCGCGGCGTTATGCCAATTACAAGGGTGGCAAAAAGTATGATGCGGCACACGATTATCAATTGCTCGAACGTCGTACGGGTGAACAGGAAAAGGCCGCAGCAGCTGCGGTGTTTTACCAGCGCTGGAAGGCTGCGGAAGCGAATGATTTATATGCCGCGCTGAAAAAACAATGGAAACAGGAAAAGGGCTAAAACAAAAAAAGCTCCGATGGAGCTTTTAATGGACTAGTTAACAATCAACTTTTCGATTTCGGTCAGCGCGGCTTTAATACCATCACGCTGCTCGGTAAGCAATTTCAGGTGGTCGGCGTGATCCGCATAATCGGCGATACATTCGTCGTATTTTTCAATAGCAGCGCGTTCGCCCGTCGTGATGGCATTTAAGATTGCCTGATCGTCTTTACTGGTAAAAGCTTGCTTAACGGTCAGCCAGGCGCGGTGAAAACCGCCTAAAATTCCGCCGTTTTCATTATCAGCTTCTTCCCCGTGTAAGGCGATATGCTCTTTGAGTTCAGCGGCGTAAACGATCCGTTCGCCGGAGAAACGGGAGAACAGGGCTTTCAGCTCAGCGTTATCGGTCGCCTCAGCGGCTGATTGATAGCCTTCTTTGCCATCGTTCACCAATTCCAGTATTTGTTTAAGATCGGCCGTGACCTCTGCTTTGTTTTTTAATGAAGATGCTTTGATAGTTTCCATAGTTTGATGTTTCATCATTCCATGCAAAAAGCCAGCCATAATCAGGCTAACTGTTCTTTCGCCTGATATCTTCGTGTATTTTGCGGATATCGGTGTCCTTCTTCATTTCTTCCAGTTCGGTATCATCCTTAGTGATGCCTAATTTCTGTTGGATAACGTGCAGCATTTCGAGCATTTTAGTGATTTCTTCCTCTGCACGGATATTGATCTCGAACTCTACTTCCTCCCGGACCTTTTCGAGCCGGCGCTGCCGGTTTTGGCTGATGAGGACAGAAACGGAGAGAACAATAGCGAATACCGATAAAATAGAATCCAGGACGTTGAAAGGCGAGGGTCAAAAACTTTCAGGCCAGGTATCATCCCGGTGTTCCAGATGATGTAGCCCGCGATCAAAAAAAGCAGGATACCTAAAAACCACAGGCTGCCTAAAAGGTCGGAAATGGCGACGGCAAAGCGGTCGCTTGCTGAACTAGGTGATTGGATGGAAAATCGCGGTTTCCTTTTAGCAGTCATAAGTAGCTAACAACCAAAATCGTATATAGTTCTAAAGGGGTGATCAAGGCTAAACAAATGCCGGCAGCGGCTGTTAATTGGTTGATGGCAGAATTACCCGATTTAACCGTTTTTGCGCAGATCCTGAACCGGAAGTTCAAGGGTAAGGTCGTGGCAGGTATAGATGTTACCCTTACTAAAAAGCTAAATGTACCGGCGGCAGAATTAATTGCTGCGGTTGCCGGTAAATCTCTGACTGAGGTCAAACGTGCCGGTAAAACATTGCAACTTCATTTTTCAAAGGACGTGGTGTTGGGCCTGCACCTGATGCTGCGTGGTGAACTGGTGGAACTGAATGATGAAGCACCACGGTTTCAGATCGCCGCTTTCATTTTAACAATGGAAAGGGCTTCGCTGTAGTCGATCTGCAAAAGCAGGCTACTTTGACCTTACAGCCGAAGCAGGTCACGGTGCCGGACGCGCTGGAAATGGAGGAGGCCTATTTTATGGCGCTGCTGGCCAAGAAACGCACGGTCATCAAAACGCTGTTAATGGATCAGAAGCTGATGCGGGGCATCGGCAATTCCTATGCCGACGAAATTCTGTATCGGGCCAAAGTATCGCCTTTTTCTTTCGCCAATCGCATACCGCCTAAAGTGGCGCTGAAACTTTTTCATAGTATCGCCAAAGTATTGAACAAAGCGATCAAAGACATTGCCGAAGCCAACGGTGATGAACTGACGGGCGAATTAAAAGATTTTATGCAGGTACATGGCGCCAAGCTAAAGGAAACAGCCAAGGGTGAACCGATCAAAAGCGACAAGATCGACGGCCGGACGAGTTATTATACTGCAATCCAAGAGCTCTTTAACTAATAAACTTTAAAGAGTAACGAATGTTAATAGAGAATGTTCATTCAGCTTATCGATCCGACTGCATTGGCGGCAGCAATTGAAGAAAAATATTGTAATACCGTGATCAGCGAATTGAATGATCACGTTGTTCGTAAGGGGATCATGACCGAGCCTTATCCCTGGCATTATCACCCCGACTCCGATGAGACCTTTAAAATGCAGCACCTGACAGGCCATTGATCGAAACAACTTTCACCTTTTCAAAATCAACCCAAACGGCTGGAAGTCGTCGCATCCGAACTTCATCAAGTCAATAAGCGACCTCGACGGTCTGGTTGATAATGACCGGATTGGCTAAATTATGGACAATGAAATGTGCGACATCAGCGCGGGAAATTGACCATCCATTGTCGAGGAAGCCGTTGGTTGAGATTGTCCATTGGACAGCACTTTGCTTGATGATATTTTCCATGATACGCTGATCGGCATACGGATTCCGTAGGATCATTTGCAGGAGGTACTTAGTTGCGAACCTGACCCACAATGGATGTTTTGGGTTGACATCCAAACCGGACGCTGAAATAAAAAAAGCGCGCTTAACACCGGTTCTTTCCATCGAAGCGATGAGGTTTTTACTGCCCTGCGAATAAAGCGTGGTTGTTTTAAGTGAGTTTTGCCCTATGGCGGAAATAACTACGTCTTTTCCTTTTAAATGTTCGTACAAGGTGCCTGCCCGCATCACATCGCCTTGAACGACTTTTAAGTTCGGATGTTGAATGGTCAGGTTATCAGGTGTTCTTAAAATAGCGGTTACTTCATAACCCGCGATTAAAGCCTGCATCACCACCTGTTTTCCGATGCCGCCGTTCGCTCCCAAAACCACCATATGTCGATAATCAATCATTACCAGTATAGGCCGTTTCTAAAAAAGCGAAGCGGATTTTCGCCGGTAAATGCCCTGAACTCTTTTATAAAATGGGACTGATCAAAAAAACCGGCGTTGTAGGAAATTTCTGTCAAATCCGCCTCAGCGCAATAGTCTTTAATAACCGATTTTAACCTGGAAATCGAGGCATATCGTTTCGGGGAAACACCGATCTGCGCCCTGAAATTCTTTTCCAGGGAATTGACATTTGTGCCCAGGTTCGACGCCAATTCCTTTATTCTAAGATTGCCGTTAAGTGATTTGATTACGTTGACCGCTGCGCTAACCCGCGGGTCGAAAACTGAAGGATCCAGGTTGAATAAAAAGAAGTTTTCGATAATGCTAATGCGTTCGGCATTGGTTGAAGCATTCCCCAGCAGCTCCTCGGTTTTCATGATGGAATCAGCGTCCATAACTTCCTCCAAGTTAACGCTTAACCCGGAAAGCTCGTTGAGCGGCTCTTTACAGAACGCCAGTGCGCCAGCTTCTTTAAATCGTACAACCAATACACCGCTATCGGCTTCATAACGGATCAGCCGGAGTGTTTTGGTAACCCCTGTTATAGAAGACAATGGTAGTTTTTCTTCGGCTGATGGCCCTCCGAAAGTATTTCCTTTGAAACGAAATCCCATCGTTAAAATGGGTTCCGGTAATATACGGTTGGTGACCTGATCGTCGCTCTCAATGATCATGAAACTTTCAATATACGGCCTTAACATCTTATCGGGAAAAAACCTTTCGATCTTCATATCCTCAAGTTACTAAAAATTAAACTTTTAATAATAGTTATTTTGATGCAGGAGGCACTGGAACCAAATTTGCCGGGATCGCGCCGATTTGGAGGAGGACGCCTAAACGATCACCGTGTAACCAGGCATGAATGATCTTGCCTTCGTCGTTAAATTGATAAATTACGATGGCATTATCGTTTACCGGGTTATTACTTGCCGGTATACCGCGAAACGGCTGGGTATTGGTACCTTTCCAGGTCCATCGCACCACTACTTTATCGCCGTCCGCCAATAGGTCTTCGATGTTCCACTTCATATCGGGGAAGCCGGAAATGATCGAGATGACAGATTCTTTAAACCCGTTTGCGCCTTTTTCGCCGCGTATTCCTGTATAATCTTCTGAGATGACGCTATTTAACTCATCCAGTTTGCGTGCATTTAAAAGGTCATGATAAAGATGACGAATGCTGGCTTTGTTTTTTTCCAATGTTGCGGTGTTCATTTTTGTCGTTTTTTTTTATTTGTTATTTTTTGGTACCAGGCGGCTATCGCAGCACCTATTTCGTCGGGTGAATCTTCCTGCACGTAGTGTATCCCTTTCACTGTGATTTTTGTTTGGGCCGGCCAGGTGTTACACAACGCCCTGGCGTTCGGCTGCATCGTACCCGGATCACTTTCGATAAATAATTTCGGTATTTGGCTTTTGCTTAGCCAGCTGGAATAATTGTTAACGATGGTAACGACTTTGCCGGTGTCTCCTTCAAACGGCAGTTGCCTTACCCAGGACAGCATCACCCGCCTGCCTTCCCCGGGCTGTAAAAACGGCCGGCGGTATTCATCCATTTCTTCCTTTGTTAGTGCCCGCTGAATGGTATTGGGCAGATTGACCTCAATAAAGGAGTTTTGCTCAAGCACCAGTTTTTCACCGGCTGGTGAGCGTAACATTTTAAAAATATTCCTGCCCATTTCCGGCATAGCTTCCCAGCTCAGCGGTGTCACAATTGCTTCCATGTAGACGATTCCTCTAACTGCGTCAGGATGACGATAGGCCCAGTAAAATGCCAGCACCGATCCCCAATCGTGGGCGACAAATGTGATTTTTTTATTTGCTCCGAGTTTTTCCGGCAAGGCGTCAAGGTATTTACTTTGTTCCAGGAAGGAATAGACATCAGGTCCGGTTTCCTGCAGTTTTTGAGAATCGCCCATGCCCATTAAATCAGGGGCGATACACCTACCTTGTTTTTCAAGGTAGGGTATCACATTGCGCCAAAGATAGGAAGAGGTGGGATTTCCGTGCAGGAAAACGATAGGATCGCCGCTACCGGTTTCAACGTATGCCATATCTTTACCAAGTACGGCCGCGTGTTTTTTTGAATAATTGAATTTCGAACTGACCATAGGACTATTTTTTTGCTGCGCTAGGACTACCGTGGCAGCCACCAGGGATAGGAGAGCAACTATTGCAGAGATTTTTTTCATGTGACAAAATTATCGGGCCCGACCAGCCTGAAATTGTAAAAAATCAACTATTGAAAAATATCGTCAGAAGTGTATTTTTTAACATGGCCGCGAAAAAACCAAAACTGCCAGAGACCGAATTAACAGCAGCGGACTGAAAGCATAAGAAAATTATGAACTTATTTCCTCAGGGATGCCTGATATTTCTATCGCGTGCCCGTTAACCAAAACCACTTATCAAATCCCGCAAGTGTCTTCCGTATTTTCCCTATCTTTAAACATGAAACGCCTGACCTTCCTTTTTTTGCTGATCCAGCTGAGCGCTGCCGCACAGACCATCAACAGCGCCTACGTCAAAGCCCTGTACCAAAAATATCCGACCCAGCCATCCGACCTGTGTTCCTCGTGCAAACTCTGGGTCAATCCCTATTATAAATCTATCGCCGATACCCTTAAACACGCGCCCTTATTAACCTATTACGTCTACACCAAAGCGCACCGCCTCCAGCAGGAAGCTGCCGATGTGCCCCGCACCGGCGTATATGCCGCCTGGCATCCCGCTTATGGACAGCCGAATGAAACCGCCATCTACCAGTATGCCAACACCCAGTCGCCCGACCTGATCGCCAAAGGCCATTGCCAGGCCTGGATACTCTTAGCCTATGATGCCGACGGCGCCATCCTCTCCAACACCTATACCTTCAACGCTGCCATGGAATACCAGGGGCAGAACACCGGCACCCAGATCGCCACCGAAGAACTCACCCGCCAGCTCACCCAGCAAACCGACAGCGTCCGCATCTGGTGCGGCACCTGGGGCAGCAAGCAAACCTTCACCAAAGGCAAAGTCACTGCAACTATGCCCAGCCATTACTATAAAGTCATTCAATATAACGACATCACGTTAACATACTGGCTACCAAACGAACCAACCGAAAAACGCAGCAAACTTCCGGAAAGACTCATTACGTACGAAGCACTCGTGGAAAAGCTCGGATTTGACCCCAAGGCCCTATTCTATTAAAGATCGGCGCGATCCGGCCGGGGAGATATAACCTGTTTAGCGCATATTGCTTAATTATGCCCTGAATGGGATATAATTAACCATCCTGCCAAAACGCTCCAGTAGAATCTTCAGCTTGGGCCGCACAACATTTTCGCAGAATGGCTTCTGCGGATCGCTGTAGTAGTAGTTTAAATATTCCGGCTGGTTCAGCTTAAATTCCTTCATCGGCAGAACCTGTGTAATGATCGGCTCCGGATATTCAGCCTGCAATTGCCCGATCGCTTTTTGGGCATACCCGGCTTGTTCATCATTATACACATAAACCGCTGACCGGTACTTTCTGCGCATCGAATGCGCCGAAGTACAACTATGCGTCGCCAGATGGACCGCCACCAGATCGTAAAAGGCAATTTCATTTTCATCGAACTCCACAATAACCGCCTCCGAAAAGTCGTCGCCATGAGTTGCCACCCAACCCTGCAGCACCTCTTTTACACCGTGCAGCGACTGAAAAACAGCCTCCGTACACCAGTGACAACTCCCGCCAAACCCGATCTTTATCATATACTGTTTTGAATATAAAGCATGATTATATACCATTTCGTGTATATTTTCCAACTTAACAATGTACCCTAACGCATTGTTCTCCCAATATGATCAGCCTGCAACTGTATCTGCTCGAACTCGAAGAAGGCAAGTACTACGTTGGTCAAAGCAGCCATCCTGAAGTTCGTTTTTTCGATCATCAGGTAGGTTACGGCGGTAAATGGACACGCCGTTACAGGCCAATAGCATTACTTCAGACAAAATCCATCCAGGTTGACGACTTGCGTGAAGCCTGCCTTTATGAAAACTGGCTGACACTCCATTACATGAAAAATATGGGTGGCGGAATGTCCGCGGAGGCGAGTATATAGACTTAGAGGACGAACGTATAGCGATAAGATCAGTCATCTTTATGAACCGCTAATAATACGATCCGTCATTATATTGAAAATTGCCCATATCTTTTTGGCGCTACCCACAACTGGCTAGTTTATGTGCTTGAATTGGAGCACGGCTATTACTACATTGGCAGCGGTAAACGACTGGGTAAATCCCTGGGCGAGCATTTCAATGGCAAAGCCATTAGTTGGACGCGTGATCATAAAGCGCTTAAAGTTGCGGAATGGTTCGTTATCAAATCCGGGGATGGTAATTACCTCGATGTTAAAGACCGGATAAAAGAGCGCTATATCCTTCAGTATGGACAGGACAAAGTCTTGGGTGGAAATAAACGCTGAATCAGATCACTTTAAAACTTTCCGGTCCAATCGTCATCAAACCATCGCAGACCAGATTCAGCGACAAAGCGGCTACACGCAGCTCTTTTAGAAATTTTGCTTCTGAATTGCTGAACGCAGGCCAGCCATTCCGCGCGAGGATAAAATACCTCGCCCCGGATTGTATTGCCAGCCCGGTGACCCAGGTAATATCCGGAAGTACACTGCCAGCCTCCGAAAAGGCCAGCACTTCCCGCCGGGCCGAAATCAATAACAATATATATTGTAATTGCGTAGCCTGTGCGAGCAGCGGCTTTAAATAAACGTAGCAGGCCTGCTCATCAGACAGGCCGGGCGAGCTGGTTTGGAGCCGTCGGCTGAACTCCGCTGCGGCCAGCAGGATAGTGGCTTTGGCCGGACCTATGCCCTTACAAGCGCAAAGCGCTTCCAGATCCAGCCCTGCGATGCGCTTTAAACTGTATTGCTTCATCAGGTTGTCGCAAATACGATGCAAAGGAACCTGTGGTGTTCCGCTGCCCAGCAAAATGGCCAGCAGTTCATGATCACTTAAAGCTTGCGCACCCCTGAATTGCAACTTCTCCCGCGGCCGTTCCATCTGCGGCAAAATTTTGATGTTTTCCATCAGGCCGGCCTCCCTTCACCATAGCTGTAACGTCGCAGTACCATAGCAACCGCTTCGACAAAAAACTCAAAATCGTCTTCAAAAAGAATGACCGAAGAGCGCTCATATTTTTCTTTGGCCTTAAAATCAGACCGCGTGATCTGCAAATAAGGCTTATTGTTTTTACCCCTGAGCAGATCGACAAAATAAAGTCTGCCATTTTCGCCGAACATCTCCGAGTCCAGCCTTCTTTTCTGTATCGTTTCCATATCATATAGATTAACAATGCAAAATTCTGCCAACCAAATGGTTAAAGCATTGTTTTATCCATATATAGCCGTTTCTAAACGTTTAATCATGGAAGAAAAACTTTGCCTCGATTGCGGGACACCGATCAAGGTAGGGCGTAAGGACAAAAAGTTCTGCGATGATACCTGCCGTACCAACTATAACAACAACCGGGAAAAACCTGCCAAAATACGGACTGCAAATGCCGAAGCGCCGGAGATAAGTATCCCGGATTTTATCAAAGGTATCAATGAGGTGCTGTACAATAACCGCCGTATCCTGGATGAGTTCCTGAGCGGGAAAGATTCCGACCGTATCAAAGCCCGCGACCTGAGCGGCCGGGGCTTCCGCTTTAAATTCTTCACCAGTTGCGATGATTCCAGTGGCGAGGATTACTGGTTCTGTTATGACCTGGGTTATAAAGAAGGTGACAACGACTGGCTGATTGTCGTTCGGCGGCCAAGAGAAGCTACTTACTGAGGTAATCTTTGTCCAGTTGCCGCAAATGGATCGCTTCCGCCAGATGCGCCAAATCAATGCTGTTGCTGTCCGCCAGATCTGCGATCGTCCGGGCCATTTTTAATATCCTGTCGTAAGACCGTGCCGATAATTTATGCTGTACCATCGCCTGGTTCAGTAACTCCTGTTCGGTTTTCCCCAGTGCGCAAAACTGCCTGACCATGGCGGTGTTCATCTGTGCATTGCTGATACCGGCCCGTTTTAATTGCACAGCCCTCGCTGCGATCACACGCTGACGAACGGCCGCGCTCCTCTCAGTCATATTTTTGCTCCCGGACTGTACAGGTTGAACGGTGATATGCAGGTCAATACGGTCCAGTAAAGGCCCGGATATCTTACTGATATACGAGCGGATGGCCTGTGCTGTACAGGTGCACCTGCGGTCCGGGTGCCGGAAATATCCGCAGGGGCAGGGATTTAAAGCGGCCAGTAAAATAAAATTAGCCGGGAAATTCGCGGAAAAATTAGCGCGGGATATCGCCACTTGTCTTTCTTCCAGGGGCTGACGCAACACTTCCAGTACACGGCGTTTAAATTCAGGTAATTCATCCATAAACAAAACACCATTGTGCGCCAAAGATATCTCGCCCGGCATCGGCACAGAACCGCCACCGACCAGAGAAATATCGCTGGCCGTATGATGGGGTGCGCGGAAAGGACGGTGGCTCATCAATCCGGTACAATCCAGTTTTCCTGCCACAGAATAAATGCGCGTAGTCTCCAGCGCTTCCTGTAATGTCAGCGGTGGAAGAATACCGGGTAAACGCGTGGCGAGCATTGTCTTGCCGGTTCCTGGCGGACCGATCATCAATCCATTATGACTGCCAGCCGCCATGATCTCGAGTGCCCGCTTGACGTTTTCCTGTCCGTGTACGTCCGCAAAATCAGCGTTGTAAAGCTGCTGATCCTGCGCGAACATTTCCCTGGTCGCAATTGCGGTTGGCACCAATGACGTCGGATCCCGCAGAAAATCAACCACGCCATTTAATGTCGCAAGGCCAAAAACCGCCAGGTCTTTGACCATGGCGGCTTCATCGGCATTTTCTTTGGGTATCACCAATGTTTTAAAGCCCGCCTTACGGGCCTCAATGGCTACAGACAAAGCGCCCTTAACCGGACGCAGCTTACCACTCAGTGAAAGCTCAGCGGTAAAAAGCACACCATCCATTTGTTCCGGCTGCAATTGTCCCGACGCGGCCAGAATACTCAACGCGATAGGCAAATCAAAAACAGCGCCCTCTTTACGTATACCCGCAGGTGCCAGGCTGATCAGGATCTTCTGCCGCGGCATATCAAATCCGCATGAACTCAAAGCGCTCTCCACCCGGAACAAGCTCTCTTTCACCGCCTCCCCTGGAAGTCCTACGATAAAGTAACTTACGCCCGTACAAACCCGTGTTTCGATCGTGATCAGGATCGCGTCGATACCCGAAAGCGCCGCGCTGTTTACGCTAACCGTCATAGCGCTCTTTAGGTTTACCCAACAACATCAATTCGCTGACCACAACCTCCGTTACATAGTGTTTAACGCCATCCTTGTCCGTATAAAAACGGTTCGCCAATCTGCCTTCAATAGCCACCTGGCTGCCCTTATCCAGGTATTTTTCGGCGATCTCCGCCTGGCGGTTCCACAAAATCAGCTGATGCCAATGCGTTTCCTCAATGCGCTCACCCTTACCGTTCTTCCGGTGATAACTAGTGGCCAGGCTGATCTTCGCCACCTTTTTTTCATTCTCCAGTGCTTTCATCTCCGGTGCCGCGCCCAACCTCCCGGTCAACCGCACGCTGTTGCTTAAATTATTCATGATCTAAAATTTGTTGAGGCAAATCTCCGCAGCATTTTCCGTCGGCGGTGACAAATACACGTTTATAAACGTTTTTATCCGTTTGTGCGGCTCCCGATAAATCGGGACCGGGCTCTCCGCTGTATCTCCTGCGGAGGATGCCGCTGCGATCCCTGCCGCCGCCTCCGGCATTTTCGCTGCGCTGCAAAAGCCCCCGGCAAAGCAAAAGCAGCCCCGCTGCCTTTGAGGTTTTTTTCAGGGATTTCAAGCAGTAGTTATTCTCAGAAACAAGAGTAAAAAAGGACGCGGAGGTCGTGATTGCAGACCCGTACGAACGCATAATGGCCTCCGCTGCGCTGCGACCACCCTTCGGGACTTATAGTTCTCCCGTGCCTTTACAATCACACCTCCCATTGCTTTCTTTTTTTACTCTTTTTTCTTTGAAAAAAACTACCCGGGCAGGGTCGCAAAGTATAGGGGAGCAGAAGGAAGTAACGAACAAATATTTATTCACTAAAAACAAAATGTTATGGAAATCACAGGAAGACTGGTAGCAGACGCTGCCGTAAGAGCGGTAAACGCAGACAAAAATGTAACAGGGTTTAGAGTAGCGGTAAACCGCAGTTTCAAATCGCAGGGAGAAACTAAACAGGAAACGGCTTTTGTAGACTGTACCTACTGGCGTACAGATGCTATTGCGCCTTATTTAACTAAAGGCATGTTGGTGCATTTACACGGATTTATGACCGCCGAAGCATGGGTAAGCCGTGACGGCGAAGCTATGGCAAGCCTGAAATTCCGCACCGATGAAATCAATATGCTGACCAAATCGGGTAAGCCGGATAGTGATAAGCCGACACAGGCAGGGGACAGGAATAAAGTAATGAAACCAAGTAAAGAGTTTAATTAAACGTTTATAGCCGATTGTACGCGGATAAAACCGATGGAGTAATACAGAAGGAATTCAACTTTGAACATAAATTTTAACGTTATGGCACACAATATTTTCTATAACGAACAAACAGAGAAACATAGTTTCTTTAGTGTGAAAGAAAAGGCATGGCATGGATTAGGGCAAATTGTAGAAAACTACCCGACAAGCGCAGAGGCTATTCGGTATGCTGGTTTAGATTATACAGTTGAAAAGCGGCCGCTTTTTACCAATTCTTTAACCAACGAATTAGCGGATTTGGATGATGGCCAATTTCCGAAAACAGAAGTACCGCATTTCTTTGCGACAGTTCGCAACGATAATAATGCGGTGTTAGGGGTGGTCGGTAAAGATTATGAGGTCGTACAGAACGCAGACGCATTTCAGTTCTTTGATGCAATCGTTGGGGGAGGTGATGGCATTAAATACGAAACCGCCGGCGCATTAGGCAAAGGTGAGCGTGTATTTATTACTGCAAAACTGCCCGACTATATTAAAGTTGGCAGACAGGATTTAATAGAGCAATACCTGTTTTTAACCACTTCACATGATGGCTTTGGCAGCATTACTGCAGCCTTTACTCCAATACGCATTGTTTGTAATAATACCTTGAACGCTGCTATGCGTAACCATTCCAATGGCATTAAGATAAGGCATACAGCATCCGCAAATGATCGTTTGAAACAGGCGCATACACTGATGGGCATTTCGCATGTATTGGCGGATGAATTGGAGCAACTCTTTAATCACTGGGCTAAGGTGAGTATTACCGATGCCCAGGTCAAAAAATTAATACAGGTTGCAATGGCACCTAATAAAGAAGTCATCAATAATCTGGAATTGGGCATGCTTGATAAACTATCCGCTACCTATACCAATATCGTGGACAACGCCTATGCATATGCGATGGGTAACCCGACCCAACAAATGGAAACTACAGGAGGTACTTTATTCGGTGCTTACAATGCAATAACAGGCTACTACCAAAATGTGCGCAGTTTTAAAGATGGCGATGCCAAATTCAAATCTATTATGGATGGCACCGCAAAGCAACGGGCGCAGGTAGCATTTGACCTGTGCAATGCCTTTGCTCAAGGTGGCGCAGATGCTTTGAAAATTATTAATAACTAAAAGCATGCAACCATTAAAGCTATTGAACAATGTGCAGAAAGCAAGGCTTTTGCATAGCTTATTAATCAATGAGATACCCGGTTTTTTAGGGTATCTCAAATCACTGACCGAAACGGTATTGGAGGACAAGGAACTCATTGCAGCCAACTGGAAAGACCAGCTTTTCAGCGCAGACTTTTGGTTTGGACTGGCGGGTCAGGTGCAGAAAGTTTTGACCAAGTATGGTAAAGAGCTACACAAAAGTCCGAATGTTTTTGCTGACCAGTTATTTGACGGCTACACCGCCATTTTTACCGTCCGTGCTTTAACGCAATACGTTACACACGGCAATCATAAGGAGCCGAAATTTAAACCCGCCGTTGAACTCTTATTCGCTTGAAATGAAAACCATACAAATCCAACTTATTGAGTTGGACGAACTCGAAGAAAAAGCGAGGGAAAGAGCTTTAAGAGAATACGCTTATTTCAACGTCGAAGACGACTGGTGGCGGGATATTTACGAGGACGGCAAAATGGTAAAATTAAAACTCACGGGCTTCGACCTTGACAGGGGAGCCTATTGCAATGGCGAATGGATAGCGGATGCCCGGACTACAGCCTCGCTGATTTTGGAAAATCACGGGGAAAAGACAGACACTTATCTAACGGCAAAAGCCTTTGCCGGGCAAAAGGTAAGTGATGAAGAGGAATGGGCGGACAGTTTTCTGTCCGCTATCCTTAAAGATTATTTAGCTATGCTGCAATACGAATATGACTATCTGACCAGTGATAAAGCAGTCGTGGAAACCATTGAGGCGAATGAATACCTGTTTACAGCGGACGGGCTAAAAGCAAACCGTATAGAAAAATTGGCAATAGACAAGATTAACACACACTAATTCAAGAATTATGAAAACGAATTTTTTTCAGCAGATAGCAGGTTTAGGCTTTAACGGCAACTTCCTGCTCAATATCCATCAGGATGATAAAGGATTACAAACGATATCGGTGATACTGAAAAAGGACAAAGCCATAGACGGCCTGCCCCCAATGTTGTTCAGGGCAACGGCAGACGAACTGGACGAGGGTTTCTTTGAGCAACTTACCGAACCTGTTGCTTTAACCAAAGGCTTAATGAATAACATTGATGCCTATAAAAAGGAAATCGACAAGGCGAATAAGAAAGCCAAACCCGAAAAACCCAAGGCAGGTAAAACAGCAGACCCTGAACAAGCCGACGAGGACAATGACGAGAGCGAAGAAACCCTGTTTACGCCACAGTCAGACGATAAGGAAGCGAAAGCCGAAAAGAAACGCCTGTACGATGAGGCGATGGAGAAAGTGAAAGTTTTGGCACAGCAAACCAAGTACGCCGAAGCATTAGCGCAACTGCCTGACGTGGCAGAATATCCTGACAAGGCCGAAGCCATTGATGCCAAACGCAAAGCCCTTGAACAAGGCAAAGCCCTTTATGACAAATTAACCGCACAGTTTAACGATTAACCCCACAGTCATGAAAGCAATGATTTTAGCAAGAGTATTTCTGCACAAAGAGAACGGCCAGGAGATAAGGCTAACCGACCCCAACGAGCAATTCACCGTGGCCGAGGTGCAAAACTTTTATGCAGGCACCTATCCCATATTGACCAATGCGAAGGTTACAGGGCCTGAAATAAAGGACGATGAAGCGCAGTACCGTTTTGAAAGCACGATGGGAACAAAAGGTTAAGCCATGAAAGCAAAAACAGTAAACCGCATTATCAAAATCAACAGGAAAGGCGACCAATGGAAAATTCAGCAATTGTTCGGAGAACTGGCAAATCGCTTAAACCGATTGCCCGATGCAGACGAAATAAGGCGCAACCCATTAAGGAGCGCACCCGCAGGCATAACGGAAATGGTTTTCTGAACCATAGTTTTCTGCCGTTTTGGGCTTTTGAGGGGAACAGGGAAAAGGTAGCAAGGGAGTATTTTCACTCCCTTGCCAATCTCTGCAAATACTATGGTTTCACCATTCCACAGAATGACCTGCCATTTCCGCAAAATATTTACAACAGTTGGCAGGCTGTAGAAAAACAGGTGAGGGCAAATGACCGGAACGCCTATTGTATAATCATTAACGACAAGGCTAAAAAGGCTGTTCTATCGGTGGTCAAAACATTGGATTTAAGCCTTTGCCTTTTTTATATCCCTGTTCGTCCCTATTGGAACTGGTTGCAAGCCCCGGAACAAAAGCGCATCAGCGATTTGGTCACCGTTATTTTTGCTTACCTGCATCAGATCGTTGATATTCCATTTTATGCTGAAAGCGGGAGTTTCATGGACTATCAGTATGATACACTTGAACAATGGGTAAGCGAAACAGATGAAGAAGATAAGGAGTGGCGACAGCAACAGGAAGATACGCTATATGAGTTGAAACGGGCAGGCGGTCACATTATGCCCCTCATTAAAAATCCTGAACAGTTAGCTAAAATGGAAAGTGTTATACTCGGTTACCATCAACGGGATAAAGAGGAATTGGAATGGGAACTATTAGCCATTGAGTTTTTAAAGTTGTACAGGGAGTACCCTAAACATTCAATAGCCGACAGCATTCAGACAGATTTGATTTACCCTGACGAGGAAGAACGCATTACCGTTTCTGAATACATCAGCTTTTACTGGAGCGATAACGATAGCTTTCAGCACGAATTATTGGAAATGATAAATAGCTCATTTCAGGAACGGCCTGTAATGGATGAGCCGACCGTCATTTATTACTTTGATACCCTGCCCGAAGCTGACCGCAAAGACTTTGACTTTGAGAATCGCTTGTTTGACCTCATAGAGCGGTTAAGGGATTTACTTAATGATAACGACCATGAAAAACATCACCCAACAGTTTAATGCAGGTTTTGAGCCGTTCAAAGCCCTGCTGATCTATCGCTACGATAAGGAGGCGGCAATTAACCAGTTTCAGAGCGAGGATAAGCAAACTGAAATATATGTCGAAAGCTATGATATTGGAAGAAACGGCAAGCCTATAAATGCGCATCCGTTGAATGTCAAAGAAATGGCAACATTGAGCGAACTGCTCCAAACAACACAGGAACTGAAAAGCAGCTATTTAAAAAGCAATGGCTTGTTGTCCATAAATGTCCTTTACGTCAATCAGCAATCAGCAGGCTATGCGGTTTGGTATACACCACCACAGGAAGTAACCCTGTTTTTTGTGGACAGTTTGAATATTTCGTCAGGAAAATATCATGTGCCTGCTATGGTTTGGAAAGCCAATGCGGACCGTTTAGCAGTGTATGCCATTAAAGGTAAAGCAAAACCTGCCGCCAAGACAAAACTATATCATGCACCATTCTTAAACGTGTATAGTGGTGGTAATGTGTGTATGGGGACGGTGCAAATACAAATTGGCAAAAGCTCTTGTCTCGAAGAATTTATGCAGTTGTGGCAGCAGTATTTTTTTAACAGCAATTTCAGTCATTCCATTAACGGCAACAACAGCACAAAGTCCGATACAACTAAATTATGGCGCAGCCTTGCAGGAACTGGAAAGGAATTTCCGCAGGACGAACTATTGCCCAATGGTTTAACACTTCAACAAATCATCAAATGAAACCAAAGAAATCAGCTAAACCTGCCGTGCATATTGTACCAAAGGAACTGTTACAGCCCTATAACCCTGTAACGGTCAACTTGATTGGCGCAGGTGGAACAGGTGGTCAGGTATTGACCGCATTGGCAAGAATGAACCACGCATTGAACGCTTTAGGCCATGCGGGTTTATTCGTCAGGTTGTTCGATGACGATAGGGTGGATGCCGCCAATCTGGGCAGACAGTTATTTACCACGGCTGAATTAGGCCAATACAAATCGGTCGCTTTGATCAACCGGGTGAACCGCTTTTTCGGAACGAACTGGAAAGCCGAAACCCTGCGTTATGGCAAAGACTTGATGACGGACAGGGACTTAGTCAGTGCTACCATAACTATTTCCTGCGTCGATACTGTAGCTGCACGATACGAAATAGCAGATGTACTGATGTCTTTGACTGAAACTTATCACGGCAGGAACCATGTACAGTATTGGATGGATTTTGGTAACAGCCGTTCCAGCGGACAGGTTATCCTTTCAACTTTGGAAAAGATAAAGCAACCCGCATCTGAATTATTTCGCCCTGTAGCCGACCTTCCCTTAGTGACCGAGGAATTTAATGACTTGCTTATTGCTACTGAATTGGGAGATACTACACCAAGCTGTTCTTTAGCCGAAGCACTTACTAAACAAGACCTGTTTATCAATTCGGCATTAGCTAATTGCGGCGCGTCATTGTTATGGCAACTGTTCAGGGAGGGCATATTATTTAACAGGGGTTTCTTTCTTAACCTCGCCGAATTCAGAACACAACCTTTAAAGGTAGCTTAAATATCATTATGAAAATCACAGATTTAAACGGTTTCGACCTCGAAATAGATAACCTGCAATTAGCAATCATGCAGGCAGATGATTACAGGCATTATGAACTTTTGAACCCCATCAATCCCGAAGAAGACGCCAAGCGAAAAGCTTATTGGGAAGACGTTTACCAAAAATTAATACAATTATGAAATATATAGTTATAGAATGCTTCGGTGGTGAGGAATACGCCACCGTTGTAACCGATGAGACCGGCAACAATAAAGTTTTCGATTCCTGGGAGGAAGCCAAAGCTGAAGCAGCGGACTGTCAGGAAGGGAAGGTTATTGAATTGTAGTATTAGTTTTTTTTGGCGTTTTCCCCGCTTTTATTCTTTACGGCTTCAAAGACCCCGGTCCAGCCCGTGGCCCGCCCAAAGCCATCAATGATAAGCTGTTTGTAAGATTCTGTTATGCGAATTAGTAGTTGTTTTATTGTGCTAATTGTATCATAATTGTCTATCTTTGTTAAGACGATTTGAGATACCCGAAGTAAAGTGAGTTATTCGTGTAGTTCAATTGGTAAGCGTTACACAGAGAGTTAATACACAGAGACTTGTGGTGATAGGTTCGAATCCCTCCCTCACCGCAAGTAAAGAACTTATAAAGAACGAAAAACCTGTAAATTATTGATTTACAGGTTTTTTTGTTTTTAATCAAAATTTTGAATAGATGAACATCTTGACTTTAGGGTATCTTTTGTTATCTGCAGTTGTTGTATAACGACTGGTCTTTAAATTGGGATAGTAATTCCCGCAGATGATTCCAACGGCACTAAATAAATCCCTGATTTGCTGCTTTAATGCGGCATCTGTTCTTGTTCACACCATCACGCGCGGAACACCGTTTACCCCCTGTTCCTTATCAAAGATTTTATTATATTCGGCCTAATAAGCCGGACTGCCTGCAAATGCGGCTCAAGAAATTAACGGTTTGTAAACTAATGAGTTGCATTTAGGCCATGTGACTTACGCGGCGAAGCTGTGATTTTTTTGCAACAATAATGACCAAAGTAATTCGGGTAGAGCACTTATCCAAAGCATATCATCTAGGTGATTTTGGAACAGGAACGATCTCACGTGACCTGGAGCGCTTCTGGGCAAAGATGCGGGGAAAAGAGGACCCTTTCCTTAAAATAGGAGAGGTGAATGACCGTACAACCAAAGGCGAAAGTGACGTGGTGTGGAGCCTCCGCGATATCAATTTCGATATTGAACAGGGAGAGGTAACCGGGATAATCGGCCGGAATGGCGCGGGTAAAAGCACATTGCTCAAAATACTCAGCCGCGTAACTTCTCCCACCACCGGGTCCGTTAAGGCAAAAGGGCGCATAGCCAGTTTGTTGGAAGTGGGCACCGGTTTCCATCCGGAGCTTACCGGGCGTGAAAATATCTACCTTAACGGCGCGGTGCTGGGAATGCGCAAGCAGGAAATCAAACAGAAATTTGACGAGATAGTTGCCTTCTCAGGGGTAGAGCGCTATATAGATACGCCGGTTAAACGGTATTCGTCGGGTATGTATGTGCGATTGGCATTTGCCGTAGCTGCCCACCTGGAATCGGAGATCCTGATCGTTGACGAAGTACTTGCAGTGGGTGACTGGGAGTTCCAAAACAAGTGCCTGGGTAAAATGAACGAGATCAGCAAAAACGAGGGGCGAACGGTTTTGCTGGTTAGTCATAACATGGGCAGTATCTTAGGTTTATGCACCCGCTGCCTGCTGCTTAACCAGGGTAGTATCGAACTCAGCGGGGATCCGCAGCTGGTTGTGCAAAGATATTATCAGCAGGGCCGGGAAGTAAAACTGCAGCAATTGAAAAGCAACGCCGATATTTATTTAAAAGAAGTGTTCAGTTGCGATGCGCGCGATCAACCCACCACCAGTTTTTCACATGCCGAAGAGATAGGCTTATCCATGCTGGTGGGTGTGAATCATTTTGATCCGATCCAAAACATCGGAATAGCATTACTGACAAAAGACAAAAGAAGGGTTTTTACGGTGAACCGGTCGCTGAAGGAATTTTATACACCCGGCGAAAAAGAGGTCCGCGTGAAATTCATGATTGAAAAAGAGTTGATCGCTCCGATGGATTATTCTTTTCTGATAGCGCTCAACACCAGAACGGGTATTGTAACCTATGACCTGCACGAAGATATCTGCCCTATAAAAGTTTACGATAACGGAACCGACTTCGCATTTGCGGAAGGTATAGACTACGGTTGCATCATCCTGAATGACAAATGGAAAAAAATGAATTAATCAAATTGTATGTATAAAGAGATCACAGCATGCAGAATTAGCGGAAGCAGGAACCTTATAGAGGTTTTGTCTTTAGGCGAGCAGTACCTTACCGGCGTTTTTCCGAAATCAAAAGATGAGATAATTACAAAGGGGCCGCTGGATCTTGTTTGGTGCCCGGATAGCGGCCTGCTGCAAATGAAGCAATCCTACAGTCTGGACGAAATGTACGGCGATAACTACGGGTACAGATCGGGACTGAACGCATCGATGGTGGCGCATTTGAGCAATAAGATAAGAACACTGGAACGCATGGTAAGTCTTGCCGAGGATGACCTGGTTATCGACATCGGAAGTAATGATGCCACCTCGCTGAAAGCTTACACTAAACCTTGCCGTAAAGCAGGCATAGATCCAACAGGTTTGAAGTTTGCGGAATATTATGGTGAGGACATTTTGCTGATCCCGGATTTTTTTTCGGAGGCGGTGTTCAGAAAAAGCTTTAAAACCGAAAAGGCCAAAATTATTACATGTATAGCCATGTTTTACGACCTGGAGAGCCCGGTTGATTTTGTAAAGGAAATAGCCGCTATACTGGATGACGAGGGTATATGGCATTTTGAACAAAGCTATATGCCATCCATGCTGCGCACCAACTCTTATGATACCATCTGCCATGAACACCTGGAGTTTTATTCATTTAAAGTGGTAAAAACCATGCTGGAGCAATGCGGCCTCGATGTGATAGATGTGCAAATGAACGCGGTTAATGGCGGGAGTTTTGCTGTTACTGCCTGTAAGAAAAATGCTTCCTTCCGGCGTAACAAAGCGATCATTAACTGGATGCTGAAACAGGAGGAAGACATCGGGCTGGACACGCCCAAGCCTTACAGGGAGTTTGAGAACCGGGTATATAAACACCGTAAAAACCTGCTTGAACTGATAGAGGCGCTGATCCAGGACGGAAAAACCATTATTGGGTATGGTGCCTCCACCAAAGGCAATGTACTTTTACAATTTTGCGGCCTTACTGCTAAACATATTCCCTATATCGCCGACGTAAACCCCGACAAGCACGGATCGTTTACGCCCGGAACCCATATTCCGATTATATCCGAGGCGGAGGCGCACGCCCTTAAACCAGACTACTTCCTTGTTTTGCCCTGGCATTTCAAAAACAATATTCTTACCCGCGAAACTGCGTTTATGGAAGCCGGCGGGAAATTCATCTTTCCCTTGCCTGAGATCGAGATCGTTTAATGGATAAACTGAAAAGCTTAGTTAAGAAGATCGTCTTCACCTTTATCAAGCCGCCCGTTGTTCAGATTTATAATACGAATTCACAGGCCGGAGAAGACAAGATTGTCGAATTTTTATTTAAGAGCAAGGGCATACAAGCCATCCGGTACATAGATATCGGCGCGAACGATCCGATTGGGCATAATAACACTTATTTATTTTACAGCAGCAACAGCAGCGGGGTATTAATAGAACCGGATACTACCTTTATTTCCCGTTTGGAAGCTGCCCGGCCGCGTGACACGGTAATCAACGCCGCGGTTAGTACCGGAAGCGATACCGAAGCTGAACTCTATGTATTTGCAGACTCAGCGCTGAATACGCTATCAAAAGCAGATGCTGAATTGCGCCAGGCGTCAGGTCTGAACAAAATTCTGCAGATAAAAAAAGTTCCCCTGTTAACGATAGCACAGGTAATTGACCAATATATGGAAAAATGCCTGCCGGATCTGGTATCGCTGGATGTAGAAGGGGTAGATCTGGAAATTCTCCGGTCGTTTCCATTTGAAAAATATCCCGTTCCGGTGTGGATAGTTGAAACTTGCGCCTATTCAGAAGATCATATAAAACCCAAGAATACCGAAATAATCGACCTGATGCTTTCCCGGGACTATTTTGTATACGCGGATACCTATATCAATACTATTTTCGTTCATCAAAACTGGTTCAAAGCTTAAATGAATAAGAAAGCATTGATCTTCGGAATTAATGGTCAGGATGGCTATTACCTTAACCGGCTATTAGCTGATCATCACATTACTGTTATCGGCGTTTCACGCAGCGGGCTTGTCGACATAAAGGGAGATGTAACGGATTACTTATTCGTCAGCAACCTGATAAAAGAACAACAGCCGGATTATATTTTTCACCTTGCGGCAAATTCAACCACCCGTCACGACGCGCTTTTCGAAAACTTTGGCACCATTTGTACCGGAACGCTGAACATATTGGAAGCAGCTTACCAGCATTGCCCGGGAAGCAGGATATTTATTTCAGGAAGTGGCCTGCAATTTGAGAATAAGGGAGCACCGATAAGTGAGAACCACGCCTTTGAGGCACGCGACGCGTATTCCATGGCCCGTATTCAATCTGCTTTCGCGGCTAGGTACTACCGCACGAAAGGCATGAAAGTTTATACAGGATATTTCTTTAACCATGACAGTCCATTGCGTTCGGACCGCCATATCAACCAGAAAATCGCTTTGTCGGCTCACCGTATTTATTCCGGGCGTGATGACAAATTAAGCATAGGAGATGTTAGCGTAAAAAAGGAGTTTACTTACGCCGGTGACGTGGTGAACGCGATCTGGGTGCTGGTTAATAACGATACGGTTTTCGAAGCCACAATTGGCTCCGGCTTAGCCTTCCCGATTTCTGACTGGCTGCAATTATGCTTTAGCCGTTATGATCTGGACTGGCGCGATCATGTTGCGATTACACCAGGTTTTGTTGCTGAATATGAGGTGCTTGTTGCTGATCCATCCACCATAAAAGGCCTGGGCTGGCAGCCTCAGCTCAGTATAAGCGGATTGGCGGATATGATGCTGGAACACGTTGAGAAAACAGATGTTGGCTAAAAATCGCTTCAATATATTGATCATCCCGGAGTTGCTGCCTTATCCACCCACAGAGGGAGGAAGGTTGTGCATTTTCGTATTGATCGACTATTTGCGAAAATTTCACGATATACAGCTCTTGCTGGCGGCCTACAGCAAAGATGATACGCGGACAATTGATCAGCTGCGCGCTGAATGGCCGGAGGTAATCATCCATGTAGCTGAACTTTACACCGAGCCTGCGCCGGAAAAATTCCGGCAGAAGCTAAAGCGCAGGGTGCTGGATTCGCTGAAAAGCATTTATTACTCCCGAAAGAAAATGGGCGTGGCAACCGATGTTTACAGCCGTTATGACCCTCATTTTACCCTGCCGTTCAATCCGCATCACCGTGATTTTATCAGTAAGCTGGTGTCTGTTCTTGACCAAACCAAATTTGATATCATACAAACGGAACTGACCAGAATGCTTAACCTGGTGAGCTTATTTCCCCCGGCATCAAAGAAGATCTTTGTACAGATAGAGAGCAAAAGCGATATTCTGTATGATTATGGGCGTTCCCACGGTTTTGACGTAAATTATATTGAACATGTCGCGGGAAATACCGCTTTTATTGAATATGCTTATATGGCACAATACGATGCCGTATTCGCTTTGAATGATCTGGACGCTCGCCAGATCCGCGAACATGTGCCACCTTCTGTTGCAGTTTATACATCCCCGTTTGGCTTATTGGACAAAGACGTGGCCGCTGCTGACTTTGCCGATGAAAAAAAGGAGCATCTGATCTTTATGGGAGGAGAGGGTCATTATCCTAATTATGACGGATTATACTGGTTCCTCTCAGACGTATTAAAGGAAATACCTGATAAGCCATTTAAAAATATATACATAACAGGTAACTGGTCAGTAGCAACAAAAGCTAAATTTTCTCAATTGTCAGATCAGGTAAATTTCATAGGATTTGTCGATGACCTGTCGCCCTACCTTCGCTCAAGCATTTGTATCGTTCCCATCCGTATAGGCGGGGGCGGCATCAGAACCAAAATACTGTCCGCTATGGCTCAAGGTTCCCCTGTCATCGCCACCACGCTGTCTTCGGTAGGGATCAAAGGTGATCATGGGCGAGAATTGCTCATAGCCGATACGGCGGAAAACTTCGCCCAGGCTATTATTGAACTGTTTGCAAAACCGCCAGAGGCCCAGGCGATGGCACGCAATGCCTACCGGCTTTTACTTGCTGAATACACTCAGACAGCCGTAGGGGCTAAGCGGAACGGTTTTTACCAAAGTATCTGTAATCCCTCAGCCATATCATGATGAAAGGAAATTGGATAGCCCGAAAGGTAAGCGGTTTAAAAAGGAGGCTTTTATCCCAAAAATTGCATTACCAGAAAATTTCCTACTCGCAATCGGGAGAGGACCTGATCGTGAAGTATATTTTCGACGTAATTGGTATATCCAGGCCATCTTACATTGATGTTGGTGCCCATCATCCCTATAATTTCAGCAATACGGCCCTGTTTTACGAAACGGGCAGCAGCGGAATAAATATTGAACCTGATTTTTCCCTCTTTCAAGCGTTCCGGAAGTACAGAAAAAGAGATATCAACCTGAATATCGGAATAGGTAAGGAAAAAACAGTGGCGGATTTTTATCTCATCTCCGCATCCACACTGAACACGTTTTCTAAAGAGGAAGCGCTCCGTTACCAGGATGAAGGTAATTACCTGATAAAGGAAGTTGTAAAATTACCGGTAGAAACCCTTACCAATGTTTTAAACATGTATTGTAAGGAGGGCTTCCCTCAATTTTTGAATATTGATGCCGAAGGCGTGGATGAGATCATTATCAGGTCCATTGATTATGAACAAAATTATCCGGTGGTTATCTGCGTGGAGACCCTGTCTTTTTCTACATCAGGTAAGGGTTTAAAAAACCAGGAACTGATTGATTATGTGACAGACAAAGGCTACATGGTTTATGCCGATACCCATATCAATACAATTTTTGTGCGACAGGACCGCTGGAAAAAGGCTCCATGATTGTCGTTAAGCTTCAGGGTGGACTCGGCAATCAGCTCTTCCAGTACGCATTTGGAACAGCGCTTGCAGAAAAGTACCGGGACACGCTCAAATTCGATCTGGGCTCATATGAAGTCGGCGCGTCACGTAAGCTGGACATCCTGGAATTCAGGGTAGATTTACGTGCTGTTGATGAAGCACAGTATAACGATTTCTTTTCTTTGAAGAACAGGATGCTGAAAAAGTTAAAACTTAGCGTTTTGGCTACCAGCCAGGTCCATTTTGAAAATAGTGCTACCTATTATGATGTGCATCACAGCGCCTCTAAAAACATTTTTTACTTTGGCTATTGGCAAAGCCCGCGTTATTTTGAAGCGGTCAGTAAGATCATACACGAACAATTCAAATTAAGGAACGATAACCTGCCACTTTTTTACCGTGATCTGCTAAAGCAAAATCAGACCGTAGCTATCCATATCAGGCGGGGCGATTATCTTTTGGCCGGCAACGCGCAGGTGCATGGCAACCTGCCGCAAGAATACTATGAGCGGGCCGTAGATTTGATGCAGCAATCGGTTGGCGATAGCCATTACCTGATTTTTAGTGACGATTTATCCTGGGTAAAGGATAACTTCAAAATTCCCGTAAAATGGCAGATGGTTGACGACTGCGAACTAAATGCGGCGCAAACCCTGGCTTTGATGGCCGCCTGCAATCACCAGATCATTGCCAACAGCACTTTTAGCTGGTGGGCAGCCTGGCTCAATACCAATCCGCAAAAAAAAGTAATAGCACCCAAAAACTGGTTCGCTAATGGGAGGGACGCGACAGAATTGCTAATGAATTCCTGGACAGCCCTATGAGCGATACGATTAGCCTGGAGCGTTTTTTTGATCAGATCTATTGTATCAACCTTGAAAGCAGGCCCGACCGGCTGGCGCAGTTTAAAGAAAACTATGCAGCACTTGGCACCGCTGCGATAAGCATAGTAAAGGCCGTAAACGGAAAAGAGATAGCAGCAGGCGACTGGGAACACGGCCCGGGCGCTCTAGGTTGCCGGCTGAGCCATTTAAATATTTATAAGGAGGCTTTACACAGCGGCTACTCCCGTATCCTTGTTCTGGAAGATGACGTGGTAATAGGCCGAAAATTTAGAGCACAGCTTACGCAACTGTTGGACTGTACTCATGACGATTGGGACATGATCTATTTTGGCGGCTACCACCACCTTAAACCAGATCCGTTTTGCGGCAAATTTATCAGGCTCAATAACACTTTGTCTACCCATGCTATCGCTATAAATTGCCGCTGTCTGCCGGCATTGATCAGCAAAATAGAAAGCGATGCCCGCTGGATAGATTCCGTAATAGCAGACCTCCATCCCGAACTGAAAGTATTTGGCTTTAAAAAGCCAATAGCCTGGCAAAGAGATGGTTTTAGTGACATTACGGGAACCCATATTAACTACCGGCCCGGCCCGTACAGACAAGTTCTTATTGCCATAAAACGCGTTTTGAAAAAGGTTGTCAAGTTATGATATCTGTTATAGTTGCGACAAGGAACAATCAACTGTTGCAACAGCTCAGCGACAATATCCAAAAAAGCATAGGGCTGGAGTATGAAATAATAGCTATCAACGGCGACAAGGCCGGCAAAGGCATTTGCCGGATCTATAACGAGGGAGCAGCAAAGGCGCAATACCCTTTTTTATGCTTTGTGCATGAAGATATATTATTTCACACCCAGGGATGGGGCCTTAATTTGCTCAAGCATCTAAGGCAGGAAGATATCGCTCTTGTTGGTGTACTCGGCGCTACCGTTAAAACCAGAACACCTTCAGAGGTTTTTATTCCGGTTGATAATCTGGTCCGGTTTAACCAACTGCAACGACGGACAGGTAAAACACCGGAACACTATTTTTATAACCCCAACAAGGAAGATAGCAGCGAAGTAAAAGTTGTTGACGGTCTTTTTTTAGCCTGCACCCAAGTAAACCATGCCAGGTATCCGTTTGACGAACAGACGCTTAAAGGTTTTCACGGGTACGATATCGATTTTTCGCTGGGCCAGGCCAACAACGGTAAGGTAGTTGTTGTTTATGATATTCTGCTGGAACATTTTTCGTACGGCGGGCATTCCGTATCCTGGATAGACGACCAGATGATCTTATTAAAGAAATGGCATGCAGAGCTACCCGCTTATCTGCCCTCGGCCCAAAAATCAATTCTTAAAGCGGAGATCAATAGCACAGAAGGCTTTTTACTGGATCTGATTTTAAACAGATACAGTACCGCCACCCAGCTTAGTTATTTGCTGAAACTACTGGCCTTACGGCCATTTAACAGCAAAAATATTTATTTTATCAGGAGGTTCTTTATCCGCGGTACCTTGGGAAAGCAATTGAAAAAACTTTTCAGCAGTTCAGTGCATTGAAAATACTATTTATACTTCCTGAATATTATCCGCATTCCGGCGGAGGAATATCAACCTATTACCAGCACTATTTGCAGGCTTTAAAACCTCATTGTGAAACTATTAAGGTAATAGTTGGCAGCGGCTATGTGCAGGGACGAGATAAATTTGAGCACAACGGTATTGAGGTAGCCTATCTTGATCCGGAGCTTTATCAACAGCACCTCCTTAAATTCACCCGGTTTAACGTGTTGCCCGAATACAGAAACAACCTGGCGGCTGCCTGGGCCATGTGGGAACAGGCAAAGGAAGGTGACGACTTTGATGTAATTGAATGCACAGATTTCGGTCTGGGCTTTGTACCATGGGTAATGCACCATCAAAAGCCGGTTATCACCCGCCTGCACGGGAGTGCAGGACAGATAGCATTACATGAGAATACCCACGAGGCGGCATTGGCCGATAATATAAATTTACATACAGAGGCGACGTTGTTACCTTTATGCGACATCTTGCTGACCCACAGCCAGGCGAACCGCGAATTTTGGCAATCGGTTTTTCCGTCAGGAGATATATCTTTTATTCCGCCCGTTTACACCGCCCCCCAAATTTCTGAGCCGCTCCCGCTGGAACAGCGCGAAAACTGGGGCCTTGTTGCCGCGAGGATGCAAAAATGGAAGGGCCCTGAGGTGTTATGCAAGGCAATGCGCTTAGTGAAGACCGGGTTTGATATTAAATGGATGGGCAGGGATACGCCTTTTAACAAAGGGCAGTCTACCAATGCTTATTTAAGCCTTAACTACGGTGATGTATGGGGTAAACGTATTTTTAACCAGAACGCAGTACCAAATGGGGAGATGCTGAACTATCAGCGACAAGCGAGATTTGGTATAGTACCCTCACTTTGGGATATGTTCAACTTCAGTTGTCTGGAATTTATGGCTGTAGGGACTCCACTCATTTGTGCCGATGGAGCGGGGGCCTCTGAACTTATTGAACACGGCATAAACGGTTTCAAATATGATGCTAATGATCCAACTGCGCTAGCCGCTTGCATAGATAAAGTTATTTCACTGAATGAGCCGGATTATAAGCAAATGGCGTATGCCGCCATGCAGACTATAGCCGGCCAACTTTCCTCCGCCAGCCGAATGCCGGATTATCTGCAATTATACCAAAGAGCAATAAAAGCTTTTGAGGTAATGCCGTCAAATGATGTTTTTGCAAAATTGTACGGGCCGGGAGAAGCAAACGACCCCTTAGGTGATCTGCTGGATAAGCAACCGCTGAAGTTGATTCTGAGCTATTTGAAAGCGCGGATTTTGCAAAAGAAACGGAAATGAGTATAGCCATTTGCATTCCAGCTTATAATGCAGCCGAATATCTGCCCCGGTTACTAAGATCCGCGCAGGGGCAGGCCTTCCCTTTCAATGAGATCCTTGTTTATGACGATTGCAGCACAGACGACACCGCCCGCCTTGCAGAGCGCTGGGGAGCGAGGGTAATACAAGGGGATGTGAACCGCGGTTGTTCTTACGGTAAAAACCGGTTAGCCGAACATTCTTCATCCGAATGGCTGCACTTTCATGACGCGGATGATGATCTATTGCCTGCTTTTACAACATTAGTTGGTCAATGGATAAAGGAAAAAGGAGACGATTACGATATATTATTATTGAATTTCGATTATGTAGACGCCAATACCGGTAAACTGCTGGGGCAGGCCGGCCACAATATCGCAGAACTGCATCAGGACCCCTTAAAATACGCCATTACCCATAAAATTGTGAACTTTGGTGTTTACAAGCGGGACGCTTTTCTGAAAGCCGGGGGATTTGACCTGGACGATAAAGTGCTTTATAATGAAGATAATGCTTTCCATCAGCGGCTGGCACGGCTTAACTACCGCTTTGAATATCTGCCCGAAGTAACATGCATCAATTACAGATATGGCGAAAGCATGTCAGCATCAAATGTATTGAAATGCGCACAGGCAAACTTCCACGTGCTTGAGAAAACTGCCGTCACCCATGGCATAAAATATCCCGCCGAATTGTCTGAGCAATTATGGAACTGCGTGGCAACCCTCGCGGCCTGCGGGGACTGGATATACGTACGTAAAGCTTTGGATTTAAGCAGGGCGCTGGGATACCGTCATAGTCCGGCGGGTAATCCCTTGTTCAAAATGCTTACGCATATAAATCCCTTTTGCGCCGTAAAATGGAGAGAAAAATTGATCAGGCTTTTTAAACCGCATTTAAGGAATGGCTGAACCCCTGGTATCGGTTATCATTCCGGTTTATAACGCCGCGCCCTATGTTAGCGAAGCGATTGAATCGGTCATGAGTCAGACTTATCCTCACAAAGAACTGATTCTTGTTGATGACGGATCGACGGATGCTTCCTACGAAATTTGTTGTAAATACGCTTGTGAATGGATAAGCGTTTATCGCCTGCCGGTCAATAAGGGTCAATCCTTTGCCAATAACTATGGCTACCAGAGGGCCAGGGGAACGCTCATCAAATTCTTCGATGCAGACGATATTTTGGATCCCGGCTACCTGCAGGAGATGATGTTACGTTATAACAGCGAAGACGATCTGTATTTTTCCAATTGTGTCAATTTTTATAATGAGTTCTCACTTTTGCAACAGGTTCCCTATAAAACAGAGCCATGGAAAACTATGCCACCTGTGGATTTTATCCTGTCTCCGACGAGCTTTATGCGACAGGGTGGGCGGTGGCTGATCCCTAAAAAACTGATTGAAGCCGCAGGGCTCTGGAACGAAGAACTTTCCCTGATCAACGATTTTGAGTATTTTACCCGTTTATGCTTACACAGCAAACAGATACATTACGTCTCTGAAGCGGTTTTGTATTACCGGCAGGTCCACAACAGCTTGTCCAGTCAGAAAAGCACGGCGGCCTATCAATCCGCATACAAGTCGCTTACTTTGGCCGGCAATCAATTACTGATAAAAGAAAGCAGTGCAAGGGTAAAGAAATACATTGCTGATTCGCTGCAAGGGTTGCTGTATGAGGTATATCCGCGGGACAGGCAATTAAGAAAAAAAATAGTTGCGCAAATCAATCTCCTGGGGGGAGCTGACAAAAAGCCGGATGCCGGCGGCCTTACCTTGTTATTAACCCGTATGTTTGGATGGAAATTCGCGCTGCTGACCCGCTATTACTTTTCCGGACTAAAAAAAAACATTTTGCCTGACTGATGATTGCTTTAATCACCTCCACGCTGCGGCCTACGCGCGTGCATTCTTTTTTTTCAGAGCAGGAGCGATATGACCAAACGCTGGTTACGATCAGGAAACTTGCCGGGAAAGGATTCGATGATATACGTTTGATAGACAATTCAATAAATGATATCGACGCGAAAAGTTTAATCAATGATAGTCAGACGCCTATAAAAGTCTTTCATTCTGCCCAGTATTCCTTTGCCAACAAAGGCCTGAATGAAGCACTGATGCTGTTAAATAACCTCCATCACCTGCCGCAATCAATACCTGTTTTTAAAATTAGCGCCCGGTATTTCCCTACGGATCAGTTCAATATGGAAGCTGCCCTGCAACTTGACCGCTACGATTTTATAGGCGTGGGAGAGAACTTCGATAAAAAAATATCCGCTTTCAGCACCCGGGCCTACTTTGTAAAAAACAAAATGGTTTTAGAGGAAATGCTGACCACGGCAATAGAGGAGATGATTGCCTACCATAAAGGAGTATACGGCCCGAGAAGTGCGATTAGAGCAATAAGATCCATTTTAAAAAAAGAACAGGGCAGTCCCTTTCAGCTGTCAATTGAACAGGCCTTCGCCCGTATTATGAAACAAAAAAATAACTACTTGTTGCTTGACAGAATTAATATTGAAGGAACGCTTGCCGGATTTAGCGACAATAATAAAATCAGTGAATGAAACCTGATCTGTATATCTTTTACGAAGAACCTGAAAATGATCGCTGGGTGGCTGGTGACCGTCACCCCAGGCGTCTTTTCCGGATTGTCCGCGATAAAATATTCCGCCGCGAAGCGCCTGTAGGAGGGATGAAAAAATGGTTCATTAACCTTGTCAAGGGCCTGGATATTTTAGGCGCTGCTTATAAAATAAACGATTATAAAGCCCTTGCAAAGAGTAAAAACGGCATCGCGCTCGTCATCGGCAAGCCGCACGTAGTAGAGAAAATTCCGGATCATATAAGGATCATATATGGCCCCGCCCTGGCATCTCACCCTACGGATAATACTTTCTGGGAGCGAAAAAAAATCGTCCATCTGATGATCTCCTGCCACTGGCTGCAAGAGCTTTATCAAAGAGATCTGCCCGTAAAAATACCTTCTTCGGTATGGCCCAGTGGTGTCGAAACAGATGAATGGTTGCCTGATACTGCCCAATCCAGGCCCGCCACGGTTTTGGTTTACGACAAGATCAGGTGGGACCGGGATAAACTAGAGCCGGGCCTGTTAAACCCGATAGTACAGGACCTGGAAAAGCGCGGCTTAACCGTAACGTACCTGAAATACGGCGCCTATGAGGAAGCGGAGTACAGGGAAGTGCTGGATAAGGTTTGCGGAATGGTATTTTTATGTGAGCATGAAACGCAGGGCTTTGCCTATCTGCAGGCACTATCCTGTAATGTACCGATACTGGCATGGGATCGGGGGGGAGAGTGGAGCGATCCGGCGTATTATCCACATAAAGTTAAGTTTGGGCCGGTGACATCGGTGCCATACTGGGATAATAGCTGCGGAGAAAAGTTTAAGGATATGGATGAATTTAGGGAAGCTGCAGCCCTGTTTCTGTCAAGTATTGAAAAAAACAGCTACCGGCCGAGGGATTATATACTGGAAAATTTCAGGCTGGAACAAAGGGCGCAGGAATACCTGGACATTATAGCGCAAGTTAATACATGCGGATAGCCATTACAGCCGATCCATTTATCCCGGTTCCTCCGCATCATTATGGAGGCATAGAACGTATCATAGACTTTCTCGTGCGGGGACTAATAGCAAGGGGGCATGATGTGCTGTTGGTGGCTCATAAGGATTCCACGATAGACGCTCCCTTATTAGCCTACCCGGACGGCAAAGGCCATAGCGGTAACATAATAAGTTTGTCAGGCTTGAGGCACTTTAACCCGGATATCATTCACAGTTTCAGCAGATTGGCATATCTGCTTCCTTTTATGCGCTCGCCAGTCCCGAAACTGATGTCTTATCAAAGAGAGCCAACCATCCGCCAGGTTAAACTTGCTAAAATGCTTATCCGGTCACTTTCATTCACCGGCTGCAGCAACTATATCAGTGATAAGATCCGTCCCTACGCGGACGTAGAAACTGTATACAACGGACTGGATATGACAAAGTTTACTTTTCGGGAGCGTGTCAGTCCGGATGCTCCGTTGCTTTTTCTGGGGCGGATTGAATTTATAAAAGGTACGCATATAGCTATCAAGGTAGCCAAACGCGCAGGTAAAAGGCTGGTGATTGCCGGGAATATTCCCGAAAATGAGCAACGATATTTTGCTGATGAGATCCAACCTCATCTGGATGAAAATGTTGAATATGCCGGACCTGTAAACGATGAGGAAAAGAGTAAATTATTGGGCAAAGGCCTTGCCTTACTGATGCCTATTCAATGGAACGAACCGTTCGGAATTGTAATGGTTGAAGCTATGGCTTGTGGTACGCCGGTAATTGGTTTTGGTACCGGCGCTGTACCTGAGGTTATTCAAAATGATCTCAACGGTTTTGTCTGCGCAAATGAAGGAGAAATGATCGACAGGGTTCATCAGATCAACCAAATTGATAGAACAGCTGTTTTCGAAGATTGTCAGCGCAGGTTTTCAGCAGACGCCATCGTTGATCATTACCTTTCGATCTATGAAAAGCTGGTTACAACATGAAGGGGGCGTCGAAAATAGTTTTGATTACTACCGGTCAGCCTGCCAGCAATCCCCGCCTTGTAAAGGAAGCAGACAGCTTAGCCGGATACGGCTATGAGGTAACGGTTTTATACGCTTACTGGGCTAACTGGGCTGCCAAGGCAGATAAGGTACTTCTTAAAAGTAAAAAATGGCAAGGGATATGTATTGGCGGTGATCCATTCCACCAGCCAACCAGATATACCTTGAGCCGAATGTTTCATAAATTGGTACTGCTTGTTTTTAAGTTTACCCAAATGTTGTTCATGACAGGTTGGGCAATATCCCGCAGCAGTTTATGGCTAACCATTGAAGCGAAAAGGCATAAGGCCGATCTATATATCGCGCACAATCCCGGCGCTTTACCCGCAGCCGTAAAAGCCGCCAAAGTGAATAATGCCTTATGCGGATTTGATGCAGAAGACTTTCATCTCGGCGAAACCAACGCTGCTATAGACAGTTTAGAATTTCGCTTGAAAAAAGCTGTTGAAACCACTTACTTTCCCGAACTGGATTATTTTACGACCAGCAGTCCGGATATCGGGGAGGCCTACCGGAAAATATATCCCTTTCTTGCTCCAATCGTTTTATTGAACGTATTCCCTGAAGTTGATGTTGTAAAAAACAGCAGGGTAGTAAATCAAACCACCCATCTCATTTGGTTTTCCCAAACTATAGGTACCAATCGTGGTCTGGAAGACATAATTCTGGCGCTGCATCTGATAAACGATAAACAGATTAAATTACACTTGCTGGGAAACATTACCGCGTCTGCCAAACCTATATTGGACCTGATTAGAGAAAAAAATATCACTGCAGAATTACATGATCCCTTACCTCCGGATGAGATAGCTGCGTTCTGCGCCGGATTTGACATTGGACTCGCGCTTGAACCGGGATTTTGTGAAAATAACAAAATGGCGCTTAGCAATAAATTATTCACGTACATGCAAGCCGGGCTAATGACCATCGCCAGCGACACACCGGCCCAAAAAAAATTTTTTGAAGCGAATCCGCGAGCAGGCCGTACTTATCCCATTGGCGATCATAGTGCGCTGGCCGGCATAATTGCGTTTTATCATAATAACAAAAGCGAGCTCACCAGCGCTAATCAGGATGCGCTGCAGTTATTCCGTACAAAGTATAACTGGGAGCGGGAGAGCACTAAGTTTTTATCCCTGGTGCAGGAAACTTTAGCGAGCCGGCCTAAATAAATGGTAAAAAGAGTTTTAATTATCTCGCCCCATTTTCCGCCTCAAAACGCGGCTGACATGCATCGCGTGCGAATGAGCCTGCCTTATTTCAGGGAATTTGGATGGGAAGCAGAAGTAGTGGTGGTTGAGGACAAATATGTTGACCTTGTCCGTGACCCGATTCTGCTCAACACCATACCCGATCATATAAAAATACATAAAGTCAGGGCCTTCTCTAAAGCTGTAACATCAAAATTTGGCTTGGGCAATATCGCTTTGCGTTCTATCTGGTTTTATTTTCTAAAAGTGAATCAGTTGTTACGCACGCATCAATTTGACCTGATCTACTTTTCCACCACACAGTTCCCGGTTTGTGTTTTAGGCGCTTACTGGAAAAAACGGTTTAATGTGCCTTATGTAATTGATATGCAGGACCCCTGGTATTCAGACTACTATGAGGACAAAGCCCCACAGGACCGCCCCCCTAAATATTGGTTCTCTCATCGTATGAGCAAATACCTGGAACCTATTGCTATAAAAAACGTGGATGGTTTGATAAGTGTTTCTGAAAATTATATCACCATTTTAAAAAAAAGGTACCCGGTAGTTAAAGATGTCCCCCAATCCACCATACCTTTCGGCGCGTATGCGCCTGATCTAAAGATAGCCGCGGAACACCGCTCATCTTTTGGTACGCTGCTTCAACCTGGTTTTAAAAATATCGTTTATGTTGGGCGGGGGGGGGCAGACATGCGCGACGCGCTGGTTGTTTTGTTTGAAGCACTGAAAAAAGGACTGGAAACCATGCCGGAGCAGTTTACGCTGCTGCGCTGCTATTTTATCGGTACCAGCTACGCCCCGGCGGGTATGGGCGAAGAAACTATAATGCCCTTAGCACGCGCTTATGGTGTTGAGAAATATATCGTCGAAATTACGGATCGGATCAGCTACTACTATACATTAAATACTTTGCAGCAAGCCGACGCATTATTTGTTCCCGGCTCCAACGATCCAAATTACACTGCTTCCAAAATTTACCCCTATATATTAATGAAAAAACCTTTACTCGCGCTTTTTCATCACTGCAGCCCGGCTTTGGCAGTATTAAAAGAATATGGTGCCAGCTTTGCCTACAGTTATGACGAAACACCTGATTTGCAGGCCAAAGTGGTTCATTTTTTTGCAGCCGTAAGCACTGGAACGAATGAACCGGTGCATTACAATGAAGCAGCCAGGCGCAAGTACGACGCCGTTAACAGGACAGAAATGCAATGTGTTTTATTTGATGAAGTAATTAAGATGAATAATGGATAGATATGTTCAGTATGGTTGCGGATTTTCTGCTCCGCAAGGTTGGATTAACTATGACGCGTCACCAACCTTAAGATTCGAGCGAATTCCCCTTATAGGAAAGTTCTACACCAAAAATTCGCAGCCCTTTCCTTCCGATGTGAGGTATGGAGATATTGTAAAAGGATTACCCGAGGCCCCCAATAGCAGTAAGGGCGTGTACTGTTCTCATATTCTGGAACACCTTTGCTATGAAGATTTTATTTTGGCGTTAAAGAACACCTATAAAATATTGCAACCCGGCGGAGTATTCAGAGGAGTGGTACCCGATCTAAGGTCTGCTGCCGAAGATTATCTGGCCTCCTTTGGGGAAACGGCCAACCCGGCGGCCGGTTTTATGCGCGGTACTTTGCTTGGGGTAGAAAGGCGGGAAAGAACTTTACAGGGCTTGTTAAAAGGAATGATGGGCAACTCCAAACATTTGTGGATGTGGGATTATCCATCTCTTGAGGCAGAATTGCATCAGGCAGGATTTAGAAACATACGGCAGGCGAATTATGGAGATGCTGAAGACCAGCAATTTAAACTGGTAGAAGACGAGGGCCGCTTTTATAAAGCCGCCGCTTTTGAGTGCTTTAAATGAAAAAACTGGCCATCATTGTTACACACCCTATCCAGTACTACGCGCCGGTATTTAAATTGCTGCATCAGCGTAAAAAAGTTCAGGTAGAAGTATTTTATACCTGGGGTGAACAATCGGCTGATAAATTTGATCCGGGGTTTGGAAGAAAGGTAGAATGGGATATTCCGCTAACGGAGGGCTATCCCCATCAATGGGTCGGCAATACAGCCATTGCACCGGGTTCTCATCACTTTCGCGGCGTAATAAATCCCGGTTTGATCGGCTCCGTGGAAAGCTACGCGCCTGATGCGGTTCTGGTTTTCGGATGGGCCTACCAGAGCCATCTTAAGTTAATGCGATATTTTAAAGGTAAAATACCGGTCTTCTTCCGGGGAGATTCCACCTTAATGGATGAAACGACCGGCATCAAATCGCTGATAAAATATTTGTTTTTAAAGTGGGTTTACAGCCATGTTGATCACGCTTTTTACGTAGGCAAAAATAATAAGGCCTATTTCAGAAAATATGGTTTACCGGAAAGCGCGCTAACTTTTGCTCCTCACGCCGTGGATAATGAGCGCTTCGCCATTGAAAATCATCAGGCGGTATCCACACTGAGAAACCAAATAGGGGTTGGCGATAACGATATACTCGTGCTCTTTGCAGGAAAGTTGGAGGAGAAAAAACATCCTATCTTATTGGCTCAGGCTTTTATTGATGTAAATTTCCTCGCCGCGCACCTCTTATTTGTTGGAAACGGAGAGCTGGAAAACCAGCTAAAAACAATGGCACGTGGAAGATCTAATATACATTTTCTCGATTTTAAAAACCAGCAAGCGATGCCTTCTGTTTATCAGGCCTGTGATCTGTTCTGCCTGCCCTCAAAAGGTCCCGGTGAAACCTGGGGACTTTCGGTTAACGAGGCGATGGCCTGCAGTAAAGCTATATTAGCATCTGACAAAGTAGGCTGCGCTGCCGATCTGGTGCAATCCGATGTTAACGGTGCGGTATTTAAAAGTAACGAAATAAAAAGTCTGATAGCTGAGTTAACCCGGTTAATACGATCAAAGTCGACCTTACTAACCTTCGGAAAAAATTCACATAAAATAATACAGCAATGGAATTTTACAGAAATTGCCAAAGCAATTGAAAATAAATTAAATGAAACGATCTGATCGCATAAAACTGGCATTTATACGGAACTGGAATCTGCCGGGAAAAGAAAGGCTTTCTCATCTGTTAAAACCATCTGTCCAACTAAGGCAACTCATTAAAGATGGCATAACCTGGTTAAATACCGAAAATATAGGTATATATACACATGCGGATAGTTACATCGAGTGGACCATCTTAAGTACAGGAACATATGAAGACGAGATTGGAAAACTGATCAGGTTATGTTTGAAAAAAGGGGACAATTGCCTGGACATCGGCGGTAATATAGGGTTGCAAAGTATGCGTATGGCGCAAGCGGTAGGGGAACAGGGTGTGGTATATGCATTTGAACCACTTAACTATCTTCAGCAAAAACTGAATAAAAACCTGTTGCTTAACAGGCTCAGCAATGTAACCTTATTTCCTATTGCTTTGTCGGATATTGAGCAAACGAGGGAATTTGATATAGATCCCAACGCCTGGAACCAGGGAACTTTTAGTCTGCACGGATCAGCCGGCAGCGACAAACAGCTGGTAGTGATCAAGCCCGGCGACGCGTTGCCGGAAATAAAAGAGCTCCAGCATTTGGCATTAATAAAAATAGATGTAGAAGGTTATGAGTTGCCTGTACTGCGCGGCCTTAAGCAGACTATAACGAAGTATAAACCGCGTATTATCTTTGAATACGATAGTAATTACTGGACGGTGACCGGGCAAAGTATTAATGAATGTTATCAGTTTCTTACAAATTTAAACTATGTCTTTTTTCAAATAACCGCCATAGGCTGCGAAAGAATAAACAACGTTAAAAAAATACAAACCGGCAATCTGTTTTGCATGGTAGAAAGCGATGAATAAATCTTTTGGGAAATATGCCCTTTTGTACCTGCCATGGCTCGCTTCTCTGGTCGTGCAAAACAATCCGGCGGCATCCTATCTTATTGCCTGGCTTGGCACTTTCTTTTTGTTTTATTTATGTTACAGCGGGAAAATAAAAAAGCTGCCTGATGACAGAAGAATTGGGGAACAAATTATGCGGCCGGTTTACCTGGTTCAAATCATTTTTATCGGGTATATGGCCAGTACTTCTATATTCTATTTTATCCAGTTACTGGGATATGGAGACCAAAGCTTTATGATCCGCTCACCGGCTGAACTTGAACAAAAAATATTATTGGCAGCTCAATGTCAGCGGTATTATGTATTAGGTCACGCCGCCTTTTTAACCGGCCTGCTGTATACTATGAAATACCCGGTAAAACCCGAATACACCTATGACAAAAGTAAACTAACAGCCGTTCTTTTTCAGATTGCCGTGATCTGTCTTCCGCTGTCTGTAATATCTTACCGGATACCTGGTCTTTCTCAATTTTATTTTCAGCTTACTTCGCTGAGTTTTATAGCCGGCACCCTGGCACTGGCATTCGCTATTCCTGAGAGACGGAGAGTCAGCATCCTTATATGCTGCGGCATGTATTTAATCAATTTCTACCAGGCGCTAACCTCAGGCTATAAGGAACCCATTATCGTCAGTTTATTGGTGTTGGGGATATTTCTCTATCCCAATTACAAGAAGATTGTTATCGCTATATTTGTACCGCTGTTTTTTTTGCTCGCCATTTACCTGCCAAAATACAATCAGATTTTCAGGCAGAGTGCCTGGGGAAACGACGTGACCAGTGAGGAGGCCTATGAATCGGCGCTTGACGCAACCCTGGCAACGGATGCCGAATATAGCAACTGGGGGTTTTTGGTTTACCGGTTAAGCGAAATTGATATGTTCACACAGTTCGTAAAATCCACCCCCGAATACATAGATTATTACAAATTCGACCTGGTCGGTCAGGCGCTGGAAGTTACTGTGCCCCGCCTTTTCTGGCCGCAAAAACCCATAACAGAAACCATGGTGATGGAGCGGGTATATAATGCTGACGTGGTTAACAGAGGATCAACCGTTTCGGCAAAGCCCGCTTTTATTGTTGACGCCTACCTGTCTGGCGGAGCTCTGGGCGTCTTTATCGGGCTCTTTATTTACGGCGCGGGAATTCAGTTGATCTCTCAAAAAGCTGAGCATCTGTTTGGCGGTTATATTCTTGGCGTAGCCCTGATATTCAGCGGTTTATTCCAGATTGTTTGGCGCGGGTTAAGTTTTGAGTTTATGAGTAATTCCGTTCTGTGGAGCTACCTTACCATGCTCATCATTCACAAAGCTATGGTAAAAACGTTCTTTTTGCGCCGGATCTATTAAGATGAATATATGAAAACAAAAGTATTAGTAACAGGAGGGTTAGGTTATATCGAATTTCAAACGGTGAGTTAACTACTTCATAATTGCGTATTTTGTTAGGACGATTTGAGCCTGTAAATATATAATTTACAGGCTTTTTGTTTTCCCTTAAAGCACGACTATTTAAGTATATAGCAAAGGCTTACTATATAGTCATTATGTTTTAGCCATTGTATGCGCACCTGGCTTAGGTCTATGGCATTATTCCCTATTAACAGTTCCGACTCGGGTATGAAACTTAAGCCGTCCCATTTTAAATTTACATCTGTAAAATCAAGAAAAAGGCCCGTCAATGGATATTGCAGCTTATAAAAACTTTCCTTAACAGAAAACAACAGCATAGCAAAAATATCCTGTTCGTTTTTAAAGTCATTTTCCAAAAGCAGATACTCTTGTTCCGTATAAAGCATCCGCCACATCTCTTCGGTTATGCTGCCTATTTTTTCAATATCAAGGCCAATACTTTTAAAAATGTTGGTATTAACGGCAACTGCACCGCAAAAATCATTGGCATGACTTATTGACCCTGTAAATCCCGGCGGCCAAAGGGGTTGTTTATCTTCAACGCGCAATAGCTCAATGTTTTTTAACCCGAATTGGGCAAGCGCCTGTTTTGCACAGAAGCGGCCGGTGCTAAAATCGCGGATACGTTTTTTTGCTGCGCCGGCAACAATTGCCTTTTCTGCAGCAGTTAGCAACGTGTCATCTATAAAAACATCAGTAAAATACTGCGCTATCTGTGCATCTAAAACCAATAATGGGCCGGGCGTATTCAAATAACCTTAATTAAATGTTATACCGCCAAATATAGGCATATAATCAAGATGTAATTTCTAATTAACCCAAGCGCAAATTAAGCTCGGTGCAAGGCAAACACGTGCATTCCAGCTATATATGTCAGATATGTATTAGGCAGGGGAGCTTTTTTTATAAAAACCCGCCGTTACACCTCTGTAACTGCTTTAAAATGATAGATTTGCTAACAACATTGTTAAAAATATTATTATTTTTGAAATGATAATATTCAACCCATACCATTTATCATTTCTGAGGGGGGCGTAACCTACCACGTAGCCTGACGAGAGACCTACATATGAACTATCAGGTTTTAATTAACTTTATCAAAAGAGAGTCGGACGGGAAACTCTATAAAACCATCCTGGCTATGACCGCAATTTCCGGTTTGGCTAACGCGGCGCTTTTGGCCGTTATCAACTATTCTACCTCAAAAATTGTAGAGCATTCCTATAATACACAGCTTATACTGATAGCTATTATTGTATACCTTATTTATGTGCTCACTAAAAGCCGGGCGCAGAAACTTACAGCTGTTTTTGCCGAAACCGTGGTATACAATGTGCGCGAAAGGATAGTAAAATACCTGATCAATACCGAACTGCAGGAGTTTGAAGAGTTGGGCCACGCCCAGATATACACCCGGCTTACTAAAGATACTAACGAGATAAGCAGCTCTTCATCGCTCATTGCCAATGGTATACAGTCGGCAGTTCTGGTGTTTTTTGCATTGATCTACCTGGGCTTTCTGAATACAACCGCGCTATTTATTACCATTGTGATGGTAGCAATTGCTATTTCAAACTACTTTATCAACAGCAATAAGATTAAAAAGGAAATAGGCGAGGCCACAGACTTAGAAACCGTTTATTTTGAAACACTTAACGAGGTAACCGGTGGGTTCAAAGAAATAAAACTTCACCAGGAAAAAAAGAAAAACCTTTTTGACATCAAACTGCAATCTGTTGCTAAAAAGCTGAAAGAGAAAAAGACCATTACATCGGCCAAAATATCCTTTTACTTTGTTTTTGCGCAGGCATTTTTTTATGCCCTGTTATGCACAATGGTGTTTGTGGTGCCTGTGTTAGATGGCAGCGTATTGAAGGACCTGGCCAAGATAACACCTACCATACTATTTATTATAATCCCGTTGAGCGAGGCCGTTGCCACGTTTGATGTGGTGAACCGCGCCACGGTTGCCGTTTTTAACCTGGATCAGTTGGAAGAGCGCCTTAAAAAGAACGCATTTGGCCATGCGGAAGATATAGTGGTGAATGAAGTTTTTAACGATTTTAAAGCTATACAATTAAACCATTTGCATTTTGCTTACTATGACCACGCTGGGAAAGAACAGTTTGCCATAGGGCCTATTGATGTTGAAATTAATAAAGGCTCAACAATTTTTATTGTTGGCGGAAACGGAAGCGGTAAATCTACTTTGGTTAGGTTATTAACCGGCTTGTACCAGCCCGATAACGGTACTGTTTCTATTGATGGTGAGCAAATAACGGAAGACAATATCCGCGAATACAGGGAATTGTTTGGTGTTATTTTTTCAGACTTTTTCCTGTTTTCTGAATTATACGGCGTTAAAGATGTGAAAGAGAAAAATGTATTCCGGTTGTTGAAACAGATGGAACTGTCTGACAAAACGGGCTACAAAGATGGCGCTTTCACCCACTTAAACCTGTCTACCGGGCAACGCAAAAGGCTGGCAATGATAGCCACCTTGTTAGAAGACAAGAACGTGCTGGTATTTGATGAATGGGCCGCAGACCAGGACCCCGAGTTCAGAAAGTATTTTTATAACGACCTGTTACCCGAATTTAAATCGCAAGGCAAAACAGTGATCGCCATTACGCACGACGATCAATACTTTAACAAGGCCGATAAGATATATAAAATGGAGTATGGCAAATTCAACGAATTTAAAGTTTGATTATAAATTTTAGTACAGTGACTCAAAGAAAAACTAACATAATAATTGCGTTGCTGGTATTTTTACTGGTATTTGTAATTTATTATAACCGGATTGTTATGATTAACGGACCCGGACAGGCATCAGTAATATTTAAACCTTTTGAAGGGGGAGTAGATACCGACGTAACTTATGGCGAAGGCATGTATTTTATCCTTCCCTGGAATACCAGCTACCAGTTTAACGTAAGAGAGCAGGCTGTTAACGACACGCTTTCTGTGCTTGTGCGAGACGGGGTGAACGTAAATATTAGGGTAAATTACCGGTATTATCCTATTAAAGATAGCCTCTCGACAATTTTGTCGCGCTTTGGGCCAAATTATGAAAAGGTTTTTGTGAAACCAGAGGTGGCTTATGCAGTAAGAGAGCGTATGTCTGCAATGGATCCGGAGGAAATTTATTCGTCAAAACTGAGACAGTTAAAAGTTCAGGCCAACCAAAACTCGCTGGATAGGGTGGCAGATGGATCGATCAAGATATCGGATGTTTTGATCATAGACATACAACTGCCGCACCGCGTTACCGAATCAATTGAAAATAAGCTGCGGGAGGAGCAATTATCGCAGGAGTATGATTTTAAGATAAGTATTGCCGAAAAAGAAAGAAAAATCAAGACACTTGAGGCACAGGCAATAAAGATATCAGAAGATACAATCAGTAAGGGTCTTACTGAAAACTATTTAAGATTCAGGCAAATAGAAGCATTAGAAAAATTATCTAAATCGCCTAATGCCAAAACTATTGTATTACCTGCTAACTCAAAAACGCCAATATTGCTTTCAGGGCAGTAACGGTGCATTGCTTTTAACTAATTTTTAAAAACTTATTTAGCATAAAAATGACGTTTATTCTAGCTTATCTCATTTTGGCCACCATATGTGGTTACGTGGGGCAAAACACACGCGTTGGATTTTGGGGATGTATGATTATTAGCCTGATCCTTACGCCCATATTAACGTTGATATTGTTGTTGTTATTTAAGGAACAGCTAAGCAAGCCGAAACAATAACACTCTGTATTGCCGCTTAATAGCGTAAAATCATACAGGTGAGTATAATACGGTTAAATACCTGCAATTATACTTGTGCGTTACCAACTACGGGGCTAAATTTGGCTAACCTTTAAAACTAGAAACAATGAGCGAAAAAACCGCAGAACACCACACCCAACAGCGTCGTTTAAATGACGAAGAGAAAGTACTTGGCCGAAAAGCAGGCGAACTGAGAGCAGAGGGCGTTAGCGAACACCAGATAGATGCAGAAGCTGTAGTACAAAACTACATGTTATGGACCGGCGCCGCAGGCGTTATCCCAATGCCGTTGGTTGATTTTGTAGCCATCAGCTCTATCCAATTGGCTATGCTTAAAAAAATAGGCGATATCTATGGTTTTAGCTTTAGTTCAAATCTGGGTAAATCACTCATTTCATCACTTACCGGAAGCTATGCAGCCAGTGCATTGGGCCACGGTATTGGCAGAAGCCTGTTACGCAGCATTCCAATTATAGGTGGTATTACCTCTATTCTTGCTATGCCGGGTTTCGCAGCGGCATCTACGTATGCTTTAGGCAAAGTATTTATTTTACATTTTGAATCGGGCGGTACATTTCTTGACTTTGATCCTGTTAAATCAAAAGAGTACTATGCCAAGTTTTTAAAAAGCAAAATGGAAACAAAGACAGAAGCAGCAGCTAAATAATAACGCTGACAGCTTTATAAAATAAAACAAAAGGGGCGCAATTTGCGCCCCTTTTGTTTTAGCGGCTATTAATAGCATTGATGATGATACGCGAAAATGGAACTGGATATTGGCTGATAAAAAAATGATGCCCATCAAGCTGATAAAATTTTGTTTCCCCCTCAGTTTCTTTGCCCCAATCGTTTATATGCTCCGGTAAAATATCATCGTTGTTGCCGTTGATAATGGTGAAAGGAAGTTGCAGCTTACCGGAATAGGCATTGTTGGTAGAATCATAACACGCCAGATCATTACGTAATATGGGCAACAAATAGTTCATCAGGTCTTTTTCGGCCGCTATTTCTTCCCGCAAACTGCCTATCTCTTTAAAATAATCTATCAGTTCGTCGTCGTTTAAATGAAGTAGTTGTTTTTTGGGTGTAGTAACCGGCGAACCCTGCCCGGAAAAGATTGCCATTGCAGGATACAACAAATCCTTTTGTCTGTTTAACTCATGGAGCATAGCCAACCCAATCACCGTCCCCAGGCTGTGGCCGTATAATACCACCTTGCCGGGTTTCAATTTATGCAACAGCAAACGGTACTGGGTTATCAAATTAGCTACCAACAACTTCATGTCGCTGATAAGCGGTATATCACTCTTATTTCCACGACCTGGATATTCTAATGTTACCAGTTCAATTTCAGGCGGCAGCAGGGGTGTCAAAAAATTGTAGCAGTAACTGTTGGCACCTGCATAGGGCAAAGCCAACAACAATGTTTTGTTATAATTTGGTGTGTACATTAAATAACCACTATACTATCAAATCTAACGGTCAGCATCAATCGTAAGCAGGCATTTCTAAAATCATGATACTTATTAAATAAGGCGGGTTCTATCTGTATATTCTTTTCTTCGGGTAGCTGAAAGATAAGGCCTTGTATAGTGCCTTCTCTTAGTGCGATGAGAATTTCGAGAAAGCGGTAGTCAACAATGCCGGTTTCCTCTATAACATCTATACGCGTGTTATTGAGATATTTGATAATGATATCGGTAAATGATATGGAAACGAAATTATTAAAAGCTAACTGCCCCAGATCAACTGCAGACCGATCTTCTTTTATCAATTGTTCGTTATAAATATAAACGCCGCCTTCTTTGTTACAAAGCAAAGCAATATGGTTTTTATTGTGCAAAATTTCGGCAAGCAGCATCACCAGCCTGTCAAGCGTAACGCTGTTTAACGATATCAGCGCCTCTCGGCGTTTTACTTCAAAAAGCGCCTTCTCATCAATATTTTCATTTAAAAAATCTTTCAGCATTTTTATTTTGCTCAGCGGAAAGCCCAGTTGTCGCAGCTCATATACAATATTAAGCCACACAAAATCTACGAATGAAAACTTATGCCAGTTGCGGCTGTTAGATCGTTCGCGCAGCATCAGTCCGCTGGTTTCCCAACTGTTTATAGTACGGTAGGAGATACCCAGATCGTTTACGGTAAGTACAGGGTTGAATATTTTATCGCAAATACCAAATACCTTAAAAATGTTTTCCACATTGTCTTTAAGGAATACTTCTCCAAACATAACAATTCAAGGTTTAAGTAGGTTTTTGCCGGTAAATATTATCGGTTAATTATTAATATCAAAAAATATCTGCAATCATTTTACCTATGCGCCGCAATTACCCAAGCAGAAGCACCTAAACGTTTAGGATGGCTTAAATATAAGTTTAATCGCGAGTTAAATTAAAAGAACACTAAAAATTTCACGTAGCGTCATTTAATGCAGACATTACAAATTGGCAAAAAAAACTTGAAATTGTAGTATTTTTACTTTGAAACCAAAGAAATAATGTATCTTCCTACCGAAAATACATCTATTTTCTCAAAACTTATCTTATTGCTTTATAATTAAATCTTGTTTAATAAAATCTGTAGCCTTATCCGGTAAATTTTATTATTTTAATTTTCCGGTTCCATATTAAATCCAAATGTGCATAGATAATACGCACGTTATTTATTATAGCTACGTCTATTAAATAATAAAATGGAACACTTTAACCTTATCACACCTAACAATAGTTTGCCAATTTCCGAGTCGCAGAAGCGTTTTTTCTTGGAATGGGCGTTGTCTCCTGATGAAAGTAATTATAATATGTCGCTGGTTTATAAAATAACCGGTCGGTTGAATAAAGAATACTTTAAAAAAGCCTGCGAGCACTTTATCAAAACCAACGAGGTAGTTCATGCCAAATTCAATGCTTTAGGTAATGAGTGTTACTATTGCGATTATGGCATTGATGATTTTTATAAAGAGTTAACGCTTAACCCCGATAAAATACTAAAGCAGCAGCTGGAAGATTTTATTAATAAACCTTTTGACCTAACCAGCGATGTATTATTAAGATTTTACTTATTAAATACCGCCGACGAAAGTGATGATACGCATTATTTTATATTTACACCTCACCATGTTATAATAGACGGTATTTGCGGGCGCGTGATCAAGGTGCAGTTAGAAAATGCATATAACCGTTTATATAACCACCAGGACCTGGATCTAAGCGTGCCATTTACCTTTACCCAGGCAATTGAGCAGGAACAACTGATAGTTAATGAGAGCTTTAAACAAAGTGCCCGCAAGTTCTGGTTAGATTTTATTGAAGATATTCCCTTTAAAGTTAGCCTGCCCTCGAATGCAGAAGCTCACGGTAACACAGATGGGCCTTTAATAGACAAAGCGAAATTGATTTATTTTCAGTTAGATGCCGCGGATACTGCGCAGCTAAGCGCCTTTGCAAAAGAAAATAGAACGACTGTTTTCATAGTGCTATCCGCAATATTTGGATTAGCGCTTAATAAATACAGTAACCAGGAGCGCTTTTTATTGGGATACCCCATAGATTTTCGCCCACGTGGTTTTAAGGATGTTATAGGTTGCTTTGTTAATAATATTCCATTTAAACTGGAATTTGATAAGTATGATAGCCTGAATGATATTTTAAATGCATTAAGCGTGCAACGCAAGGAAGTTAAAGCGCACCAGGGTTATTCGCTAAAAGATATTGTACACGACCAGCGACTGCATGGAAACGGTAATACCGACAACTTTTTTAATGTCGGTATTACGCAGTCTGATTTAAATAGTAATGGCATAAAGTTATTAGATACCGAATCGGTAGGCCTTGATATAGCAACCAATTTAATTTACGATCTCGGGCTTACCTATGATGATCATGGTGCCGATGTGATTAAATTTAAAATTGAATTCAGAGAGCGGCTTTTTAATGTTGATTTTTTTGAACGCTTTGTTGAATCTCTCAGAAATTGCCTGATCGATGGCATAAATAATAAAATAAGCTCTTTAAAGAATTATTCTGTTCTCAGCGATTCCGAGCAATCACTACAATTAGTAGCCTGGAACACTACAGAAAAGCCTTACCCGGATACGGAAACGATCCACGGAATGTTCGAGGATCAGGCGGCGAAACACCCGGGCAGCACAGCGCTGGTATACGAAGGACAAACACTAAGCTACGGTGAGCTGAACGAACGGAGCAATGCGCTGGCAAGACATATCAGAAAAACCTACCAAACCAGAACAGGATCATCAATGCCACCGGACACGCTGATCGCATTGCTGCTGGAGCGGAGCCTTGAAATGGTGATAGCCATATTGGCCGTGTTAAAAGCCGGAGGCGCTTATGTACCGCTGGATAAGGACTATCCAAAAGAGCGGATAGCCTACCAGCTAACCGACAGCGGGGCCGAGCTGATCCTGACGCAGCGGCACCTCAACCCGGAACTTCCTGCAGACCAGCTTATCTATACCGATCTGAACGAATCGTTCTACCGGACAGAAGAAAGCACGAACCTGCCCAGGTACAGCAATGCAGCCAACCTGGCCTATGTGATCTATACCTCAGGTACCACAGGTAAACCCAAAGGGGTGATGATAGAACATGGAGGGATCGTCAACCGGATAGCGTGGATGCAGGCCATGTACCCGCTGAACGGATCAGACGTTGTATTACAGAAGACCCCGTATGTATTCGATGTATCGGTATGGGAACTGTTATGGGCCAACTGGTACGGCGCACGCATTGTTCTTGCCCGTCCGAAAGGGCATAAAGACAGCAGCTACCTGGACGAACTGATAAGCAGCGAAGGGGTAACCACCTTACACTTTGTACCGGGTATGCTTTCGGCCTATGCAGGCTACCTGGAAGAAAGCGATAAAAAGCTGAACGGCAGCATCCGGCAGCTGTTCTGCAGTGGCGAAGCCCTGAGCCAGGCGGTAGTAGACCGCACGTATCAGCTGTCAGCAAAAGAAAACTTCCGGCTGCATAACCTTTACGGACCTACCGAAGCTTCAGTAGACGTAACCTATTATGAAACACAAGCAGCAAACAAAGTCTGCATCGGTAAACCGATCTGGAACACGCGTGTATATGTGCTGGACAAGTACCATCAGCCCGTACCGCTAAACGTCCCCGGGGAGTTATACATTTCGGGTGCAGGATTGGCGCGGGGCTATCTGAACCAGCCGGAGCTAACAGCCGCCAGGTTCATAACGAACCCCTTCGCCGAAACAGGCTACGAGCGGATGTATAAAACAGGCGACGTAGTACGCTGGACGAAGGCAGGAGAACTGGAGTACCTGGGGAGGAACGACGAGCAGGTAAAGCTTCGGGGTTACCGTATAGAGTTGGGGGAGATAGAGAACGCGCTGCAGCGGCTAAGCGGTATCAGGCAAAGCAGCGTACAGTTAAAGCAAAAAGGAACTCACAAATACCTGGCAGCGTATTATACAGGGGAAAACAAGCTGCAGGAAGAGCTGATGGCAGCACTTTCGGCCCAACTGCCGGAATACATGGTACCTGTGAGCTATGTGTGGCTGGAACGTTTCCCTTTGACCGTAAACGGGAAGCTGGACAAGCGATCGCTGCCGGAGCCGGATCAGACCCAGGGAGAAGAAAGCTACACGGCCCCACAGACAGAAGCAGAACAGGCCCTGTGCGTAATCTGGCAGGAAGTACTGGGCCTGGAACGGGTAGGGGTAACAGACGACTTCTTCCGTATCGGGGGCGACTCGATATTGAGCATCCAGGTATCCGGTAGGATCAGGCAGCAGGGTTACAACTGCCAGGTAAGGGACCTGTTTGAATGCAGGACGATCAGCAAGCTATCGGCCCTGCTGAGCAGCAGGCAAAGCCAATCACCGGTAAAAGCAGAACAAGGCCAGCTCACTGGCGAACTAAGCCTGCTGCCGGTACAGGAATGGTTTTTGAGCCAGGTGGATAAGGGCAGCTTTAAAAAGCCGGGCCACTGGAACCAAAGCTTTTTGATCCGTGTACCCGAACTGGAAACAATCCAACTGGAAGCCGCGCTAAAAACGCTGGTAGGCTACCACGATGTATTGCGGATGCAGTACCTTAAAGAAGGAAGCGGCTGGAAACAGCGCTATACCTCGGAACCCCATCACCCCACGCTGCAGACCCAGGATATCAGCCGGCTCAGCGAAGCGGGATTACAGGAATTGCTGACCAGCTGGCAAAGCGGCTTCA